>NZ_JAWZTE010000018.1:0-103527 GCF_033875155.1 Actinocorallia sp. A-T 12471 | reverse complement strand
GGTTGGGGTGGGGGGTTGGGGTGGGGGGTTGGGGTGGGGGGTTGGGGTGGGGGGTTGGGGGGTTAGGCGGGGCGGATGAAGCCTGTCTCGTAGGCGAGGATCACTGCTTGGGTGCGGTCTCGGGCGCCGAGTTTGGCGAGGAGGTTGCCCACGTGGGTTTTGATGGTCTGGAGGCTGAGGAAGAGGGTTTCGGCGATTTCGGCGTTGGAGAGGCCGGTGGACATGAGGCGGAGGACTTCGGCTTCGCGGTCGGTGAGGTCGGTGTGCCAGCGGGTGCGGGTGGGCGTGGAGCGGGGGGCGGCCAGGGCGCGGATGGCGGCGGGGAAGAGGAGCATGTCCCCTTGGACGACGAGTCGGATGGCTTGGAGGATGTCTTCGGGGCGGGAGCGTTTCAGGAGGAATCCGCTCGCGCCCACGCGGAGGGCGTCGTAGACGTAGTCGTCGTTCTCGAAGGTGGTGAGGACGAGGATCTTGGGCGGGTCGGGGTGTTCGGCGAGGATGCTGCGGGTCGCCTCGAGGCCGTCGGTGCCGGGCATGCGGACGTCCATGAGGACCACGTCCGGCGACAGGCGGGCGGTCTCGCGGCGCGCCTCGGCCCCGTCGCCCGCCTCGCCGACGACGGTCAGGTCGGGTTCGGCCCCCACGATGGCCGCCAGGCCCGCGCGGATCAGCCGCTCGTCGTCGACGATGAGCACGGAGGTCATGAGGTCCCCTTAGGCAGTGGAATCGAGGCGGACAGCCGCCAGCGGCCGTCGAGCGCGCCCGCGCTGAACCGTCCGGCGAGCACCCCGACGCGCTCGCTCAGCCCGGCAAGGCCCCGGCCGCCGGTATCGCGGCCGTGGGTGCGCGCGCCCATCGGGTTGCACAGTTCGAGGTCGAGGACGCCGGGCCGGGCGGCGAGCCGCAGCTCCACCGGGACCCGCCCGGCGTGCTTGGCGACGTTGGTGAGGCCCTCCTGGACGATCCGGTACGCCTCCCGGGAGACGGCCGAAGGCAGCCTGTCCAGGTCCCCCTCACACTCGACGGCGATGTCGAGCCCGGTCTTGGCGAGCAGGTCGTCGAGGTCGCGCAGGGTGCGCTGGGGCGCGCGGGCGCTCTCCTCCTCGCGCAGCAGGCCCAGGACATGATCGAGATCTTCCAGCGCGGTCCGCGCGGAGTCGCCGATCGCCTTGAGCGCCTGCCTGGCGAAGTCGGGGTCGCGGTCGAGCACGCGTTCGGCCGCCGCCGACTGCACGGTGACGATGCTGAGCGCGTGGCCGACCGAGTCGTGCAGCTCACGGGCCAGCCGGGTGCGCTCGACCTGCACCGACGCCCTGCGCTCGGCGGCCTCCACCCGCTCCTGCGCCGACGGCCCCAGCGCCCATTCCGCGACCTTCGCGGCAATCCGCCCGGAGAACACGATCCCGTACAGGAAGGCCGGAACCAGGACGACGCCGATGAGCGACGGCCACCACGCCACCCCCTCGAGGATCGGACGGATCATGCCGTAGATGAAGACGGGCGGCGCGAACACCGTCGCGACGCAGGCGAGCGCCCCGAAGAACAGGTGCGCGACGAACCAGACGGCGGCCCGCAGCCGCGCGGGCCAGCGGGCGCAGTCCCCGACGACGGCGGGCGCGCCGAGCAGTTCGGCCGCCACGGCCCCCTCAAGCCGCCGCACGACGGGCAGGAGCCCGAGCCCGCTGATCAGCAGGAGGCTGACCCCGAAGGTCAGCGCGGCCGCGAGCAAAGGAGATCGCGCGAAGGTCTGGACCGTGCCCCCGACGAAGCCGACGACGACCGCGGCGGGCGCGCAGAGCAGCCCGCCGAGCAGCAGGAAAGTCCACCTACGCCAGGTCAGGGCGGTGAACAGAGGGCGGAGCGGTCTCACCCCCTCATGGTGCCAGCAGTCGGCTCAGGGTCGTCTCACCCTCAGGTGCCATACGGATTTCGTTCTCACGCGGGAGTGACGAAAGAGACAAGAAACGGTTGTATCTCAGGTACCGGTTCAAGGCTATGGTGAGCGGGACGTTAAAAGTGTCAGCGACTGTCGATAGCGTGGAGTCATGAGCGTAGGGAAACCCCCCGGGGCCGATCGGCCCCACCTAGGTCCGACCGGGCCGGCGATGCCGGGACCGGTCCGCTCCTTCGTGCTCTTCGTGGCGATGGGCGGCGGCGTCACCGTGCTGTCCAGCGTGCTGCTCTCCCTGTTCGGCCTGATCAGCGACGTGCCCTTGCAGCTCGTCGCCGTCAACGCGGTGATCACGATCTTGGGCACGCTGCTGTCCACGGAGCTGCACCGCCTCTACACCTTCCGCAGCGGCAGGCGCGGTCTGCGCATGCACGCCGAATCCGCCCTGACGGCCTTCGGCGCCTTCGCCGCGACGTCGTTCGCGATGGTCGCCCTGCGCGCCGTCCACCCGAACCCCAGCGTCCTGCTCGACCAGGGCGTCTACCTGTTCGCCTCGGCCGTCGCCGGAACCGTCCGCTACCTGGTCCTGCGCCTCGTCGTCTTCTCCCGCACCCGCCTGGGAAACCCCGACGACCGCGACGCGGTCGTCCTAGCTGCCTAAGAAAACCCTGACGCACGAAGCCCGGTCCCCTAGGGGCCGGGCTTTTGCGTCTCGGGGGTCGGTCCTACCGGGCTGCGCGGCTCGGATGCCCTTGCGCCGATACGGATCGGGCTCCCTTGGTTGTCTCGATCGCCGCCAGGCGATCGAGACAACCTGAGGTTTTCAAGCGCCCGGTCCCTTTAGAGGGCCGGGCTTTTGCGTCTTAGGGGCTACAAGCCCACGCAGGTGAGGGCTCGGCGGTAGGCGTCGCGGCGTTGGGATTCTTCGCCGGTTTCGCCGAGGAGTTCGGCGAGGTCGAACCAGGCTTGGGCGGCGTCGCGGGTGGACTCCATCTCCTCGAGGCAGGTGGCGGCCTTGGTGAGGAAGGCAAGGGCCTCGGCGCGGCGGCCGAGGCGGACGTGGGCCTCGCCGAGCACGGTCAGCGCCCAGGCTGAGGAGCGGCGGGGCTCCTCGCCGAGCAGGGCGAGGGCCTGTCCGGCGAGCTCGACGGCCTCGGCCGGGCGGCCGAGCATCGTCTCGGCGCGGGCCAGTTCCGTCAGGCACCACGCGGTGTCGACCTCGCCCGCCGCGCTGCCCTCGATCCCCGCGCGGGCCTGCACGAGGACCTCGTGCGCGCGCTGGGCCTCCGACGGACGCGCCCGCAAGAGCAGCGACGCGTACGCGAGCTTGAGACGCGACAGATTACGCGCGTCCTCGTCCTCCCCCAGAAGGCTCAGCGCCCGCTCGGCCTGGGCCACGCCGCGCTCGTACTCCCCGCGCATCTCCGCGACGTAAGCCGCCTCCCAGTACGCCGCGATCCGGGCCTGGACGGTGCCGATCCGCTCCGCCCGGGAGATCAGGTCGTCGGCCAACTGCCCGGCCCGCACCAGATCACCCCGCTCGATGCAGCACCCCAGCAGGGTCGCGCCGAGGTGGACGGCGGCGTCGGTGAACTCGCCCCCGGCGATCGCCAGCCGCCGCAACGCCTCCTCGGCCACCTGGACGCCCGCGCTGGTGTCCCCGCGCTCGCGCAGGCAGCGGCTGAGCGCCACGTGCGCGCGGGTCCAGTGATCGCGGTCGTACTCAAGGGACGCGCCGGAAGCGATCTCCCGCAGCGCCTCGATCGCCTCCTCAAGAGCGCCGCCCGCCTCAAGGGCCAGGGCGTGGCCCCAGCGGGCCTGCTTGAGCATGTCGGGCAGGGCGAGCGCGTCGGAGTGGGCGAGGACTTCGGCGAAGCGGTCGCGGGCCTCGGCGGCGGCCCCGTTCTGCAGGGCGATCTCGGCGTATTCGAGCGTGACGCGCAGCTCGTCCACGATGTCCTCGCTGACGCCGCTGACGAGGTAGGTCGCCGAGCAGTTGAGCTTGCGGGCGAGCAGTTCGATGACGCTGGGCGCGGGTACCCGCTTGTCGCTCTCGATCAGCGAGATGTAGCTGTCGGACAGCTCAGGGAAGGCGAGTTGCGCCTGGCTGACGCCGAGCTTGATCCGGAGATTCCTGATCCGGTCTCCCAGAGTCTCTTGACTCACTGCCGTCCGCTCCTCTTAGCTTCCAGTCATGAACCGTAAGCGCACAGTGATCGCCGTTCGGGCGATCTCCGCCGTCCTGGCGATCTCGGGAGCCTTCGGACTCCTTGTCGCACCCGCGTCCGCCCACGCCACGCCTTCCGGGGTCGGCCCGCGCGTGCATTGTTGCTGATTCGGCGCGACTCCGTCCTTACATCGCACGAAGTGCCAGGAAAAAGTCCACCCTGTCCTCGAGGGTGGACAGGTCGCGTCCGGTCAGCTCCTCGACCCGTCTGATGCGGTAGCGCAGGGTGTTGACGTGCAGGTGCAGGGCGGCGGCGCACTTGTTCCACGAGCCCGAGTGGTCGAGGAAGGCCGCGAGGGTGGCGACGAGGTCGGAGTTGTGCTCGCTGTCGTAGTCCTGCAGCGGACGCAGCAGCCGTTCCCGGAACGAGCGGCGCACCCCGTCGGGCACGGTGGCCAGCAGCAGCGCGTGCGAGTGGATCTCGTCGCTGGTGACGACGTGGGCGCGCCCCGCGCGTCGCGCGGCGGCGAGCCGTCTGGTGTGCCGCGCCTCCTCCACGGCCCCGCGCAGCATCGACGGACCCGTAGCCGGGCCGCTCACGCCCACGGTGAGCCGCTCACGGGCCAGCCCGGCCTCCAGCAGTGCCGCGGCCTCCCGCAGCCGCTCCACCAGCCCCTGAACGCCGTCCTCGGCCCGCACGACGGTGACGGCCTCCCCGTCGACCGCGGTGACGGCCGTCGCCTCGGGCATCAGCTCACGCAGCACCTCGACGCCCTCGGCGGCATCGCCCAGCGCGCAGGCGACCGCGACGAACGGCCGCGCGGGGTCGAGCCCGCAGGTGCGCATCCGCGCGGCGATCTCGGCGGGCTCGGTCAGCGCCGGGTCGAGAAGCTCCCCGAGCAACCGCCGCTCGACCTTCTGCCCCTCCTCGAGCCGCGCGCGCTCCAACGCGGCGAGGGCGGCCAGCTCATGGGCGGACTCCCGCGCCTCCTCCGAAAGATCGGCCAGCTCCCCCTCGCACGCCAGGAACCACCCCGCGACGCGGTGCGCGGCACGGCTGTTGATCGGCAGCAGGGTCCTTGGCCCCTCCGGCCCTCCCGTGACGACCTGGGGAAGCCGCGCAGCCGTCAGATACTCGGCCGCCAGACGACGGGCATCAGGCGGGTCCTGCCCCGGCCCGACCACCACCCGCCCGGTCGGCGAAAGCACCCAGCAGGCACGCCCCAGCTCGGCCTGGGTGACCTTGAAGACCGATTCCAGCCCCGACCCCTCGGCCACCGAGGCGATCAGCCGCCGATGCCTGCCAAGGACGGTCGCCAGGCCCGCCGCGCGCTCGGTGGTGAGCCGTCTGGTGACCTTCTCGCTGATCGCGCCGAAGGACAGGTCGCGGGAGACCTCGAGGAGGGGCAGCCCGCGCCGCGCGCACGCCTCGCGGACGCTCGCCGGCACCTCCTCGTGCACCGAAAGGCCGACGCCCAGGGCGGTGGCCCCGGCGTCGACGAGGTCGTCCACAAGGTCCTCGGGCCGCTCGCGCAGTCCAGGCCCGATCAGCCCGGTGAGCACGAGCTCGTTGCCGGACAGGTAACGCCCGGTCTCCACGAGCTCGGTGAGGTACACCCAGCGGATCGGCCGGTCGAGCGCGTGCTCGCCGGAAAGCAGCACGAGGCCGAGCTCGCCCATCTCCAACAGGTCCCTCAATCGCACGGGCCCAGGCTAGTGGGCGGGAGGATGAGGGGATGAGCATCACGATCACGGTGGTCGACACCGTACGGGGCCGTCCGGCGCGCGAGATCCCGGCCCGTCTCGACTCCTACGACGGCACTACCTGGAGCCCCGCGGGCGAAGACGTTACGGACGCGTCCGGGCGGATCGTCTTCGAAGCGTCCGGACCCGGCCCCTTCCGGGCGCGGCTCGGCGTCGGCCAGTACTTCCAGAGCGCCTTTCCCGAGGTTCAGGTGATCTTCGATCCGTCGGCGGGAAGGAGCCTTCACGTGCATCTGGCACCCCACGCGTACACGGCGACGGTCGTCGCGGAATAATCCCGCGTGCAAGTTTCAGCGTAGGAGGATTTTCATGGCGGCGGCCGGAATCGACAGTTTCTTTCAGGTATCACTGCGGGGCTCCACAGTGCCGCGCGAGCTGCGCGGCGGGGTCACGACGTTCGTCGCGATGGCGTACATCCTGCTGCTGAACCCGATCATCCTCGGCGGCGCGGCCGACGTCACCGGCGCGCAGCTGTCGGTGCCGCAGCTCACCGCGATGACGGCGCTGTCGGCGGCCATCGGCACCCTGCTCATGGGCCTCGTGGGCAACGCGCCGATGGCCGTCGCGGCGGGCCTCGGCATCAACGCGGTCGTCGCCTACCAGGCCGCCCCGCAGATGCTGTGGAGCCAGGCGATGGGCCTTGTGGTCCTCGAAGGCATCATCATCGTCCTGCTCGCGGTGACCGGCGTCCGCGAGATGATCATGAACGCGATCCCGTTGGCGCTCAAGTACGCCATCACCGCGGGCATCGGCGCGTTCATCGCCCTCATCGGCATGGTCGACGCGGGCTTCGTCGGCGGCGGCGGTGGAACGGTCCTCTCGCTCGGCACGGGCGGCAGGCTGACCGGCTGGCCGATCCTCATCTTCGGCTTCACACTCGTGCTCATGGTCGCCCTGTACGTCCGCAGGACGCCGGGCGCGATCCTCATCGCGATCGTCGCGGGCACCGTCCTCACCCTGATCATCACGGCGTTCGCCGAGGTCAAGGACGAGACGTGGGGCCTGGTCGTGCCGAAGCTGCCCGAGGGCGGCATCTTCGGGCTGCCCGACTTCGGGCTGTTCGGGCAGGTCGACCTGTTCGGCGGCTTCGGCCGCGCCGGGTTCATCACCGCGCTCGTCGTCCTGTTCACCCTCGTGCTGTCCGGCTTCTTCGACGCCATGGGCACGATCGTCGGCCTGAGCGAGGAGGCCGGGGCGGTCACCGACGACGGCAGGGTGCCGGGCCTCGGCCGCATCCTCACCGTCGACGGCGTCACCGCCGCGCTCGGCGGCGTCACCAGCTCGTCGGCCAACACGGTGTTCGCCGAGTCCGCGGCGGGCATCGGCGAGGGCGCGCGGACGGGCCTCGCCAACATCGTCACCGGCCTGCTGTTCACCCTCGCGCTGTTCGTGACGCCGCTGGCGTCGCTGGTGCCCGCGCAGGCCGCCGCGCCCGCGCTCATCGTGGTCGGCGCGCTGATGATGAGCCAGGTCGGCAAGATCGACTGGCGTGACCCCGAGATGGTGATCCCGTCGTTCGTGACGATCGTGGCGATGCCGTTCACCTACTCGATCACCAACGGCATCGGGCTCGGCGTCATCGCCTTCACCGTCGCGCGCACCGCGCTGGGCCGCCGGGTGGCGTGGCCGCTGTGGGTGATCTCCGCGGTGTTCGTCGTCTACTTCTTCCTCGATCCCCTCCAGCGGCTCTTCGGTATCGGGTAGGACACTCTGGCCCTGGCGACACTTGCGTCGGCTTGAATGGACCGATCCCCTTTCAGTAGATCGCCAGGAAGGCACGACGAGGTGGCTTCACCCACCGGGCACGTCCTCATCGCCCCGGACAAGTTCAAAGGCTCACTCACCGCCTCGCAGGTCGCCCGGCACCTGGCCGCCGGGCTCGCCAGGCACCGGCCTGGCGTCCCCGTCACCGCGCTGCCCGTCGCCGACGGCGGCGAGGGCACCGTGGAGGCCGCGGTGACGGCGGGCTTCACGCTCCACAAGGCCGAGGTGACCGGGCCGACCGGCAGGCCCGTCGAGGCGGGCTACGCCGTGCGGGGCGACGTCGCGGTGGTCGAGCTCGCCCAAGCCTCCGGGCTCGACCTGCTGCCGGACGGCAGGCCGCAGCCGATGACCGCCACCAGTGCCGGGACGGGCGAGCTGATCCTCGCCGCCGTGCGCGGCGGCGCGCGCAAGGTCGTGCTCGGACTCGGCGGCAGCGCCTGCACCGACGGAGGCGCGGGCATGATCAGCGCGCTGGGCGGCCGGCTGCTCGACGCCAAGGGCGTCCCGCTGCCTTCGGGCGGTGCCGCCCTGCGCGGCCTGCACGCCCTCGACCTGCGCGGCCTCGACGACCTGGGCGGCGCCGAGGTCGTCGTCGCCTCCGACGTGGACAACCCGCTCCTGGGCAAGCAGGGAGCGGCGGCCGTGTACGGGCCGCAGAAGGGCGCGACGCGTGAGGGCGTCCAGGTGCTCGAAGCCGGGTTGCGCCGCTGGGCCGACCTCGCCGAGGCCGCGACGCGCAGGCCGTCGCGCGGCAAGCCGGGCGCGGGCGCGGCGGGCGGCGTCGGGTTCGCCGCGATGGCCTTTCTCGGCGCGCGCGTCGAGCCCGGCATCGCCTACCTGCTCGACCTGCTCGGCTTCACCGAGGCGCTGGCGGGGGCGCGGCTGGTGATCACCGGCGAGGGCAGCCTCGACCCGCAGACGCTGCGCGGCAAGGCCCCGGTCGGCGTCGCGCGGGCGGCGGGGCGGGCCGGCGTGCCCGTCGTCGCGGTGGCCGGACGGCGCAGCCTGACCGGCGAGCAGCTGCGCCGCGCGCGCATCAGCGCCGCCTACGCGCTCGCCGACATCGAGAGCGACCCCGAGCGCTGCATGCGGGCCGCCGGGCCGCTCCTCGAGGAACTGACCGTCGCGATCGCCGACGAGTGGCTGCGCTGACCCGTCCGAAGGCCGCGACAGCGCCGGAAATGCTGCGATATCCAGTGGTTTGTCCCCGGAATTCACCGGTTTCAGGTAAAAGATCTTCGGTACGCTGTAAGTCCCCTCACCAACGGCACACCGGAAGGTTCCCATGACGGAATCGCAGCAGGAGTGGGCGGCAAAGGGCATCGACATCACGGTCCCCAGCATCGCCCGCGCCTATGACGTCGTCCTGAACGGCAAGGACAACTTCGCCGTCGACCGTGCCTTCGTGGACGAGCTCGTCAAGATCGTCCCGGAGATCTACGACGTCGCCACCTACAACCGCGAGGTGCTCAGGCGCGGTGTGCACTACATGATCTCCCAGGGGGTCAGGCAGTTCATCGACCTCGGCTCCGGCCTGCCGACGGTCCAGAACACCCACCAGGTCGCCCAGGAGGTCGACCCCGAGGTGCGGGTCGTCTACGTCGACAACGACCCCATGGTCGAGGTGCACGGCAGGGCGATCCTCGCCTCGAGCCCGGGCACCTCGGTCGTCAGCGGCGACCTGCGCGACCCGGCCGCGGTCCTGGCCTCCCCCGAGATCACCGACCTGATCGACTTCACCCAGCCGGTGGGGATCATGCTGGTCGGCATCCTGCACCACCTGCACGACGACGAGGACCCGCAGGGCATCGTCGACGCCTACATGGCGGCGGTCCCCTCCGGCAGCCACCTGTTCATCACGAGCTTCTGCGCGTCCAGCGCCGAGGCCCGCGAGGCCGAGAAGCAGTTCCTCGCGATGCTCGGCACCGGACGCTTCCGCACCGAGGAGGAGATCACCGCGTGGTTCGGCGGCTTCGAGCTCGCCGAGCCCGGCGTCGTGCCGAACCCGCTGTGGCGGCCCGACGGACCGGTGGACGAGGCGTCCCTCACCGTCGGCCAGAAGCTCATGTACGGCGGAATCGCCCGCAAGGGCTGACCTGGGCTGACACCCTGTCATGAAGAGGGGCCGCTGACCGACACAGTGCACATGTCCTCCCCGGGCGCTCCGGCCGCACCCTGGAGGTGGTGGGCGACGGCACAGTGCCGTGTGCCACCGGGGAGGACATTGTGTCTGGCACCAGGACGGGCGACGGCGGCGGCGTTATCGGCGTGCCCCGCGAGATCAAGAACCACGAGTACCGGGTGGCGCTCACGCCCGCGGGCGTGCACGAACTCGTGCGGCACGGGCACGAGGTGCACGTCGAGACCGGCGCGGGCGTCGGCTCCTCGATCACCGACGAGGAGTACCTGCACGCCGGGGCCAAGATCGTGGACTCCGCCGACGAGGCGTGGGCCGCCGACCTCGTCCTGAAGGTCAAGGAGCCCGTCGAGGCCGAGTACGGGCGGATGCGCTCGGGCCAGGTCCTGTTCACCTACCTTCACCTCGCCGCCTCGCGCGCCTGTACCGACGCGCTGCTTTCGGCGGGCGTTACGGCGATCGCGTATGAGACCGTCCAGCTCGCCAATGGGTCGCTGCCGCTGCTCGCGCCCATGTCCGAGGTCGCCGGACGGCTCGCCCCGCAGGTCGGCGCGCAGTGCCTGATGCGTCCCGCGGGCGGGCGCGGGGTGCTGCCCGGCGGCGTCCCCGGCGTCTCCCCCGCCAAGGTCGTCGTCATCGGCGGCGGCGTGTCCGGGCTGAACGCCGTCCAGATCGCCGTCGGGATGGGCGCCGACGTGACGGTCATGGACGTCAACGTCGACAGGCTCCGCGCTATCGACGAGGTGTACCAGGGCCGCGTGACGACGCTGATGTCGTCGTCTTACGAGATCGAGAGGCAGGCGCTCAAGGCCGACCTCGTCATCGGGGCCGTCCTGATCCCGGGTGCCAAGGCCCCGACCCTGATCTCCAACGAGCTCGTCGCCAGGATGACGCCGGGCTCGGTGCTCGTGGACATCGCCATCGACCAGGGCGGCTGCTTCGAGGACTCGCGGCCGACCACCCACGCCGACCCGACCTACAACGTCCACGGGTCGGTGTTCTACTGCGTCGCCAACATGCCCGGGGCCGTCCCCAACACCTCGACGCGGGCGCTCACGAACGTCACGCTCCCCTACACGCTCGCGCTCGCCGACAAGGGCTGGCGGCGCGCCCTGCGCGAGGACCCCGCCCTCGCCCTCGGCCTCAACACCCACGCCGGAGCCGTCACCTACGAGATGGTCGCCCAGGCACACGGCCTCCCGTTCACGCCGGTGGCCGACGCGCTGGCCTGAGCAGACCCGCGTAGCATGATCGGTATGGGCGAACTGGTCATTCTGCGGCACGGCGAGACCGAGTGGAGCCGCACGCGCAGGCACACCGGACGCACCGACATCCCGCTGACCGCGCGGGGCGAGGGCCAGGCCAGGAGCCTCGCCCCGTGGGTCGCGGGACGGGACATCAGGTACGCGCTGGTCTCGCCCGCCGTGCGCGCGCGGCGCACCGCCGAACTCGCCGGGGTGCCCTCCCCCGAGACCGACCCCGACCTGTGGGAGTGGGACTACGGCGGCTACGAGGGCCGCACGACGCCCGAGATCGGCGAGGACATCCCCGGCTGGTGGATCTGGAAGGACGGGGTCGTGCCCGGCGCGACCCCCGGCGAGAGCGTCGAGGAGGTCGGCGCGCGCTGCGACCTGGTGATCGCCAGGGCGCGCCCGCACCTCGCCGACGGCGACGTCGCGCTCGTCGCGCACGGGCACGTCCTGCGCATTCTCACCGCGCGCTGGCTCGGCCTCCCCGCGCGCGACGGACGGCTGTTCGCGCTCGACACCGGCACCGCGAGCACCCTCGGGCTCGAACACGGCAGGGAGGTCATCTCCTCCTGGAACGTGCCCCCTTTCGGCGGCCCTTCGACGGCCTCCTACGCCGCGCCGCACGCCGCCGATCAGACGACGGCGTAACCCGCCTCCTCGACGGCGGCGCGCACCGCGTCGTCGGTGAAGCCGTCGCCGGAGACCGTCACCAGGCCGCCCGCGAGGTCGACCGACACCGCGGCGACGCCCGCGACCTCGCCGAGCTCCTCGGTCACCGAGGCCGTGCAGTGGCCGCAGGTCATGCCCTTGACGGTGTAGGTGCGCTGGGTCATGCCGATCATCCTCCATGCCGCCCGGTTGACGCGGACGCCTACCGGGTAGGGGTATGTGAACTTTCCGGCCAGAGCTTACCCCGGAGGGGTTGGGTAGGCTGAAGGCACCCCGCGGCACCCCCGCCCGCCCTCGATCACCGCCCCGACCCACCGCCCCGCCCAGTGAAGAAGGACCGCCCATGACCACGCGCGGCTACACCGCCACCAAGGACGACCTCCAGGCGCGGCTGCGGCGGATCGAGGGCCAGGTGCGCGGGATCGAGCGCATGGTCGCCGACGACCGCTACTGCATCGACGTCCTCACCCAGATCAGCGCGATCCAGGCGGCCCTGGACAAGGTGGCGCTCGGCCTGCTCGACGGGCACGTGCGGCACTGCGTCGCCGAGGGCGCGCACGAGGGCAAGTCCGAGGAGATGTCCACCGAGCTGATGGCCGCGGTGGGCAGGCTCATGCGGCGGGGTTGAGCGAATCCCTGGTGAGCGCGTAAGCGCGCTTGGCGTCGGGGCTGTAGCGCAGGCCGGGGGGCACGAGACGGGTCGTGCGGTACAGGCCCTTGAGCGTGAGCGTCGTCGCGAGGTCGGTCGTCGGCAGCCCGGGCAGCCCGTACATGCGGCGGGCCCAGCGCGGCAGCGTGGAGATCACGAGGGTGGCGATGCCGGGCGCGGCGAGCTTCAGCGGCAGGAACGGCGGCGGCACCGGCGGGTTGAACAGCCTGCGCATGCCGTCCTTGGCCTCCTCACAGGCGAACAGCTTCGGCCGCATCGCCGCGTAGTAGTCGGCCATCTCGGCGACCGAGGCGGGCACGTCGGCGGGGTTCAGGCCGACGACGGCGGCGGAGCGGCGCTGCTCGTCCACGAAGCGGTCGCGGTCGGCCCTGGTGAGCGGCACTCCGGCGCGCTGGGCGACGTCGAGGTAGGAGTCGACCTCGCCCATGTGGACCCACAGCAGGTTCTCCGGGTCGTCCACCGGGAAGACCTCGCCGGTGCGCGGGTCGACGCCGCTGAGCCGCGAGTGCAGGTTCCTGATCCGGCGGCCGACGCGCTCGACCTCGTCGGTCGGGGCCCAGGTGCGCACCCTGACGAACTCGACGGTCCTGCCGAGCCGCGCCCAGGCCGCGTCCTTGTCCATCAGGTCGGAGTTCTGGGCGGTCCCCCACATCGAGTGCGGGTGCAGCGCCTGGAGCAGCAGCGCCCGGAACCCGCCGACGATCAGCACGGGCTCGGCCATCACCCGCCACGTCACCGAGCCGGGGCCGAACATGCCGTGATCGGCCTTAGTGAACCCGTCAGCCGCCACGATCACTCCTCACACCGTGAGCCAGGTCATATCACCCGATATGTCACCGTACACGGGCCGCGCTAAACGGACTCCCAAACCTCCGGGCGGGCAAAGAATCCTCAGGGTTCCGGCCGGAAACGCGCGGCGGTGTGCCCGGGGACGACCTCCACGGACTCGCCGCCGTCGATGAGGGCGTGGCCGCGCGCCTCGACCCTGACGGCGTCGGGATCGAGCCCGCCCTCGGGCCAGGCGATCCACACCGACCCCGACGGCGCGACCGACCTGACGAGGTCGGGAAGGGCGGCCTCCAGGGCCGGACGGTCGTCGCAGAAGGCCAGCACGACGTCCCAGGACTCCTCGCCCGCCCCCGGGTTGGGGGTGTCGGGCAGCGCCGAGGTGACGAGCACGTCGCCGGGCAGCTCGCCGAGGTCGAACGCGGGGGGCGCGCCGACCAGCAGCACCCGTGCGTGCTCGGCCATGCCCAGGGCGCGTGCCAGCGACCCGGTCACTCCACGATCTCCAGATCGTCGTCCACTGCCTCCAGGACGTCCTCGTCGTCGTCCTCGTCGTCGGCGGTCTGGTCGGCCACCCAGGTCAGGTAGTCGGCGCTGCCCGCCGCGATCGCGGTCGCGATGATCTCCGGCGTCTCGTAGGAGTGCCGTTCCGCGATCAGGCCCGCCAGCTGCTCGAACCTGTCGGCCGTGGTCTTGAAGACCACCATGTACTCCTGCGCGGTTTCGATCTCGCCTTCCCACCAGTAGGTGCTGGAGATCGGGCCGACCACCTGGGCGCACGCCGCGAACCGCTCGGCGACGGCCGCCGTGGCCAGTTCACCGGCCTCCGCGCGCTCGTCCGTCGTGGTGGTCACCTGCACATACGCCTGCGCCATCGAGGGCTCCTCCCGCTGTCTTGATCGTAACAACTGGACAGGGGGCGCGGGGCGGGTTATGTTGTACTCATATCGAGAATGACTCATACCGAGAACAACCTTGCGGAGCCCGGAATGACCGACGAAGCGTTCCTCGCCGACTACGACCCCTCGCGCTACCCGGCCGTGGCCGTCACGGTCGACGTGGTGGCGCTGACCATCCGGGACGGGGCCTTGCACGTCCTGCTCGTGGAGCGCGGGGAGGCGCCCTTCAAGGGGCGCTGGGCGCTGCCGGGCGGGTTCGTCAAGGTCGGCGAGGAGAACCTCGACCAGGCGGCGGCAAGGGAACTCGCCGAGGAGACCGGGCTCCGGTCGCCGGGAAGGGTGCATCTGGAACAGCTCGCCACCTACGGCGACCCGGGACGCGACCCGCGCATGCCCGTCGTCTCGGTGGCCTACCTCGCCTTCGGGCCCGAGATGCCCGATCCGCGCGCGGGCAGCGACGCGTCCGACGCCGCGTGGACGCCCGTCGCGTCCCTTCGGCTGAGCGCTTCGGGGGCACAGCCGCCCGGGGTCACCCGGCGGCTCGCGTTCGACCACGCGCGCATCCTGTCCGACGGCCTTGAGCGCGCGCGCGGCAAGCTCGAATACACGCCGCTCGCCACCGCGTTCCTACCGGAGACGTTCACGATCCCCGAACTGCGCGCCGTCTACGAGTGTGTCTGGGACGAGGCGCTGCACGCGGGCAACTTCCACCGCAAGGTGCTGTCGGTGCCCGGATTCGTGGAGGGCACCGGCGACACGACGGCGTCCGGCGGCCGCAAGGGCGGCCCGCGCGCCCGCCTCTACCGCGCGGGGGACGCCCGCCTGCTCCACCCCGCGCTCCTGCGCCCCGCCACGGAGGAGGACATCAGATGACCACGGCCGAAGCCCTCGCCCTGCTCGACCTCCCCGCCGCCGAGATCTTCGGCCCCGACCCCCGCGAGGCCCGCCGCCGCTACCACGCCCTCGCCCGCCTCCTCCACCCCGACACCACGCACCCGGGCGAACTCCGCCCCTCGTCGGCGGAGCGCTGCCGATGCGGCCGACCGGGCGACGCCCGCCCCTCAGGCCCGGAGCACGGGCGCCCCTTTGACGCGCAGGGCTCAGCCGACGCGTCGGAACGCGAGCGGCCGGGCGACGGTCGGGGCCCGGAGTGCGGGTGCCGTGCGGCGGACGAGGGCGGGGACGCCGGGGCGTTCGCGCGGCTGACGGCTAAGTGGCGGGCGTATACGGGTGGGACGGTGCTCACGACGCGGCGGGGGGCGTATCGGGTCGGGGCGCGGGTGGCGCGCGGGGACGTCGCGGATCTGTTCGAGGTCACCGAGGACTCGGGGGCGGCGGGGCTGCTCAAGCTGCCGCGCGATCCCGGCGACTCCGACCTGATGGACCGGGAGAGCGCGGCGCTGCGGCGGATCGCCGAGCGGGGCGACCCGCGGTTCCTGCCCTATGTGCCGCGGCTCGTCGAGAGCGTCCGGCATGACGGGAGGCGCGGCACGATCACGTCAAGGAACGAGGGGTTCCACACCCTCGCGGAGGTCGCCAAGGCACGTCCGGGAGGGCTCGATCCGCGCGACGCGGCTTGGATGTGGCGAAGGCTCCTCGTCGCCCTGGGGGTCGCGCACCGGGCCGGGGTCGTCCACGGGGCGGTGCTGCCGACCCACGTCATGATCCATCCGGCGGAGCACGGGCTCGTCCTCGTCGGGTGGGGGCAGTCGGTCATCGACCCGCCCGGACGGCTCCCCCTTGTCGTGGACGCCTACGCGACCTACTACCCCCCGGAAGCCGTCGACCCCTCCCCCGCCGTTACGGCGGCGACCGACATCTTCATGGCGACCCGCTGTATGACCGCCCTGGTCGGCCCGCTCATGCCCGCGCCGATGCGCGCGTTCGCACGCGGTTGCGCGCAGGCCGCGCCCCAGCGCCGCCCCGCCGACGCGTGGGCGCTGCTGAAGGAGTTCGACGAGCTCCTTGACCGCCTGTACGGGCCGCGTGTCTTCCGGCCCTTCACCCTCTAGACCCCCTTACGGCTTCCACACGAAAGGACCCCTCACCATGGGAAGCGGAACCTGGTCCACCGACGTCTACTCGGCCGCCGCGAGCTACCGGCGCGCCACCGGCGCGAGCGCCTTCGCGCACAGCGACTCCGGCGCGCGGCACGTCCACGACGCGCTCAACCCCCTCGGCGTCGCCTTCCGGGAAAGCCGCGACGGCGCGGACCACCCCGAGTCGCTGGCCGTCGCCGTCCTGTTCGACGTGACGGGCTCGATGCGCACCGTCCCGCGCGCGCTGCAGACCAAGCTGCCGAGCCTGCTCGGCCTGCTCCAGCGCAAGGGCTACGCCACCGACCCGCAGATCCTCTTCGGCGCGATCGGCGACGCCACCTGCGACCGCGCGCCGCTCCAGGTCGGCCAGTTCGAGTCCGACAACCGGATGGACGACGACCTCGGCCGCATCCTCCTCGAGGGCGGAGGCGGCGGCCAGATGACCGAGTCGTACGAGCTCGCCCTGTACTTCATGGCACGGCACACCGCCACTGACTGCTGGGACAAGCGCCGCAAGCGCGGCTACCTGTTCCTCATGGGCGACGAGCTGGCTTACGCGAAGGTGAAGAAGGCCGAGGTCAAGAAGATCATCGGCGACGACATCGAGGCCGACATCCCCGTCGCGGACATCGTCCGTGAGCTGTCCGAGCGGTGGGACGTGTACTTCATCATCCCGGCCGGGACGTTCCACGGCGACGACCCGAAGCTCGCCGAGTTCTGGCGCGGCCTGCTCGGCCAGAACGTGCTGTTCCTGGACGATCTGGACGCCGTCTGCGAGACAGTCGCGTTGACCGTCGGCCTCGCCGAGGACGCCATCGACCTGCACGAGGGGCTCGACCACCTCGCCGAGGTCGGCTCGACCGCGGGCGCGGCGGTGTCGCGGGCGCTCGCGCCGCTCGACCGCGGCGTCGTCGCCAAGGCCAGCGCCCCGCTCGACCTGTCGGACGACGTGCCGCGCGGCACCACCCGGCTGTAGCGCGCGGTGGGCACCACGCACACCGTCGTCGTGGACCTCGGGTTCGGCGACGCGGGCAAGGGCACCGTCGTGGACTGGCTGTGCGCGCGCGAGGGCGCGCGGCCGGTCCACGCCGTGGTCCGCTTCAACGGCGGCGCGCAGGCCGCCCACAACGTGGTGACGCCCGGGGGACGCCACCACACCTTCGCCCAGTTCGGGTCGGGGACCTTCACCCCGGGCGTGCGCACCCACCTGTCGCGCTTCATGATGGTCGACCCTCTGGCGCTCGCCGCCGAGGCCGACCACCTGCGTGCCCTGGGCGTCACGGACGCGCTCGCAAGGCTCACCGTCGAGGGCGACGCCCTCCTGACGACCCCGTACCACCGCGCCGCCAACCGGGCGAGGGAACTGGCCAGGGGCGAGGCGAGGCACGGGTCGTGCGGGATGGGCGTGGGCGAGACCGCTAGGTACGCGCTGGAACACCCCGACGCGCCCCGCGTGGCCGACTGCCTTTCACCTGCGCGTCTGCGGAGTTCGCTTACGGCACTGCGTACGCGGGTCCTTGACGAGTTCCCCTCCGCCGAGGTGCCTTCCGTCGAGGACTGCGTCGCCGCCTACCGCGCGTTCGCTTCGGCGGTCGAGATCGTCGGGGATTCCTACCTGCGCCTTCTCCTCGCCGAGGGTCCCGTGGTGTTCGAGGGCGCGCAGGGCGTCCTGCTCGACGAGCTCCACGGCTTCCACCCTTACACGACGTGGTCCACGACCACCTTCGCCAACGCGTTGGACCTCCTTGACGGAGCCGAAGCCCTACGCCTCGCCGTCGTCCGCAAGTACGCCACACGTCACGGCCCGGGCCCCTTCGTCACCGAAGACGCCGCGCTCGCCGTCCCCGAACCGCACAACACTGCCAAGACCTGGCAGGGCGCGTTCCGTAGGGGCCACTTCGACGCCGTCGCCCTCCGCTACGCGCTACGCGCCTGCGACGGCGCGGACGCCCTGGCCGTCACCCACGCCGACGCCCCTGACGTCCGCCTGTGCACCGCGTATGAGGACTTCACCGAACTCCCCGTACACGCCGACCTCACCGCACAGGAGTCCCTCACCGCGTCCCTCATGACCGCCCGGCCCGTCTACACCGGCACGGTCTCCTCCGCCGAGGACGTCGCCGCCGCCCTACGCCTCCCCCTGGCCCTGGCGTCCTACGGCCCGACCTCGGCCGACAAGACACCCCACGGGTCCGCGCTGCGGCCACCGGCCCCCGCGCGGGGCCGGGCGTCCATCCCTCCGGGACGCCCGGTCCCCGGTCAGCGGCCCGCCACCGCGCGGTAGCGGGCGAGCACGTCGGGCGTGGGGTCGGCGGTGTACTCGACGGTCCCGGCCGCCGACCACTCCGGCGGCTCGTCGCCGCCGTCGAGCAGCCAGGCCGCCTGGCGCGCCGCGCCGATCGCCACGTACTCGGCGGGTTCCGGCACGAGCACCGGACGGCCGAAGATCGCGGGCGCGAGCCTGCGGACCGCCTCGGAACGCGCCCCGCCCCCGATGAGAAGGACGCGTTCCGGTTCCAGGCCGAGCGCGGCGACGGCGTCGGCCAGATGGCACAGCAGCCCCTCGACGGCGGCCCGCGCGAGGTGGGCTGCCGTGGAGTTGTCCAGCCGGAGCCCGTGCAGGGTGCCTGTCGCGTCCGGAAGGTTGGGGGTGCGTTCGCCCTCCAGGTAGGGGACGAGGACGAGCCCGTCGGCCCCCGCAGGCGCGGAAAGGGCCAGGTCGCCCAGTTCGGACAGCGGGACCCTGAGCATGGTCGCGGCCGCGTCAAGAATCCTCGCGGCGTTGAGGGTCGCGACGAGGGGCAGGTAGCGGCCCGTGGCGTCGGCGAACCCCGCGACCTTGCCGGTGACGTCGGCGCTCGGCTCGGCGGCGACCGCGAACGCGGTCCCCGACGTGCCGATCGAGACGACGACGTCGCCGGGCCGGCCGCCGACGCCGAGCATCGCCGCCATGTTGTCGCCGGTGCCCGGCGCGACCGCGATCCCGTTCCACTCGCCCGCCTTGGCGCGCGGCGCGAGCACCTCGGGCAGGCGCGGGACCGTCCCGAACGCGTCGCGCAGCAGGTCGGTGCGGTACTCGCCGGTCGCCGGTGAGAAGTAGCCGGTGCCCGAGGCGTCGCCGCGGTCGGTGACGAGCGCGCCGGTCATCCGCCAGGTGAGCCAGTCGTGCGGCAGGCAGACCGCCTCGGTGCGCGCGGCGTTCTCCGGCTCGCTACGGGCCAGCCAGCGCAGCTTGCCCACGGTGAACGACGCGACGGGCACGCTGCCGACGGCCTCGGCCCAGAAGGCCGCGCCCTTCTCCGCGCCGCCCTTCTCCGCGATCAGGTCGGCGGCGTCGGGCGCGGAGCGCGTGTCGTTCCACAGCAGCGCGTCGCGCACGACCTCGCCCGCCACGTCAAGGCAGACCATGCCGTGCTGCTGCGCGCCGACGGCGAGCGCGGCGACGTCGTCAAGGCCGCCCGCGCGCTCGACGGCGGTCTCCAGCGCGCTCCACCACGCCGAGGGCGCGACGGACGTCCCCGCCGGGTGGGGGGCGGCGCCCTCGCGGACGAGGGCGCCGGTGGAGGCGTCGCGGACGACGACCTTGCAGCTCTGCGTGGAGGAGTCGACGCCCGCGACGAGCCGGGGTGCGGTCATCCGCGGACCCCGAGGATGTGCTCGACGGCCAGCTGGTTGAGGCGGGTGTAGGCGCGGTCGCGCTGGGCGGCGGCCTCGGGGTCGAAGTCCTCGGCGAGCAGGTCGGCCAGGGACTCGCCCGCGCCGAGCGCCGGGACGGCCAGCTCGGGCACGTGGCTGGCGGCCAGCGCCTCGGCCACCTCGGGGTCGGCCCGGTAGGCGGCGGCCTTCTCCTTGAGGATCAGGTAGGTGCGCATGTTCGCCGCGGCCGACGGCCACACGTCCATGTCGGTGCGCAGCGGCTTGTAGTCGAAGTGACGGGGGCCCTCGTAGCCGCCGTTCTCCAGCAGGTCGACGAGGAAGAACGCGCTCTTCACGTCGCCGTGGCCGAAGATGAGGTCCTGGTCGTACTTGGGCCCGTGCTGGCCGTTCAGGTCGATGTGGAAGAGCTTGCCGTGCCACAGCGCCTGCGCGATGCCGTGGACGAAGTTCAGGCCCGCCATCTGCTCGTGGCCGACCTCGGGGTTCAGGCCGACGAGCTCGGGGTGCTCCAGGGAGTTGATGAACGCCAGGGCGTGGCCGATGGTCGGCAGCAGGATGTCGCCGCGCGGCTCGTTCGGCTTCGGCTCGATCGCGAAGCGGATGTCGTAGCCCTTGTCGATCACGTAGGACGTGAGGATGTCGAAGGACTCCTTGAACCTGTCGAGCGCGACGCGGACGTCCTTGGCCCCGTCGGACTCCGCGCCCTCACGGCCGCCCCAGGCGACGTAGGTGGTCGCGCCGAGCTCGGCGGCGAGGTCGACGTTGCGGATGACCTTGCGCAGCGCGTAGCGGCGGATGTCGCGGTCGTTGCTGGTGAACGCGCCGTCCTTGAAGACGGGGTGGGTGAACAGGTTCGTGGTGGCCATGGGCACCTTGAGGCCCGTCTCGGCAAGCGCGCCCTTGAACCGCTCGATCGCCTTCGCGCGGTCCTTCTCGACCGCGAGGAGGTCGTCGTCGTGGAAGGTGACGCCGTAGGCGCCGAGTTCGGCGAGCCGGTGGACGGACTCGACGGGGTCGAGGGGCGCGCGGGTGGCGTCGCCGAAGGGGTCGCGGGCCTCCCAGCCCACGGTCCACAGACCGAACGTGAACTTGTCTTCTGGCCTCGGGGTGTAGGCGGACACGAGCGGCTCCTCAAGATCTGTCGCGGCGGGACGCCGCCGGGGCGGGTGGGACTCCCGTGGGGATTTAGTCCATAATATGTACTTAATGAGACCCGATGGAGGTGACATCGTCAAGTCCATGCACGCGAACCCGACGCAGGCGCCGGTGCGGCACGGCGCGATGCGCGCGCAGAACCTCGGCCTGGTCCTGGGCGAGGTGGCCCGCGGCGGCCCGCTCACCAGGGCGGCGCTCGCCGAGCTGACCGGGCTCACCAAGACGACGGTCTCCCGCCTCGTCGCCGACCTGCTCGACGCCGGCCTGGTGAGCGAGGCCCCGGCCGTGCCCGGCGGGGAGCGCGGACGGCCAGGGGTCGAGGTCAGCCTGAGCGGCGACCGGGTGGCCGCCCTGGGTCTCGAGGTCAACGTCGCCTATCTGGCCGCCTGCGTCGTCGACCTCACGCGCCGCGTACGCGTCCGCAAGGTGATCCACCGGGACAACCGCGCGGAACGGCCCGAAGACGTCCTCGCCGCCTTGCGCGCGCTCGGCGACGACGCCTGCGCGGCGGCGTCCGGGCTGCTTGTAGCGGGCACGGTACTGGCGGTCCCGGGGCCGGTGGGCAAGGGACGCGTCCACAACGCGCCCAACCTCGGCTGGCGCGACGTGGACGTCGCCGCGCTGTTCGGGCGGCCCGTCACCGTCGAGAACGAGGCGAACATGGCGGCGCTCGGGGAGCTGGAGTACGGCGGCGCGCCCTCGGACTTCCTGTACGTGTCGGGAGAGACGGGCGTCGGGGCCGGGCTCGTCAGCGGGGGCGCGCTCTTCCGGGGTGTTACGGGGGTGGCCGGGGAGCTCGGCCATGTGTCCGTCGCCTCCGACGGGCCGCCTTGCCGATGCGGGGCGACCGGGTGCCTTGAGGTCCACGCGGGCAGGGACGCCTTGCCGTCACAAGACGCGCTCGCCTCCGGGGACCCGTCTGCGCTCGACGCCTGCCGACGCGCCGGGCGCGCCCTGGGCGTCGCGTTGTCCTCGGCCGTCAACCTTCTGGACCCCGGGACGATCGTGCTCGGCGGCGTGTACGCGCCGCTGTTCCCGTGGCTCGCCCCGGCCGTCGAGGAGGTGCTCGCCGAACGGCTCGCCTCGCTGCGCCCGGAGCTGCCCGCCCTGACGGCCTCCACGACGGGCCCGGACGCCGCGGTCCTCGGCGCGGCGGGACAGGTGCTGCAACGGGTGATCGCCGAACCCGCCGCCTACGCCAGGAGCACGGCATGACGCGCGAACGCTGTCTTGTGCCGGGAACGCAGTCTTATGTCGGGAAGACAACGGTTGTGGGAAGGTGCCCCGCGCACTGAACCGGTGTCGCTTTCGCGGAGTCACAGTAAGCGGTTGATCCCCCGCCCTGACCCGCACGGAGCGATACAGAAATGCTGCTCAAGCGCCTCCTCCCCCTCTCCCTCGTCGCCGTGCTCGCGACGTCGGCCTGTACGTTCCAACTCGGGGAACCCCTGAACGTCCAGCCCACGTCCGAGACCTCGGTCCGCCCCGACGCCCCCCAGAACGGCGACGGCCCGGCCGTCGAACAACCCGGTGTCCCGACCGGCAACAGCTCGTTCTCCGACGCCGAGGTCACCCAGGAGATCAATGACGCGGTCACCGTCATCGACACCTACTGGAAGACGCACTGGAACGAGTTCTTCACCGGCACGTACACGCCGCCGACGGTGCGCGGCTCCTACTCCGGCGACGACCCCAACCGCTTCACCTGCTCCGGCGAGCTCGCCGCGGCGATGAACGCCTACTACTGCATCAATGAGGATTACGTCGCCTGGGACTTCAACCTCATGCGCGACGGCTACGCCGAGGGCGACGCCTGGATCTACCTCGTCGTCGCGCACGAGTGGGCGCACGCCATCCAGAACCGGCTCAACGACAGCCTCGTGTCGGTGGCCGGCGAGCTCCAGGCCGACTGCCTCGCGGGCGCGGTCCTGTACGGCTCGACCCAGGACGGCACGCTCCAGTGGGAGCCGGGCGACACCGCGGAGATCAGCGCGGGCCTGACCACCCTGGGCGACGAGAGCCCGTGGGCCGACCCGAGCAGCCACGGCGACTCGATCGAGCGGGTCAGCGCGTTCGGCAAGGGCCGCATCGGCGGCGTCGTCGGCTGCCTGAACGCGAGCTGACCGATGGCGGGGCACCGGCCCCCGACCCGAAGACGGGTCAGGGGCCGGACACCCCGCACAGCCCGGTTCAGCTCGGTTCAGTTCAGCTCGGTTCAGTTCAGCTCAACCTGGTGACCTGCACGCGGACGTCCATGGTGCTGCTCGGCGCGCCGTGGTAGATGCCCTTGAGCGGCGGGACGTCGGCGTAGTCGCGGCCCCGGGCGACCGTCACGTGGCACTCCCCGACGGGCACGCCGTTCGTGGGGTCGTGCGCCACCCAGTCGCCCGCCCAGTACTCGACCCAGGCGTGGCTCTGGCCCTCCAGGGTGTCGCCGGGAGCCGCCGACGGGTCGGGGTGCAAGTAGCCGGAGACATACCGCGCCGGCAGTCCGAGCTCCCTGAGCATCGCGACGGTCAGGTGCGCGAAGTCCTGGCAGACGCCCCTGCCGTCCTCCCACGCCTCCTGCGCGCCGGTGTGCACGCCGGTGACGCCGGGCACGTAGGCGACGCGGTCGCGGACCCAGCCGGACACCAGCATCGCCGCCTCGTGCGGCTCGGCCCCCCGCACCAGCGCGCGGACCTGCCCTGCCAGCTCCGGCGACAGCTCGGTGCGCGGCGTCTGCGCGAGGTACTCCTCAAGCCGAAGGCTCTCCACGCAGGCGGCGAGCTCGCTCCAACTCGGCGAGTCCGGCAAGGGAGGCGGCTCGCTCGTCTCGACGGTGCTGCGCGCCACGAGCACGAGGGAGTGGTGCGCGGCCTGGAGGTCGAAGGAAGACACCTCGCTTCCCCAGTAGTCCCAGTAGGACCAGACGGGCACGTGCGGCTCGATCGTGAGCCGGTTGCCAAGGACGGTCTGGCCGGGAAGCGTCAAGGGCGCCATCCGCACCTCGTTGTAGGACGCGCGCGCGTCGCCGTCGTAGGAGACGCGCGTGGTGTGCGTGATCTGGAGTCGCCAGCCCATGTCAGCCCTCCTGTTCCCACGCGACGGGCAGCGCGTACTGGAAGTACTTGTCGGCGACCGCCTCGGTGGCCCGCACGCAGGTGTTCTGCAGCGCCGTAAGCAGCTCCGGCAGCTGCTCGAGGAGAAGCGCGGTGTCCGTGTACTCAAGGCGGGTGCGCAGCTGCCCGATCGGACGGCGTGCGGCGTCGGTGAACCCAGCGCGCGCTGGATCGGGGTCGAGAACGGCAAGGCAATCCTCGGCGAGGGTGAGCGCGTGCAGGACCGACCGGGGGAACAGCCTGTCCAGCATCAGGAACGACGCCACAAGACGCGGCTCGCCTGTGCCGCCGTGGGTGCGGATATAGGACTCGTCCGCCCCGCTGGCCCTAAGGAGCATCGACCAGTCCGGCGCGTAGGAGGCCGACGGCATGCGCAGCGAAAGCAGCCGTGCCGTCATGTCGATTCTTTCCAGGCTCCGGCCGAGCACAAGGAAGTGCCAGCCTTCGTCGCGGCTCATCGTCGCGTCAGCGAGGCCGGAGAACAGCGCGGCCCTTTCCCTGACGTAACGCAGGAACGCATGCGGGCCGAGCCTTTCGGCGGCGCGACGGCGTCCTTCGAGCTCGTGCCACGCGACGTTCAGGCACTCCCACATCTCGGTGGAGATGACCTCGCGTACGCTGCGGCCCCCTGTGCGGGCGGCCTGGAGCGCACCGGTGATGGACGAGGGCGTGGCGTCGTCATAGGCGAGCCTGGCGAGGACCGTGCCGATGTCGATGCGCGCGTCGTCGCCGGGCGGCACGCCGAGGATCGCCAGCAGGGCGCGGCATCCGGCGTCCACGTCGGCCGACGGCTCCTCGAGCATCCGGTGCAGGTGGACGTCGAGGATGCGCGCGGTGTCGTCGGCGCGCTCGACGTAGCGGCCGATCCAGAAAAGGGTCTCGGCGATGCGGCTGAGCAGTCCTGTGCTCACTGCTGCTGTGCTCCTTCCGCGGGCCCGCCCTGCGGGACGGTGACGTCGGCGAAGGCGCGGGGCAGGGGGATCGGCGGTTCCTCCGGGGCCTGGGCCGAGCCACGGTCGGCGGCGAGCACCCAGGTGTCCTTGGAGCCGCCGCCCTGCGAGGAGTTGACGACGAGCTGCCCTTCGGGCAGCGCCACCCGGGTGAGGCCGCCCGGCAGCACCCACACGTCCTCGCCGTCGTTGACCGCGAACGGCCTCAGGTCGACGTGACGCGGCCCGGGACCCCGCTCGGTGAGCGTCGGGACCGTGGACAGCGACACGGGCCGCTGGGCGAGCCAGCCGCGCGGGTCGGCGGTGACGCTCGCGCGCAGCGCGTCGAGGGTCGCGGCGTCGGCGTGCGGGCCGATGACGATGCCCTTGCCGCCCGCGCCGTCGACCGGCTTGAGTACGAGCTGGTCGAGCCGGTCGAGGACCCAGGCGATCTTGTCGGGGTCGTCGAGGCGGTAGGACTCGACGTTGGCCAGGACGGGCTCCTCACCGAGGTAGTACCGGATCATGTCGGGCACGTAGGTGTAGATCAGCTTGTCGTCGGCGACGCCGTTGCCGACCGCGTTGGCGATGGTGACGTTCCCGGCCCGCGCGGCGTTGACGATGCCCGGGCAGCCGATGACGCTTCCGGCGTTGAAGTGCAGGGGGTCGAGGTACTCGTCGTCTATCCGGCGGTAGATGACGTGTACGGGACGGCGTCCCTGCGTCGTCTGTATGTAGACCCGGTTGCCCGCGCAGATGAGATCGCGGCCTTCCACGAGTTCCACGCCCATCAGACGGGCCAGGAGGGTGTGTTCGAAGTACGCGGCGTTGCCTACGCCGGGTGTGAGGACGGCCACCACGGGGTCCGCCACGTCGCGGGGGGCCGCGGCGCGCAGGGCGGCCAAGAGTCTCGCCGGGTACTCGTCCACAGGGTGGACGTGGTGCTCGGCGAACAGGCCAGGGAACGTACGGGTCATCGCCAGCCGGTTCTCCATGACGTAGCTCACGCCGGACGGAGTACGGACGTTGTCTTCGAGGACGCGGAAGCGGCCGTCCTCGTCGCGGATGAGGTCGATGCCCGAGATGTGGGCGCGTACCCCGTTGGGCGGCGTGAGCCCGCTCACCTCGCGGTGGAAGTGCGCGGACGAGCAGATCAGCCGCCACGGCACGAGGCCGTCCTTGAAGATCTCTCCGGGGCCGTAGACGTCGGCGAGGAACGCCTCGAGGGCGAGAACCCGTTGCCGGACGCCGCGTTCCAGGGTGGGCCACTCCAGCGCGTCGATCACCCTGGGGATCAGGTCGAGGGGGAAGGGCCGTTCCTCCCCCGCGTAGTCGAAGGTGACGCCGCGGTCGGTGAAGACGCGTGCCAGCTGGTCGGCCCGGAAGCGCAGCTCGGCCGGGTCCAGAGGTTGCAGCGCCGCAAGGACCGGCCCGTAGGCCGCCCGGGGCACTCCGGCACGTTCGAACATCTCGTCCCAGGCCGCCGCGGGCTGATAGTCATCGAAGATGTCCGCCATGCCTCGGTACGGTAAGTCGCGTCTGTTTCAGGCGAGTGAAGCTTGATCCCTACTCGTGTCAACTTGCTCTGTTTCGCCCGGTTACTTGGGAATATGGCCGGTTTCACCCACGCTTAGGCATGATGACCGTACGGAATGTCCGGATATCCTGGAGTGGTAAGATCGCTGCCCCGTTGAAAGACGGTCTTCCATGACGACTGAACCGGTCCCCGCTTCGACCGGCGAGCCGTCCGTCGAACAAGCCGAGTTGAGGAACACCGTGACCGATCAGCCCGCCTCCGTGCCCGAGGAGACCACCGAGAACACCGCCGCCGACGAGGTGGCCGCGGCTCTCGCGAACTGGCCGACCAACACCGCCAATCCTCGGCGTACCCAGATCTGATCCTTGCGTGACCCGTCCCCCGCCGCCCTTCCGGGCGCGCGGGGGATTCGCGTTTTGCGGCCGTCGGGCCCGCTACAGGGAGCTGAGGAACAGCGCCTCGGCGTGGGCGAACCGCTCGATCTCCGCGGGGTCGACGCTCTCGTTCGGCGCGTGGATGAGGCACGCGGGCTCCTCGACGCCGAACAGCATGATCTCCGCGTCCGGGTACGTGCGCTGGAAGACCGTGCACAGGGGGATCGACCCGCCCTGTCCCTGGCTCACCGGCTCCTTCCCGAACACCTCCTTGAACGCCCCGCTCATCAGGTTGTACGCCGGGCCGCCCGTGTGCGCGCTGAACGCCTCTCCTACGGCCTCCGGCTCGACCGTCACCTTCACCTGCCAGGGGGCCGCCGCCTTCACGTGCTCGGTGAGCAGCCGTAGCGCGTCCTGGCCGTCGGTGCCGGGAGGGACCCGAAGGTTCAGCCGCGCACGCGCGTGCGCCTGCACGGCCGCCGCCGACCCCGCTACGGGCGGGCAGTCCACGCCGAGCACCGTCAGCGCGGGCCGCGCCCACACGTGGTCGGCGACGCTCCCTCCGCCGGTGAGCGCGACGCCGTCGAGCACGCCCGCGTCGGCGCGGAAGCGGCCCTCGGGGTAGCCGACGCCGTCCCACGTCTGGCCGGACTCCAGGCCCTGGACCGTCACGTTGCCCTCGTCGTCGTGCAGCGAGTCGAGGATTCGGATGAGCGCGACGAGCGCGTCCGGGGCCGGGCCGCCGTAGGAGCCGGAGTGGACGGGCCCGCGCAACGTGTCCACCGCCACGACGACGTTGACCGTGCCGCGCAGCGTCCGGGTGAACGTCGGCTCCCCGACCGCGACGTTCCCGCAGTCCGCGACGAGGATCACGTCGGCCCTGGTCAGGTCGGGATGCTCGGGGACGAAGTCCTCGAGCCCCGCGCCGCCTTGTTCCTCCGACCCCTCGGCGACCAGTACGACCCCGACAGGCAGGTCGGGGCCCAGCGCGCGCAGGGCCGTCAGGTGCATGACGAGGTTGCCCTTGCAGTCGGCCGCGCCGCGCCCGTACCAGCGTCCGTCCGGCTGGTCGGTGAGGTGCCACGGGTCGGTCAGCCACGCGGTCTCGTCTCCGGGCGGCTGCACGTCGTAGTGGCAGTAGAGCAATACCGTCGGCTTGCCTTCGGGAGCCGCCTTACGGGCCACCACCGTCACCGAACCATCGGGCATCTCGTGCAGCCCGGCTTCCGTCAGCCCCACGTCCGCGCACGCGTCGACCACCCACCGCGCCGCCGCCACGCACTCCTGCTCGGGGTACTGCCCGGGGTCATAGACCGAGCGGAACGCCACGAGCTCCGCGAGGTCGTCCCTCGCCCTGCCCATCAGCCCCCGGACCCGCGCACTCAACTCCGCGCCCACATTCCCCTCCCGTTGCTTCCGTCCGTCACTCCCCCGAGCATGCCCCACGCCGACCCGGGCGATCACAACCCGTCACATCCCTCGCCGGGGAACCTCCGGGACGCCCGACACGTTTCTTTCATTAAGAATCGGTCACGGCATGCAACCCCTGGTCCAGCGATGGTTCGGGGACCGCCCCCACCGGGCCCCCAGGCCGCCGTGAGCTCGGCGCGGAGTGAAACACGTCACGAAGTTGTCCGCACAACGACCTGTCGAGAACAGCCCCGCCACCTCCAGGTCTCCACGTGGAGAACTCCCCTCCGCCGCGCCGTCACAGGGTGCTACGCACCCACCCCGGAGCCGGACACAGCGGCTCCCACCTGTGCAGACTCCCCTGCGGAGTGGATCAATCACTAAATATCCACTAATGCAAGTACCATTCGCGGCGCAGTAGGCGAAAAGTTGACATCTCACACTCTTGGGCGGCTTAAAATTCGATGATTCCCAGCGTGACCCCGCCTGACCTGCGCCTACGGAGTACCCCGCCTTGAACGATTGGTATGACCGCGACTACAGCGGTGCACCAGATCAGACCCTCGTCGATTGGCCGGACGCCCTCCCCCAGCGCACACCCCCGGGCGACAAGGCCACCGGCCAGGTACCCCACCCACGCCCCGCCCGTCCCCCGGGCCAGCCGGGCGTGCCCCCCGCACCCCCCCTGGGCGCCCCCCGCCGCCCCACCGCCCCACCGCAGCAACCCCAGCCCCGCCACACCGGCACCTCCCCCCTCCCCCGCCCCCCGGCCCAGACCCCACCCCAGGCCCGCACCCAGCAACTCCCCCACCAGGCGCCCACCCACCAGCCCCCCACCCAGCACTTCGCCCAGCCGGCCCCCCAGGCCGCCACCCAACGCTTCGCCGCCCCCGTCCACACCGGCCCGGCCCCCCTCCCGACGGCCCCGCCCCCACCCAGGCCCCAGCCCCCGCGCAAGCCCGTCCCACCGTCCGCGCGCAAGTCGAGGGCGCGCCGCGTCGTGCGCCAGGCCCCGCCGCCGGTGTCGGACTCCAAGCTGCTGCCCCAGCCGCCGACCGACGACGAACGCGAGTCCTACGCCGCGCGGCACCTGTGGATCCTGACGATCACGTCGGGCATCAGCATGGCCTGCATCCTCGTCAGCGAGGTGAAGTTCGCCCAGACCATCGACTGGGCGTGGGCGTTCATCCCGTTCATGGTGTTCACGCTCATCTACTTCCTCGTCGGCGTGCGCATCGACTGGTTCTCCAAGCCGTTCGACCGGGTCAAGCACACGAGGCTCGTGCGCAACTGGAAGCCCGAGCAGTACCCGAGCGTCGACGTGTTCCTCCCGGTGTGCGGCGAGCCCATCGAGGTCCTGCACAACACGTGGACCCACGTGCGCGAACTCGCCATGCACTACCCGGGCAAGGTCGTCCCGTTCGTCATGGACGACTCGGCCAACCCCGACTACGAGGCGATGGCCGCCGACTTCGGCTTCCGGTACGCCGTCCGGCCCAACCGCGGCTGGTTCAAGAAGGCCGGGAACATGCAGTTCGGGTTCCACAGGTCCGACGGCGACTTCATCCTCATCCTGGACGCCGACTTCGTCCCCCGGTCGGACATGCTCGACCACATCCTCCCGTACATGGAGGACGACCCCAAGATCGCGATCGTCCAGACGCCGCAGTACTTCCGCGTCCTCGACGAGCAGAACTGGATCGAGCGCGGCGCGGGGGCCGTCCAGGAGTTCTTCTACCGGTCCGCGCAGGTGTCACGGCAGTCGGTCGACGCCTCGATCTGCGTCGGCACCTGCGCCGTCTACCGCCGCGCGGCCCTCGCCGAGAACGGCGGCACGACGCTCATCGAGCACTCCGAGGACGTGCACACCGGCTTCGACCTGCGCAACCTCGGCTGGACCCTGAAGTACGTGCCGATGGCGCTGTCGGCCGGCGTGTGCCCCGACAACCTCGGCGGCTTCTTCAACCAGCAGTACCGCTGGTGCATGGGCTCGATGAGCCTGCTCAGCAGCAAGAAGTTCTGGGGACACAAGATGCGCTTCTCCACGCGCATGTCCTACTTCTCGGGCTTCTTCTACTACGTGCACACCGCGCTGTTCACGATCGTCGGCCCGCTGCTGCCGCTGACGATGCTCATCGTCGGCCCCGAGCTCTTCATGGCCACGCACCTCGTCTGGTTCATCCCGAGCCTGATCCGGCAGACGATCATCCTGCCCGCCTGGCACCGCTGCCCCTACCGGATCGAGGCGTGGGCCGTCCAGATCCTCTACGGCTGGGCGCACTTCTTCGCGATCACCGACATCCTGCGCGGCCGCAAGATGGGCTGGAAGCCGACCGGCGGCGGCGCGAAGAAGAGCAAGATCCGCCGCCTGTGGATCGCGCTCATCGGCTGGAGCCTCAGCACCTCGGTGCTCTGGGTCGGCCTCGCGCTGTTCCGCTCGGTGGAACTCGGCCCGATCAACTTCATCATGGTCCTCGGCACCGGCCTGCTGCACCTGGCGATCGTGCTGCGCGCGATCGTCCAGCCGCAGGCCCCCGAGGAGGAGGAAGAGGTGGCCGCGCTGTAATGGGCAGTCCGCTAATCACCCGGCAGGACCCTCCGCGCCGCTACGTCCTGCCCGTCACGCCGAAGGTGGCGTGGTCCGCGCGGCCGGGCAAGCGGCGGGAGAACCTGTCCCGGTTGGCGCTGCTCGCCGTGCTCGGCCTCCAGGCCGTCCTCACCCTGCGCCTGGGCAACTCCGCCTCCCCCGAGGAGGCGACGCTGTTGCTCAACGGGGCCGCCCGGCTCGACGGCACGGACGCCTCCGGGCTCCCGGTCGTCCTCGGCGCCCCGTTCCTCTACCCGTTCCTCGCCGCGTTCGCCGAGCAGAGCTTCGGCCTGGAAGGAGCGCGCGCGCTCAGCCTCCTCGCGGTGCTCGCCGCCAACGCGCTGTTGTACGCCACCACACGGCAGCTGTTCGGGGTGCGTCCCGCCCTGCTCGGCGCCGGCGTCTTCGCCGTGGCCGCGCCGACCGCGTTCCTGGGCAACATCGCCACCTACGACGCGTTCTCGCTGCTCCTGCTCGTGGCGGCCGTCTGGGCGACGGTGCGCTTCTCCCGCAGCGCCGTCCTCAGCGTCGCGCTCGCGGGCCTGTTCGGCGTGCTCGCCTTCGCCGTCAAATTCGGCTCGGGCATCTTCCTGCCCGCCGTCGTCGGCGTCGCCTTCGCCGTCGTCATCCCGCGTGTCGGCGCGGGACGCGCCGCCGCCAGAGCCGCGGGCCTGCTCCTGGTCATCCTCATCGGGTCAGGGTTCCTCGTCGTCGCGGGCGGGCTCAGCGACGCGCTCGGCACCGCGCTGTCCGGCGGGGCCGACGCCGGAGAGGCCGGCGCGGGAACGATCCTCTACGACGCCACGGCCTACGGCGGCCTCTACGTCCTGACCGCCCTGTTCGGCTGCTTCAGCTTCTGGCGCACCGCCGCCATGAGCGAGATACCCGGCGCCGAGGTACGCGGCCCGCGCAAGGGCGCGAGGCTGCTCATCAGCCTTTCCATGACGCTCCCGGCCGTCGTCCTCACGCTGTACCAGAGCGTGGTGGGCACCGACGAGGGCTCGCTCATCCGGCACGTCGGAATCGGCCTCGCCCTTGCGACGCCGATGGCGGGCCTCGGCATGTCCCGCATGCTCGGCGCGCACTTCGCCAGCCCGCAGTACCCGATCCTCGTGTGGATCATCCTGTTCACCTTCGGCTATGGGCAGGCGCTGTCGGCGATGACGGCATGGCCGCAGACCGACAACCTGATCGCGTTCCTGCGCACGGAGGTCAAGGCCGAAGGCAAGTACCTCGCTCCCGAGCCGCAGACGATCGTCTACGGGCTCGGCCGCGACGCCACCGACCCCGCCCAGTGGACGGACGTCGGCGAACTCGCCGACGCCCAGGCGGTGCGCAAGGGCGAGTACGACCTGATCGTGCTGGACACCGAGGCCGCGCCCGAGATCAACGAGCCGGTCGAGAAGGAGATGGTCGACGGCGGACGGTACCGGCTGCGGGCGAGGTTCGACCACAGCTACGACGACAGCGGCGACTACGAGATCTGGGTGAAATACCGATGAGAAAGACCGCCGCGGCCGCCGCACTCGGGCTGCTGCTCGCCGGTTCCCTCAGCGCGTGCGGCACCGCCATGTCCACGCCGCCGAACGCCAAGGTCGAGGTCCAGACCGCCCCCTACGACGTCCGGCCCCTGCTGCGGCCCAAGAACAAGTTCCTCGGCGTCACCTACGAGGGGGCGGGCACCAACGCCAAGGCGCTGAAGAAGTTCGCCAACGCCGCCGGCAAGAAGCCCAACATGGTGGCCCTCTACACCGACTTCAAGGAGGACTACCCGGTCGAGAAGGTCAAGGGCCTTTGGGACCAGGGCATCGTCAGCCTGCTGGTGTGGGAGCCGTTCGAGACTGGCCTCGGCGCGATCGCCGACGGCAGCGAGGACGACCGCGTCGTCAGGTTCGCGCGGGCCGTCCGCGACCTCGACATCCCGCTCGTCCTCAGCTTCGCGCACGAGATGAACGGCAACTGGTACCCGTGGGGCACCAAGAAGAACGAGCCTGAGGACTTCCTCGCCGCGCACAGGCACCTGCACGACCTGTTCGTGAAGGAGGGGACGACCAACGTCATCTGGCTGTGGAGCCCCAACGTGCCGAGCAACAGCGGCAAGTACAAGTTCCAGCCTTACTGGCCCGGAGACGCCTACGTCGACTGGGTCGGCCCCATCGGCTACTTCGAGTGGAGCAACGACTCGCGCAGCTTCGACCAGCTGTTCGGGCCGTCGCTCACCGCGTTGCGCAAGTTCACCAAGCGGCCAGTCCTGTTCCCCGAGACCGCCTCGCCCCCGAGCGCCGACAAACCGCGCTATATCGCCGAGCTGTACCAGGCGATCAAGTCGCGTAAGGACCTGCTCGGCGTCGTGTGGTTCAACCTGAACAAGGAGCACGACTGGCGGGTGCAGTCGGATACCGCGTCGTTGACGGCGTTCCGGGAGGCGGTGGCGGACCCGATCTTCGGGTTCGATCCGCGCAAGGCCGGATGAGGCCGCGGGCGGGGGCGTGCGGGCAGCGCGAATGTCGGGGAGTGCCTCCCTTCGGGGGCCGGAGGGCCTCTAGACTCTGAGGGTCGGCAGGGGGCGGTAGCTCAGCCGGTCAGAGCAGCGGACTCATAATCCGCCGGTCGTGGGTTCGAGCCCCACCCGCCCCACCCTTCCCCCTCCGCCGTGGCGGTGTGCGCCGCCGTTACCAGGCGACGGGCCCGTTGTCGTCGGTGAACGTGCCGGTGGGTCCGTCGGCCGGGATCGTGGCCATGCGGACGGCCGAGGCGGCTCCTTCGGCCGGTGTGCGTACGCCGCGGTGGTTGTTGAGGTCGGTCGCGACGAATCCCGGACATACCGCGTTGACGAGGATGTTCTCGGCGGCGAGGTCACGCGCGTACATCAAGGTCACCGCGGTCAGCGCGGTCTTGGAGGCGACGTAGCCCAGCGCGATGGGGTCGCCGTTGGCGAAGTCGGAGATCGCCGCGAGTGAGCCTGCGCTGCTTGAGACGTTGACGATCCGCGGGCTGTCGGATTTGCGCAACAGCGGCAGGAACGCGCCGCTGACGGTGATGACGCCGAACACGTTCGTCTCGAACACGTAGCGGACGTGCTCGACGTCGGCCGAGCGGGGCAGCTGCCCGGCGAAGTCGGCCCCGGGCTTGTGGCTGATGCCTGCGTTGTTGATCAGTGCGTCGAGGCGGCCGAAGCGGGACCGGACGGTCTCGGCGGCGGCGGACGCCGAGGCGGGGTCGGTGACGTCGAGGGCCACGGCGGTGACGTCGCCGCCCGCCGCGCGCAGGTCGGCGGCGGCCTCCTCACCGCGCTCGACGCTTCGCGCGCCGATCAGGACGGTGTGGCCGAGTGCGGCGAGCTGCGCCGCGATCTCGCGGCCGATTCCCTTGTTGCCACCGGTGACCAGGGCGATCATGGGGTGATTCATGGAGATCCTTACGTAATGGTGCTGATGTTCGGGCTGTTACCAGGGGACGGGGCCGTCGTCGCCGGAGAACGTGCCCGTCGGGCCGTCGGGTCCGATGAGGACCATCCGGACGATGTGCCGTGCGCCCTCTTCCACGGTCTTCGTACCCTGGAAGCGTGAGCGAGCTGCCGGAGCTCCCCACGTTGACGATCCGCGCCGCGGGTGCCTCGCGCAGCAGCGGCAGCAGCGCCTGGGTCAGCGCGATCGGCCCGATGACGTTCGTCTCAAAGAACCGACGGACAACGTCGAGCGCCACCTCAGTGAGCAGACCCGAGCGAGCGCGGTCGCTCGGTCTTCGGTTACTTGGATTTGATGTGGCCGAGGGCGTTGGGGCCTGTGGTGAGGGTGTCTTGGGCCGTCTGCCAGGCGGTGTTGTCGGGGTCGAACGCGGTGCGCAGGTAGGCGGCGGTCAACTCGGCGACGGCGGCGACGCGGTCGGGGCTCTCGTCGGAGGTCTCGACGCTGTCGTGGCCCTGGATCCCGCCGAAGAGGTGCTCGCCGTTGAAGACGGTGAGCAGGGTCTTGGGCGCGGGGGCCAGGTGGTACGGGTCGGCGTGCCAGTCCGGCCCCATGGTCGTCCAGTGCCGGGAGTCGTCCTTGTCGCCGGCGACGACGAGCGCGGGCGTGGTCATCGTGGTGAGGTCCATGGTGCGGAAGATCGGCACCTGGGGGGCCGCGAACCCGTCGAAGGCGTCGCCGCCCCGGCCTGTCGCGCCGATCAGCACGCCCTGCGTGATCCGTGGCTCCAGGAGGTTCACCTCCTCGTCCGTGTCGAGGTCGGTGATCCGCGCGCCGAGGAGGAGTTCTGCGGTGAAGCCGCCGAGGGAGTGACCGGCCACCGCGACCTTGGTGCGGTCGACGCGCCCGACGAGCTGCGGCACGACCCGCTCGATCTCGTCGAGCCGGTCGAGGATGTGGCTCATGTCCTCGGCGCGCGAACGCCAGAACAGCGGCGCTTCCGGCCTGTCCCCGACCAGGTGCTTCAGCCTGGGGGCGCTGAGGTGGTTGGGCTGGATGACGACGAAGCCGTGGGCCGCCCATACCTTGGCGAGGGGGAGGTAGCCGTCGAGCGAGGACAGGCCGTAGGCGCCGCCGTGGCCGTGCGACAGGAGGATGACCGGCAGGTCGGTGCCGGTCATCGGCGCGGAGACCCGGATTTCGAGGTCGAGGGGACGTCCGGGCACGGTCAGCGTGATGGGGCTGACCGACATCACGGGCGGGGCGGACGGGTGCAGGTAGGTGTCGGCGACGGAAGTCCACTCAGGCATGGCGTGTTTCCCTTCGATGGCCCGCGTGGCCGGTCAGCGGCGCTGAGGGCGGGCAAAGCGGTGAGAACGCTCGGGCTGGGCTAAACTCAGCCAAGCGGAGCGTTGCTCCACTTACGATACGGAGCAACGCTCCGTATCGCAAACGAGACTCGTGCCGCCGCATCGGCGGACCTGGGAGAGGGGGCGTGGTGCCCGGCAGCGCGGAGCGACCCGGAGACAGGCCGACCACGGCCAAGCGGGCCGACGTGGTGCGCAACGAGAAGAAGCTGCTCGCCGCCGCCGCGGAGGTGTTCACGACGTCCGGCGTCGACGCGCCAGTCCGTGAGATCGCGGCAAGAGCCGGCGTGGGCATGGGGACCCTCTACCGCCACTTCCCGGCGCGGGCGGATCTCGTCGTGGCCGTCTTCCGCCACCAGGTCGAGGAGTGCGCCGAGGCGGGCCCGTGCCTCCTGGCCGAGAACGAGTCCCCGATGGCGGCGCTGCGCCAGTGGATCGACCTCTTCGTCGACTTCCTGACCACCAAACACGGCCTCGCCGCGATCCCCCAGTCGGACAGCGGTTCGACCACCCTGCACACGTACTTTCTCGACCGGCTCCTGCCCGTCGCCGAGCAGCTGCTCAACGCCGCCGCCGACGCGGGCGAGATCCGGGCCGACATCCAGCCCTATGAGCTGATGCGGGGCATCGGCAACCTCTGCATCGCCCCCGACCACGACCCCCGCTACGACCCGCGCAAGCTGATCGACCTGCTTCTGCGGGGGCTCCGACCCTCGGCGGCATCGTGACGGCGCGAGAAGGAACGAGGACGGCGGCGATTCCTCCCGCGACGTCGCGGAGCGGGGCTGACGGGGAGGATGACGGGCGGCGGGCGGGCATGTGGGGGTTGCGGGAGCGGGGATTGCGGTAGGTCGTCGGTGTGAACGTGATCGCCAGGCGGGTGTTGCAGCTGCACGACGTCGACGGCCAGGGGGTCGGCGACGTCGTCGTGTCGATCGGGCAGCCCTTTCTCGACCCCGAGGGCGAGGGCGAGTGGGCGTGCCCGTACGCCATCGAGGGGCTCGGCGACTGGGACGGGCAGTACCAGATCGCCGGGGAGGACGCCGTGCAGGCGCTCCAGCTCGTCCAGGGCGTCATCTGGGGGGTGCTGACGGGCTCGGAGATGAGCCACCGGCTCAGGCTGTGGGGAAGGCCGGATCTCGGGTTCCCGTCGCCGTTCCACCGGGTGCGGGTGCTGCACGAGCCGGCCTCCAACAGCGCCTACATCGGCTTCTCCGGGGTTTTCGACCACGACGGCGACGCGGTGGACCAGCTCGAGCTCGACGGCCGTGACGGCGAACTGGCGGCCATCCTCGACTTCGCCCACTCCGGCGAGCTCGTCGGCATCGAGCTGTTCGACGCCGCGGTCCGCCTCCCCGAGGGCATGCGCCACCGCACCCACCCGGCCGAGCCCTAGCCCTCCCCGAATCGGGCGGCACTGGCTAGGCTCACCGCCATGTCCAGACTTCGCACCCTCCTCGCGGCGGTCTTCGCCGTCGCCCTGCTGGCCGGTTGCAGCTCAGACGAGCAGTCCGACAAGGCCAGCGCGGACCAGCCGCCCGCCCAGGAGCTGCTCAAGCAGTCGGCCGCGGCGATGACCGAGGTGTCGAGCGTGGCGTTCGCGCTCACCACCGACGGCACGCCGGACATCCCGATCAAGGCGATGAACGGCGACCTGCTGCGCAGCGGCGACGCGCGGGGCTCGGTGACGGCCACGCAGCTCGGCGTGACCGTCGAGGTGAAGTTCATCCTGCTCGGCGAGGAGCTGTACTACAACATCTCCGGCGGATACGCGAAGACGGACAAGTCGGCAATCACCAGCTATCTCGACCCGTCGGCGATCCTCGACCCGAAGCGCGGCATCCCCGTCCTGCTCGGCCAGGCCAAGGACGCCACGACCGACGGCGTCGAGGACGGCTCGGTCAAGGTGAACGCCACGCTCCCGGCCGACGCCGTGTCCGCGGTGGGCGTCAAGGTGACCGCCGACCTCAAGGGCTCGGTCTGGATCGACGAGTCCACCCACCGGCTCACCAAGGTCTGGATGGAGCTCCCCGGCGGCTCGGCGACGCTCGCCCTGAGCGACTACAACGCGAACCCCGAGATCAAGGCCCCGTAGGAAGTGGCCGGCCGTCGTCTGGCGCTCGGCACGGGCGGGGCGGTCGTCCTGCTCGCGTCGCTCGACGCCTATGTGATCGTCACCGTCCTCGTCGACATGGGCAAGGACCTGGGCGTTCCGGTCAACCGTCCGGAACGTCTCATCCCCGTCATCACCGGCTTCCTGCTCGGCTACGTCGCGGCGATGCCGCTGCTCGGCCAGCTGTCGGACAGGTTCGGCCGCAGGACCGTCCTGCACGCCTGCCTGCTGGTCTTCGCGGCGGGCTCGGCCCTCACCGCCGCCGCCGACGGGATCGGCCCGCTCGTGGCGGGACGCGTGCTCCAGGGCGTCGCCGGGGGCGCGCTCCTGCCGATCACCATGGCGCTCGCGGGCGACCTGTGGGACGAGCGGCGCAGGCCCGTCGTCCTCGGGGTCGTCGGGGCGCTCCAGGAGCTCGGCAGCGTCCTCGGGCCGCTGTACGGGGCGGGCCTGGCGGCGCTCGTGGGCTGGCGCGGGCTCTTCTGGGTCAACGTGCCGCTCGCCCTCGCCGCGATGGTCGCGCTGCACTTCACCGTGCCGTCCACCCGGCCGGAGCGGCCCGGCAAGGTCGACGTCGTGGGCGGCCTCCTGCTCGCGCTCGGCCTTGGCCTGCTCGTCATCGGGACGTACAACCCCGAGCCTGAGACGAGCGCGCTGCCGTCATGGGGTCTGCCGATGATCGCGGGCGGAGCCGTCGCGCTGGTTGTGTTCGCCGTATGGGAGTCGCGTACGCCGAACAAGCTCCTCGACCTGACGGGGGTCCGTAAGGCGCCCGTCTTCGCGGTGCTCGGCGTGAGCCTCCTTTCGGGGGCGGCCTTGATGGTGACCCTTGTGGACGTCCAGCTCGTCGCCACCACGCTGCTCGGGCGGAGCACCACCGAGGGGGCGTTCCTGCTGTCGCGCTTCCTCATCGCCCTCGCGCTCGCGGCCGTCGCCGGAGGCGCGATCGCAAGACGGGTCGGCGAACGGATTCCCCTGGCCGTCGGCATGGCGGTGGCCGGGTGCGGCTATCTCCTTATCTCCGGTTGGCCGTTCGACCCCTCGGGCGCGTCCTACGGGCCGCTGCCTCGGATGGACGTGGACCTCGCCGTCACGGGGCTCGGCCTTGGACTCGTCATCGCGCCCGTGTCGTCGGCGGTCCTGCGGCTTGTGCCTTCGGGTCAGCACGGGGTCGCGTCCTCGGCCGTCGTGGTCGCGCGCATGATGGGGATGCTGCTCGGCATCGCGGCGGTGTCGGCTTACGGGTTCCACAGGTTCCAGGAGCTTGTCGCCGGCCTCGCGGTGCCGATGCCGTTCAACAATCCGAACTTCAAGGCCGAGTTCGAGGTGTACACCGAGGGCGTCCAGCGCGCTCTGCACACCGAGTACGGCGAGATCTTCCTCATCACCGCGGTCCTGTGCTTCGCGGGCGCGCTGCTGTCCCTCGCGGTTTCGGCCAGTCCGGGGGCTTCGGTCATCCCCGAGAAGGCCGCTGACGCGCCCGACCGTCCCTCTGACCAGGCGTCCGCGCCTTCCGGACGGCCATAACCCCGGGTATCCGTAAGTCAACACTTTGTCAGGAACGTCCCGACGGTGGTTACGTCGAGTCCATGCAGCGGATGAGCGGACTTGACGCCAGCTTCTACCTGATCGAGGACGAGAACACCCCCCTGCACGTCGCCGCCGTCATCGTCATGGAGGGCCCGCCGCCGTCCTACGGCGACCTCGTGCGGCTCGTGGCGGCCAAGCTGCCCGGCGTGGAGCGGTACCGGCAGCGCGTCCGGCCCGTCCCGTTCCATGCCGGAAGGCCGGTCTGGGTCGACGACCCGCACTTCCAGATCCTCTACCACGTCAGGCACACCGCCGTCCCCGCGCCCGGCGGGCCCGACCAGCTGCGCAACCTCGCGGGCCGGGTCGTCGCGCAGCGCCTCGACCCCAAGAAGCCGCTGTGGGAGCTGTACCTCGTGGAGGGCCTCGAAGGCGGCGGCTGGGCCCTCATCGGCAAGGTCCACCACTGCATGGTCGACGGCGTCGCCGGCATGGACCTCATCACCTCACTGTTCGACCTCACGCCCGACGCGGAGGTCCCCGCCCCCGAGCACTCCTGGCGGCCCCGCCCTTCCCCGTCGGACCTCGGCCTGCTGGCCGACGCCGTCATCGACAACGCGCTACAGCCGCTGCGGGCCGTCCGTGATCTGCCCGGGGACCTCCTCGGCACCCTTCGGCGGGCTCCCCAGCTCGTCGACTACGCCGGGGGGCTCGCGCGGCAGCTGTCGCGGTTCGCCAGGGCGTCCGCCAGCGTCCTCAACGGGCCCATCGGGCCGCACCGGCGCTGGTACTGGGCCGACGCCTCCCTGGACGACGTCAGGGCCGTACGGAAGGCGCACGGCGGCACCGTCAACGACGTCGTCCTCGCGGCGGTCACCGGCGGTTTCCGGGCCCAGCTCGCCGGACGCGGCGCGCTCGCGCCCGACCTCGTCGTGCGCTCGGCAGTCCCGGTGTCGGTGCGGACCGAGGCCGAGCGCGGCGTGCCGACCAACCGGGTGTCGTCGGTCTTCGTGAACCTGCCCGTCGGCGAGCCCGACCCCGTCGCGCGGCTGGCGTACCTGCGGGCGCAGATGGACGACCTCAAGTCCACCCGGCAGGAGCAGGTCGGCGTCGGCATCACCAAGCTGACCGACGCGGCGGTCGCGCCCGCCCTGCTCGTCCTCGGCGCGCGCACCCCGATCCGGCTGTTCAACCCGATCGTGCAGACCGTCACCACCAACATCCCGGGACCGCAGTTCCCCCTGTACATCCTGGGCAGCCGCGTACGCGCGATGTATCCCTACGTGCCGCTTACGGGAGGTATCCAGATCGCGACGGCCATCTTCAGCTATCAGGGCAGCCTTCACTTCGGCGTATGCGCCGACTTCGACGGGCAGCCCGACACCGCGGTCTTCGCCGACGGCGTCGAGGAGGCGGTAGCCGAGCTCCTCCCCTGACCGCGTCTTACGCGCGGTCTTACGCGCGCGCGTGCAGGCTGACGTGCGCGCCGGCCTGTACCGCGAACTCCCGGGCGGCCGACCCCTGGTTGACGCCCAGGGCGAGGAACCCTGAGGAGTCCTGGAACAGCAGAGGCGAACCCACGGGAACGTCCCCGTAGGTCTTCACCCAAGGGGTCGGGTGTCCTTCGAAGTCGAGGACTGTTCCGTAAGGCAGCAGGCCGAAGGCGTCGACCAGATCCGACGGACGCGCGCCGAGGACAAGGCTGCCGAACGCATCGGCGTACAGGACCGTCGCGGAGAGGAAGCCGTCAGAGGTGTAGGGCTTCGGGGTGTGCAGGGGGAGCAGGGAGGCGGGCGGGCCGAACTCCGTCAAAGGCACGCCGCGCGCAAGGTGGGCGGCGGCGGGCGCGAAGACGTCGCGGCCGTGGAAGGTGCTCGAGGTCTCCTTGAGGCGGAGCCTCGGCTCGGCCAGCACCCGCGCGTCGACGACGCCGCCCAGCGCCTCTGCCGCGTGCGCGAGGAGCCCGTTGTCGGGGCCGACGAGGAAGTCTCCCCGGCCCGTCAGGACGCCGACCGGGAGCCGGTCGGTGCCCACCCCCGGATCGACCACGCCGACGTGCACGCCCACCGGCAGGTACGGCAGCGCCTGCGCGAGCAGCGTCGCCCCCTCCACCACCGCGTAGGGCGTCACCTCGTCGCTCAGCACCTGCACCCGCGCCTCGGGCGCGATCCGGGCGACGACCCCGGCCATGACGCCCGTGTAGGCGGCCCCGAAATCCGTCGTGAGACTCACGAAGACCGACTCAGCCACGGACGGCCACGCTACCGTCTCCACGGCGTCAGCGGCCCTCCCTGCGCGCCGCGAGGAGGTCCAGCACGAGCGCGGCGGACCAGCTGAAGTCGTGGCCGCCGCGGCCTGTCCCGTCGAAAGGGTCGAAGAACTCGCGGAAGCCGGACTGGCGTACGAGCCGCAGCGTCGAGCCGTGGATGAGGTCGGCGACCGCGCCGAGCCCGTGCTGGCGCACCCCCGCCCACACGATCCAGTTCGTGCTGATCCATGCCGGTCCGCGCCAGAACGCCGCGCGGTCGAACGCCGCGGCCTGGATGTCGCAGGTCGGCACCGGATACCCGGCGGAACCGGCGAACCTTGACGAAAGCAGCAGGTCGGCGAGGCCGCGCACCGCGTGCGCCGGAAGGCCAGGGTCGAGCAGCGGCCCGAACGCGGCGACGGTGACGGCCGGGACCGCCTTGCCCGTCCGCACATCGAGGGCGCGGAAGCACCTCTGGTCGGGATCCCACAGCCGCTCAAGCAGCGCTTCCCTGACGCGCACCGCCTCCTCCCGGTAGGGAAGGGCGTCCTCTCCGACGACCTCTGCGAGTTCGGACAGCGCCTGCAGGGAGGCGAGGTACATGCCGTTGACGAGAGGGTCCTCCACCGCGAACGGATGCTCGTCGCGCAGGTGGCCGTCTACGTATCCGGCGTCACGGAACGCCGTAACGAGCCACACGTAGCGGTCGTAATCGACCCCCGTGGGCGCGGACAGAGGACGCGCGCCCGGCGCGTACCGCAAGGGAGGCAGCCGTACGGCCGCCAGCGGACGGTCCCAGGCCGGGCTGTTGTCCATGCCCGACTCCCACGGATGGCAGATCGACACCAGCCCCGCCCCGCCGAGGTCGCGCGCGGTGGCCAGGTAGCGCTGCTGGGCGGCGAGGCGGGGGAAGATCACGCGCAGGAACGCACGGCTGCGTTCGGCGTCAGGGGACGCCGCGTGCAGCCGGAGCGCGGCGAGCGCCTGGATGGGCGGCAGGGTGATCCCCGACGTCTCCACGTCCTTGGGGGCCGCGGGACTGCCCCTGCTGCGCCACAGCTCGGGGCCGGGGAAGTACGCGTGCCTGGCGACCTTCCCATTGAACACGATGTGCGGCACCATCCCGTTGGACCACTGGCCGCGCAGGACGCTCGCCAGCTCGGCCTCGGCGCGCTCGTAGCGGTGCCTGGCGAGGCCGAGGCACACGAACGCGGAGTCCCAGCTCCACTGGTGCGGGTACAGGCCCGGGGACGGCACGGTGGCCGACCCCGTCCAGTTGGCGTCCAGCACCCTGGCTGCCGCCTGCCACAGGACGGTCTCGTCACCGGTCAGTCGCGGGCTCATCACCCCAGCGTGAACCTGCGCTCGCGTTCTGAAAAGGCCCTCTAGGGGGTCATCATCTCCTCGCGGCTCTCCCGGTGCAGCCGCTCGTTCACCTTCTGCCGCGCGGTGGTGGCCGCCTCACCCGTCCTGGCCCACCCGTCCTTGGCGAGTTCCCCCGCCCGGTGCGCGCCCTTGGCCCCCACTTCGGCGGCCTGCACCTTCACCGACGCGGCCGCGTTCTGCACCGTCGGGTGCCCCCACACGTCCTGCGCCGCCTTCTTGATCTGCTCGTACCTCTCGCGGCCCGCCCGGGCCCCCAGCACATACCCCACGGCAACCCCGCCCGCGAAGATCACCCGCTTCATCCTGCTCCCTCACCCACTCCTCGACACTGCCGTCCCCCACCCCCTACCCCCCTTCTCCCCACCGATGCGCGACCACCCCCGAAGATGCGCTAACCTAGACGCGCTGGCAGGGAGAACCCCACTCCCCACCACACAATCCCGCGTAGCTCAATCGGCAGAGCAGCCGGCTGTTAACCGGCAGGTTATTGGTTCGAGTCCAATCGCGGGAGCCGGGCCACCAGGCCCTCCTTCCCAGCTCAGGGCCGGTTCTCCCCACCAAGAACCGGCCCTGAGCCGTCCCCGAGGGACAAACTGAGGGACTAACTCTCATCCGGTCTCGGGAAGATCTGGTCCATCGCCGTTGCGCCGTCTTGGATGACGGGCCGAATCTGCTGACGGTAGACCTTTTCGGTCACCCGGGTACCGCTGTGGCCGACCAGCAGCGCGACATTCTCGATGGGCATCCCGCTGTCCGACAGCAGCGACACGAAACCGTGGCGCCGCCCCCTGACCGTCCACTCCGAGGGCACAGGACCGCTGAGGCTCAGGACCTCGCGGCGGAAGGCACGTGGGACCTCCATCGCGCGGCGATCCGCAGCAGAGGAACACGGTGACGCTGGCAGCGCTCTCCCGAACACTCCGACTCTCCGATGACCACTTGCAGCGCGTTGCCTTCGGCGATGACGGCGTTGCGTTGATCGGGCCTTTGGCGGTTAGCGAACGGTTCGAGGCTCTGGAGTCGGAGGTCGCGGCCCTCAAAGCGCGCGCCGCCGACTTCGCGCGGAATCTCATGAGATCGACCATCTAAACGGCTTGCTTTACAAAGCCCGCATAGGCCCCGGGGTCAAGCCAATTCCCATTGCTCAATACCAAGGTACAGGAAGCCGCTGGTCGTGCTGATGGCGGTTGCCACTCATCGAGACTACCGCGCTCCTAGATTTCTGAGCCAAGTTCTCGAATTATCGTTACTTCAAGTTCGTAGGCGATCTGGCGTATTGACGGCATAAGCGGACCCTTCACCATCGACTGATCCCCAACGAGCGGATCGACGTACACCCAGCCCATTGAGTTCTGCGATCCGAGCGAGTATATGCTCATCGGCTGCCGAGGGTCGACATGTACACCCCCTTCTTTATTTTCCGCTTACTCTCGAAGCTTTTCCAAGAACTCACCCCTGTCGCGTTCGCGGTAAGACACGACCACCCCATTTGAGAACTAGAACATGCAACTGTTTCGGGAGATATATACACTCACCTCAATGCCTTAGCTACTATCAATAGATAGGGCAAAGTTCGGCTCCCCAAATGCACCATCCACGCTACTGTCCACCGAGATATCGAAACTACTTTCTTCCTCTCCAAGGAGGATCGCAACAGCCCCAACGGGTTTTTGGGCGCGCAATAGGCTGCCGTATGCCACGACTCCTTTAGGGAGCTGCTTGTAAGTCAGGTCAATGTGGAAAACTTTGGTGTGGGCTTCACCTTCCGCGTCGATGCGCACGACGTCAGCCGTCCGACCCCGCCCGAAGTTGACCTGAGGCAGCTTGCTACCAGAAGGCATGCGCGCGAGCAGTTGGTCCGCCTGCAAGGAAGCGGTGACATGTCCCACAGTGTCCTGTTGCAAGTTCCGCAATCCGAATGCTGTGACAGCCTCCGAGCTACGAAGGACCGTCAGCATAGACGAGTAGACGTCCATGCTCCCCGGAGGTCGTTTGTCTTCTGGAGAGTAACGGGGGGCTTTATAGTCCCGGAGGTGACCTTTGGAGTCCCTAGCGAATACTGCCACATTTTGGACGCTGAAATGGGTAAGGCGAATCACCAGGCTCTCAACTCCGGCCCCCAGGGCTCCCAGGGACATGCCTTCTGCTGTTGAATCTTGAGCGCCGACTAGTGTTATCCAGTCACGATCAACCTGTGCTCGTTCATAAGCAGTCCGTCCGAAGCCCGAGGCCGAATACAAGATTAGGTGCCCGGTGGGAAGTGCCCGATGCTTACCGATCATACGCTCGACCCATTCAACAGTTGCCCTGCGGCCGTGCTCGATGACCTCGATTGAGGTGAGGAGGGATTCTGACCGTACAGTGATGTCGATTTCCCGCTGAGTCTTCGAGTAAGTCGGTACTACCATCTCGGATTGCTCGATCAGTAGCCCGCGATTCTCCGGGAGGTGCCCAACGTACTTGAAGACGGCGTGCTGGAACGGGGTGCTTCGCTTAGGCATTACCGATGATCCTGGTTAACGTGTGAATCCTTCATCAGTTGAGAAAGCTCTTCGGGTGTAGACCATGGCGCTGAGCAGTGGATCATGCGGTGGCAGTTGGCGCAGATGAGGGCGAGGTGGCTCAGCTTGGTGGCGCCTTCGCCGGCTCGGTGGAGGGGGATGACGTGGTGGCATTCGACGTAGTCGGCGCTGCGGGGGCCGTAGGTCTTTTCGAAGTCGAAGCCGCATGCTTCGCAGGCGAGGGTGCCGCCGGCCTTGAGGACGCTGTCTATCTTGCGCTGGCGGAGTTTGGGGCTGCGCTCGCGTGCCCGGTGGCGGCGCAGGAGGAGGCGGCCTTCGGGGGCGTTGAACTCTTCGTCATCGTCGTCGGCCGGCACGTCGCCGGTGAGGTCGCCGGACAGGAGGCCCTGGCGCAGGAGGGCGGCGGACTGGGCCATCTCGTTGGGGCGGGCAAGGAGGGCCTCGATGACTTTGAGGTCGAGGGCGCCGCCGCTGGTGGGCTTGCCGGTGTAGGCGGGGTGGTGTGTGGCGAGCTCGAAGGTTTCGCGGGCGACTCCGTTGGGGTTGCGGAAGGTCTCGCCGCGGGCTTCCGCGGGGCGGATCGGGGCGAGGTTGAGCAGCTTCGACAGCTCGACCACCTGAGGGTTGGTGGCGTCGAAGCCCTTCCAGGAGTTCTTGACGACCAGGTCGCAGACGAGCACGAGTTCGTCCCACGACAAGTTGGGGTTGGGCACCGCCCTGACCGTGAAGCCGAGGTCGCTCAGCCAGCGGGCGACGCCGTCCTTGCCCCCGCTGAACTCCTGCCAGGTGAGCGCATTGCCGTACTCGTAATTGTGCGCCACTCCAGCGATGGCCTTGGAATCGTGTTCCTTGCCGTCATGAATCAGCAGGTACCTGCGAGCGGCGGGGTATCCGTAGAGCGCGAGGAAGCCTGCCTGCCCAAGCTCGTCGAACTCCGCGATGGTCTCCAGCACAGACTCAACGCTGAGAATCCCTTCTCCCATGGCGGCAGCGTAAGGCGTGCCTACGACACTCCGCAGGGCGTTCGCTCGCAGGCGACACGTGCATGAGAAACGGTCGGGCTGACTGACAATCTGCCTGACGACAGCGCAGGACCGGCGCGACTCTGCGCGGACGTCGGCGGACACACTCCCTGCGCCACGTGGGCGGGCACCTCAGCTTGGTGTGCCGGTTCGATCATTCACACCGAAGAGGCCACCCGGTTCGAACCGAGTATCGGCGGGACCCCGCCGCACGTTGCCTTGCTCTCAGAGCCACCCCGCTCCGGGCGGAGAACACCAGCTGGCGCGATGCAGGGCTTGCAGTAGTCGTGTCCTTCGGTGAGTACCGAAGTAAGTGCCAACCGACTTGGACAACTTCCCACTCCTGTGGGCCCTCTCGCACCGTCAAGCGGGTGGGTCCCGACGCCGTGACGTGGTCAGGCGGCGGTGGTGTCCGTTCGAGTCCAATCGCGGGAGCCGGGCCACCTGGCCCTCCTTGTTGTTCGGGTCCGCTTTCCTTTGGGAAGCGGACCTGAGCTGTTTTTGGGGGGTGGGGTTGGGGGTGTGGATAAGGCGGGGGTGGGGAGGTGGGGTGGGGTAAGTTGGGGGGATGGTGCGGCTGGAGCGGGTGGTGCGGGGGAAGCTCGGACTTGAGCGGGGGGAGCGGGTGCTCGCGGTCGCGGGTACGCGTGGGGGGTCTCGGGTGGTGGTGACGCGGTATGCGTTGTTCGTGCCTGATGGGGAGGGGGGGTTTCGGAGGGTTCCGTGGGAGAAGGTGCTGCGGGCGTCCTGGAATGGGGAGTGGCTGCATGTGTGGGGGGATGAGGGTGAGCATCATGTGCGGCTGACCGAGCCGGGGTCGGTGCCGGAGGTCGTGCAGGAGAGGGTTACTTCTACCGTGGTCGTTTCGCGGTACTTCGCGTTCGGGGATGACGGTGGGGTCCGGGTCGTGGGGAGGAAGGCGACGCATGGGAAGCCTTCGCCTGCGCCGGATGGGCTGCTTTGGTCGCTGGTCTACGACGACGGGCTCGACGCGTCCGATCCCGGCGTGAAGAACAAGGCGGAACAGCTTCTGCTCGCCGTGCGGCGCGAGATCGGGCTCTGACCGCCAGATGACCTCTCGCCGTGCGCCTGCGGTGGGGGTCAGAGGCGCCAGGGGCCGGTGGGGGGGATTGTGGTGGGGTCGAGGGTGCGGGACAGGAGCCAGGAGGTTATTTCGGCGCCGGCCCGGATGCCGGAGGAGCGGGTGACGGTGGAGCCGGTGTGGGCGGTCTCGTGGAGTTCACCGTGGGCGGGGCGGATCGCGGCGTCGGCCACGGCGAGGAGTTCAGCGTCCAGGAGGGAGTCTCCGGCGGCGAGGAGGGCTGTGGCGCCCGAGCGGGTGGCCACCTCGCGGGCGGCCGCGGACTTGGTGAGGGGGGCGGGGAGGAAGTAGACCTTGCGGCCCTGGAGGGAGACGGTCCAGGCGCGGGCGGCGCACCAGGCCGTCAGGTCCTCAAGCCAGCCGGACGGGAGGGCGGCCCGGTCCACGACCGTGTAGACGAACAGGTCGGCGGCTATCCGGACGCTTCGGGTGAAGTCGCCGCTGAGGGCGGTGACGCGGTCGAACACGTCGAGGACGGGGGCGCACTCGGCGACCCGTTTGCGCACTCCAGACGTCCAGGACGTGTCCTCCTCGCCGTCGACGAGGAGGCGGCCGCCGTTCGCGCAGATGGCGAAGCGCGGGGGCGGGCCGGGCAGGCTGATGCGGGCGTACTGCTCCTGCGTCCGGGTCGTGGTCGGGACGAAGACCGCGCGGCGCGTGAGGAGTTCGAGGTCGGCCGCGGCCTCCTCGGTGATGTAGGACAGCGGGCGCGCCTGATACAGCTCGACGCACAGCAGCCGGGAGGGCACGTCGGCCGGGTCGAGCGCCAGCGCGTTCGCCGAGTAGATGAGCGTGCGGTCGAGGTCCGCGCAGACGACGACGGTCACGGCCGCGCCTCCGCGCTCGCGTGACGCGCTGCGGCGGAAACCGCCACGGCGGCCTCAGGGCGACGCGCAAGCGCTGCGGTGTGGGCGAGGGTCACGGGGTCTCCCGGGGCTTGATGAGGCCGATACAGGCGTAGGGGAGGTCGGGGGAGGCTTCTTCGACGGGCACGCCGCGTTCGGCGGCGAGGACGCGGATGTGGGCGAGGTCGGCTTCGGAGCCGGGACGGACCAGGACTTTCCACGGCACCCGGCGCAAAAGGACACGGGTGGTCTCGCCCACGCCCGGTTTGACCAGGTTGATGGAGTTGATCCCGTGTTCGGCGCTGATCAGTTCGACCGCGGCCCAACCCGACCAGTCGGGGGCTTCGGGCGAAGGCGCCGCCGACGGGTCCACCGAAGGGAAGTGCCGACAGACGGTGTCAAGGAAGAGGTTGGACACGTCGGCGTGAGCGAGGTCCTTGTAGAACTTGGCTCCGTGGAAGTCACCTGGGCCGATGAGGTCACGGTTGAGGACCGTTCGGCTGACGAGCCCCGAGACCGTCGAGTTGAGGCACGCCGAAGGGATGAGGTAGTCCTCCCGCGTCCCGTACACCGACACACAGCGTCCGGGGTCGGCGAGCACCGCGAGCTCGGGAGAGAAGTCCGTGCCTTCGAGCGCTTCGGCGAGCTCCCGGGTGATGGCCCCCTTGCCCGTCCACCCGTCGACGAACATGACGGCACGCGGATCGTGGTGCGCGGCGAGGTACTCAAGGGCGACGGCGTCGATCCCGCGCCCCCGCACGATGCTGACGGCGTAGTGCGGAAGGTCGATCCCGTGCGCGTAAGCCGCCCACCTCTTGCACAGCACCCCCACGGGCGTCCCGGCCCGCGCGAGCGACACGAGAACCGCCTCCGGCCCACGCGCCGCGAGAATCCGCTCGGTGATCACCGCGACGGCCTGCGCCAGCCGCTCCGCCGACGCCTCCAGCGCCGCGTGGAACAGCCGCTGGTACTCCGGCGAAGGCTGGAACTCGATCGGCAGCGACTCGGCATAGTGCGCCGCCCCCGACTGGATCGCCTCCTCCCGCTCCTCGGTGGGCGCTTCGAGCTCGACGTCCGAAAGATCCGTCAGCAGCCAAGCGACGTCCTCGGCCCGATAGCTCCCGAACCCGGGCCCGTACAGCGGCACGGCGCTCATGACGGCACCACCGCGAGGACCACGCGCCCGGTGAGCCCGCCGAGTTCGGCGAGGAGCCCTTCGTGCAGCGCCGGGGTGTCCCCCGCCTCGTCAACGACCGCGACGACGGCGTCGAACCCCTGGTCGACGTTGTAGGCGTACCGCTCCCCCGGCCCGTCGGCTGGCGCGTCATGCGCGGGGAACGCTATCCGCCCCCGGATCGCATACCCCGGGTCGGCCACGGCCAGGACCGGCGACCGCGTGGTCGTCGAGTACCGGACGGCCACGCCGGGCAGCAGGTCCGCGAGGGCTTCGGCGAGCCGCAGCGGCGCGTACATCAGCTCCTCGAACCCGAGCACGAGCACCCGCGACGCCCCCGCCGGCAGCGCCTCCGCGACACGAACCGCCATCCCGGCGAGCGCCTTGTCCAGCGCCTCCCGATGCCGCACGGCGAACCCGTGCCTTCCCCCGCTGGGAACCCCCTCAGGCCACCCCAAAGCCACCCGCGCCGGATACGCGCCGAAACCGCCCCCGGGTTCAGAAGCGCTCCGGGCCACCCCGACCCCCGCCGCGACGGCCGGGTCGAGCGACGCCACGAGGCCCGCCCCCGCTTCCAGCACCCCGGGCGGCAGCAGCACAGCCCCCTCGGCCAACGCGACGACGTCGACCCGCGCCCCCAGCTCATCCGCGAGCGCCGAGGTCGCCGCCCTGTCCTCGGCGTCTCTGAGGTCGATCAAGGACGCCACGACATACCGGCTCCGTGGACGCACCGCGTGCAGCGCCCGCAGGGTGTTCCGCACGGTCCGCCCCGTAGACAACTCGTCGTCCACGAGGACAAGCGGCACGTCGGTATCGAGGAGCCCGGGCGGGTCGGGAAGAAGGAGATGGCTTGTGGCGTGGCTGTGCTCTTCCTCGAAGGCCCCGTAAGGCGTCACCCCGGCTACGGGACGCCGGGTGGAGTGCAGGTACGGCGCCTGTCCGAGCGCGTCCGCGACCCCGTGGCCGAGTGCCGTAGCCGTCTCCGCATACCCCAGGACGACGGCGTCGCGCCCAACGGCATGGGACACCAGAAGATCCCTCAACTCCCCCGCCGCGCCGGCACTCCCGGCGAGCCCTGAGCGCAGCAAAGCACCCGCCCGCAAGGCGACCTCATCCACCTCCCCCGAAGGCGAGAGCACATCGCCCACCAGCCTCCCGAGCAGCAGCGCCGCCCCGTACACGATCCGAGGATCGGTGGGCACATGCTTGCCGAGCACCGTCGAGACGAGCAGATGCGCCCGCCGAGGGTTCCGCCGCACCGCCAGCCCGACGAGTTCGCCGAGCCCGAGCCCCACCGGCGACGCGTGGTCCACGAGCCCAAGCCCGAGCCGCGCGCTGACCCACTCCCCCGACCACACCGGCCCGCTCACCGTCCCACCGCCGCCTCAAAAAGATCAACAAATCCGACATTCTCCGCAGCCACTCCGAAGACCTCCGCCCGCAACAGAGTCCGTTCCGCCCAAGCCCGATGGGGTTTGGCCTCGTTCATCTTGTTCGCATAACTCGACGCCATCGCGCCCCCCGCCGGGACGCCGAGGATGTCGGTGGCGTCGGCGAACTGCTCGTGGGAGACCACCGAGAGCGCGTGCACCGCCGCGACGTGGCTCGGGTGGATGACGGTCTTGCCGGTGAGGCCGTTGGCCTGGTCGAGGGTGACCTCGCGGATGAACCCGTCAAGGCTGTCGGTGATGAGCTGTTTGCGCAGCATCTCCGCGGAGTGCTCGACGAAGGGCGCCTCGCGCAGCTGCGGCTTGAACAGCCGCTCCCCCGCCGAGAAGTACTCCCAGACGGGCCCGGTGACGACGAAGCCCGTGCCGTCGGCCCTGCCGAAGACGTTGACGACGTCGGCTATGAGGCTCGCCACGAGGTGCAGGTCGTAGATCGTCAGCTCGCGCGGCCTGCGCAGCCCGTACGCGGCGCACAGGTCGGTCCCGCCGAGCCGGACCGCGAGCACCTGCTCGCGCCGCTCGTCGAGCAGCCGCGCGATGTCGGTGAGCACTGCGGTGCGGGTCTCGCGGTAGAGCGCGTCACGGGTCTCGATCACCGGCATCGCCAGCAGCCGCACCCCCGACGCCCCCGACGCCTCGCCCAGCGCGTCGAGGAAGGGCTTTCCGCCGACCGCCTCGAACTTCGGCAGCACGAATCCGCTCAGCAGCTCGGCCGAGCGCCCCAGCCTGCGGACGAGGTCGGGGATCTGCTCGGGCGTGCGCACCCGCACGAACAGCAGCGGCGCGGCGTCCGGATCGATCTCCGCGAGCTGCGCGACGAGGTTGTCCTCGGCGGCCGGGACGTCGCGGTCGGAGATCGAGTCCTCGAGGCAGACGACCATGCTCCGCACGCCGAGCGCGGCGCGTTTGGCGATGTCGGCGGCGAGCCGCGGCCGGGTGGCCGGGCTGTAGAGCGTCGCGCCCAGCGCCACGGCGAGCAGCCCTGGATCGGAGTCTCGACCGAAGTCCCGTGGCTGCCGATGGAACAGTTCCGCGCGGCGCCCGGCGTCGATCTGGTGGAAATGACGCACGCTCAGCTACCTTCCCTCACTCGAAGTCCAACGAGGGAACCATCTCCGGAGGTTCCGCCCCATACCGCCGAGGCGGTGCAACCTTGGTCACAGGGACGGGTGCGCCACAAGGGCCGGCCCGATGAACAGAGCCCGACGAACCAGCGCCCGGCGAAACGCCGGAGCCCCGGCCGTCAGGGACGACCGGGGCTCCGCGCGGCACATCAGACGTGGCTTGACTCCAGCTCCACGGCCGGCTTGTCGGTGCCCTCCCGCTTGCGCAGGATGATCGAGCTGATCAGGGCCAGGATGATCAGGCCCGCGCCGATCCCGCCGGTGATCCACTCCGACAGGTGGTGGCCGATGCTGATCATCATGCAGACCGCGAGCGCGCCGATCGCCCAGTGGGCCCCGTGCTCCAGGAACTTGAACTCGCTCAGCGTGCCCTGCCTGACCAGGAAGACGGTCATCGACCTGATGTACATGGCGCCGACGCCGAGGCCGATCGCGATGATGATCGGGTCGGTGCTGATCGCGAACGCGCCGATGACGCCGTCGAAGGAGAACGACGCGTCAAGGACCTCCAGGTACAGGAACAGGAAGAAGCCCGCCTTGCCGGTGGCCAGCACCAGGCCGTTGGGGCCCTTGGGGGCCTCGTCCTCGGTCAGCTCCGGGTTGCTGAACAGCTCGCCGAGCCCGTTGACCAGGATGTAGGTCACGATGCCGAGCAGACCCGCGATGAGCACGTTCGTGCGGTGCGCGTCGTCGGCGACCCAGGTGCCGACGCAGGCCAGCGTCGCGCCCGCGATGACCACCGGCAGCTGCTCGAGCTTGCCGATGCGCAGCAGCGGCTTCTCCAGCCAGGCGAGCCAGTGGATGTCGCGGTCCTCGAAGACCCAGTTCAGGAACAGCATCATGAGGAACATGCCGCCGAACGCGGCGATCATCGGGTACGCGAACTCCATCTCGGCGTGGTACCGGTCGGAGTCGTTGAGCGCCATGTCCAGCGCGCCCCACGGGCTCATCCCCGACGTGACCGCGACGACCACGATGGGGAAGACCAGCCGCATGCCGAACACCGCGATCGCGATGCCGATCGTGAGGAAGATCTTCTGCCAGAACGCGCTCATCCGCTGGAGCACCTTGGCGTTGACCACCGCGTTGTCGAAGGAGAGCGAGATCTCCAGGACCGCGAGGATCGCCACGATGGCCAGCGCCGAGGCACCGCCGTACCAGAAGCCCGCGATCAGGCCGAGGGCGGTGACCGCGAACGACCACCCGAACGTGCGAAAAATCATGATGTGCTTGTCCTTGGCCCGGTTGCGAGCCCGTTGAGCGGCGTCACGGCGGTCCTAGCCGACGTTGACGCCGAAGTCCTGTGCGATCCCGTGGAGGCCAGAGGCATAACCCTGGCCGATGGCCCGGAACTTCCACTCCGAGTTGTAGCGGTACAGCTCACCGAAGACCATCGCGGTCTCGGTAGAGGCGTCCTCGCTGAGGTCGTAGCGGGCGATCTCCACCCCGTCGGCCCGGTTCACCACGCGGATGAACGCGTTGCGCACCTGGCCGAAGGTCTGGCCCCGCTGGTGCGCCTCGTGGATGGAGACCGGGAAGACGATCCGCTCGACCCTCGGGTCGATCGAGGCGAGGTTCACGTTGACCGACTCGTCGTCTCCGTCGCCCTCGCCGGTCAGGTTGTCGCCGGTGTGCTCGACTGTCCCGTCCGGGCTTGTGAGGTTGTTGTAGAAGACGAAGTGCTGGTCGGACAGTACCTTGCCGTCGGAGCCGACCAGCAACGCCGAGGCGTCGAGGTCGAAGTCCGCGCCGGTGGTGGCCCGTACGTCCCAGCCCAGGCCCACCGTCACCTCCCGCAGATCGGGAGCTGCCTTGCTGAGGGAGACGTTGCCGCCTTTGGCGAGGCTGACGCCCATCGTGAAAGCTCCTTGGCCTTTTCCGGGGGCGGGGTCAGACGTTGACGCCGAAGTCCTGGGCGATGCCCTGCAGGCCCGAGGCGTAGCCCTGGCCGACCGCGCGGAACTTCCACTCCGCGCCGTTGCGGTACAGCTCGCCGAAGATCATCGCGGTCTCGGTGGACGCGTCCTCCGACAGGTCGTACCGGGCGATCTCGGTGCCGCCTGCGGCGTTGACCACGCGGATGAAGGCGTTGCGCACCTGGCCGAAGTTCTGGCCGCGGTTGGCGCCGTCGTAGATCGAGACGGGGAACACGATGCGCTCGGCGTTCGGGGGGAGGCCGCCCAGGTTGACCTTGACCTGCTCGTCGTCGCCCTCGCCCTCGCCGGTCAGGTTGTCGCCGGTGTGCTCCACCGAACCGTCGGGGGTCTTGAGGTTGTTGAAGAAGATGAAGTGGCCGTCGGACAGCACCTTGCCTCCGGCGTCCACGACGATCGCCGAGGCGTCGAGGTCGAAGTCGGTGCCCGTGGTGGTGCGGACGTCCCAGCCCAGGCCCACGATGACCGCGGAGAGGCCAGGGGCCTCCTTGCTCAGCGAAACGTTGCCGCCCTTGCTCAGGCTGACCGGCATCTTTGCCTCCAGGTTGGGGTTGATTTCACGACGATCTTGCGTGAAGTACGAGATGTACGAACTGGTTCCACCTGACAGACGTCTAAGTGACTCTATCGGTTCCCTCCCTCACCCGCCCTCATCCTTAGTTTGCGTCCGGATGCGGAAATGGTTGTCTAGGTGCTAGGACAATCTGTCGGGGAGGCGCCTTGAGGAGCTGTCGTGGCACGTGATCAGCGCCGCAGGGGACGTCGTGATCCCCGGGCCGTCCGGGCGCGCGAGGCCGCCCTCACCGCGCGGCAGGACGCCGCCCAGTCCTTCTTCGACATGGACTCCGCGCAGAAGTTCGTCGGCGCCCGCCTCGCGGCGCTGAGCGGGCTCGACGCGGCCGCCGCCGATCCGCTCAGGCGAAGGTTCGCCGCCGCCCACGCCGCCGCCGACGAGGCCGCCGGGCAGTACATCGCCGTCGTGGACGCGCACGACCTCGACGACGAGGACCGCTCGATGATCGAGTACGAGGACGCCGGACGGGCCATGCACGGCGTCGTCCCCGTCCTCGCGCGGGCCACCGAGACCCTCAACCGCCTCGCCGCCGACCTCGCGCCCCTGCTGGCGCGCGCCGAGGCCGCCCTTGACGACCTCGCGCCGCTCCTGCGCACCGCGCGGGAGGCACTCCAGGAGGCCAGGGAGGCCGTGGACGCGGCGGCGGCCGCCGGGATGGACACCGCCGAGGTCGAGGCCGAGTTCGAGCTGGCGCGCGGCGGTCTCGCCGAGCTGACCACCGAGGGGCTCGGCGGGCTCGGCCTGCGCGGCGCGATGCTGCGGGCGGGCGAGGTCGCCGAGAGCGCGGGACGGATCGCCGAGGACGCCCGCGAGCTCGCCGAGGCCGTCGCGCGCACCCGCAACGGCCTGGCCAGCGTGCGGACCAGGGTGCAGATGACCGAGGGCCGCAGGGCGCGGGTCGAGGACGCGATGAGCGAGCTGCGCCGTGAGTACGCGCTGGCCTGCTGGCAGGATCTGCGCGGCGCTCCCGAGGCGATGGGCCAGGCGCTGGAGCGGGCCGGGGAGCGGATCGCCGAGACCGAGCGGGCGGCTTCGGCGGGCGACTGGCGGACGGCCCCGCGCGCGCTTGCGGCCGCCCGTGCGGAGCTGAAGGACGCCGAGCGCAGGGCCGCCCGGGTGGACGACAGGGTGCGCGACCTGCGCGAGGTCAAGGCCGACCCCTCAGGGCCGCTGGAGCGGGCGCGCTTCACCGTCCGCGACGCCCAGCGGCTCGCGGTGTCCGCGCCGGGCGGGCCGGCCCCCGCCCACGCGAGGGTGCTCGACGGGCTCGTCGCGCGGCTTGAGCGCGCGCCGGGCCTGCTCCAGGGCGCGCATCCGGACTACTGGGCGTATCTGAGCGAGCTGCGCGCGATCGAGGAGCGGGCGCGTGACGTCGTCGAGGTGATCCGCCAGGAACTGGCCGGCTAGCACAGAACTGGCGGGGTAGATCAGAGCTGGCGGGGTAGCTCAGATCCGGCCGGGGACCTGGACGGTGAGGTTGCGGCCGACCATCGGCATGCCGCCCGACGGCACCGGCGGCGGCACGACCGCCCTGTCCTGGGTGGGGGTCTCGTTCTTGATCTGCTCCACCAGCACCGCCGTGCCGTAGGCGTACACCTCGAAGGACCCGTCTCCGAGCGGGCAGTTGGCGAAGCGCATCCCGACGACGGCGTTGCAGCCGTACCGTTCGGTGTCGGTCTTCAGCCGGTCGATCGCCTCGCGGCGGGCCTGTGACAGGCCGCCGTGCGCGACGCCCGCGCCGCTCACCGCGCCCCGGACGTAGCGGATCTCGTACCCGGGGACGGTGTCGGTCGTCACGATCAGCATGCGCCCACCGTAGACGACGAAACCCCGGCACGGGATGCCGTACCGGGGATTTCGCCTGACATGTCACCGTCTGGGCTATTCGAGGTACTCCCTGAGCACCTGCGCCCTTGAGGGGTGCCTCAGCTTGGCGAGGGTCTTGGACTCGATCTGCCTGATCCGCTCACGCGTCACCCCGAATTCCCGGCCGACCTCCTCAAGCGTCCGGGGGTGTCCGTCCGCGAGCCCGAAGCGCAGCTGGATGATGCGCTGCTCGCGGTCGTTCAGGGTGGCGAGGATGTCCTCCAGCTGGTCCTGGAGCAGGATGAACGCGGCGGCCTCGATCGGGACCACGGCGTCGGCGTCCTCGATGAAGTCGCCGAGGTCGGAGTCCTCCTCACCGATCGGGGACTGCAGCGAGACCGGCTCCTGGGCGATCCGCTGGATCTCGATCACCCGCTCCGGCGCCATTCCCATCTCCGCGCCGATCTCCTCGGGCAGCGGCTCGCGCCCGAGGTCCTGGTGCAGCTGGCGCTGGACGCGGATCAGCTTGTTGATCGTCTCGACCATGTGCACGGGAATCCGGATCGTCCGCGCCTGGTCGGCGATGGCGCGGGTGATCGCCTGACGGATCCACCATGTGGCGTACGTGGAGAACTTGTACCCCTTCGTGTAGTCGAACTTCTCGACCGCACGGATAAGCCCAAGGTTCCCTTCCTGGATCAGATCGAGGAACAGCATCCCTCGGCCGACGTAGCGTTTGGCGATGGACACCACAAGACGCAGGTTGGCCTCGATGAGACGCTGTTTGGCCCGCACTCCGTCGCGTGCGAGCGTTTCCAGATCGAGCCTTTCCTGAAGGAGCAGGATGGCCGCTCTGGCCGCCTTCTCCTCCGCGAACAGGCCCGCCTCGATGGATTTGGCGAGTTCTACTTCCTCTTCTGCCGTTAGCAGCGGGACGCGGCCGATCTCGCGCAGATAGATCCGTACCAGGTCGCTCGTAGGCGCCCTTCTGCTGAGGTCTCCCTCTTCCGCTCGCGTGAGCTCCTTGGAATCCTCCTCGGACTCCAGGACCTCTACCCCCTGCTCTGCGAGCATACGGACGACGCCTTCCATGGCGTCGGCCGGCAGTTCGGAGCGATCGAGTGCGGCGGCGACGTCGTCGACGGTGACGCCTCCACGCTCTCTGCCACGTGCGACGAGGTCGGCGACCTGCTCGGCCGACGGCGCCTCGCTGGGCAATGTCAAAGGGCCCACGGCTCCAGTGTGCGCCAGAACACACCGAAAACGCAGGCCCCAATTTCCCGACGCGAGGTCACGGTCCGATCACGGCGGTCTAGCGCATGCCGCGTCGCCGCTGCTCAAGCGCCACGAGGTCACCGAAGAGCCGGTTGTACTCTTCCGCCTCGGAGACCGGATTCAGCCTCCCCAGTTTGGATTTGAGGCTCGCGATCTCACGGGTGAGCTGGAGTTCCATGAATCGGGCCAGGAGCGCCCGGGAATAGGTGTCGTCCGAAACTGCGTCGAGCTTCGGATCCGTTTTGGGCGGGTCGACGCTCAACTGCGTGATGAGCGTGCGGACCTCGTCGCCGGGCGCGAGGTCGCGCAGCCGCGCGGACCATTCCATGAGCTGACCTGCGGAGGCGACCCCTCCGGCGGTCCTCACCGTCTCGTGGACGGTCCGGTGCTCGGGCACCGTGAACGCGTCGGAGGGCAGGGTGTCGTAGGCGGGGCCGAGGGTGGCGGGGCGTTGCAGCGCCATCTTCAGCAGTTCGCGTTCCAGCTCGACCGTCGGGTCGTTCGGGTCGGCCTTGGGGCGTTCGCGCGGTTTGGGCGCGGTGCCCTTGAGGTGGTCGGCGATCCTGGTCAGCACGAGGCGCTCGTCCATCAGGCCGATCCACAGGTCGACCCGGGCGGCCCACGCCTTGCGCCGTCCGGCGTCACGGATTCCGGCGACGATCGGGGCGACGGCGTCGAGCGCCTTCATCTGGCCCTCGGGGTTGTCCAGGTCGTAGGAGGCGATGCGGCTGCGGATGGCGAACTCGTACAGCGGGACGCGGGCGGCGACGAGGTCGCGCACCGCCGCGTCGCCCTCCTTGACGCGCAGGTCGCACGGGTCGAGGCCGTCGGCCTGGACGGCGACGAAGGTCTGCGCGGCGAACTTGTCGTCGTTCTCGAACGCGCGCAGGGCCGCGCGCTGGCCCGCGGAGTCGCCGTCGAAGGTGAAGATCACCTCGCCGCGCCCCTCGGCCCGGTCGACGAGCATGCCGCGCAGCACCTTGATGTGCGCCTCGCCGAAGGCGGTGCCGCAGGTGGCGATCGCGGTGGTCTCGCCCGCGAGGTGGCAGGCCATGACGTCGGTGTAGCCCTCGACCACGACCGCCTTCTTGGCCTTGGCGATCGAGGATTTGGCCAGGTCGAGCCCGTAAAGGACGGAACTCTTGTGGTAGATCGGGGTCTCTGGGGTGTTGAGGTACTTCGGTCCGTCGTCGCTGTCCAGCAGTTTCCGTGCGCCGAAGCCGATAATGTCGCCCGAAACATCCCGAATCGGCCAGATGAGGCGTCCCCGGAACCTGTCGCGGGGGCCGCGCCGACCCTGGACGGCGAGACCGCCGTCGATCATCTCCTTGTCGGTGAAGCCCTGCGCGCGCAGGTGCCTGACGAGGGCCTCCCACTCGTTCGGCGCGTAGCCGACGCCGAAGTGCGCGGCGTCGGCGGCCTGGAATCCCCGGTCCATCAGGAAGCGGCGGCCCACACCCGCCTCGGGCGAGGTCAGCTGACGCTGGTAGTACTCGGCGGCCTCCTTGTGCGCGGCCAGCAGCCGCGCCCTCTGGCCGGAGTCCTTGCGCTGGACGTAGCCGCCCTCTTCGTACCGGAGCTGGACCCCCGCCTTGCCCGCCAACCTCTCGACGGCCTCAGCGAAGCTCAGGTGGTCGATCTCCTGGACGAACTTGATGACGTCGCCCCCGACGCCGCACCCGTGGCAGAAGTACAGGCCGCGTGACGGCGTCACGTTGAACGAGGGGGTCTTCTCGTCGTGGAAGGGGCACAGGCCCTTGAGGTTGCCGCCGCCCGCGCCGATCAGCTGGAGGTATTCGCCGATGACGCCGTCGATCGGGGAGCGTTCGCGGACGATCGCGATGTCCTCTTGTCGAATGCGGCCGGCCATGGCCCAGAGTCTAGGGCCGCGCCGGACCTAACGGGCGGAACCCTCGGCGATGTCCGGATCGTCCCCTCGGCCGGGGGTGTGCGGGCGTCAGCCGATCTCGGCGTCCGTCAGCTCCTCGCGGCGCAGCGCGTTGAGCAAGGGGACGAGCTGTTCCTCCTCGTAGGCGAAGTGCGCTTCCAGCGCGCTGGAGATCCGCGCACTCTCGGCGGCGATCTCCTCCCGCGACGCGCCACGCTCCGCGAGGGCACGCAGACCCTCATTCATCGCCGCGACCTCGGCATGCTCGCGCCGCAGCACGCCAACGACCTTGGACAACCCAGGAAAGATCGCCTCAAGACGCGGAAAAACCCCATCCTCAGCCGCATGATGCTCACCCAGCGCCCCACAGGCCGTCAAACAGTGAACATACAGGTCATAGGCATCCGAGCCGTCGGCGTCCGGGCGGGCGAGGTCCGCGAGGGTGGTGCGCAGGGTCTTGTGCACCTCGCGCAGGTGGTCGCCGACGGCGGCGGCGCGGTCGGCACGGTAGTCGGCGGGGTAGAGCGCGACGACGGGGATCACCCGGTCGGTGCCGCGCTGGTACTCGGCGTAGGCGGGCACGAGTTCGCCCTGACGGGCGTAGGCCGCGTCGCGTTCGGCCCCGTGCAGGGCGAGGGCCGTCGCGGGGTACTTCTCCTCCCCCACCTCGACGGTGACGCGCGGGTCGGCGCGCACGTTGCGGTACCAGACGGGGTCGGTCGGCCCGCCCGCGTTGGACGCGAACACCAGCAGCCGCCCGTCCTCGGCGAGGTAGCCCAGCGGGGTCGTGTGCGGCCGTCCCGTCTTGTGGCCGGACGAGGTGAGCAACAGCAGCGCCGCCCCCTCAAACATCCCTCCGACCACGCCCTTGTTCGCACGGAACTCCTCGATGATCTTGTCGTTCCAGCCGGCCATGCGGCGGCCTCCCTATTCTTAGACCTTGCCCAAGTAGCTTTGCTTTGCAAGCAAAGCTACTTTAACCACAAAGCTACTTTGGACGCAAAGCCATGTCTGACAAGACCCCTGCCGAAACCCCCGACACGCCCCCGAACAAGCCCCCCGCCGAGACCCCCGACACGCCCCCTGCCGAGCCCCCCGCCAAGACCCCCGCCCGGACCGCCCGGACCGCCGCCAGGCCCCCTGCCGGGACCGCCGCCGAGACCCCCGCCAGGCCCCCTGCCGGGACCGCTGCCACGACCGCTGCCGGGACCCCCGCCCGGACCACTGCCGAGACCCCCGCCCGGACCGCCCGGACCGCCCGGACCGCCCGGACCGCCCGGACCGCCGCCGAGACCCCTGCCGGGACCGCCGCCGAGACCCCCGCTGAGACCCCTGCCGGGACCGCCGCCGAGACCCCCGCTGAGACCCCCGCCGGGACTCCCGCCGGGACCGCTGCCGGGCCCCCTGCCGGGACCGCTGCTGAGACCCCCGCCGGGACCGCCGCCCGGACCGCTGCCACGGCCTCTGCCGGGGCCAGGGGGGCGGGGAGGGGGGCGGGTCGGGAGACGAGTCTTGAGGAGGGCGTTCGGGCGATGCTCAGGCTGATGCCGCGCATGGTCTCCACCGCCAAGCGGATCAAGATCCCCGCCGCGCTCGACGGGTTCGACCTCGCGCCCCGCCACCTGTCGCTGCTGTCGTACCTGCTGTTCGACGGGCCCACCGGCGTCAACGCGCTCGCCGAGCGGCTCGAGGTCGCCCCCGCTACGGTCAGCCTGATGGTCGGCGACCTGAGCCGGCAGGGCATCCTTGAGCGCGGCGAGGACCCGTCCGACCGGCGGCGCACGATCGTCAGCATCGCCGAGGCGCACCTTCCGGCGATCCGCGCGTGGCTCGCCGTCGGCGCGGAGGCGTGGCACCGCGCGCTTGAACCGCTGACCCCTCGGGAGCGGACCCTTGTCGTCGACGTCATGGCCGCCTACGAGCGCGAGGCGTCGGCGACGCGGCGCGGGTGAGCGGTTCGTCACCTTTCTCCCCGCGCTGACGCCGCCAGTTAATTCGTAGTTAAATCGGCAATATCGACGTTCACTCTGTGGAGCCTCGGCGCTGACCAGCGATAACGTCGTCGCGTGCTGATCTCTCCCCATGAGCAGGAACGGCTGCTCCTTCATGTGGCCGCGGGCGTGGCGCGCGAGCGCCAGGGGCGCGGACTGAAGCTCAACCACCCCGAGGCCACCGCGATCATCGCCGTCCACGTCCTGGAGGGCGCGCGCGACGGCAGGACCGTGGCGGAGCTGATGGAAAGCGGCCGCCAGGTGCTCACCCGTGAGGACGTCATGGACGGCATCCCCGAACTGCTCGACTCCGTCCAGATCGAGGCGACGTTCCCGGACGGGACCAAGCTCGTGACCGTGCACAGGCCGATCCCGTGAGCGGCGCGGAGCCGACCGGCGACTGGGCGCCGGGACAGGTGATCGTCGGGGACGAGCCGGTCGAGCTGAACCCGGGGCGGGAGCGGATCACCCTCACCGTCGCCAACACCGGCGACCGGCCCGTCCAGGTCGGGTCGCACTACCACTTCGCACAGGCGAACGCGGCGCTTGAGTTCGACCGGGAGGCCGCCTCGGGCCACCGGCTCGACGTGCCCGCCGGGACCGCCGTGCGCTTCGAGCCCGGCATCGTCCGGGACGTCGACCTCGTGCCGCTGGCCGGGCACCGGATCGTGCCGGGCCTCCGGCCTGAAGGGGGCCTGCATGGCTGAGATCTCACGGGCCCGTTACGCGGCCCTGTACGGGCCGACCGCCGGGGACAAGATCCGGCTCGCCGACACCGACCTGTTCATCGAGGTCACCGAGGACCTCGCGCGCGGCGCGGGGGCGGGCGACGAGGCGGTCTTCGGCGGCGGCAAGGTCATCCGCGAGTCGATGGGGCAGGCGCGGGCCACCCGGGCCGAGGGCGCGCCCGACCTGGTGATCACCGGCGTCGTCATCCTCGACCACTGGGGCATCGTCAAGGCCGACGTGGGCGTGCGCGACGGCAGGATCGTCGCGATCGGCAAAGCGGGCAACCCCGACATCATGGACGGGGTCCACCCTGACCTGGTGATCGGGCCGTCCACCGAGATCCTCGCCGGGAACGGCAAGATCCTCACCGCGGGCGCGGTGGACTCGCACGTCCACCTGATCTGCCCGCAGCTCATCGAGGAGGCGCTCGGCGCGGGCGTCACCACGCTCATCGGCGGCGGCACGGGCCCTGCCGAGGGGACCAAGGCCACGACCGTCACCGGGGCCTGGTACCTGCACCGGATGCTCGAGGCGCTCGACTCCTGGCCCGTCAACGTCTCGCTGCTCGGCAAGGGCAACACGGTGTCCGAGGCGGGCCTGTGGGAGCAGCTGAAGGCCGGCGCTTCGGGCTTCAAGCTGCACGAGGACTGGGGCACGACCCCGTCGGCGATCGACGCGTGCCTGCGGGTCTGCGACGCCTCCGGCGTCCAGGCGGCGCTGCACTCCGACACGCTGAACGAGGCCGGGTACGTCGAGTCGACGCTCGGCGCGATCGCGGGCCGCTCGATCCACGCCTACCACACCGAGGGCGCGGGCGGCGGGCACGCGCCCGACATCATCACCGTCGCCGCGCACCCGAACGTGCTGCCCTCCTCGACCAACCCGACCCGGCCGCACACGATCAACACGCTCGACGAGCACCTCGACATGCTCATGGTGTGCCACCACCTGTCGCCTTCGGTGCCCGAGGACCTGGCGTTCGCCGAGTCGCGGATCCGGCCGACGACCATGGCCGCCGAGGACGTCCTGCACGACATGGGCGCGATCTCGATCATCGGATCGGACTCGCAGGCGATGGGCAGGATCGGCGAGACGGTGCTGCGCACGTGGCAGACCGCGCACGTGATGAAGGGGCGGCGCGGGTCGCTCGGCGGGCCCGCCGACAACCTTCGCGCGCAGCGCTATGTCGCGAAATACACGATCAATCCGGCGATTGCGCACGGGCTCGACGGCGAGGTCGGGTCAGTCGAGGTGGGCAAGCTCGCCGACCTCGTGCTGTGGGACCCGCGGTTCTTCGGGGTGCGGCCGACGCTCGTCGTCAAGGGCGGGGTCATCGCCTGGGCGCAGATGGGCGACGCGAACGCGTCGATCCCGACGCCGCAGCCGGTGCTGCCGCGTCCGATGTTCGGGGCGTCGCCGACCGTCGCGGCCGCCACGTCGCTGCACTTCGTGTCGGAGGCGGCGATCGAGGACGACCTCGCCTCGAAGATCGACGTGCGGCGGCGGCTCGTCCCCGTGCGGAGCACCCGCGCGCTGGGCAAGGCAGACATGCCGCTCAACGACGCACTCCCCCGCATCGAGGTCGACCCCGACTCCTTCACCGTCCGGATCGACGGCGAGGTCATCGAACCCGCGCCCGCAGAGAAGCTCCCGATGGCCCAGCGGTACTTCCTGTTCTGATGCGCGCCCACCTGCTGATGCTCGCCGACTCCCGGCTCCCCGCCGGGGGCCACGCCCACTCGGGCGGCCTGGAACCCGCCGTCACCGCCGGAGCCGTCCGCACGGTCCCCGACCTTGCGGACTTCCTCCACGGCCGACTCTGGACCGCGGGCCTCGTCGTGGCCGCCCTCGCCGCGGCCGCCCGCACGTGCGCGGCGACGACGGAACACGCGGCGTCCTCGGGTGCCGGGCTCGGCCCGACGGGCTCCGAGCCCGCCGGGTTCGAGCAGGCCGGGGCCGAGCACGCCGGGTCGGAGCAGGCCAGGGCCGAGGCAGCCGGGCCAGCGTCGGCCGGGCCTGGGCGGGCCGGGGCCGAACGGGCCGGGGCCGAGCGGGCCGGGGCCGAACGGGCCGGGTCAGAGCGGGCCGGGTTCGCGCGGGCCGGGGCCGAGCGGGCCGGGGCCGAGCGGACCGAGGCCGAGTCGGCCGGGTTCGCGCGGGTCGGGGGTGGGCTTGCGGGGTGGGCCGAGCTTGATGCGGAGGCGGATGCGCGGACGCCGTCAAGGGCGCAGCGGGTCGCTTCGCGGGCGCAGGGCAAGTCGCTGCTTCGGGCGGCGCGGGCGACGTGGCCTTCGCCGGTCCTCGACGGGCTGCGCGTGCCCGTCGGGGAGGGGATGCCGCGGGCGGCGCATCATCCGATCGTGCTGGGCGCGGCCGCGCACGTCATCGGGTGCAGCGCGCTGGACGCCGCGTCCGTCGCCGCGTACGGCGCGGTGACGGGACCGGCGTCGGCGGCGGTGCGGCTGCTCGGACTCGATCCCCTCGCCGTCCAGCGCGCTTTGGCCGACCTCGCTTCCGAGGTCGATGAGGTGGCAGAAGAAGCCGCCGCGTACGCCGAGAAGGACTGGGCGGAACTGCCCGCCGTCTCGGCCCCCGCACTCGACCTGTGGGCCGAGGAGCACCTGCGAGCCGACCTGCGGCTCTTTGAGTCCTGAACCACCGAAGGAGAGCACCCATGGGCGGATACCACGGACCCGACCAGCACCACGCCGCGCCGAAGCAGGGCCGTCCCATGCGGCTCGGCATCGGCGGACCCGTCGGCAGCGGCAAGACCGCGCTGACCGCCGCGCTGTGCAAGGTGCTCAAGGACGAACTCAACCTCGCCGTCGTCACCAACGACATCTACACCACCGAGGACGCCGACTTCCTGCGCCGCAACGCGGTCCTCGACGACGAGCGCATCATGGCCGTCCGGACCGGCTGCTGCCCGCACACCGCGATCCGCGACGACATCTCCGCCAACCTCGACGCCGTCGAGGACCTCGAGGAGCGGCACACCGGCCTCGAACTCGTCATCGTGGAGAGCGGCGGCGACAACCTCACCGCGACCTTCAGCCAGGGCCTGGTGGACAAGCAGATCTTCGTGCTCGACGTCTCGGGCGGCGACAAGGTCCCGCGCAAGGGCGGCCCCGGCGTCACCACGAGCGACCTTCTGGTCATCAACAAGACCGATCTGGCCCCGCTCGTCGGCGCTGACCTCGGCGTCATGGACCGCGACTCCGCGCAGGTCCGCGAGGGCCGTCCCGTCGTCTTCAGCTCGATCCGCGAGGAACCCGACGTCCCCAAGATCGCCGACTGGGTCCGCACCTCGGTCCACGACTTCCTCCACCACTGACGCTCCGGCACGCGCGTCGGGTGCGCGGGAGACCGGCTTCGCCGGTAAGGAACACGGGGAAAGGGGGAGGTCATGGGGCGCGGGTATGTGGCGCACGCGGCGGTCACGGCGGAGGCCGGACCGGACGGGCGGACCAGGCTCACCCGCCTGCGCTCGGACGGCCCGATCGCGCTGCGCGAGACGCCCGACGGGGTGTACCTCGTGGGCGCGGCGGCCGGGCCGCTCGGAGGCGACAGGCTGCGGCTCGACATCGAGGTCGGCGCGGGCGCGTCGCTGACGATCCGGTCGGTGGCGACTGCGCTCGCGATGCCGGGTGACGGCGAGTCCGTCTACACCATCGACGCCCGCGTCGACGGCCACCTCGACTTCGCCCCCGAGCCGACCGTCGCCGTCCGGGGGTGCCGCCACCGGGCCGTCACCCGAATCGACCTGGGCCCCTCGGCGACCCTCCGCTGGCTCGAGGAACTCGTCCTCGGCCGCCACAACGAGCCCCCCGGTCTGCACACCAGCCGCATCGACATCACCCGCTCCGGTCACCCCCTCCTCCGCCACGAACTCCGCGCCGACCCCACCTCCCGCAGCCGAGCCATCCTCGCCGACGCCAAAGCCATCGGCTCCCTAATCCGCACCGAAACCTCCACCCCCCACACCCAACCCGGCCTCGCCATCCTCCCCCTCTCCTCCGGCGGCACCCTCGCCAACGCCCACGCCCCCAACACCCCCACCCTCCGCCACCTCCTCCAAACCGCCGAAACCCTAATCCCCTAACCCTCTCCCCTACGCGGGCTTCAGCGGCCCGGCCCTAGCGGGGTGTGGTAGAGGCCGAGGGGGGCGGGTGGGGGGAGGGGGGTGGTGGGGAGGTGGAAGGCGGTGAGGAGGAGGGTGGTGAGGCGGCGGGAGGCGGCGAGGGCGGCTTCGGGGGTGGGGGCGGTGATGCCGCCGTTGGCCATGATGAGGAGGGTGAGGTCGGTGCGGTCGAAGTCGGGGTGGAGGTCGCCGGAGTCCTTGGCGCGCTGGGCGACGAGCGCGAACACCCGCTCGGCCCGCACGCGTTCGCGCTCGTAGTCGACGGCGTCGGGGAACTCGCTCAGGAACGCCGCGGTGAAGCCCCGGTCCACGACCTGCGCGGCGCAGATCTTCTCGACGGCGCTGACGAACCCGTGCCACGGGTCGGGGTCGGCGAGCGCGTCGTCAATCGCTTGGACGCACACGCCGAGCTGGTCGGAGAACACCTCGACGACGAGGTCCGCGCGGGTCGGGAACCGCCGGTACAGCGTCGCCACGCCGACCCCGGCGCGCCGCGCGATCGTCGCCATCGGCACGTCGAGGCCCCGCTCCGCGAACAGTTCCCGCGCGGCCGCGACCACCCGTCGCCGGTTCTCCCGCGCGTCCGCCCGCAATCCCCCTTCTTCTGTCGAATCGCCCGCGACGGGCTGGGCGGAGTGGGTTATCCGAGAAGGTCCGGCGCTCATTCTTCTCACCTTAGCCGAAGTGGACGGGTTCATCCGGTTAGCCATCTAGGGTGACATTGGGTGATGCGACCTAAGGAAACCGCTGTTCGTACCCCTTGGCGACCCCCGGAGGGTGATGACTATGAGTGAGATGCAGGCGTTGATGTTCGACCGGTACGGGCCGCCGGACGTGCTCTACGCGGGCCGCGTCAAGCGTCCTTCGGCCGACCGGAAGCACGTGCTCGTGCGGGTCAGGGCGGTGAGCGTCAACGGCGGGGAGCTGCCGCTGCGCGCGGGCCGCCTCAAACCCTTCAGCGAGACGCTGCTGCGCGGCTGGCCGAAGCGGCTCGGCCTCGACTTCGCGGGCGAGGTCGCGGAGCTCGCGGAACCCGTCGCGGGGCTCGAGGTCGGCACCCCCGTGTGGGGGGTGATGCCGCGCAACCAGGGGTTCGGCAGCGCCGCCGAGTACATCGCCGCGCCGCCGTCGTGCCTGTCGCGCGCGCCGGCCGGGCTCGGGCACGTCGAAGCCGCCGCGCTGCCCGTCGGCACCACGGCGATCACCGCGCTGCGCGACAAGGCGCGGCTGCGGGCCGGCGAGCGGCTGCTCGTGCGGGGCGGGGCCGGGGGCGTCGGCAACGTCGCGGTGCAGCTCGGCAAGGCGTACGGCGCGCACGTCACGGCCCTGGCGGGCGGCGCGAACCTCGACCTCGTGCGCTCGCTCGGCGCCGACGTCGCCCTCGACTACACGACGGTCTCCCCCGCCGACCTCGGCCCGTTCGACGTCGTCCTCGACACCGTCGGCACCGACCTTCCGGCATGGCACCGCACCCTCGGCCGCTCCGGCCGCATGGTCACGATCGCGTTCGACCTCGCCAGACCGTTCACCTCCCTCGCATCGATCGCACTGTCCGTCCGGCACGGCTCCCGCCGCATCCGCTTCTTCTCCGGCAACCCCAAAACCGACCTCCTGGACGACCTCACCCGCCTCGTCGAATCCGGCGACCTGCGCCCCGTCGTCGACACAGTCCACCCCCTCGCCGACGCCGCCAACGCCCACCGCGCCCTAGAAGCCGGCGGCACCCGAGGCAAACACATCATCACCCTCCCCTAACCACCCCAAGGTCGTCGCCCGACAGCCCGCACCACGGCTCAAGGGCCGCCGCTCACCGCTCCAGGAGGTCGAACCTGAAAACCCCCCGCCGATCCTCCCGCCACACCAGAACAGTCCACTCGCCGTCGAAGCGCTTGGCCAGGACGGGCAGGTCCGACTCCTCGAGCCCCTCGAATGCTGGAAGGCGCTCCGGCCTGTACCACCCGTCCTTACCGGCGACCCCCACGACGTCCCCGGCCCCCTCGGCAAGCCGAACTTCCACGTAGGACGTGGGCTCTGCGCTTTCGCAGGACGAATACCCCCTGATCTTCCGCACTCCCACCCCGGCCAGCCCGACGACTTCCTGGGCCCTCTCCTTCAGGAACACCACGTCACGTTCCACCATCTCCTCACAAGCCGGCCCCGCCTTCCCCAACCACTCCACCGAACACCCAGCAGTCCCCACCACAACCAACATCGCCCACACCCCTACCCCGCCACCCCGCACCCAAACCCCTCCTTCATCACCACCGAACCCACATAGAACCGACAAACCCCCACCCCCGCAACCCCAGACGGACCTGCGAACGACGAACGGCGCAGTCCGGGCGCGCGGTTCTAAGTGCGGTGGGGTCTCTTCTCCAGTGGGAGGTCAAGGACGAGGACGTCGAAGGTCGGTGCGCCGGGCCACGACGGTCGCAACGCCGTCACCTTCCGGGCGCCCCAGCTCTCGTAGGCCGCGTACGCGTGCGTCGGGTTGGCCGGGTCCACCAGCCAGGTCGCCCGCCGCTCGGGCCTGCCGCGCAGCAGCTCGAACAGGAGGGCGTAGCCGACGCCGCGTCCCGTCCAGGCCCCGCGCACCATGATCTCGCTTAGTGCGAACGTTCGCGTCCCGTCCTCGACCGCGAAGCCTGGCTCCGCCTCTCCCAGCGGGCGGCCGCGCCCGGGCAAGCTCAGGGCCGCGTGCCTGGGCTTCGGCCGCTTGTTGTTCGCCGGGGGGGTTAGGGGGTTTGGAGGGTGGTGGTGAGGGTGTCGAAGCGGGTGGTGAAGGACTCGTCGGTGGTGGTGGCGCGGAGGGGGGTCAGGCGGGTTAGGGCTCGGCGGGAGGAAGCGCCGTTCTCGAAGGCGGGGATGAGTTCGACGGCCTTGTCGAGGGCGGCTGCGGTGTCGCCCATGCGGTGCAGGGAGTGCGCCACCATCGCGCGGTAGTAGACGCGGCTTCGGTCGTAGAGCTTGCCCTTCGGCAGCTGGGCGAGGACGGCGGTGTAGGACTTCAGGGCCTCTGCGGGCTTTCCGAGGTCAAGGAAGGACGCGGCCTCGAATCCGGTGATCTCGGCCGGGGTGACGAACTCGAGAACGCGGGATTCGTCGTCGTCGTGGTGCTCGTCGAGCGATCGGCGGGCCGCGCTTATCGTCAGGCGTGCGGTCGCGGCGTCGCCGAGCAGGGCGGCGGCGGGGGCCTTGCGCATCTCGATGAGCGCGTGGAGTCGCGCGCAGTTCCGCTCATACCGGATGGCGGCCGTGGCGCGGTCGAGCAGCCGGAGCGCCTCGCGCGCGGGGCCCGGGCGGCCCGTCGTCCGGCCGAGGTGGGTCGAGTGCAACGCCATCGACGCGTAGGCCAGCGCGACGAGCGCGGGATCACCGGACGTCTCGGCGAGGAGCACGCTCTCGCTGAAGAGGGTGCGCGCGACTGCCTGGACATCGGCGTCATAGGCGACAAAACCGGCGATGACCCCGGTTTGGGCGCACAACCCGAGGAGCTCACGGCCCACCCGGTCGGTGTGGTCGGCCGCGTCGAGCGTCGCCCTCGCCCGCTGGAAGAGCGCGACTCCATGCCGGACCAGGCCCGTACCCCCCGAGGCCCGGTCCTGGGTGCGCAACGCGTCAAGCGATGCCTGGAGCAGGCGCAGGTGCGCGTCGGTCACCCGCTCGGGCGGGCGCGCACCCGTCGCGGGCAGCGCGAACCCGGCGGACGCGAGCATTGTCCGTTCCGCGAACGTCCTGCGGTCGATGACGCCGTCGTCCACACCCGCTCCCTGAGGCGCGTCGGCCGCCGCGACGGCGTCGGGATCACCCAGGAAGAGCGGTGCCAGGGCCTCCCGGGGCATGCCCACCGCGTCGGCGAACGCCAGGAGTTCGCGCAGGTCGTAGAGCGTGTCGCGCTCGCCGCGTTCGACCCGCCCCACCTTCGTCTGCGTCCACCCGGGCACAAGGTCCGCGAGTTCCTGCTGACTCATCCCCGTCCGAGCCCGCAGCCGCACCACAACCGCGGCGAGGTCGGGGCCGGGCCGGGTGACAGAGGGAGTCGAGGCGCTTAGGGTGGTGTTCGGGGAATGCAGCTGCGGGAGGGAGGCGATTGTGAGCACGGTTCCTGGTGTGCCGTCGCCTGCGCGTCGGCACGATCCCGAGCATCCGTTGAGGACGATCAGGGAGATCAGGGATTCGCTGCCGGAGGGGCAGCGACGGCACTTCGACGCGGATCTCGCGGACACCGACCTCGACGCTCTGCCCTCGGTGCTCCAACGCTGGGCCGCTCTGGGAAATGACGGGTTCCTGGATCTTCTCCTCACTCAGCCGTTCGAGGGCCTTGAGTTCGGTGAACGTTCCTACGACGACGACGCGAGCGGCGAGTGATCTACCTGCTCGACACGAACGTGGTCACCGAGCTCACGACCCGGCCTCGGCCGTCCCCCTCAGTCGTCGCCTGGGCCAAGTCCGTCCCCGCCCCCGACCTCTGTCTGAGTGTCATCACGGTCGCCGAGATCGAGCTTGGCATCGCCGCAGCCGCCGACCCCGACCGGCGGGCCGGATACCGGCGGATCCTCGACGGCATCCGGCACGAATACGCCGAGCGCATCGCCCCGATCGGCGAGCGGGAGTCCGTCGCCTATCTGGAGATCCACAAGCGGCTGAAGCGCACCGGAACCACCATTGACCCGCCGGACGCGCTCATCGCCGCCACAGCCCTCGCCAACGGCTGGACCCTGGCGACGCGCAATGTCAAGCATCTCGCCCGCACGACGGCTCTCGTGGTCAACCCCTGGGATCACGAGCCCTGAGCGGGATGGTCGCCCCGCACAGCCGGACCGCGACCGGCTCGCCAGAGGTCGGGAGGCGAGTTCGCGGCGCCGGGCGAGGTCGGCGCGGCCCTGGGCAGCGGCTGGAGTTGTTTCAGGTGGGGCGGCGGTGGGGCGGGTGGGTGGGGTTGGGGTCTGGTTTGGTGTTGGGTGTTCGGGTGGCCTGGGTGTTGGGTGTGTGGGTTTGTGGGTGGGCGGGGGTCAGTGGCAGAGGCGGGTGTGCCAGACCAGGGCGCTGGTGTCGGTCAGGGATGCGATCTGGTCGACGACGACGCGGCGGCGTGCGGCCGCGTCGGCGGCGTCGGCGTACGCCCAGCGGTAGAGCGGGTCGAGGGTGTCGGGCGCGCCGGCCGCGACGGCCTCGGCAAGCTCGGCGATCACCTCGCGCTGCCGCGCCCGGTTGGCCTCGTAGCTGATCCACACGTAGTGCGCGGTGACGGCCTTCAGCAACGACACCTCCTGACGGATGTGCCGCGGCACGATCAGATCGGCCTCGTAACGGGTGAGCGGGCCCGGCCCGTAGGCCGCGCGGGTGGCGTCCTCGGCCGCGAGGCAGAACCTGCCGATCAGCCAGCTGGTCAGGTTCTTCAGCGCCGCGTACGCCGACGCGGTGTGGTCGATCTCGCGCGGCCAGAACGGCTGGGCGAGCAGCACGGTGAACCGCTCCTCGAGCTCCGGCGCGTCCCCCTCGGTCCCGTACATCTTCGCCGCGACCCCCGCGACGTCCTTGCGCAGGACGGGATCGGCCAGCATCCCCAGGTGCACCGACTCCGTGACGAGCGCGTCCTCAAGATCATGGACGGAGTACGCGACATCATCCGACCAGTCCATCACCTGCGCCTCGAAGCAGCTCCGCCCCTCGGGAGCCTCGGAACGCACCCACAGCGCCACCTCAAGGTCGTCGTCGTAAACGCCGTACTTGGTGGGGTTGTCCCGACGCCGCCACGGATACTTCATGGTCGCGTCAAGGGACGCGCGCGTCAGGTTGAGCCCGACGCTGCGCCCGTCGGCGGCGAACGACTTGTGCTCGAGGCGCGTCAGCAGCCGCAGGCTCTGCGCGTTGCCCTCGAACCCGCCGCACGCCGAGGCGAAGACGTCGAGGGCCTTCTCGCCGTTGTGGCCGAACGGCGGGTGGCCGAGGTCGTGCGCGAGGCACGCGGTCTCCACGAGGTCGGGGTCGCAGCCGAGCGACTTGCCGAGTTCCCGCCCGACCTGGCCGCACTCCAGGGAGTGGGTGAGGCGGGTGCGCTGGAAGTCGTTGGAGCCGGGGTCGCCCACCTGGGTCTTGGACGACAGCCGCCGCAGCGCCGCGCTGTGCAGGACCCTGGCACGGTCGCGCTCGAAGGCCGTGCGGTCGCGGCGTTTGGGCACCTCGGGGGCCCAGCGCTCGATGTCGGAGGAGGTGTAGCCGTTCATCCACCGAGGATAGTGCGCGCGGGTGACGCCTCCGTGACTTTCAGGTCTTGGCGCGACTACGGCCCAGCAACACGTAGTAGAGGTAGCCGCCCGTCTCGCGGACGATGGAGTGCAGCTGGGTGTCCCGGCTGAGCACGCTCGGCCCGCTGCGCGTCGGCGACGAGGCCGCCTTGATGCCGTTCTCCGACGCCATCTTCTTCGAGCGCAGGCTGTGCCAGGGGTCGGTGACGACCACGCCGGACTTCCAGCCGTTCTCCTTGTACTCCTCCCCCACCGCGACCATGCTCTGCAGCGTGTCGCGGCCCCGTTCCACCGCGACGACGTCGTCGCCGGGGACGCCGAGCCCGATCAGGAAGTCGCGTCCGGCGGCGGCCTCGGTGACGCGGTCGCCGGTCTGCTTGCCGCCGACGGTGACGATCCGGGGCGCGACGCCGTCCTCGTAGAGCTCGAACGCGTGCCTGAGCCGGAACTCGAGGTACGGGGAGGGCTTGCCGTCGTACTGCGCCGCGCCGAGCACGATGATCGCGTCGGACTTGGGCCTGTGGTCCTGCCGCGCCTCGTACCAGACCCGCCACCCGACGACGAGCGGGGTCAGCACGCACACCGATATCACCACGAACAGGACCCTGCCCGTCCAGACCAGAAAACGCGGCCTGCGCCGCCTGCGCCGGGGCGCCCGCTCCCGCTCGTCCTCGTCCTGTTCCACCGGTGTCATCGCGTCCGCGTCCATCGCCATCGTGGCACTCACACTATGTGAGACGGCGACGGAGATCAGCGGGTTCGGCCCGGTGCCTTTCTTCGGAAAGGCACCGGGCGGTATTCATCCGGGCCCGGAACACGGGCGCTTGAGAGGCCCCGGCTTCGCCGGGGCGCACCCGTGTTCCGGGCAGTATTCACCCGGGGCCCGGGTCAGCGGCTGTCGCTGCCCGCGGTCTCGACCGCGGCGCGGCCTGCCTCGAGGCGGGCGACGGGGACGCGGAACGGCGAGCACGACACGTAGTCCAGCCCGACCTCGTGGAAGAAGTGGACGGACTCGGGGTCGCCGCCGTGCTCGCCGCAGACGCCGAGCTTGATGCCGGGACGGGTCTTGCGGCCCTCCTCCACGGCGATCCGCACGAGCCTGCCGACGCCGTCGCGGTCGAGCGTCTCGAACGGCGACACGCCGAAGATGCCCAGGTCGAGGTAGCGGCTGAAGAACGACGCCTCGACGTCGTCGCGGGAGAAGCCCCACGTCGTCTGGGTGAGGTCGTTGGTGCCGAAGGAGAAGAACTCCGCGCCCTCGGCGATCTGCCCCGCGGTGAGGGCGGCGCGCGGCAGCTCGATCATGGTCCCGATCAGCGCCTCGACACCCCCGCCGACCTCGGCCAGGACGCCCTCGGCCTCCTCGCGGGCGTGCTCCAGCTCCTGGATGGACCCGACGAGCGGGATCATGATCTCCGGCTTCGGGGAACCCCCCTCGGCGAGGCGCTGCGCGGCAGCTTCAGCGATCGCCCGCACCTGCATCGCGAAAAGGCCAGGAATCACCAAACCCAGCCTCACACCTCGCAGACCGAGCATAGGGTTCTGTTCGTGGAGGCGGTGGACGGCCTCCAGAAGCCTGCGGTCCTTCTCGGAAGCGTCGGCGCCGGCAAGTGCCACCTTCACCGACAGCTCAGTCAGATCCGGGAGGAACTCGTGCAGCGGCGGGTCTATGAGCCGGATCGTGACCGGGAGCCCGTCCATCTCCTTGAGGATGCCGTGGAAGTCCTCGCGCTGGAGCGGGGCGAGCGCGTCGAGGGCGGCGGTGCGCTCGGCGTCGGAGGTGGCGAGGATCAGGTCCTCCACCAGCTGCCTGCGCTCGCCGAGGAACATGTGCTCGGTGCGGCACAGGCCGATGCCCTGCGCGCCGAAGCGGCGGGCGCGGGCGGAGTCCTCGGGGTTGTCGGCGTTGGCCCGGACGGCGAGGCGGCGCACGGAGTCGGCGTGGGTCATGATCCGGTGCACGGACTGGACGAGTTCGTCGCCGTCGGAGGGGGACAGTTCGCCCTCGAAGTACTGGACGACCGGGGAGTCGCTGACGGGCACCTCGCCGAGGTAGACCGCGCCGGACGTGCCGTCGATGGAGATGACGTCGCCCTCGGTGACGACGGCGTCGCCGACCCGCATCACCCGGCTCTTGACGTCGACGTCGAGTTCCTCCGCGCCGCAGACGCAGGTCTTGCCCATGCCGCGGGCGACGACGGCGGCGTGGGAGGTCTTGCCGCCGCGCGAGGTGAGGATGCCCTGGGCGGCGATCATGCCGGTGAGGTCGTCGGGGGTGGTCTCGCGACGGACGAGGATGACCTTCTCGCCGCGCGCGGCGGCCTCGACGGCGGCCTCGGAGGAGAAGACCGCCTTGCCGACGGCCGCGCCCGGGGAGGCGTTCATGCCCTTGGCGATCTGGGTCTTGGGGGCGTTGGCGTCGAAGCGGGGGAACATCAGCTGGGCGAGCTGGTCGCCGTTGACGCGGTGGACCGCCTCGTCGAGGTCGATGAGGCCCTGGTCGGCGAGCTGGCAGGCGATGCGGAACGCCGCGGCGGCGGTCCGCTTGCCTACTCGGGTCTGCAGCATCCACAGTTTGCCGCGCTCCACCGTGAACTCGATGTCGCACAGGTCGAGGTAGTGGTTCTCCAGCTTCTCCATGATCGCGAGAAGCTCGTCGTAGACGTCCTTGTTGATGCGCCCGAGTTCGGCGAGCGGGACGGTGTTGCGGATGCCCGCGACGACGTCCTCACCCTGGGCGTTCTGGAGGTAGTCGCCGTAGACGCCCTGCTGGCCGCTGGCGGGGTCGCGGGTGAAGGCCACGCCGGTGCCCGAGTCCATGCCGAGGTTGCCGAACACCATCGAGCAGACGTTGACGGCGGTGCCCAGGTCGGCGGGGATGCGCTCCTGGCGGCGGTAGAGGATGGCGCGGTCGGAGTTCCACGAGTCGAAGACCGCCTTGATGGCCAGGTCCATCTGCTCGCGGGGGTCGCCGGGGAAGTCGCGTCCGGTGTGCTCGCGGACGATGCCCTTGAACCGCTCGACGACCTTGCGGAAGTCGTCGGCGTCGAGGTCGAGGTCGTCGGTGGTGCCCTTGGCGTGCTTGGCCTCTTCCAGGGCCTCTTCAAAAAGGTCGCCTTCGACGCCGAGCACCGTCTTGCCGAACATCTGGATGAGACGCCGGTAGGAGTCCCAGGCGAAACGGTCGTTTCCGCCGGCCTGCTTGGCGAGGCCCTGGACGGATTCGTCGTTCAAACCGATGTTGAGGACCGTGTCCATCATGCCGGGCATGGAGAACTTCGCGCCGGACCGCACGCTGACCAGCAGCGGGTCGTCGGCCTGGCCGAGCCGCTTGCCCATGGACTCCTCCAGGGCGGTCAGCTTGGCGGTGATCTCAGCGCCCAGGCCGTCGGGGGTCTTGCCCTCGGCCAGGTAGTGCCGGCATGCCTCCGTGGTGATGGTGAACCCCGGAGGCACCGGAAGACCCAGGTTTGTCATTTCGGAAAGATTTGCACCTTTTCCGCCCAGGAGATCTTTCAGATCTTTGTTGCCCTCGGTGAAGTCGTACACGAACTTCGGCACGGCCAGCTCCTTCCACCCTTTGGGGGGGAACTGTACCGGTTGCCCAGTTCAGGCCCCTTCACCCCATTCTCCCAGAGGGCAAATCGCCTGGTCAGAGGGGGTGCCGTGGTCTAAGCCAATCGTCTTGTTCCAGAAACTTTGCGTTCTTTTCACACTGGATTGGAGCGTGCCCACCCGTGAAAACCGGGGAAGCAGAGTACGAGGGAGGTGAGGCCGTGCGACGTCGTGGGGCCCTGGGACCCGGCAGCGAACCGTTCGCGCCCATCGCGGACTTCGGGTTCCTGTCGGACTGTGAGACGACCGCGCTGATAGCGCCGAGCGGCAACGTGGAATGGCTCTGCCTTCCCAAGATCGACTCGCCAAGCGTGTTCGGCTCGATCCTGGACCGTGACGCCGGATACTTCCGCATCGCACCGGCAGGGGTGGAGGTCCCCGCCGCCCAGCGCTACATCCCGGGCACCATGGTCATGGAGACCACATGGTGGACCCGCGGGGGCTGGCTCGTCGTCACCGACGCCCTGCTCATGGGGCCCTGGCACCATGAGGACGAGCGCTCGGAGTCGCACCGCCGAGCCCCCACCGACTACGACGCCGACCATGTGCTGCTGCGCAAGGTCAAGTGCGTCAACGGCAACGTGCAGGTCCGCATGGACTGCATGCCGGTGTTCGAGTACGGCCGCACCCCGGCCCGCTGGAGCTACACCGGCGACGCCTACCAGGCGGCCGTGGCCGTCGGGGGCGGGCTCAACCTGCACCTGACGACCGACATGAACGTCGGGTTCGAGGGCTCGCTGGCCACCAGCCGCACCCTCCTCAAGGAGGGCGAGTCACGGTACGTGGCGCTGTCGTGGAGCACCCACGGCGCGCCGAAGAACCTCGCCGAGGCCGAGGACCGCCTGCGGTGGACCATCCACCACTGGCAGCACTGGCTCGACCGGGGGGACTTTCCCGACCATCCCTGGAGGTCGTTTCTCCAGCGGAGCGCCCTGACCCTGAAGGGCCTCACCTACGCGCCGACCGGCGCGGTGGCCGCGGCGGCGACGACCTCGCTGCCCGAGGCCCCCGGCGGGGACCGCAACTGGGACTACCGGTACACGTGGATCCGCGACAGCACGATGACGCTGTGGGCCTTCTACACCCTGGGCTACGACTGGGAAGCCAACGACTTCTTCCACTTCATCACCGACGTGGCCGAGGAGTCCGACGGACGCCTCCAGATCATGTACGGGGTGGACGGAAGGTCGGAGCTGCCCGAGTCCGAGCTCGACCACCTGTCGGGCTACGACAACGCCAAGCCCGTCAGGATCGGCAACGGGGCCTACACGCAGGCGCAGCACGACGTGTGGGGCGCGATCATCGGGTCGATCTACCTGTTCGTCCGCAAGCGCGACAGGTTGGACGACAGGCTGTGGAAGATCGTCGTCACCCAGGTCGAGGAGGCGCTGCAGCACTGGCGTGAGCCGGACTGCGGCATGTGGGAGGTGCGCGGCGCGCCGCAGCACTTCACCTCGTCCAAGGTGTTCTGCTGGCTCGCCGCACAGCGCGGCGCGCAGCTCGCGCGGCTGCGCGGCGCGGACGAGCACGAGCGCGCCGAGCGCTGGCAGCGCGCGGCCGACGAGATCCGCGACGACGTGCTGGCCAACGCGGTCGACCAGCGCGGCGTGTTCACCGCGCACTACGGCGCGAAGGCGCTTGATGCGTCGGTGCTGCTGATCCCGCTGGTGGGCTTCCTGCCGCCGGACGACAAGCGGGTCCGCGAGACGGTCCTGGCGATCGCCGACGAGCTCACCGAGGACGACCTCGTCCTGCGGTACCGCACCGACGAGACCGACGACGGGTTCGTGTCCGAGGAGGGCACGTTCACGATCTGCTCGTTCTGGCTGGTGTCGGCCCTGGTGATGATCGGCGAGACCGAGAGCGCCAGGACGCTGTGCCAGAAGCTGCTGAGCTACGCCTCGCACCTTCAGCTGTACGCCGAGGAGATCGACCCGCACACGGGCCGCCACCTCGGCAACTTCCCTCAGGCGTTCACGCACCTCGCCCTGATCAACGCGGTGATGCAGGTCATCGGCGCGGATCGCGGCCAGCGCCTGTATCCGTTCAGTTAGAACGGGATCGTCCCGGGACGGTGGCTCACGAGGCCGCCGTCCTGTGGTGGCGGTTCCGCCTCCGCCCACCCGACATGGGCGGAGACGGACCCGCTGACACCCAGCCTAATCCGGCGCGGCCCGGCAGACCGGGCGAACCGGCCACGCGCCTTCGTCCTTCTCAGGACGCGCCGCAGTCCGGGCAGGTGCCGAAGATCTCGATCGTGTGGGTCATGTCGGTGAAGCCGTGTTCGGCGGCGAGCGCGTCGGCCCACTTCTCGACCGCGGGTCCGGCGACCTCGATGGTCTTCCCGCAGGAGCGGCACACCAGGTGGTGGTGGTGCTCGACGCTGGAGCAGGCCCGGTAGACGGCCTCGCCGTCGGCGGTGCGCAGCACGTCGACCTCGCCGGACTCCGACAGCGCCTGGAGCGCGCGGTAGACCGTGGTCAGGCCGATCTTGGAACCTTCCGCGCGCAGGACCGCGTAGATGTCCTGGGCGCTCCGGAAGCCCTCGTTCCCTGCCAGGGCGCGGCGGACGGCGTCGCGTCTGGCGGTCGTCATGGAACCTCCTCTAGCGCGGTATCTCGCTCAGACTCTAGCGGGCCGTCGGCGGCGCGCGCCGCGCGGCGTCGGGCGAGCGGGCCGAGCGCGGCCGACGCCGCGAACAGCGCGAGCGCGGTGACGACGATGGCCGGGCCAGGTGAGATGTTCACCTCCCCCACGCTGAACTGGTAGGACGCGGTGAGCCCGCCGAGCGCGGCGACGACGCCGTAGACCATGGCGAGCGCGGCGGTCGCCTTGAACCCGCGGGTGAGCTGCTGTGCGGCGGCGACGGGCACCACCATCAGCGCGCTGACCAGCAGCAGCCCGACGACGCGCATGGCGACGACGATGGTGAGCGCGGCGACGACCGCGAGCAGGATGCTGAGGAACCGCACCCGCACGCCGGACGCCCTGGCCATCTCCTCGTCCTGGCACAGCAGGAACAGCTCACGTCCGAACACCGCGAGCACGACGAGGACGGCGACGACGAGGCCGCCGATGACGTACAGGTCGTCGGACGAGACGCTGCTGATCGAGCCGAACAGGTAGGACAGCAGGTTCGAGGTGCTGCCGCCGGGCGCGAAGTTCGTCACCAGGACGCCCCCGGCCAGGCCGCCGTAGAACAGCAGCGCGAGGGCGAGGTCGCCGCCGGTCCTGCCGGAGGAGCGCATGACCTCGATGAGGACCGCGCCGAGCACGGAGACCACGATCGCGCCGAGCAGCGGCGAGGTGCTGGTGACCAGGCCGAGGGCGACGCCGGTGAGGGCGATGTGGCCGATGCCGTCGCCGAGCAGCGAAAGCCGCCGCTGCACGATGAACGTGCCGACGGCGGGCGCGGCGAGGCCGATGAGCAGCGCGGCGAGCAGCGCGCGCTGCATGAAGTCGTAGGCGAGCACCTGTCTATCCTTCTCGGCTCGGTCAGTCCTTCTTGGCGGGGAATCCCGCGTGCCACAGCGACGGAGCCGCCTCGGCGGGGCCCTCGTGCGGGTGGACGTGGTCGTGGCCCGGCTCGGCGCAGTCGCCGGACGGCTCGGGCGCGGCCCCGACGTGCACGACCGCGCCGTGCTCCAGCACGACGCTGCGGGTGATCAGCCCGGCGAGCGGGCCGAGCTCGTGCAGGACGAGGAGCACGGTGACGCCGTCGGCGGCGAGCCCGGTCAGCGTCTTGGCAAGGGCCTCCTGGCTGGCGGCGTCGACCCCGGCGAGCGGCTCGTCCATGATGATCACGTCGGGCTCGCCGGCCAGCGCGCGGGCGATGAGGACGCGTTGCTGCTGGCCGCCGGAAAGGCCGGCCGCGCTGCGCTTGGCGAGATGGGCGACGCCGACGGCCTCCATCGCGTCGTGCACGGCCTTGCGGTCGGCCGCCGACGTCGGCCGCCAGCGCGAGCGGCGTGCGATCCGCCCGGAGGAGACGATCTCCCGGACGGTCACCGGCACGCCGCCGCCGACGCTGAGCCGCTGCGGCACATAGCCGATCCTGCCCCAGTCGCGAAAGCGCCTTGCGCCGAAGACCTCGCGGTCGCCTCCGCTCAGCGGTACGAGTCCCAGAAGCGCGCGCACGAGCGTGGACTTGCCTGAGCCGTTGGGTCCCATGAGGGCGACGACCTCGCCCGGCATGATCTCCAGGTCGATCCCGTGCAGGATCTCGCGGCCGTCGAGGCGGACCCGTCCGCCGTTGAGCCGGAAGACCGGGGTCGGCCCGTCCTGCGGGGTCATGGTCGCCCTCCTCGTCGTCTCGTGGGCCTTCGGCCTGCTCAGGAGCACGACAGCGCCGTCCTGAGGGTGGCGAGGTTCGCGCGCTGGAGCGACATGTAGTCGTCGGACGAGCCCTGCGCGACGCCCTCGACGGGGTCGAGCACCGCGGTCTTCACGCCCGCGGAGTCGGCGAGGGTCTGCGCGACCTTCGGGCTGGCCAGGGTCTCGGTGAACACCGTGGTGACCCCGTTCGACTTGACCAGCTCGACCAGTTCGGCGAGCCGGCGCGGCGAGGGCTCGGCCTCGGGGTCGAGACCGGACACGCCCACCTGCTTCAGGTCATAGCGGTCGGCGAGGTAGGAGAACGCGGTGTGGCCGGTGACGATCGTCCGATTCTCGCAGGTGGCCAGGCCGTCCTTGAACTCGCCGTCCAGGGCGGTCAGCTCGTCGGCGGTCGTCTTCGCGGCCGCCTTGTAGTCGGCGGCGTTGGCGGGGTCGGCCTTGGCCAGGCGCTCGCCGAGCGCGGTGGCGACGGTCGCCATCCGGCTCGGGTCGGTCCAGAAGTGCGGGTCGTGCTCGCCCTCGTGGCCGTGTTCTTCCGCACCCTCGGGCTCGTCGGCGTGCTCGTCCTCATGCTCGTCCTCGTGGGCGTGGCCGTCGGACGGGAGCAGGTCGACGAGGGTCGCCGCGTCGAGCGCGCGGTCGGCGGCGTGCTGGGCGACGGCGTCGTCGACGGCGGGCTGGAGGTCGCCGACGTACAGCGTGAGATCGGTCTCGCTCAGCGCGCCGATCTGGCGGGGCGACAGCTCGAGGTCGTGCGGCTCGACGCCGGGCGAGGTGAGGGTGGTGACCGTCACGTGCGCGCCGCCGACGCGTTCGGCGAGCCATGCCATGGGATAGAAGGAGGCGGTGACCTCGGTCTTGTCTCCGCCGCCGGCGCCCGCGTCGGAACCGCCGCAGGCCGCGGTGGCAAGGAGCATTCCGGACAGAACCACTGATGTCAGAAGGGGGCGCTTCATGCCCCCATCATGCGGAAAATGAAAACGATTGTCAAAACCGGGTGATATCGCCCAGTGCGAAGGCGAGCAGCAGGAGCACCGCCGCGACCCGCAGGACCCGCCCCGGCCACGGCAGGCCCGGCCACGAAAGATAGGCGAACCAGGCGAGGAACAGCGCGAGCGCCGTCATCGCCAGCGCCCCCACCCAGCTGTGCACGAACAGCCCGACGAGCATCAGCACCGCCACCACGAGCGGCAGCGCCCACGGCGGCAGCCGGTGCAGGAACACGACTGTCGTCGCGCTGTGCCGTTCCACAAGATCTCGCAGGCCCATACCGCCCAGGGTGCCAGGATGTCGGGATGATCGCGATCACCAGGTACCGCGTCCCCGACGACGCCGACTTCACCGCGCGCATGGCCCCCGTCCTCGACGCCCTCGCGGCATGCCCCGGCTACGTCGGCGGCGACCTCGGCCGCTGCGTCGACGACCCCGAGCTGTGGGCGCTGGTCACCAGGTGGGAGGGCGCGGGCTACTACCGCCGCGCGCTCGGCGCGGTCCGCATGGCCTTCATCCCCCTGTCCGCGCTGGCGGTGGACGAGCCCGGCGCCTACGAAGTGATCAAGACCGGGTAAGGGCTGGCCACGCCGGGTTTGCCCCGGCTCCCGCCCGGTGATCAAGAGCGAGATCCGCTTGGGGGGAAAGCACATGCGCAGAGCCGTCATCCTTGCCGTCGGAGGGGTCACCGCGGTCTCCGGGGTGCTCGGGGTCACCGCGATGACCCCCGGCCCGGACGCGACAGCGCTCCCGGACGCCCCCGCCCGCACCGTCGAGTACGGGGGCCTGCGGATCACCGTGCCGAAGGGCTGGCCCGTCTACCGGCTCGACGGCGACCAGCGCCGCTGCGTCAGGTTCGACGAGCACGCCGTCTACCTCGGCACGCCGAGCAAGGAGCCGGACTGCCCGGCCCGGGTCGTCGGCAGGACCGAGGCGATCCACGTCACCGCGCTGCCCGCCGCCGAACGCGTCAAGCCCGATCCGCGACGGCGGTCGGCGCGGGTGGCGCTCAGCGCGCTCAAGGTCGCCGAGAGCGCCGACCACCAGATGACGCTCGACCTGCCGCGCTCGGGCGTCCGCGTCACCGGGGTGTACGGCGCGGACCGCGAGCTCCTGGAACGCACCCTGCGCACCGCGACGTCGGGGCCGGGCTCGCCGCCCGAACCCGAGGAGGAGACGGAAGAGGAGATCGAGCGCACGCCGCGCGCCTGGCACGAGGGGCCGGGCTTCGACACCTGCACCGCGCCCGCGCAGCGCACGATGCGCGCCTGGCGCGAGGCGTACTCGATCGCCAACATCTACATCGGCGGGGCCGCGCGCGGCTGCGCCCAGCCAAGGCTCACCAAGGCGTGGGTGAAGAACGTCAGGGCCATGGGCTACCGGCTGATCCCCACCTACGTGGGCCCGCAGGCGCCCTGCTCGAAGTTCCGCGCGCGCTTCGGCAAGGACGACGCCGCCGACAAGGGCGTGCTCAACGCCGACGACGCCGTCGCCAAGGCGCGCGCGCTCGGCATCCCGAAGGGCCAGCCGCTGTACTTCGACATCGAGGCGTACAACCGCAACGACAAGGGCTGCCGCAAGGCGGTCCTGACCTTCCTGCACGCCTGGACCGAACGGCTGCACGAGCTCGGCTACAAGTCGGGCGTCTACAGCAGCGTGTCTTCCGGGATCAAGGACGTCGCCGAGGCCGAGCGCGTCGGCGGGGAGGACTTCACCAGGCCCGACGCGATCTGGTTCGCCCGCTGGGACGGCCGCAAGCGCGTGCACGGCCTGTCGTACCTGCCCGACGACCTGTGGCACCCGCACCGGCGGATCAAGCAGTACCGGGGCGGGCACGCCGAGAAGCACGGCGGGATCAAGCTGCACGTGGACAGCAACATGGTCGACGGGCTGGTCTACTGAGCGTCACAACCCGCAGGGTTAATCGACCTTGCGTCCTACCCCGGTGCCCTAGACTCAAAACCGTCAATTACCGGGGTTCCTTGCTGGAGACATACTCATGGCCCGCCGTTCCGATGTGATGGAAAAGATCGTCTCGCTCTCCCAGAAGAGAGGCATCGTCTTCCCTTCGAGCGAGATCTACGGCGGACTGCGCGCCTCCTGGGACTACGGCCCGCTGGGCGTGGAGCTGAAGAACAACGTCAAGCGCCAGTGGTGGAAGTCGATGGTGCAGGGCCGCGACGACGTCGTCGGCCTCGACTCCTGTGTGATCCTCAACCGTGAGGTGTGGGAGGCCAGCGGCCACGTCGAGACCTTCACCGACCCGCTGACCGAGTGCCAGAACTGCCACAAGCGGTACCGCGCCGACCACCTTGAGGAGGCGTACGAGGAGAAGCACGGCCGCCCGCCCGCGAACGGCCTCGCCGACCTCACCTGTGTGAACTGCGGCACCAAGGGCGCGTTCACCCAGCCCAAGCAGTTCAGCGGCCTGCTCAAGACCTACCTCGGCCCGGTCGAGGACGCCTCCGGCCTCGCCTACCTGCGCCCGGAGACCGCGCAGGGCATCTTCATCAACTACAAGAACGTGGAGCAGGCGGCCCGCCGCAAGGTCCCGTTCGGCATCGGCCAGATCGGCAAGTCGTTCCGCAACGAGATCACGCCGGGCAACTTCATCTTCCGCACCCGTGAGTTCGAGCAGATGGAGATGGAGTTCTTCGTCCAGCCGGGCACCGACGAGGAGTGGCACCAGTACTGGATCGACACCCGGATGGCCTGGTACCGGGACCTCGGCATCCGCGAGGAGAACCTGCGGTTCTACGAGCACGCCAAGGAGAAGCTGAGCCACTACTCCAAGCGGACCGTGGACATCGAGTACCGGTTCGGCTTCCAGGGCTCGGAGTGGGGCGAGCTCGAGGGCATCGCCAACCGCACGGACTTCGACCTGAACGCGCACTCCAAGGCGTCGGGCAAGGAGCTGAACTTCTTCGACCAGGCCACCGGTGAGCGTTACACGCCGTTCGTGATCGAGCCCGCGGCGGGCGTCGACCGGGCGATGCTGACGTTCCTCATGGACGCCTACACCGAGGACGAGGCCCCCAACGCCAAGGGCAAGATGGAGACCCGCACGTCGCTGCGGCTCGACCCGCGCCTCGCGCCGGTCAAGGTCGCGGTGCTGCCGCTGTCGCGCAACGCCGACCTGTCCCCCAAGGCCCGTGACCTCGCCGCGAGCCTGCGCAAGCACTGGAACGTCGAGTTCGACGACGCGGGCGCGATCGGCCGCCGCTACCGCCGCCAGGACGAGATCGGCACCCCCTTCTGCATCACCGTCGACTTCGACACCCTCGAAGACCACGCGGTCACCGTCCGCGAACGCGACAGCATGAAGCAGGAGCGCATCGCCCTCGACCGCGTCGAGCCCTTCCTCGCCGCCCAACTAATCGGCTGCTGACCAAAACCCCAAACCCCAAAAACCTAACCGGGCAGTCCCTTCGGGACTGCCCGGTTAGCTTTGCGCCCGCCCCCCTCTGGGTCCCCTTGAGTCTTCCGCCCTACCCCGCAACCGCAGCCGGGCAGTCCCTTCGGGACTGCCCGGCTTGCTTTGCGCCCGGCCCTCGGGACCGCCCGGTTGGAGTCCGCCCGGCCCTTCGGGGCTGCCCGGTTGGCGTCTGCCCGGCCCTTCGGGACTGCCCAGTTTGCTTTGCGCCCGGCCCTCGGGACTGCCCGGCTGACGTCCGCCCGGCCCTCGGGACCGCCCGGTTGGCGTCCGCCCGGCCTTCGGGACTGCCCGGTTGGCGTCCGCCCGGCTTTTGGGGCTGCTCGGTTGGGTTTGTGTTCCTTGGGGTCAGGGGGGTGGGAGGAGGGAATCTATGAGGAGGTGCCAGGCGGTGGACAGGGCTTCGATTTCGGCGGGGGTTGGGGAGTCGGCGTTTTCGCCGGCGGAAACGTAGAGGAAGGTCGGGCCCTCCAGGGCTGCGGTGAGCTGGAGGACCAGGGCGTCGAGGATGGCGGCCGGGAGGTCGGTGCGGGCCAGGAGCATGCGCAGGTGGGGGTGGGTGATCGACGCGCCGCCCATGGGGACGGGGCGGGCGCCGTGCAGGGTGGCGCGAGCGATCACGTGGTGTTCGTAGAGGTAGCTCATGCGGGCGCGGCCGTAGGCGATGATCCGGTCGCGCGGCGGCGCGCCCGGGCCCAGCGGGGGCGGGCCTGACAGAACGCGCTGCTGGAAGCGGCGCTCGTCCTCGTCGAGCAGGGCGGTGAAGATCCCCGCGCGGGTGCCGAAGCGCCGGAAGACCGTGCCCTTGCCGAGCCCGGAGCGCTCGGCGAGGGCGTCCATGGTCACCTTCTCGGTCCCGTGCTCGGCGATCATCTCGCGCGCGGTCCGGAGCAGGTGTTCGCGGTTGCGCGCGGCGTCCGCGCGCTCGGCGCGCGGCTTTCCGAAGGGGACGTCCTGGGCCACGGGTCCAATCTACCCATACAACCGGGGTAGAGTCCGTTTAACGCTAAGCGGGGTAACGTCCGCTTAGCCCGAGCGAAGGAAAGCCAATGAACCTGTTCCGCCTGGACGCCAGCATCTTCCCCGCGAACTCCGCGAGCAGCGAGATCGCCGACCGGGTCGAGGCCGAGTGGGCGGCCGCCCACCCCGGCGGCACGATCGTCCGCCGCCACCTGGGCACCGACCCGCTGCCCGCCGACGCCTGGGCGCTCGCCACCCTCGGCGGCTTCGCCGGTGAGGCCGACCGGACCCCCGAGCAGAGCGCCGCGCTCGCCCTCGCCGCCGAGCTGGCCGCCGAACTCGAGGCGGCCGACGCCGTGGTCCTCGCCGTCCCCTTCTACAACTTCGGCGTCGCCCAGCAGTTCAAGATCTGGACCGACCTGGTCATCGCCGCCGCGGGCCCCGGCGCGGCACTGCTCAAGGGCACCCCGACCGTGCTTGCCACCACACTGGGCGGCGGCTACGGGCCCGGCACCCCGCGCGACGGCTGGGACCACTCGACCCCCTACCTCGAGCGCATCCTCGGCGACCTCTGGCAGGCCGACCTGACCGTCATCAAGCGCGAGCTCACCCTCGCCGCCACCAACCCCGAGATGGAGCCGCTGCGGGGCCTCGCCGCCGAGCGGCACGCGCTCGCCCTCGACGCCGCCCGCGAGGCGGGCCGCGCCCTCGCCGGGAACTGAATGCCGGGAACTGAATGTTGACGCGCGAAAGCCCCGGCCTGGGCAGGCCGGGGCTTTCGCGTCGGAGGGTCCGAGCCGCTGGAACGCCGGAGGGTAGATCGGAACGTTCCAGGGCGAGTCTTCAGATCAGGAGCCGAAGGGCTTCCAGGCGCCCTTGGTGCCGGCGCCCTTGCCCCACTCGAGGACCTCGACCTTGACGCCCTTCAGGTGGCCGGCGCTGACGCCCGCGTTGTACTTGCTGGACGGCTTGCCGCCGTCGTACAGGTACCGGAAGGTGTAGGTGTCGAGGTCGAGCATGATGCCGCGGTGCGACGGCTCGCCCGGGCCGCGGTCGCCGACGAACCCGACGACGGAGCGGTCGTTGTAGGTGACCTTGACCTTGGTCATGAGCGGCCAGGACGGGGAGGCGAACAGGCCCTTCTGCATCGGCTTGCCGGACGCGGGAGCGCCGGTGTCGCCGTTGATGCCGGAGCCGTCGTCCCAGAAGTAGGAGGCGGTGGTGGTGCCGGCCCACAGGGCCTTGGCGGCCTTCTCCTGCTTCTCCTTCTTGGCCTCGTCGGCCTTCTTGGAGTCGGCCTTCTTGGAGTCGGACTGAGTGGGGGAGGCGCTCTTCGTCGCGACCGCCGCGGCCTTCGTCGGGGCGGCGGACTCGTCTGCGTTGGCGACGACGCCGGTGGTGACGGCCGCGAGGGCCAGGACGCCGGTCAGGGACAGGGTAAGGGCGCGCTTCGACAAGATCGTTCCTTTGATCGGGTGACAGGGCTCAGCCCGGGGCGCGGCGGGATCTGATCGGGATCTCCGGGGCCGTCGGCTCCGCATCGGGAGTCCGGGCTGTCGCGTCGTCCGCGCCTCAGGCGCTCGACGTACGCTTGCTGCGGGCTGAAAGCCGCTTTGTCTGACCAAGACCCGGGTCTGGTTTGCCCGTTCTTGTCTTGATAACGGTGAGTTAACCATATCCGTCAAGCGTGCGTCAAATGCCGGGTTCGCTAGAGTATGCGGGAGGGCGCGAAACCCCATATCTCCAAGGGATAACGAGATTGGCGCTAGCATTCCGATCATGGCTACGATCCGCACCGCGAACGCCCACTGGGAAGGCCCGCTCATCGGCGGGCAGGGCACCGTGTCCCTCGACTCCTCAGGCGTCGGCGAGTTCCCCGTCAACTGGCCGTCGCGCGCCGAAGCGCCCGACGGGCGCACCAGCCCCGAGGAGCTGATCGCCGCGGCCCACTCGACCTGCTTCTCCATGGCCCTGTCCCATGGCCTGGCCCAGGCCGGGAGCCCTCCGCAGACCGTCGACACCCGCGCCGACGTCACCTTCCAGCCGGGCGAGGGGATCACCGGAATCCACCTGAGCGTCCGGGCCTCGGTGCCCGGCCTCAGCCCCGAGCAGTTCGCGACCGCGGCCGAGGCGGCGAAGGCCGACTGCCCCGTCAGCAGGGCGCTTTCCGGCACGAAGATCACCCTTGACGCCGAACTCGTCTGATCCATCGGCGCCACCCGGCGAAAGGTAAAGAAAAGGCCGCCTCCGGATCTTCCGGAGGCGGCTTACTCTGTTTCTTGACTCTTTACCTTTTCGACGGTCAGGTGGGCAGCTTGAAGGAGATCGGGGTGGAAGTCCGGATGCTGCACGTGACCCGGTTGCCGTCGGTGCTCCAGTCGAGCGTCAGCGGGAAGTAGGCGAGGACGCCGAAGTTCGGGTCCTGCTTCTCCAGCTTCTTGACCGCGCTCGGGTGCCCGTCCATCCACTTGAGCGCCTTCTGCTCACACCGGTCGACGATCGCCTGGTCGCCGGGGAACGCGCCGGACATCGAGATCGACGTGATCACCTGGGCGTTGTGCGGGTTCGCGCACGGCAGCGCCTTGATCTGGTTGACGGTCTGGCTCGTGGCGGTGCCGTCGGCGGGCGGCGGCGCGTTCTGGTCGTCGTTGAAGCAGTCGCCGACCTTGAGGTCCCAGGGCCGCAGCGTGCCCTCCTGGACGATCTCGTTGTTGACGTCGTCGCGCTCGGCGGAGTCGAGGAAGTCGGGCAGGAAGTTCACCGCCGCGACGACGCCGATCACCACGAGGCCGCCCACCGAGCCCACGATCTTCCTGAGCACCTTGCCCCCGCGCGACGGCGGCGGGGTCGAGCCGGGCGGCGCGGCGAACGGGTTGCCCGGCTGCGCGCCAGGGAACGGCGGCGGCGTGCCGGGACCGCCCTGGAAGGGCGCCTGGCCCGCCGGAGCGCCCTGCCAGGCGGGCTGCTGGCCCGGCTGGGCGTAGGGGTCGCCGTAGGGCTGCGGCTGCTGCGCGGGCTGCCCGTACGGCTGATAGGGCTGGTTCTGGCCCCCGTAGGGGGGCTGCGGCTGGTTCGGAGCCCCGGGGCCGGGGGGACCAGAAGGGGGGAAGCTCATGACGGGGCACCTTATCGGCAACGTCCGACACTTCCGACCTTGTTTTCCCAGAGTGGAACTCACGTCCCAAGCCGCACAAGACAGGCCGGTCAAGACGGGCCGCACAAGAGGGGGCCCGGACAAGACGGAGGGGGCACCGGTCGCGCGCCGTGAGAACGGTGCCCCCCACTGAGGAAAATACTACACCATTCAGGTAGTAATTACAGGGTTAGGTTCCGCGCCCCCGTAACGGCGGTCCCGGCTGGCGTAGACCTCGCAGGCGTACCAGAAGTGACGGCGGTCGAAGTCCGGCCAGAGGGTGTCCATGAAGACCATCTCGGCGTACGCGGACTGCCAGGCAAGGAAGTTGGACGTGCGCTGCTCCCCCGACGGGCGCAGGAACAGGTCGACGTCCGGGACCGACGGCTGGTACAGGTACTTCGCGACGGTCTTCTCGGTGATCTTGTCCGGGTTGAGCTTCCCGGCCTTGACGTCGCGGCCCATCGCGGCCATCGCGTCGGCGAGCTCGGCGCGGCCGCCGTAGTTGACGCAGAACTGGAGGGTGAGCACGTCGTTGTCGACGGTGATCTCCTCGGCCGTCTCCAGCTCGCTGATCACCGAACGCCACAGCTTGGGCTTGCGGCCCGCCCACACCACCCGGACGCCCATCTCGTTCAGCTGGTCGCGGCGGCGGCGCAGCACGTCGCGGTTGAAGCCCATGAGGAAGCGGACCTCCTCGGGCGAGCGCCGCCAGTTCTCGGTGGAGAAGGCATAGGCCGACAGATACGGGACGCCGAGCTCGATCGCGCCCTCGACCACGTCGAACAGGGAGTACTCGCCCTGCTTGTGGCCCTCGGTGCGGGCGAGGCCGCGCTCCTTGGCCCAGCGGCCGTTCCCGTCCATGACGATCGCCACATGCCTGGGGATCAGCTCCTTGGGCAGTTCCGGCGGCTTAGCTCCGCTCGGGTGCGGGTCCGGTGCGCGGAACCTCAACTGACTTGCTCCTCTCGACATGGCGCAGCGATCTGATGCCGTGTTCCAGATGCCACTGCAGGTAGGCGGCCACAAGGCCGCTGCACTCTACCCGGTGGCGATCATCGCTGGCGTCGGCGGCTTCCCACGCGCCGCGCAGCAGCGCGATCATGAGTCCGAAGGTCTCCGGGGTGGGCGTCGCCGATCCGGGCACCCGGCAGACGAGGCACAGCGCGCCTCCCGCCGGGATGGAGAAGCCGCGGATGCCCGCCCGGCCGCCGCAGCGCGCGCACTCATCCAGCGCGGGGGCCCATCCGGCGACCGACAGGGACCGCAGCAGGAAGGCGTCGAGGACGAGCCGGGCGTCATGGGTCTGGTCGCCGAGCGTGCGCAGGCCGCCGACGAGCAGCAGGAACTGCCGCAGCGACGGCTCGCGCTCCTCGGCGGTGAGCTTCTCGGCGGCCTCCAGCATCGCCACGCCCGCGGTGTAGCGGGGGTAGTCCGCGACGAGCCGCTCGCCATAGGGCCTGATCGTCTCGGCCTGGGAGATCAGGTCGAGCGAGCGCCGCTCGTACAGCTGGAGGTCGACATGGGTGAACGGCTCGAGCCGCGCGCCGAACTTCGACCGGGTCTTGCGCACCCCCTTGGCGACCGCCCTGATCCGGCCGGTCCTGCGGGTGAGGACTGTGACGATCCGGTCGGCCTCCCCCAGTTTCTGGGTGCGCAGCACAATGCCCTCATCGCGGTAGATGGTCACATCGCCCATTGTCCCGCATGGTCCACCGTGAATCGGGCGCGCCCGCGACGTCCCGGTGATCATCCGAACACGGAAGGCGACCGGATCCGGTCGCGCCCCGGCGATTTCCCTGGGCCACGGCCCGGCTCCGTGACACGGTGGACCGCATGAGATGCACGATCGTGCCCCCGCACATGCTGGAGAAGGTCCTGGAGAGCTCCACCGATCCCGAGCTGCGCGCGCTCGCGCTGCGCACCCTCAGGCTCGACGCGGCGACCCGCACCTCGAGACGGCTCGCGGGGCCGGCCGCGCAGGGCAACGGACGCAGGGACGAGCCCAAACGGCTCATCAAGGACGCGATGAACCTCGAGGAGCTGCCCGGCAAGACCGTCAGGTCCGAGGGGCAGGACCCGACCGGCGATCCCGTCGCCGACCGCGCCTACGACTGGCTCGGCGCGACGTTCCGCTTCTTCGAGGACGTCTACGACCGCGACTCCATCGACAACGCCGGGATGGAGATGGTCTCGACCGTCCACTACGGCGTCGACTACGACAACGCCTTCTGGGACGGCGCGCAGATGGTCTACGGCGACGGCGACGGCAGGCTGTTCCTGTCGTTCACCGGCCCGCTCGACGTGACCGCGCACGAACTCGCCCACGGCGTCACCCAGTACACCGCGGACCTCGCCTACTACGGGCAGCCTGGCGCGCTCAACGAGTCGGTGTCCGACGTGTTCGGCTCCCTGGTCAAACAGCACCATCTCGGGCAGACCGCCGACGAGGCGGACTGGCTGATCGGGGCCGGGCTGTTCGGCCCGTCGGTCCGGGGCGAGGCGCTGCGCTCGCTGAAGGCGCCCGGCACCGCCTACGACGACCCCGAGCTCGGCCGCGACCCGCAGCCCGGCCACATGGACGCCTACGTCCGCACCCACCACGACAACGGCGGCGTGCACATCAACTCAGGCATCCCGAACCGGGCGTTCTACCTGGTGGCCGTGCAGCTCGGCGGGCACGCGTGGGAGCGCGCGGGACAGATCTGGTTCGACGCCCTCACCGGCGGGACGCTCTACCCCGACACCGACTTCACCGGCTTCGCGGCGGCGACCGCGGCGAGCGCGTCGGCGCGGTACGGGGCGGCCTCCCCCGAGCACGAGGCAGTCGTGCACGCCTGGACGGCGGTGGGCGTCCGGCGATGAGGGTGACTGTCGTACGCACCGGCGGGTTCGCCGGGATCGAGCGGCGGGGCAGCTCCGACACCTCGGCCGACCCGGTGCTGCGCGCCCTCGTCGAGCGGGTCGGCCCGGCCGCCGCGCGCGGCGGCGCGGCGCGGGCAAGGGACCAGTTCTCCTACCAGATCGACATCGACGGCCGCCGCGTCACCGTCGGGGAGTCGGAGCTGACGGGGGCGCTGCGCGAGCTCGTCCACCACGTGCTCGAGGACTGAGCTCCGGTGTGACGTTCTCCGGCCGGTCAGCGCTGGATGAGTGTGGGCTTCACGGCGGGCCGGGGTCCGGGCTCCCCCTCGGACCCCGCTTCCGCGCCGGTGAAGACCCAGCGCTTGTAACCCCAGTAACGGAACACCGTCGCCAGTCCGATACCCACCGTCAAGGCGATATTTGACCAGAGTTTCCCCTGTAGTGACATCGCGTCCGCCAGCGCGAGCACGGCCTGGGTGATGACGTACCCCACCCCATTCATCACGAAGAAGAGGGTGTATTCGCGTGCTATGCCGGTGGTGCGCATGCCACGGAACGTCCAATAGCGGCTGGCGAGGAATCCCAGCGTGGTGGAGGCCAGCATGGCCAGGGAGTTCGCGGTGAGCGCGCCCATCCCATAGCCGAAGTGGAACAGGTTGAACAGAACGTAGTTGACGGCTACGCAGATCACTCCGACGCTGCCGAACCTCGCGAGTTCGCCGAACAAATTCCGGTATCGGTGCACCCACCGATCCTAGGGCAAAGCCACATATTTCTCGGCAATACGTACTAACCCGGTAACCTTTGGGCTACTCTTCCGTCCCAGTTGAGCGATGCTCCCCGTGCGCTCGACGGGAAGGAGACCACCGGTGCTGCCGCCTGCGGCGCTCCTGCTCACCGCGACGTTCCTCGTGCTGCTCGGCGCCTGGGGACTCACGGTGTGGACCAGGCCGACCCGGGTCTCGGACGCCGCGCTCGCGTTCTGGGTCTTCGCACTCGGCGGCGTGATGCTGCTCACCGTGGTCGTCGGCGCGCTCCTCCGGCTGTACGAACCGGTCCCCCTCGTCCTGGGCGCCGCGGTCTTCGCCGGCGTCGGCGTCCTCGCCGGACTGCGCGAGGCGCGACGGCACCCGCGCATGTTCGCCCGGCGCTCCGTCGTCTGGCTGCGCCGCGCCTTCCGCGGCTGGTCCCCGCACGCCGTCGTGTTCGGCCTCGTCCTGCTCACCGCGTTCGTGTACGGCCTGCGCGGCTGGTTCGGCGTCCGGCTCCCGGCCAGCGACTGGGACGGCCTCATGTACCACCTCGTCGCGCCGTCGGCGTGGGTGCAGGCCGGGGAGGTCGGCAGGGCCACCGAGGTCATCTGGGCCGACGCCTACCCGATGGGCGTCGAGTCCCTCGCCGGATGGCCGATGGCGTTCCTCGGCTTCCCCGACTACGGCGTCCTGTTCCTGCTGCCCGGCTACCTCCTCGCCTGCGCCGCGCTCGTCGCGCTCGCCCGCCGCCTCGGCATGCGCAGGGCGCACGCGCTGCTCGTCGGCCTCGCCTTCCTGCTGACGCCCGCGGTGTTCGCCCAGGCCAACACGTTCTACGTCGACGTCCAGAGCGCCGCGTTCGGGCTCGCCGCCCTCGCCGTCCTGGCCGGGATGCCGGGGGCGGCCGAGCTGTCCGGGCGGCCCGCCCAGACCGTCAGCCGGGCCATGCTCGTGCTCGGGTTCGCGCTCGGCGCGGCGACCGCGACCAAGAGCAGCAACCTCGCGGTCATGGGCGTCGCGGGCTGCGCGGCGTTCGTCGCGGTCGCGTATGTGAGCGGACGGCACAGGCTCGGCGTCTGGCCGTACTTCCGGGCCGCTCCCCTGCTCGTCGCGCCGATCGCCGTCATCGGCGGGTACTGGTACCTGCGCACCTGGCTCCACTACGACAACCCCTTCTACCCGGTCACCATGCTGGGCTTCGAGGGCGTCGGCGACGTCGAGGACGTCGTGCTCAACACCAACGTGCCGCTCGAACTGCGCGACATGACGCTGCCCGAGCAGCTGTGGGCGTCGTGGTCGCAGCCGTTCACCGACCTGGTGACCACGCCCGTCTACGACGTGCGGCTCGGCGGCCTCGGCGTCGCGTGGCTGACGTTCGTGCTGCCCGTCTCCCTCCTGGGCATCCTCGCCTGGCTGAAGAACTCCTGGCGGCGGCCCGGCATCGGCCTCCTGCTGCTCCTCGGCATCGGCGTCACCTACGGCGCGAGCCTCGCCCCCTGGTGGGGCCGGTATGTGCTGCTCGGTTACGGCTGCCTGCTCATCTTCGGCGTCTACTTCACCGCACGGCTCGCCGAAGGCCGCGCCCTCGCACGCCACCTCGGGACCGGGCTGCGGTTCGTGCTCGCCGCGAGCGTCGCCCTCGCGGTGTGGACCGGCCACCGGCACGTCCCCATCACCACCGGCGACCCCGCCGACAAGGCCATGTTCGACCGCACCGGCGGCCTGCCCCTCGACCGCGCCCTCGCCCTCACCGTCGACCCCGACCGCGCCCGCCACGTCTGGCCGTGGACCGAGTTCGCCGCGCTCGACCAGCTGCCCGACGGGACCGTCATCGCCCTCGCGCGCGGCAACCTCCAGTCCCTCGTCCAACCCCTGCGCGGCACCCGGGCGCAGCGCGACATCGTCGTCGTCGAACCCCCCGCCGACGTCGCGTCACTCGTCAGGCAGCTGCGGGCCGTCCACGCCGACCACGTGCTCATCGACCGCTCAGAAGTCTGGGACGCCGTCCGCGACGACCTCGCCGGCGACCCGTCGTTCACCTTCGTCACCGACCTCGGCGGCGTCGCCCCCCGATACAACCCGCCGCCGGACGGCAAGCTGTTCCGGCTGGAGGCCGACCCCGACACCCGGCGCTAAGCTGCTGGAAAGGACCCCCCTCAGTGAGTGTCACCCTCGACACCGCAAGGACCGCGACGCGGCTCGACCTGTACAAGGGACTGCTGCGCACCGCCCGGCCCAAACAGTGGGCCAAGAACGTGCTCGTCCTCGCCGCGCCCGTCGCGGGCGGCCGGATCTTCGAAGCGGCGGTCCTCGGCAGGACCGCCCTTGTGTTCGTGCTGTTCTGCTGCGCGGCCTCCGGCATCTACCTCCTCAACGACGCGCTGGACGCCGAGGCCGACCGGGCCCACCCCGTCAAGCGCAACCGGCCCGTCGCGTCGGGGATCGTGCCGGTGCCCGTCGCGTTCGCCGTCGGGATCGGGCTGTCGGTCAGCTCGATCGTCGGCGGGGCGCTGCTGCTGAACGCGCAGACCGGCCTGCTGCTCGCGGTCTACGCGGTCGTGCAGATCCTTTACTGCCTGCACCTCAAGCACGTCGCGGTCCTCGACATCGCGGTCGTCGCCTCAGGCTTCCTGATGCGGGGGCTCGCGGGCGGCACCGCCACCGAGATCGCGCCGTCCCAGTGGTTCCTCGTCACCGTCGGGTTCGGCTCGCTGTTCGTCGTGGGGGCCAAGCGCGCCTCGGAACTGGCCAAACTCGGCGACGACGCCAAGGAGACCCGCAAACTCCTCGGCGAGTACAGCGAAAGCTACCTGCGCTTCGTCTGGCAGGGCGCGGCAGCCCTCATGATGCTCTCCTACTGCCTGTGGGCCCTCGAGCCCGACGGCTCCGCCGTCGCCCAGCTCCGCATGCTCTCCATCGTCCCCATGACCCTCGCCGTCCTCCGCTACGCCCTCATCGTCGACAAGGGCGAAGGCGGCGCCCCCGAAGACGTCCTCCTCGGCGACCGCGTCATCCTCATCCTCGCCGCCATCTGGACCACCATCTACGGCGCCTCAGTCTTCCTGTAGCCGGGCCCTGTAAGCGGGGTCCTGTAAGCGGGGTCCTGTGGGCGGGTTCGTTCGGGTATGGGAAGGCCCCCGGGAGTGAGGTCGTCACTGCGCGGGGGCCGTTCCGTGCGGCGCGCGGGGGCGGGTCTCGCCGGGGCGCGGCCGGGTCTTGGCGGGCGGGGATGGGGCCCTTGAGAACTGTGCGGGAGTTAGGCGGCCGCCGCGCGGTTGACCGCGGACAGGACGGCCTTCAGGGAGGCGGTGACGATGTTGGCGTCCACCCCCACGCCCCACAGGACCTGGTCGCCGACCTGGCACTCGACGTAGGCGGCGGCCTTGGCGTCGCCGCCCTCGCTCAGCGCGTGCTCGGCGTAGTCCAGGACGCGGACGTCGATGCCGATCGGGGCCAGGGCGTCGACGAAGGCGCTGATCGGGCCGTTGCCGATGCCCTCGATCTCGCGGATCTCGCCGTCCACCCGGACGTCGCAGTTCAGCAGGTCCTTCTCATCGACCCGCGAGGACGTACGGTGCGCCAGCAGGCCGACGCGCGGGCCGCCCGACAGGTACTCCTTCTCGAAGATCCGCCACATCGCCTCGGCGGTGACCTCGCCGCCCTCGTCGTCGGTGCGGGCCTGCACCACGCGCGAGAACTCGATCTGCAGCTTGCGCGGCAGCTCCAGCGAGTGCTCGGTCTTCATGATGTAGGCGACGCCGCCCTTGCCGGACTGGCTATTGACCCGGATGACCGCCTCGTAGGTGCGGCCGACGTCCTTGGGGTCGATCGGCAGGTACGGGACCTGCCAGGTGAACTCGTCGACGGGCACGCCGGCGGCGGCCGCGTCGCGCTCCAGGTGCTCGAAGCCCTTCTTGATGGCGTCCTGGTGGGAGCCGGAGAAGGCCGTGTACACCAGGTCGCCGCCGTAGGGGTGGCGCTCGTGTACGGGCAGCTGGTTGCAGTACTCGACGGTGCGGCGGATCTCGTCGATGTCGGAGAAGTCGATCTGCGGGTCGACGCCCTGGGTGAACAGGTTCAGGCCCAGCGTCACCAGGCAGACGTTGCCGGTGCGCTCGCCGTTGCCGAACAGGCAGCCCTCGATGCGGTCGGCCCCCGCCATGTAGCCCAGCTCGGCGGCGGCGACGGCGGTGCCGCGGTCGTTGTGCGGGTGCAGGGACAGCACGACCGAGTCGCGGTAGGCCAGGTGCCGGTTCATCCACTCGATCTGGTCGGCGTAGACGTTCGGCGTCGCCATCTCCACCGTCGCCGGCAGGTTGACGATGACCTTCCACTCCGGCGTCGGCCGCCACACGTCGTTGACGGCGTTGCAGACCTCGACCGCGTACTCCAGCTCGGTGCCGGTGAAGGACTCGGGCGAGTACTCGAAGAAGATCTTGGTGTCGGTCTCGGCGGCCAGCTTCTTGCACAGCTTCGCGCCCTCGACGGCGATCGCGGTGATGCCGTCCTTGTCCTGGCCGAAGACGACGCGGCGCTGCAGCGTGGACGTCGAGTTGTACAGGTGGACGATCGCCTGCTTGGCCCCCTCCAGCGACTCGAAGGTCCGCTGGATCAGCTCGGGACGCGCCTGGGTCAGCACCTGGATGACGACGTCGTCGGGGATCAGGCCGTCATCGATGATCTTGCGGACGAAGTCGAAGTCAGTCTGGGAGGCGGCGGGGAAGCCGACCTCGATCTCCTTGTAGCCCATCCGCACCAGCAGCTCGAACATCTTCAGCTTGCGGGCGGAGTCCATCGGGTCGATCAGCGCCTGGTTGCCGTCCCGCAGGTCGACCGCGCACCAGCGCGGGGCCTGTTCGATGACCTTGTCGGGCCAGGTACGGTCGGTCAGCTTGACCGGGGCGAAGGGGGCGTAGCGCTGAAACGGCATGCCGCTGGGCTTCTGGTCGTTCATGGGGGTCCGGCTCCTCGTCTTGTGTACTCACAATGACGGGCAACACTCAGCTCCGCGACGAGGAAGCCCGTCTTTCAGGCCTCGTCGCGGCCGCTAAGGAGGAGCAGGCCGAACAGCACATCTGCGAACGTAGCAGATTTCGGCGCGGTTAACGAAACCGGGAACTCGGTGATCTTCGCGTGGAACCCGCCTGCGCGACCGCCGCGTTGTGCTTCGATGAGACCTCGGCTACGTGGGGGAAAGGGCTCTTTTGCGGGGGACACGGCGGGCGACACTGGGCGGGGCGGCCGCGGTCGCGGTGGTCGCGGGGCTGCTCCCGTGGGGGGCCGTCGCGCACGCGGAGGAGCGGTGCAACACCGGTGAGCCCGGGTTCGTCGAGGGCGGCTACGCGGTGCAGGCCAACCGGTGGAACAGCCACGGTGAGATATGTGTCACCTTCTCGGGGAAAGCCGCGTTCACCGTCAGCGCGAGCTCGCTGGACTGGGGGAACCTGCGCAACGGCGCGCCGCCCGGGGCGTACCCGAACATCGGCACGGCGCTCGCGGACAAGCGCCTCCCCTTGCGGGTGGACAGCCCCAAGCAGGTCCGCACGACGTGGAAGATCGCGATGGCCGAGGGCGACTACAACGCCTCCTACGACGTCTGGTACCACCCGGACCCCGGCGCGTGCACGTCGACCAACCCGCACATCGTGGCCAACGGCGGGGCGCTGGAGATCATGATCTGGCTGACGAGCCCGGGGATCGACCCGTCGCCGGACTGGAAGGTCGCCGACGGCGTCCGGCTCGGCGGGCGCGTCTACGACCTGTACAAGTTCACCGGGCCCACCGGACAGACCGGGCTGATCTACAGCATGCGGGAGCACACCACCGAGATAGTCGACTTCGACCTGAAGCCGTTCGCCAAGGACGCGGTCGACCGGGGTTATCAGCGCGCTGACGCCTACCTGTGCAAGGTGCAGGCCGGGTTCGAGATCACGCGCGGCGGGGTCGGGCTCCGTACCGACGCGTTCGCGCTGCGCGTCGGGGGGCCCGCGCCGAGCGCGTCGAGCGGGCCCGACATCACGGGGGTGCCGCTGCCGGACGAGACGCCTTCGCCGCCGCCGGGCGGGTCGCCGACGGCATCGTCGTCCTCGGAGGTGGCCGCGCCCGAGCAGTCGGCGCTGGGGCCTAAGGAGGGGTCGTCCGCGCCGCCTTGGCCGTTGCTCGTGGGGTTGCCGCTGGTCGCGGGGGCCGCGGCGGGCGTGTGGTGGTGGCGGCGCGGGGGCGTCAGCCGATCCTGACCCAGCGCGCGGGCGACGGTTTGCCCGACTTGGTCTTCACGAACAGCATGTACCAGCCGGGCGGGGCGATGTTGCGGCTGCCGGTGACCGTCAGGCGGTAGCGGTTGCCGCCGAGCGCCTTCAGCGGCAGCTTCACAGCGCGCTGGTTCGGGTCGGAGGAGTGCGTGACCGCGATCGGACGGACCAGCGACGCCGACGTGATCGCCGCGCTCGTCGTGATGACCGGAGCGCCCCCGTACGACCACTTCTGCGGGGCCTTGGTCACCTTGGGAGCTTCGCCCTTGGTGTACAGGTAGGGCGGGTAATAGATCGAGATACGGGTGTCGAAGAAGCTGTCGCCGTTGTCCGAGGCGACCGGGATGTCGGGGTTGCTGCCGACGGCCAGGACCCGTCCGTCGGGGAGCAGGACGGCGCTGCTGTGGTACGTCCGCGCGACGGGATCGGCCGCGACCGGCGTCCACTTCATCTTCCCCGCGGGCTTGGCCGGGTCGAGGATCGACGCCTCGTGCACGTGCTCGGCCCGGTTGTACTGCGAACCGCCCGTCTCCATCACCTTGCCGTCGGCGAGGATCACGGCCGACACGTACACCTTGCCCGCTGCGCCCTTCTGCGGGACGAGCTGGCCGCCGAGCTCGACCTGCCCGTAAGGCAGGTTCGGGCCTCCGGCATAGCGTGACGCCGTCCCCTTACGCAGGTCGATGACGTCGGTGGATCTGATGGCGTACGCGGAGCCGTCAGAGAAGTTCTTGCCTCCGATCACCATGACGCGCTGGTCCTGGGCGGGCGGGAGCAGCAGCGCGGCCGACTGGTCGCGCGAGGCCGGGTAGCGCAGCCCCGCGGCCGTGCCGCCGAGCTCCTGGAACGCCCCGGTAGCCGGGTCGAGGTATCCGGGCCCGACGAGCTTGCCGTTGGCGTAGTACATCGGGTGCCCGAAGACACTGCTGCCGTTGTAGAACAGCTTCCCGTTGGCCGCGAGCACGAGCGACGGATACGTCGCCCAGTTGATCCCGGTCTCGGGCACCTGCGCGTCCGACAGCCACCGCCGCGTCTTCCACGAGAACCGCTCGGAGTAGGGCGAGACGACGCTCTCCTCGTTCGGCCCCCGCTCGTAGTCGTAGCCGCCGACGGAGTAGACGTCACCGTTGCCCAGCAGCGTCGCCGACGGATACCAGTGCCCGTCGACCATGTTGTTCACCGGCTCGTACCGGTTCTTCGCCGGGTCGAAGATGTACGACTTCTTCGACCCGCTCCACCCCTTCGACTCGTACACATAGCCGACGCCCTCGTTGGACACTCCCCCGGAGTACTCGGCGAACTCGTCGGTCCCGCCCATCACCAGCACCCGGCCGTCGGGCAGCTGCACATGCCCCGCGCAGAACATGTCGTACGGCGTCGGCACGTTCGTGAACTTGTTCGTCTTCGGGTCGTACACCTTCGTGACGAACTCACCCCGCGCGAACCGCGCTCCCCCGTTCCCCGACCCCGCGATGAGCAGCACCTTCCCGTTGTGCAGCAGCACCGTGTGCATGGCCCGCACGCCGCCGTCCCCGAAGTCGTTGACGATCCAGTGCCCCTTCTTGCACTCCGACCCGACGCACTTGGCCGCCCCCTTGGCCAACGCGATCTTGTAGTTGTCCGTCGTCAACGTCCCCGTGTCCGACAGCACCTGCCCGAACCGGATCGCCTTGGTCCCCGCCGGCACCGCGGGCGTCCGCCCGACCGACAGTCGAAACCCCTTCGACGCGGGCAGATAGGGGAACGTGTGCCACTTCACCCACGCCCCGTTCTTCTTCTGCCGCCACACCGTCAACGCCGTCTTCCCCGACGTCGTCTTGTACGCCAACTGCAGGTCATACCGCTTCCCGGGGTTCACCTTCACCGCACACCCCTTCGCCTGAAGCAGCCCCCTGCCCCCGCTCCGGTACTTCGAGACCGAAACCGTCACCGCCCGCGCACTCTTCTGCCCACCCCCCACCGACGCCACAGACCCACTGTTACTCCCCTCCGAGTAAGCCGCCCAACACTTAGGCAACCCCCCACCCTTCGCCTCCAACCCCGCGTTCTGCACCTTCGGCGTAGGCGCCGCCACCGCCGCAGCCCCACCCCCCACCAACACCGTTGACGCCCCCACCACCAACACCCCGAACACCGCAACCGACCCACTCCGCTCAACCCACATGACAACTCCTCAACCAGGGGACAAACCGGAGCCCAACAAATAAAGTCCCCCCGGTCCTCCAAATTTTGTACCGCATCACCCCCCACCCGCACACCCCCACAACCCCCCCGCCCCGCCCCAGCCCCCGGCCACCGGCCACCGCCTCAGCCCAGCCCAGCCCAGCCCAGCCCAGCCCAGCCCGTCAGCGGATCACCTCAAATCCCTGAGCCTCACCCCACCCAGCCCCGCCGGATGCCGCACGACCACCTCAACAAGCCCCACCCAACGGGAAACAAGCCACCACGTCCCCCGATCCTCCCGATACCGAACCGGGTCAAGCCCCTTCGCCTCCGCAATACGCATAGCCGCCCCCACCACCCAAGACTCCCCCCAAACCAGAACAAAAAAGCCCACCACAACCCCCACCACCAGCGCCACTACAACCAGAACCGACACGACTCCCCCACCCCCGACCCAGGCCGGTCCAGATCAACTCCAGATTTGCAATTCCCAACATGATAGTCGAAGCCCGGAGGGCGCCTGCCAGCGGGGCATGAAGCCCCGGACCCCTCGCCGCGGTCCAGCACCAAGTCACCCACGCGCAAACAGCCCCAAGGCCAACGCACCACAGATCCCAACCCTCCTCAACAACCAACGAACCGCCCACCACCCACACCCACGAGCCACTCCAAAACAGCACAGCCGCTCACCACCGACGCCCAATACCGCGCCACCACGAACGACCTCCGCGAACGCTCCCGACAGGTTAACGCCGCATTCAACAATGCCATCACAACCGGTGACGAAGACCGCGCAACCGGACACTCCCACGCCTATCGAAATTACTCCAATATTTCGCTCCGATACCATTCCTGGCCCTTGAGCCAGGTTAGGTAGCTATCGAAGATTTTGACCATGCCGGCACGATCGTCTCGAAGAACAAGAAATTCATCAAGTAGCTCGAACAGGTCCGAGGAATTCGCAGGGTCAGCACCCGATCCGGCAGATCCGACAATTCGCTCGACCAAAGCAGGCCAGGAAAGGTTGTTGCCATCGCCGAGCCTGACGATCAGCCACTCCCTAAACCCTGCGAGCAGCACACCGGATGTACCGGCGTCGCAACCCAGGACGAAGGCCACGGATGAGCCGTACGTCCCGTCTAGGCCGTGTAGCGCCGGCCTGCGACGAACAGACTCGAACAGCTCTCGATAATTCACGAACTACCTCAGGGGAATTAGCTGGGGAACAGGTCCGTCCACTGGGCCTTACTCATCGATCGGTAGACCCGTTCTCCCAGTAAATCCATCGTAGACCCTGCCATCACGGACCACCACCTCGCGGTGCCCCCATGGAGCCCATTCGCCACGACATCTCCCCAGATTGGATGCACCAGGGGGTGCCTGGATTCGGAAGATATCTCCGCCCATCTGCTCTTGAATATCGCGCGCAACAGCCTCACACCCGCTTGAGCCACAGATCTCCGAGGCAGGTCGCGGCTTCCATTTCGGCCCGAACTCTCCGCAACCTCCGCTGTTGTGCACGAGGACCGGGGTTTTACCGGCGAGGACGTAGTAGGTGTGCGGCTGCGCTGATATTTCAGCGGTTTATGGGTCGTGGAACATGGCTTCTGCCTGGTGATTGTTCGGAGAGTGTCCAGTCGGTTGTGGTTGTTGACGGCAACGGTGACGCGCCGCGGGCTACGCCCGCCCGGGACGGGCCCGCCTCCTGCCTCCGGCCCGGCAGCCCGCCCTGCAGAGATCCCGGTAGGTGCGCCAGCAACAAGATCACGCCGAACCGCTCCGAATGCATGCTCTGGAGGTCACGCGACTCCAGGTGTCTGTCTGCGTACCCCGGCGCCCTCCGAGCCTTTGTTGGCGGGGCGAAGACGTCGATGATGCTTAACCCGCTGGCAGCTCAGCTGCCTACCGACAGCAAAGTCACAGGTTCCCAGCTCAGAGCGGTTGTAGGATTCCTACAACCGCTCGTCCTGCTTGACGGCAACCCGTGACGGCAACGTACACGACTTCACCCACACCGCAGTCACCCTCAGCGCCATCGATCTCAGCGTACAGTGACCAATCCTGGCTCGATTTTCGGGGTCCTAATTTTAATCAACAAATCAGCGATCCAGACTGTAGGTTAGTCGATCCACGCTACGAACACGCAAATTCGGCGCCGGGGTGGGGGGGGGGGGGGGGGGGGGGGGGGGGGGGGGGGGGGGGGGGGGGGGGGGGGGGGGGGGGGGGGGGGGGGGGGGGGGGGGGGGGGGGGGGGGGGGGGGGGGGGGGGGGGGGGGCCGGTGATGCCGCCGTTGGCCATGATGAGGAGGGTGAGCTCGGTGCGGTCGAAGTCGGGGTGGAGGTCGCCGGAGTCCTTGGCGCGCTGGGCGACGA
>NZ_JAWZTE010000017.1:0-136728 GCF_033875155.1 Actinocorallia sp. A-T 12471 | reverse complement strand
CAAACCCACGCCGGCGCCGGGCCTGGGGGCCGGCACGCCGGAGTGGGGAAATCGAAGGCCCGGAGCTGGCGAACTCCAGCGCCCTGAGGGCCGGGCTCGGAGGGTGTCAGGTGGTGGTCAGGAGGGCTTTCCAGGACTTGTCGGCGGTGACGACGGTGAGGCGTTGGGTGGCTCGGGAGACCGCGACGTAGAGGGTGCGCAGGCCCGTGGGGGTCTGGGTCGCGACCTCTTCGGGGGAGACGAGGACCGCGGCGTCGAACTCGAGGCCCTTGGCTTCGAGGACGTCGAGGGTCTGGACGCGGTCGGGGACGTCCCAGGTCTCTTTGGGCCAGCCGAGCGGGAGGATGACGCCGATGGTCCCCTCCACCTGGCCGAGGAGGTCCACGACGGCGTCGCGGGCGGCGTGCAGCAGGGTGGGCTGGTCCGCGGTGCTGTGGAGGTCGATGACGGCCCGGTGGCCGGTACGGCGGACCGCACGCGCGGGCTTGGCGTCGGGGACGGCCTTGGCGAGGACCCGCGTCGCCACATCGGCGATCTCGATGGAGTTGCGGTAGTTCGTGGTGAGTTCAAAGGCGTGGTGCGGACGGCGTGGCCGGGACGCCGCGCCGCCGCGGCGGTTCCGTCCGCCGCGCCGGCCCTGACCACCCCGGCCCGAGCCGGGCGTGGGGCCGCGTGACGGGGTCTCGGCGATGCCGAGGGCGGCGGCCATGGCCTGGCGTGATGCGTCGAGGTCCTCCCAGGCGGACTGGGCGGGGTCCTCCACGACGGTCCAGGTGGCCTGGCGGCCGCGTCGGCCGAGCATCCGCCACTGCATCGGTGAGAGGTCCTGTGCCTCGTCCACGACGACGTGGCCGAAGTCGGTGGCCTCCTCCGCCTCGTCGTCAACGCGGCGGGCCCGTTCGGTGCGCTCGATCGACGTGCTGAGCTCCCGGTACTCCGGCTCCCAGTCGGCGACCTCCTCGCCGGTGAGGATGTTGACGCCGTCGACCACATAGGGGTCGTCCTCGCGGACCCGGCCGGCCGCGCGCGGGGGACGGCCGAGGATCGCGTCGATCTCGTCAAGGAGCGCGACGTCCTGGTAGGAGAAGTCGTCCTCGCGGGCGAAGGACGCGGCGAGCCTGCCGACCTGGGCGGGCGAGAGGTCGCGGCCCGCCGCCGAGCGGAGCCTTTCCGGGTCGCCCAGCGCGCGGAGCACGTCGGACGGGGTGCGGATCGGCCACCAGGTGGTGAGGAAGTCGCCGAGCTGGTCGCGGGCGTTGGCGATGAACTCGCCGCGCTTGATGCCGGGGGCGTCGACCAGGCCGCCGATTTCCAGGAACCTGTCCCAGAGGGCGTCGAGGACGGTTTCCGCGACCTTGCGGCGCGCGGTGTTGACGCTGCCGGACACCCGCTGGTGGAGCTGGCGGCGGATCTTGTCCAGGCGCGGGCGGTCGAGCCTGACGACGACGCCCGCGTGCACGACCGTCAGGAGTTCGGGTGCGCCGGGCGGGTGGTCGGCGACGGCCCGCCGCATGATCCCTGCCATCGCGCCCGCGCCCTTGATCCGGGAGAGCTCGGGGGTGTCGTGCCGGGTGGCGACGACGCCCGGGACGAGGTCGCCGAGCGAGCGCAGCGCCGCGGAGCCCTCGCCGAGTGACGGCAGGACGCGTTCGATGTAGGCGGTGAACCGCTGGTTCGGGCCGACGATGAGGACGCCGCGCCCGCCGAACCTGCGGCGGTGGTGGAACAGCAGGTAGGCGACGCGGTGCAGGGCGACCGCGGTCTTGCCGGTGCCGGGGCCACCGCGCACGATGACGGTGCCGTCGGCGGGCGCGCGGATGACGACGTCCTGCTCGCGCTGGATCGTGGCGACGATGTCGCGCATCGCGCCTTCGCGGGTGCGGGCGAGCGACGCGAGGAACGCGCCGTCGCCGACGACGGTGAGGCCGTCGGCGAGTTCGGGCTGGAGGAGGTCGTCCTCGATGTCGATGACGCGGTGGCCGCGCGAGTGCAGCACCCTGCGGCGGATCACGCCGCGCGGGTCCTCGGGCGTCGCCCGGTAGAACGCCTCGGCGGCCGGTGCCCGCCAGTCCACCACGAGCGACTCGTGATCCCGCGTCCGCACCCCCACCCGCCCGACATACAGCGGCCCGTTCTCCCCGGCCCCCTTACCTTCCCCACCCTCTCCCGGGCTCCCCGCCGCGACGTCTTCCGCCGGGCCCTCGGTCTCGGCGGTCCCGGCCCCGTTGGAGGTCGCGGTCTTGGGGGTGGGGAGCAGGTCAAGGCGGCCGAAGACCAGGCCGTCGTCGGCGACGTTGAGTGCCTGGGCGCGGAGGGAAGCCTGGTAGACCATGGCGTCGCGGTCGACGAGGGAGCTGCGGGTTCCGGCCTGGGATTGGCGGAAGCCCTCGCGGAGCATGTGCTCGGCCTCGGTGCGCATCTCGTCAAGCCGGACGTAGGCGGCGTCGACGCGGGACTGCTCGGCGGATATCTCCGCGTCCTTGACCTGTCCCGCGACAGGTCCGCTGGCCGGACTACCCGCTTCGCTCATATGTACTAAGGCTCCTGGTGTGTGCCGGGGAGTGCCCCGGTCGGCGAACCAAGAAAGTTTACGTGGTCGGCGGAAGCCCGGGTTCGAGGGCCGACCTGATGCCGGCGAGGGTGGCGCGCATGCCCGCGCGGTTGAGCGCGGCGCGGCGGGCGGGCGGGGTGCCGGTGAACAGACGGCCGAGCAGGGAGACGAGACCCGCCGTGCGGGTGCCGCGACGGAGGTCGTGCCAGTACTCGGTGAGGCGGGTGCCCTCGCCGACGGGTTCGAGGCGGTAGCCCCACAGCGCGACGTCCATGCCGAAGGACGTGACGCGGAACGCGAAGACCTTCTCGGGGTCGTGGACGGTGACCTCGCAGTTCGTGAACCAGACGAACGGGCCACGCCGGTTGAACCCGACGAACCTGCTGAACTCCTCGACGGGCTCGTCGCGCACCCACACCCGGAACAGCTCAGGCGACCATCTGACGATCTGGCGCGGATCGGACACCAGCGTCCACACCTCGTGCGGCGGCGCGTCGACGAGCACGCTCTCCTCGGCGACCCATTCCCGTTCCGGCGCTGTCTCGGCTCCCATGCGCCGATCCTCCCGCACTACGGTGGTCCCCGTGAACTCCGACCCCGTGAACTCCGGCCCCGCGAACCAAGGTCCGGCGAACCAAGGTCCCGCCGACCCGGGCCGGGCGGCGACCCCGGGCGACGACGGTCCGCAGGGCGGCGCGCGGCGGGTCCCCGGTTCGTGGGCTTCCTGGCGCACCGCGGAACCCGAACTGGCGACGCTGCTCGACCCGGCGGGGCTCGAGCTCGTCAAGAAGGCGGCCGACGCGGCCGCGCGCTGGCACGGCGAGCAGCTCAGGCCGACGGGTGAGCCCTACACGGTCCACCTGTTCGAGGCCCTCGAGGTGATCGCGGTGGGCGCGGGCGAGCACGATCCCGAGGTCCTGGCGGCGACCCTGCTGCACGACGTGGTCGAGGACACCCCGGCGACGCTCACCGAGGTGGAGGCGGAGTTCGGGCCCGTCGTCGCCGAGTACGTCGACTGGGTGACGAAGCCGCCGGCCGCCTCCAAGCGGGACAAGCGCGCCGGAAAGGTCGCCTACCTGCGCCGCCTGCGCGACGCCCCGGCCCCGGTCGTCGCGATCAAGCTCGCCGACCGCGCGAGCAACGTCGCGACCCTGCACCGCATGCCCGCCGACTTCCAGCGCCGCTACCACGCCGAGACCGTCACCTACCTGCTCCCGCTCGCCGAGGGCCACCCCTTCTTCGAACCCTGGTACCGCGCCTGGAGCGTCACTTACCGTCCCGTATAGCTGGTTTCCAGGCCAGCCGGGGCCACGGCCTCGTGCCTTAGTCCGCAGAGTGATCGGGCGCGCCGTCGTCTGGACCGGAGGACTTGTGAGCCGCTAGGCGAGCAAGTCCGGAGGGAAGACGGCGGCTTGAGGCGCCCGATCACCGCCCGGACGGAGTCCGGGCAATTAGTCGAGGTATCCCCACGTCTTGACGATGTCCAGGAGCTTGGGGTCGATCGTCTCGGCGGTGGGGAGGGGGCGGGCGGCCTGGACCTTGCCGGACTTGATGTTGGCGCTCCAGTCGCCGAAGACCGGCTTGATGGGGCCGTGGTCCTGCGCGCCGTAGTCGAGCATCGCGGCCTCCCAGGGCAGGCCGAGGTACTCGCAGATCCGCTTGGTCTCCCGCTCGGGGTCGGCGGTGAGGTCCTCGTACCTGACGGTGACGCCGTCGAGGTGCTGGCGGGCCTCCTCGACGCCGGAGACGTAGTTGTACGTCTCCTGGACGACGCCGTCGAGGTCGGCGCCCTTGCGGCGGTTCATGACCGACTCGACCACCGACTGCGGGTGGCGGAGCAGGAAGATGTACCTGGCCTTGGGCCACGCGCTGTTGATGCGCCGCCAGATCAGGGCGTTCGCCGGGGTCTTGTCGACGATCACGCTCGCCTGGCTGCGCTCCATCTCGTGGTGCAGAATCCGGTCCCACAGCAGGTGTTCGAGTTCCTTGCGGGTGAGGCCGAGGGCGCCCATGACGTCGTCGGAGAACTCACGGCTCGGCTCGACCTTGAGGGTGCGGAGGTGGAGTTCGTGGGGGGCGCGGATCTGGGAGTGGCTGTTGAGGATCACCCGCAGCAGCGTCGATCCGGATCTCTGGGAGGACAGGACGAAGACCGGCGAAGGAACCAGGCGCTTGGCTCCGCTGCGGCGGGAGGGGATCTCCACGCGCCGCTTGGGCTTGACGCCCGGCGGCCGGAGCGCCTCTGCGAGGTGTTCGGTACGGCGTCGGATGGCCCGCTTGACTGCGGTGCTGCGCTGTGCTTCCTGCATCCCTCATGTCCCGGGTCGTTGGGTGGCTCGCAGGAGACGATAGCGACGAACCATACCAATCTGGACTATTGTTGCTGAATATTAACTGAGAAACAGGCAACCTCGAGCCCATTATGGGGCTCGCCAGGACTGCCGGATGTAGCGAACCCCACGGTTGACGATGGCGGGGTGGCTCTTGGCGAGGTTTTTCTTCTCGCCCGGGTCCTTGTTGAGGTCGTACAGCTCATACGTCCAGCGGCCGTTCGGGGTCGAGTACTCGCGCCCGGGGGCCCAGCCGATCAGCTTCCAGTCGCCGAAGCGGACCGCCGCCGAGCACTGCTTGCCGCGCCCGCGCTCCAGCGACCTGTGGGTCTTGGTGGAGCCCGCGTGCAGCCGCAGCCAGTACAGGTACTCGTGCTTGGGCGCGCCGCCCGAGCCGTTGAAGACCTTGCGCAGGGAGTACCCGTCGTTCTTGGGGGACTTGGCTCCGGCGTAGTCGGCCATGGTCGCCATGAGGTCATAGTGCGCGGTCGGGTGCGTGGTGCGCTTGCGGACGGTCTTGCGCAGCAGCTTCGGCGACCAGACGATGAACGGGACGCGGACGCCGCCCTCGTACAGGTTGCGCTTGATCCCCTTGAACGGGCCGCCCGCGTTGAAGAAGGCCGGCTCGACGCCGTTCTCCTCGTGCGCGCCGTTGTCGCCGGTGAAGATCACGATGGTGTTGTCGTCAAGGCCGTTGCGCTTGAGGGTGTCCACGAGCAGGCCGACGTAGGCGTCAAGGCGGGTGATCTGGGCGGCGTGGGTCTTGTTGGCCGGGTTCCACGGCTTGCCGCCGTACCCGCCGAGGTCGCTGATCACCGACGGGGCGTGCGGCAACGGGAGGGTGAGCATCAGCAGGAACGGGTCCTGCTTGTTGCGGTCGATGAACTCAAGCGCCCGGTCCATGACGAGGTCGGGGCCGTAGAGCGCGCCGTAGTCGTCGAAGTTGCCCGGCAGGTTCACCCGGTTGCGGTTGTCCCACAGGAAGCGCGGATAGTAGCTCTTGGCGGCGTGGTGGGTCATGTACCCGAAGAACTCGCCGAAGCCGCGCGCGTTGGGGTGGCTGCCCTCGTCGCCCGAGTTGCGGCCGAACCCCCACTTGCCGAACATGCCGGTCTTGTAGCCGACGGACTGGAGCACGTCGCCGATGGTCCGGGTGCCCGCCGGGAGCGGCAGTTCGCCCTCCTTGGGCGGGTTGCGCCGGACGGGGTTGTGGCCCGCGTGCAGGCCCGTCAGCAGGGAGGCGCGCGACGGCGCGCAGACGGGCGCGGGGGCGTAGGCGTCGGTGAAGCGCAGGCCCTCGTTGGCGAGCTGGTCGATGCGCGGGGTGCGGATCTTGGTCTGGCCGTACGCGCCGATCTGGCCCCAGCCGAGGTCGTCGGCGAGGATCACCACGAAGTTGGGCTTGCCGGCGTTCGGTCCGCGCTGCGCGACGTCGCCCATCGGCTCGACCTCGACGAGGCTGCCGTGCGGGGAGCTGGGGGGCTGGTCGCCGGCCGACAGCCGCTCCTTGGGCGCGGCGGCGCCGTCTCCTTGGGACGGCCAGACCGCGTACGCGGCCGAGCCGGCGGCCAGAACGCCCGCGCCGAGCAGGAAGCGACGCCTGTCAGTCAAGGGAAAGCTCCTGGGGGAGTGAGGGGGACCGGAGGCAGCTTAGCGAGATCAGCGGTCGTAAAGATTGTTAATCGCTCCCGACAGCTCATGTTGGTTGTCCGTTCATGTGCGTCTGCGAAGGTTCTGGTGACGCAGAGTCACATTGTGACGGAACCTCACCCGTATTGATAGGTGACCATGACGGATCTGGCGTGGGTCGAGTCACCGCTGCAGTTGCTGTCGGTGCTTGAGGCGCGGCACGCGGGGGTGCTCGGCCCCGTGGTGCTGCGGGTGCGCGCGGGCTCGTCCGCCCTCGCCGCGACCGCGGCGGAGGCGGTCCGGCTCGGGACGCCCCCCGGAACGGTACTGGAAGACGCCTCGCGGGCGACGTCGGGACGCGCCGCGTGGGCGCTGGGCGACGCGTTCTCCGGCCAGGCGCAGACCGCGCTGCTCGCCGGGCGCGCGCCGGGCCGGGTCGTGCTCGTGGACGACGGGCTGGCGACGCTGCACCTGCTCGGGCTGCTGTCCGGGCCGTGGCGGCAGCCGCTGGTCAGGGCGCGCGCGCAGGCCGGGTTCGGGCGGCGCGTCCTCGGCTCGCTGGCCGGGGCGCGGCTCAGGTCCCTCGCGCAGGCCGGGAGGGTGACGGTGTTCACTGCGCTGCCGGTACCGTCGGCGCTGCTGGCGCGGGCGCGGCGGGTCGGGGTGTCGGTGGTCTCGCACGACTTCCCGTATCTGCGGTCGCTGCCCGCCGATCCGCCGCCGCCGGAACGGCTTGTGATGCTGGGCACGTCGCTGGTCGCGAACGGGCTCATCGACCGTGGCGAGTACCTGCGCTGGCTCGGCGGGAAGGCCGCGGTGGAGCCGTTCGTCTACCACCCGCACCGCCGCGAGTGCCCGCAGGTGCTCGACGTGCTGCGCGCCGACCCCCGGGTGCGGGTGCACGACTCGGGCCTTCCGGTCGAACTCAGCCTGCGCGGGCTGACGTCGTGGCACCGGGTGGTCAGCCTGCCCTCGACGGCGCTGTCGTCGCTGCGCGTCCTGCTGGGCGGTGAGGGACCCGTCATCGAGGGGGTGACGGTGCCGCAGGGGTGGTGGACCGAGCGCGCGGACGCGTCGCTGCGCACCCACCTCAGCCTCTTCACGGTCGGACCGGAGTTCGCTTGAGGATTCTCGCCGTCGCCGACTCCGACTCCTATCTGAAGTGGGGGGCCGCGCTGCTGCGCGGTCTGCCGGGTGAGCACCGGCTTGTTGTGGTGCGGTCGCCGATCACGCCGTCGGAGCAGCAGCGGGCCGACGCCGTCAGCGGGACGGGGCATGAGGTTCCGCCCGTGGTGTCCGCGCGCGGGTTCCGGGCGCTGCTGCGCTCGTTCGACCCGGACGCGGTGCTGCTCGCCTGCACCGGGCCCGTGGTGCGGGCGCTCGCGCCGTTCGTGTCGCGGGACCGGCGGCGGGTCCTGGTGACGGGCCTGCCGGGGATCTCGGTGCCCGCGACCCGGCGCGCCTGGAAGCTGCGCGCCTCGGCCGACCTCTTCGTCGTGCACAGCGCGCGTGAGGTCGAGGAGTTCGCCGAGATCGGCCGCTCGCTCGGCCTGCCGGGGCGGGTGGTGCGGGCGTCGCTGCCGTTCCTCGACGGGCTGCCGGAGGCGGGCGCGGCCGACCGCGTCGTCTTCGCTACCCAGGCGAAGGTGCCTCGGGAGCGCTCTGAGCGCGAGGGGGTGCTCCATGCGCTGGCGGCGCTGGCGCTGAGCAGGCCCGATCTGAAGGTCGTGGTGAAGCTGCGCGCGCTGCCCGGCGAGGAGCAGACGCACCGGGAGCTGCTGCACTACGCCGAGCTGTGGCGCGAGCTTCCCTATGAGCAGGGGCTGCTGGAGTTCGACGCGGGGCCGATGCGGGCGCAGCTGGCGTCGGCGGCCGGGTTCGCGACGGTCAGCTCGACGGCCGCGCTCGAGGCGATCGCGGCGGGCGTGCCGCTGCTCGTGCTGGCGGACTTCGGGGTGTCGGCCGAGATGATCAATCTGGTGTTCGAGGACAGCGGGGTGCTCGGCTCGCTCGACGAGCTCGCGCGCGGCAGGTTCAAGAAGCCCGAGCCGCGCTGGTGCCGGGCGAACTACTTCCACCCGCCGTCGGAGAACGACTGGGCCGACGCGCTTGACGAGCTCGTCGCGTCCGCCGCGAGCCTGCCTCCGCCCAGGGCGGAAGGGGGCCGGGCGCGTGCGCGGCTGCGCGCCCGCGCGCGGGTCGAGCTGCCGCCGACCGCCTACCGCGCGCTCAAGGGGGCGCGCCGCGCGCTGCGCGGCGGCTGAACCGTCAGGCCCGCGAGGTCTTCGAGCAGGGTCCTGCGTTCGGGGTCGGAGCCGCGCAGGATCGAGGCGAGGACGTCGGGGGGGAAGGCGCGCAGGGTGGTGGCGGCCCTTGCCCGTTGGGCGGAGCGGAGCCGGGGCGTCAGCCTTGCCTCGGCGTTGATCTGCCGCGCCATGATCGCGCAGTAGTTGCGGATGGCCTTGTAGTGCAGTTCGGGGGGCTCGTCGGCGGCGTCGAGGTCGGCGAGGACGCTGTCGAAGGCGTCGAAGTAGTGGAGTTGACGGGCGTCGCCCACGCGGGTGAGGGCGGTGGGGGCCTCGCGGCGGTAGAAGACGCCGCTCAGCCTGACGACGGCGAAGGCGTCGGCGTTGCGGTACAGCCGCCAGAACCAGGGGCGGTCCTCGGCGGTGTGCAGGCGCTCGTCGAACTCCAGGAGCGGGCCGAGCGCGCGGCGGTAGATCCCGGCCCAGGTGAAGGGGTAGTCGACCATCGACTTGTCGTGCTGCGGCAGGATTCCGCCGCGCGCGGGCAGGCGCTCGCCGAGGCGCGCCTCGGGCGGGACGCGCGGGACCCGCCGGACGCCGCGCGCCTCGATGTGGTCGGTCATGACGAAGTCGCAGCGCAGCGTCTCGATCGCGGTGACGAGATCGGCGAGATGGCCGGGCCTGATCCAGTCGTCGCCGTCGAGGAAGGTGACGTACTCGCCGGACGCCTCGGCGAGCCCGGCGTTGCGCGCGGCGGACGGGCCGCCCGGCTCGGGACGGGTGATGACGCGCAGGCCCGGGACGCGGGCGCGGCGCAGGAGGTCGCCGGTGGCGTCGCTTGAGGCGTCGTCCACGACGAGGAACTCGAAGCCCGGCGCGGCGTTGGCGGCGAGGGCCGAGATGAGGTCGGGGACGTAGCGCGCGACGTCACGGACCGGGCTGATCACCGACAGGACGTGCGTGGTTCGCATGGCGGGGGTGCGCTCCGAGGTGCAGGGCGCGGCGCAGCCGGTGCGTCGCGCCGGGGACGGGCAGGCCGAGCGCCGCGAGCCCGGACGCGGGGAAGTACCGGGCTGCGGCGTCGGCCCCGGACAGGTACGCGACGGCGGCGGCCCTGAGTTCGGGGAGCTGGCCGGGCCGCAGCGTGTAGGCGAGGGCGTCGAGGAGCGGCTGGAGGTCGGCGGGCGGGCGGGGACGGACGAGGCGGCCGGTGCGGGTGAGGCGCGGGAGGGTGAGGTCGGCGAGGGTCGCCGCGACGCGCTCGGCGGTGGGAATGAGGGTTCTTGCGCCGAATGTCGCGACGGGGACGCCGGTTCTGGCGAGTGCGGCGAGGGTCGGCGAGGTGTGGCCGACGGCGAGGGCGGGCCGCGCGGCCCACGGGTCGGCGGGCTCGACGGTGAGGCGCAGCCGCCGCGCCTCGCGCAGGACCGACCCGGGAACGCTCTCGCCCGCGCAGCGCACGAGGGTGTGGCCGCGCGCGGCGATCGCGCGGACCGCGCCCGCGAGCAGCGCCTGTTCCGCGTCGGCCGGCAGGATTCCGCGCGCCGCCAGGTCCTCGGGGATGAGGAGCGCGCCTTCGGCGGGGCCGTCCGGGGGGCCGAGCAGGCCGCGCAGCGCCCCTGCCGGCACGGGCGTCGAGGTGAGCCCGTTCTCGCGCAGCAGCAGCGGGGACGCGCCCGGAACGAGGTCGAGGTGCAGGAGGTCGGTGATCCGGGAGCCGACGCCGTCGGGCGGTCGGACGGCGGTCGGCCCGTAGGCCCCGAGCCCCGCCGCGCACACGGTGATCCGCGCCGCCCCGAGAATCGCCCCCACCGACGCCAACACGGCCGGATCGTCAACGACGAGCCGCACCGGCCCGCCCAACCCCCACCGCAGGGTCAGCCACCGCTCGAGCACCGGCAGATCCTGCGCCCGCGGCACCCACTCAAACGGCCCGACCCCCCCGAATTCCCCACCCCACTCCAACACCTCCCCGAACCTCCCCGCGACGCCCGCACCCGGCGGCCCCACACTCACCAACACCCGCCGCCCCACCCCGGCCAGCAACCCCGCATCCAACGCGCCCGCGAACACCGCACCCCCCACCCGCGTAACCCCCACACAAACCAACACCCCCTCACCCCCAAAACCCCTTGCGCGCAGCCCGGCTTCGCCGGGCCGCGCGCGATGTGTCCCCCTACGCCCATCGGCCCCGCCTCCCTCAGCCCGCCCGGCTGCGCCCGCGGCGAGGGTTCCCGAGGCCCCGCCTCCCTCAGCCCGCCCGGCTGCGCCCGCCGTGAGGGTTGCCGAGGCTCCGCCTCGCCCAGCCCGCCCGGCTGCGCCTGCGGTGAGGGTTCCCGAGGCTCCGCCTCGCTCAGCCTGCGCGCCGCGCCCGGCTGCGCCTGCGGCGAGGGTTCCTGAGGCTCCGCCTCCCCCAGCCCGCCCGGCTGTGCCCGGGGTGAGGGTTCCTGAGGCTCTGCCTTTACCGAGATGTGCGTGCCGCAGGCTGCGCTCGGCGGTGTCTGCGGCGAGGGTTGTCGAGGCCCCGGCTTCGGCGGGCTGGGTGGGGCTGTGCATGTTGGTGCGGGCTTTGGTGGTGTGCGCGCGGTGCGGGCTGTGCTCGGGGGTGCGTGCGGGGTGGGCTCCTGTGGATTCGGCTTCGGGGGGGTGGGTGGGCATGGGGGTTAGTCCCGGAGGCGGTCTACTTGGCGCAGGGCGGCTGTGGCCAGGCGTCTGCGGCGGCTGGTGCGGGGGAGGGCCGCGGTGACCAGGGGGTGGTCGCTGGAAGGGAGGCCGCCGGGGAGGGCCAGGGAGGTAAGGCGGCGGCGTTTGAAGTAGCGCTGGGTGGGTTGCCAGTGGTCGTTGAGGAAGTGGACGGCTTGGGCGCGTAGGTCGGGGCGGGTGGCTGCCTGCATCGCGTAGGCGACCGCTGCGAGCAGGGGTTCGAGGGCCGGGCCGGGCTTGGGCTGGGCCGGGCGTGCTGTCCCGGGCTGGGGCGGGTGTGCCGTTAGGGCCGGGCGTGCCGCCTCGCCTGGGCGTGCCGCCTCGGCTGGGCGTGCTGTCTCGCCCGGGCGTGCCGCCTCGGCTGGGCGTGCTGTCTCGCCCGGGCGTGCCGCCTCGGCTGGGGAGGCTGCGTTGGCCGGGAGGGCTGCGTTGGGGGGGAAGGTGGGGTTGGTTAGGGAACCGTCGGCGCTCAGGGCGGGGACGGTGGCGTCGACGATCGTTACGGGGACGCGGTTGCTGTTCTCGTAGGGCGTGAGCCGGTCGAGAAGGGCCGCGGCGCCGACCGTCGCCGCCGGCACGCCGTAGTAGCGCGCGGCGGTGATCTGGGCCGTGGAGAAACAGCCGACGATCAGTGCGGGCCGTACCGCCGCGCACCAAGCCTCGGCCGGTACGGGTTGGTCGACGACCACGAGCCGCGCGCCGAGCCGCCGGGCCTCGTCCGCCAGGCGTTCTGTCGCCCTGACCGGGCTGGCCGGATGGGGCTTGAAGAGCACGGTCGAGAACCCACGGGCCACGACTCCACGCAGCATCGCCACATGAAGGTCATCTTCCTCCTGCGCGGTCAGGATTTCCAGAGCGGCCAGGTACTGACCGACGACCAGTGGCGTCCCTTCGGGGATTCCGCCGCCGTCCGGGGCGGTCAGCGCGGGCCTGACGGCGTCGGTGAGCTCGTCGAGGACCTTGCGGAAGGCCGCGTCCGGGATGGTCGTGGACGGCACCCCGTACTCGCGCAGCAGTTGCGGGGTGAGCCCGGGGACGAGGTCGAGGTGCAGGAGCCGGTCGATCCGGCTGCCGACGCCCGGGGGCAGCGCGCTGCGGGTCGGCCCGTACGACATGAGCCCGTCGGAGTAGACGGTGATCGGCGCGTCGAAGAACAGCGCGCACAGGGTCCGCGCGGGCGCGACCGCGACGGACTCCACGACGAGTTCGACGTCATGCCCGGCGAGCCCCCACCGGTCGCGCAGCCACCGCTCATAAAGCGGAAGTTCTTCTTCGCGCGGCTGCCATCCCGACGGGTGCAGCGGCGCGATCTCGGCGTTCCAGTCGATGAGCGCGTCGAACCTGCGGCCCAGCGTCTCCCAGCCGGGCTGCGCGGTGAGCCCCGGCGTCAGCTCGGGGATCGCCGCGTTGTTGCTGACGACCAGGACGCGCCTGGCCTTCCCGTCGCCGAGCAGGCCGGCGTCGAGCGCGGCGGCGAGGGTGAGGGCCCCGAACGGGGTCGAGGCCAGAAAGATTTGCGTAGCGCTCAAGCGTCGATGCCCAACAGGTCGGCGAACAGGTCACGGCGGTCCGCGCCGAGCCCGGGGAGGGCCTCGGCGAGTGCGTCGGAGGGGAATCCCTCGACGGTCCGGCGGGCGCGGCGGCGCAGCTCCCTGCGCAGGGGAGGGGTGAGCCTGTCGCGCTCGGCGAGGTGGTGGGCGATCAGCGCGCAGTAGGTGCGGACGGCCTTGCGGCGCAGCTTCTCGGCCTCGGGGTCGGTCTCCAGTTCGGAGAGGACGAGGTCGAACGCGTCGAAGAAGTGGAGTTGCCGCGCGTCGCCGATCTGGGTCAGCGACCCGGAGACGGCGCGCCGGTAGAACACGCCGGCCAGGGAGGCGACGGCGTAGCTCGCCGCCTCCCTGTGCAGCCGCCAGATCCACGGCCGGTCTTCGGCGGTGTGCAGCACGTCGTGGAAGCGCAGGAGGTCGCCGAGCGAGCGCCGGTAGACGCCCGCCCACGCGTACGGGTAGTCGACCATCGACCTGTCGTGGACGGGCAGGATCGCCGCCCTCGGGTCGAGGACCTTGCCCCGGCGGCCCATGGGCGCGCGGTGCAGCACGTGCCGCCGCCCGGTGACCTGCACGTGGTCGACCCTGACGAAGTCGCAGCCGAGCCCGTCGATCGCGTCGGCGAGCGCGGTGAAGTAGCCGGGCGCCACCCAGTCGTCGCCGTCGAGGAACGTGACGAACTCGCCGCGGGCGGCGTCAAGGCCGGTGTTGCGCGCCCCGCTCAGCCCGAGCGGCGACGGGTTGGTGAGCACGGTGAGGCCCGGCACCCCGGACTCGGCGAGGAGCCGGGGCGTGTCGTCGCGCGAGCCGTCGTCCACGGCGAGGAACTCGATGTCCGGCGCGGTGTTGCGGCGCAGGGTCAGCAGCAGGTCCCCGACGTAGGTCTGGACGTCGCGCATCGGGATGACGACCGACAGGCGCGGTGCGGCCGCCGCCATCAGGCGGTGGTGCGGCGCAGCCGCTCGCGCGGCTCGGCCTCGCCGGGGAACACCCGCTTGACGCCGTCGCCGAGCGCGGTCTCGATCACGCGGATGTCGCGGACGAGGTGCTGCAGCCCGGTCGGTTCGAGGGAGGCGGCGTGGTCGGAGCCCCACATGGTGCGGTCCAACGTGATGTGCCGTTCGATCGCGCACGCGCCGAGGGTGACGGCGGCGAGGCTGATCTGGAGGCCGCGCTCGTGTCCTGAGTAGCCCACCGGCACACCGTAGCGGTCACGCAGCGTGGCGATCGTGCGGAGGTTGGCCTCTTCGGCGGGCAGCGGGTACGTGGACGTGGCGTGCAGGATGACCAGGTTCTCCGTGCCGAGAATGCCGACTGCCTCGTCGATTTCGGCGAGTTCCGACATTCCGGTCGAGAGGATCACCGGCTTGCCCGTCGCGGCGAGGGCGCGCAGCAGCTCACGGTCCGTGATCGACGCCGACGCGACCTTGTGCGTGACGACGTCGTACTCCTCGAGGAACTCCACCGAGGGCACGTCCCACGGGGAGGCGAACCACTGGAGACCGCGCTCGCCGCAGTACTTGGCGATGGCGGCGTACTCGTCGTGGCCGAACTCGACCCGGTGCTTGTACTCCAGGTAGGTCATCTCGCCCCACGGGGTGGCGCGGATCTTGGACTGCTGGTCGAGCGGGACGCAGATCTCCGGCGTCCGCTTCTGGAACTTGACGGCGTCGCATCCCGCGTTCGCGGCGACGTCGATGAGCTGGCGGCAGATCCCCATGTCGCCGTTGTGGTTGATGCCGATCTCGCCGATGACGTAGACGGGCGCGCCGTCGCCGACGGGCCTGCCGCCGATCTCGACGGATGTGCCGGCCTGTGCGGTGTCGCTGGAAGCCATGTCAGTCCTCGCTCTGTGAAGTCTTGGTGTGGGATGCCCGGTTTGTCCGTTGGGCGACGACGAGGTCGCAGATCTCGCGGACCGCGCCCGCGCCGCCCGGACGGGTCAGCACGAGCCGGGCCGCCGCGATGACGTCCGGGTGCGCGTCGGGGACCGCGACGGGCCAGCCGACGAGCGCGAGGCAGCCGAGGTCGTTGACGTCGTTGCCGACATAGGCCACGCGGGCGGGGTCGAGCCCCTCGTCGCGCAGCCACCTGTCGAGGGCCGCGGCCTTGTCGGCGATCCCGTGCAGGACGGGCACGCGCAGCTTGGCGGCGCGGGCCGCGACGACGGGGTTGGTCTCGGTCGAAAGGATCAGGAGCGGCACGCCGGCCTTGCGCAGCAGGGAGACCCCCATCCCGTCCTCGCGTGAGACGGTGACGGTCTCGCCGCCGTCCTGGCCGACGCCGGCCCGGTCGTCGGTGTGCACGCCGTCGAAGTCGGTGACGACGGCGTCGACGTCGAGCGGTTCGGTGATCCCGGAAAGCGGCGCGAGCGCGCGGGCGACGGCGAGGTCTTCGACCGAGTCGATCTCCACGGCGTGCGCGCGCGGGACGGGCTGGGCGGCGATCCTGCCGAAGAACCTGTGCCCGTGCTCGAGCAGGCCGGTGGTCCGCATCACGTAGAACGCCCCGGTTTCCCGGTAGTGGGCGGCCCGGTCCTGGCGGCGCGGCCGGAACGCGGCGCTGTGGCCCACTCCGGCCAGGCCGTCGGGGCCCTCGGCCCACTGGAACTCGTGGCAGGCGAGCGCGGCGAAGACCGTGTCGGCGGTCCCGTCGAGGACGCGGGTGATCGCGGCGTCGAGGTCGGCCGGGTCGAGGAACGGCGAGGTGCACTGGAGCAGGACCGTCGCCTCCGGCGGCGCGGGCAGCGTCGCGATCGCGTGCAGGACCGCGGATTCCGACGACGCGGTGTCGCCGGACAGCTCGTCGGGCCGGTCCACGACCCGCGCGCCCGCGGCCCGCGCGGCCTCGGCGATCGCGCGGTCGTCGGTGGAGACGAGCACCGCGCCGACGGTCTGGGCCGCCCGCGCCGCCCGTACCGTCCTGACGATCAGGGGCACGCCGCCGACCTTGGCGAGGTTCTTCCCGGGAAGTCCCTTCGATCCGCCCCGCGCCGGGATCACGCAGACGGCGCGGCCGTCGGGGCCTGCCGGGTCGTGGGGTCCGCTGTGGGTTCGCACACATCTTCCTCGTGGTCGCCGCCCGGTGGTCGGGCAGAGGACTCCGAAGCTAGGAGGCCGATGTGACGCGCTGTGAGCGGTGAGATGAACGAGGCGAGACCGAGGTGTGGACAGTGAGACGTCAGGTGCGTACTTTATGTTCACCTTAACGCGACATGATCGTTTAGGCGGAGTTGCCGCGACAAGGGTCCAGGGTCCGGCTAGTGTGCATGTGCTCCCGTTGTGACAGGAAATCTCGCGTGCCCCACCCCAAAGTCAGTGTCATCGTCCCGGTCTACAACTGCCGGAACAGCCTCGAACGCTGCGTCGGATCGGTGCTCGCTCAGACCCTGAGCGATCTCGAACTGATCTGCGTCGACGACGGTTCCACCGACGGCAGCCTCGAGCTGCTGCGGAAGGTCGAAGACCCGAGGATGACCGTCCTCGCCCAGCCGAACTCCGGCGGGCCCGGCGCCCCGCGCAACGCGGGCCTCGACCGGGCGACCGGAGAGTTCGTCATGTTCGTGGACGCCGACGACTGGCTCGGGCCGCGCGCCCTCGAGCTGATGGTCGCCATGGCCGAGGACAACGACACCGACATCGTGATCGGCAAGTACGTCGGCGTCGGCCGCAAGGTGCCCGTCAGGCTGTTCCGGCAGACCGTCGCCCGCACGACGATCTACGACGACAGGCCCGACCTGTACGCCACGCTCGCGCCGCTCAAGCTGTTCCGGCGCGGCCTGATCGGCGACACGCGCTTCCCCGAGGGGCTGAAGTCCCACGAGGACCAGGAGTTCACCGCCCTGGCCTACTTCAAGGCCAAGGCGGTCAGCGTCCTGGCCGACTACGACGCCTACTTCTGGGTCGAGCGCGAGGACGGCTCGAGCGTCATGCAGCAGGGCGGCGCGCCGGACGAGGCGTTCTTCCCGGTGATCGGCAGGGTGATGCGGCTCGTCGAGGCGCACACCGAGCCGGGCAACGCGCGCAACCGGATGCTGCGGCGGCACTTCCGCGAGGAGGTCATGTCACGGTTCGGCCGCGCCTACCTTGACGCGTCCGCCGAGAGCCGCGCGCTCACCGAGGCGTTCGCCCGCGACCTGATGGAACGGCACCTCACCCCGGAGATCACCGCGGCGAGCGCCCCGTTCTTCCGGCAGCTCGCGCACTGCCTGCTGCACGGACGCGCGGACCTGCTGCCCGAGATCGTGGCGTTCCGGACTGCGGCGGACGCCGACGAGGTCGTCGTCCCGCTCAAGGTCGTGGCCGGGCGGGTCTACCAGGACACCCCGGGCTTCGGGGACCTTCCCGACGCCTGCTTCGACGTCTCCGACCGTGTGCCGTTCCGGGTCGCGCTGACCAGGGCCGAGTGGGAGGGCTCCGCGCTCGTCCTGGAAGGCGACGTCGAGCTTCCCGGGGGTGTGCCGACCGACTTTTCCGTCGTGGTGCGCGACCGGGGCGACGAGCCCGTCGAGTACCCGTTCGCGGTGGCGTCGGAGCAGCCGTTCCGGGTGGTCATGGACTTCGCCGAGACGACGCTCGCCAAGGGGCGCTGGGACGTCGTGGTGAAGGCGTCGCTGGACGGGGTGCCGCTGGCGGCGCGGCCGTCGCTGGGTGATCTTGAGGTGCCGGGTGATCGGTATGTGCCGGTCTCCGATGGCAAGCCCGTCGTGCGGGGGCATGTCACGGATTACGGGAACCTGAGCGTTGACGCCGGATGGCAGTCCAAGACGCCCGAGTGGCCCGCGTCGGCGAAGGTCGTCGGCGGGGCGCTCGAGGTGGCCGGGTCGCTGCCCGCGTCGACGCCGGTCAAGATCGTCGCGCGGCTGCGCGGCACCGAGGAGGTCGTGGAGACGCCCGCGCTGTTCGCCCATGACGCGTTCACCGCGACGCTGCCGCTCAAGCGGATGCGCGACGGGGTCTGGCAGATCGAGTTCGAGGTCGGCGGCATGCGCGGCGGGTTCCTGCCCGACGCCCTGGCGTCCGGCCGGGTCGGCCTGCGCCGCACCGCGCGGCCCTACCGGACCAGCGGCGGCCGGATCGCCGCCACGCTGGCCCCCGCGCCGCCGGTGCTGCCGAGGCTGCTCGCCAAGGCGGGCCTGCGCGGCAAACCCTGACCCATGCGCGGGATCGGGTCCTTCCCGCGCCGGAATACCCTTGGCGGCATGTCCGTGAGATCCCGTCGAGCCGGGATGGCCGGGACCGTCGCCATCGTCGTCTCGGTGGGGCTCGGACTGGTCGCCTGCCTGCTCGGGCCGTCGAACACCGTGCCCGTCAGCGGGGGCGGCTGGTCGCTTGAGGCCGATCCGAGCGCCGCGCTGATCGTCGCGCTGACGTTCGGCATGGTCGGGTCCGGCACGCTCGGGGTCTGCCTCGGGCTGCTCGCCGTCCGGTGGGGGTGGCGGCCCCCGGTCAGGATGCTCCTGTACGGCGGTGTGGCGGCCGCTGCGGCCCTCGCGCTGGCTCCGGTCGGCGGTTCCACCGATGTGCAGAGCTATGCCCTGTACGGGCGGATGCTCCTGCTCGGTCATGATCCGTATCAGACTGTTCCGCAGCTGCTGATCGATCTGCGCGATCCCGTCGCGGCTTACGCGCCGCAGGCATGGCGGCAGACGCCGTCGGTGTACGGGCCCGTCTCGAACTGGCTGTTCGCCGGGGCGGCGGCGCTCGGCGGGACCTCGATGTTCGCGATCGTCTCGCTGCTCAAGGTCGCCGCGTTCGGCGCGTTCGCGCTGGTCGCGGTGCTGCTGCACCGGATGGCCGACGACCACGCGGCCAAGGTCAGGGCGCACCTGCTGTGGACCTGCAACCCGCTGATGCTGTGGGCCTGCGCGGCAGGCGCGCACAACGACGTGTTCGGCGCGGCCTTCATGGTGGCGGCGTTCGCCGTCTTCTTCCGTGCCTCCGACACCCCGGCGTGGGCGGCCGGGATGTACGCGGGCGCGCTGATCGGGCTGGCCGGGGGCGTCAAGGCCCCGTTCTTCCTCGCCGGGGTGGGCCTGGCGTGGGTCGCGCGCCGGTCGTGGCCGACCCTGCTCGGGCTGCTCGGCGGGGTCGTCGCGACGGGGCTCGGCGCCTACCTGGCGGCCGGGCCGAGGGCGTTCGAGATCCTGCTTGACAAGTCGCAGGACGCCTCGCCGACGAACCCGTGGCGCTACCTGCCGCGCTGGGGGATCGAGGCCACCCACGGGCAGATGAACCAGCTCGGCTACCTCGCCTCGGCGGTGATCGTCGCGGCGCTGCTGTGGCGGCTGACGCCCGCGGCGACCCGGCAGGGCCAGGCCGCGCGGTTCGCGTTCGCGGTCTGCGCGGCGGTGCTCATCGCCTCACCCGTGCAGCACCCCTGGTACGACCCGCTGATCTTCCCGCTGCTCGCCCTCGCCCCCCGCACCCGGATCGACGGCCTCATCCAGATCCGCCTCGCCGTCGGCTCCCTCGGTTTTCTGCCCGGCGTGCCGCAGTTCCGGGGCGATCCATGGCCCGACCCGATGCCGTTCGTGCGCGACCCGGTGAACAACTGGTGGACGTCCGCGGCCCTCGGGCTGATCATGGCGATCGTCGTGATCATGGTGCTGCTGCCGGAGCGGCGCGCCAGAAAATCGGACTCCCCATCGGAAACGGGAGTTCTGGTCGCCTCACGACGGTGATCGCCGTTCCACACGGTGGGATGTTCACGCGCGGGGAATAGGACACGGCGTACACTCCGCTGACCGCAGAACGACGGCAATTCGCACGACACGTGAACTGTCACCTAAATATGTGAGAACTCCTGATGATCAGTGTCATCGTGCTCGTCTCGGGCGACGAGCACTCGGGCGAGAGCCTGGAGTCGCTGGCCGGGCAGACGCACACCGACTTCGAGGCGATCGTCGTCCACGACGGCCCCCTCACGGTGGATCTGCCCGACGAGCGCTTCCGCGCGCTGCCGGGGTCGGGACTGAGCCGGGGAGCCGCGCGCGAGGTGGGCGTGCGCGCGGCCAAGGGGGAGTTCCTGTTCTTCGTCGACTCGGGGGACCGGACCCCCGCCGACGCGCTGGAACTCCTGCACACCGCGCTCGCGGGGTCCCGCTCGGACTTCGCCGCGGGGAACGTCGCCCTGATCACCGAGTCCGGGGGCGTGTGGCGCTCCTGGCTGCACAAGGGCCCCTTCGCCTCCCGCAAGCGCGCTACCACCCTCGCCAAGAGCCCCGGCCTGCGCGCCGACAGGATCGCGACCGCGAAGCTGTTCCGCCGCTCCTTCTGGGACGCCGCCGGACTGCGCTTCCCCGAGACCGACCGGCTCCCCGACCTCCCGGTGGCCGTGAGCGCCTACCAGCTCGCCTCGGCGATCGAGATCGTCCCCGACTTCACCGTCGAGCGGCGCGCGCCGCTCCAGCCGCCGCCCTCCACCGACCCCGCCGACGCCGCCGAGGCGTTCGCCGCCGTCGCCGCGATCCGCGGCAGGCTCGAGGGCCGCTGGAAGCCGAAGCTGCGCCGCTCGCTCGAACGGTCCCTGCTCGACCGCGAACTGCGCGCCTTCCTCGACGCACTCCCCGACGCCGACCCCGCGGCACGTGCCAGGACCGTCGAGCTGGCCGCCGAGTTCGTCGAGACGATCGAGCCGCGAGTGCTCCAGGAGCTCGGCGCGCTCAGCAGGCTCAAGTGGCATCTCGCGTCGCGGCGGCTGGTGACCGAGTTGGTGAAGGTCGTCCGCTACGAGCGGGGCGGGGCGAACCCGTCGATCGTGCGGGACGGGCTGCGCCGCTACGTCGTCTACCCCTATTGGAAGGACGACGCGCTCGGCGTCCCCGCCAAGGTCTACCTCGCGGGCCCTGAGGTGCGGATGCGCGGGCGGGTCGAGGAGATCTCCTGGAAGGACGGGAAACTCGCCGTCTCCGGGCAGGCCGACATCGCCTCGGTGTCGATGCGGCGGCGCTGGGCGTCCGCGAAGGGCGTCACGCTGCGGCAGGGCAGGCGGCGGATTCGGCTGCGGGCGCGGCAGTCGCAGCGGCGCAAGGCGTGGCGGGGGATCGAGTTCACCGTCGACCCCGCGAAGCTGCGCAGGCGCGGCGGCTGGAAGGACGGCGTCTGGCAGGTGCACGCCTGGGTGTTCGCCGACGGGCTGCTGCGGTCCGGGCCGTTGAAGTCGGGGTCCACCGGGTCCGGGCTTTACCCGCCTTACGGGTACGTCGCGGATGATGTCCGGATCGTTCCGGAGATGGTGGACAAGCGGCTGCGGCTGCGGGTCGAGACCGTCAGGGTGAAGGTCACCGGGCTGCGGTGGGACGGCGACGCGCTCGAGGTCACCGGGGTCGCGCCCGCGCCGGGGAAGAAGGCCGCTAAGAAGGGCGGGCGGCTCACGCTCGTGCGCGGCGACCAGACCGCGGCGTTCGACGTCACGGCCGGGGGGTCGGGCGGGTTCACCGCGCGGATCGCGCTCGCCGACCTGCCCGATGTGCGGCCTGACGAGACCAAGCTGGACGACACAGTCGCGTGGCAGTTCCACGTGGACGGGGTCCGGGCGGTGCTGGCCGAGGACGTCGAGCCGGAGCAGCGGCTGTGGGGGGAGCGTGAGGCGATCGCCGGGCGCAATGCCTCGGGATATGCGCAGCTCAGTGTCCGGACTGCCCGGTATGTGGTGGAGACTGCCGAGCTTGACGGCGAGGGTGTGCTGACCCTGCGGGGTGCGCATCCGGTGCATCGGGACGGGACGGTCGTGCTGCGGTCGCGTGGGCGCAAGCTCGACCTCTCCTTCCCGATGACGCGCGGCGAGACCGTCGTGCCGCTCACCCGGATCAAGTCGCTCGCGGGCACTTTGCCGTTGCGGGCGGGGCGATGGGATGTCCTGTTCCGGCATGGGGAGGGCAGGCCGCTCGCCGTCCGGCTCGTTGACGAGGCGGCGCTTCCCGAACCCGTCGAGGTCGAGTACCGGCAGTACTCGGTGGAGAGCCAGGGGGGACGGGTCGTCCTCGAGGTCGGGAGCAACATCCGGGCCGAGGAGCAGGGGGCGGCGACGCGGATGCGTCAGGAGGCCAGGTTGAAGGTGAAGGAAGAGGGGCTGCGCGACGCCGTCCTGTTCTCCTGCTTCAACGGGCGGCAGTACTCCGACAGCACCAAGGCCATCCACGAGGAGCTGGTCCGCAGGGGCAGCACCCTCGAGCAGCTGTGGGTGGTCGGCGACGCGCAGGTCGAGCTGCCGCCGACGGCCAAGGCCGTCCGGCTGAACGGGCGTGACTGGCACGAGGCCGTGCACTCGTCGCGGTACATCGTCACCAACCACCGGATCGGCGACTGGTTCCGACGGCACCCCGACCAGACCGTCCTGCAGACGTGGCACGGCACCCCGCTGAAGAAGGTGGGCCGTGACGTCAAGGAGGTCCACTTCGCGTACGCGCCCGGCATGCAGAAGGCGCACGCGGCGACCGTCGGCGAGGTGAAGCTGCCGGAGTGGACGCACCTCGTGTCGCCCAACCCGTTCAGCACCAAGATCCTCAGCCGGGCGTTCAAGTACGAGGGCGAGATCATCGAGGCCGGCTACCCGCGCAACGACGTCCTGTACTCCCCGGACGCCGACGCCATCGCCGCCTCCGTCCGGGAACGGCTGGAGATCCCCGAAGGCAAGAAGGTCGTCCTGTACGCGCCGACCTGGCGTGACGACCAGTTCTACGGCGCGGGCCGCTACAAGGCCGACTGGAACATCGACCTCGACCTCTTCGGCCGGGAACTCGGCGACGACCACGTGCTCGTCGCCCGGCTCCACCCGAACGTGGTCGACGGCGCACCCGACGCCCCCTTCGTCCGCGACGCGTCCCTGTACCCCGACATCGCCGAGCTCTACCTCGCCGCCGACGTCCTGGTCAGCGACTACAGCTCGGTCATGTTCGACTTCGCCAACCTCCGCCGCCCCATGCTCTTCTACACCTACGACCTCGCCCACTACCGCGACAAACTCCGCGGCTTCTACTTCGACTTCGAAACCGAATCCCCCGGCCCCCTCCTGGAAACCACCCAATCCCTCATCGACGCCCTCAAGAACCTCGACGAAGTAGCCGCCAAATACCAATCCCCCTACGAAGCCTTCCACACCCGCTTCTGCTCCCTGGAAGACGGCCACGCCGCCTCCCGAGTAGTAGACCAGCTCTTCGGCAAGCCATAACCCCAAGGACGGGGACACCGAACACCCCCGCCCTTACCCGGCGCAGCCGATCCGCCGCCAGATGATCCCGACGACGTCCGGCAGCCGCTCGGCCGTGCCGACCAGATCGTCGGTCTCGATCCCCAGCGCCTTCCCGCTCACGGCGCTTGCTTGGGGGGCGAGGCGGCCGGGCAGCAGGGGAGGCGGTCGCGGAGGTGGGTGCGGGCCGCCTCGACCGTGCAGGGGGAGCCCATGGACAGGTGGATCTCGGTGAGGGCCTGGGCGGCCAACTCGGAGGCGAGCGCGCGACGGGTGGGTTCCATGAGCGTGGGGGACATGCCGACGGTCTTCTGGGCGTCGGTGAGGTCGCAGCGGGTCGCCATCCACGAGCCGCCTCCCGCCCGCCACAGCCGCCACTCCGTGTAACGGCCTTGCAGCGTGGCCAGTTCGGCGGCTTCCTCGTCCGTCTGCGCATAGGTCATCGCACAACCTCCCTGAGGAGTTCAGCGAGGGCCCGGATGGTGTCGGCGCGCAGTTCATGGTCGTCGGTGAGGCGGCGGGCGATCCAGTCGCCGTGGCCTTGGCGGCCGAGCTCGCGCCAGATCTCCCAGGCGTGCCCGTACTCGGCCATGAGGAGTTCCGCCGTGCTCGGGCGGGCGCTGACCATCTCGGACCCCCGAATGAGTGGGTTGCCCGAGACGGTACGGAGAGTTACGGTGAGGTGACAGCTGTGGGGCGTGGTCTTTTCAGGTTGAACGCGGCGGAAGGGGCATGGAGCGTGACCTTCAGTCCTCGACGTTCATGAACTCGGCGAGGTCGCGCAGTTCGGTGGTGAGCGTGCGGGCCCTCGTCGCGAGCAGGGCGCGGGTGACGTCTCGGCCGTACTGCTGGTACTGGAGCCACTCGCCGTGGTCGCGGCGCAGGCCGGTGAGGATCTCGGTGGCCTCGTCGCTGTTGCCCGTCCGCAGGTGGGCGCTCGCGAGATCGAGGCGGTGCCGGTTCAGCGTCGTGTTGTTGACGTCGTCGGCGCTCCGCGCGATCGACGCGGCGATGGCCAGGGCGCGGTCGGGTTGCCCGCCGAGCAGTTCGACCTCGGTGCCCATCATCGCGACGTTGACCGGCCCGAACGCCTGGTGGCCCGGCATGTCCTTGTGCTGGCGGCCTAGCGCGTTCCCGGCGGCGGTCGCCATGCGCTGGTAGTCGCGGGCCTCGGTGAACCGGTTGTTCCTGGCGGCGGCCGCCGCGGCCCGGGTGAGCAGCTTGCCCCACCCGAACAGGTCACGTGCCGTGGCCCGCGACAACCGCGGCTCGATCTCGTCGGACGTGTCCGCGCACAGGCGCTCCACCTCGCCGAACCTGCCCTGCCGCATCATCGCCCATGCCTGCGAGGAGACCGCGGCGGCGGCGAGCGGCATGTCGCCGACGGCGAGCGCGTCACGCAGCGACTGGTGCAGCGCCATCAGCGCGAGGTCGTGACAGCGCACCTGGATCAGGTAGCGGCCGGCGAGCTGGGTGATGTCCGCGCGCAGCCGCAGGGCCTGTTCACGCTCGTGGCCGGGGTCGTCGTACACGTCGACGTGGTGGTGGGCCGATCGGACCAGGGACGGGATGAGCTCGGCGAGGTCGTCGTACCGGTCCGCGTGGTAGGCCGTCGCCACGCTCGCGATCGTCAGCCGCAGGCGCGCGAGGTCGGGCGAGTCGTCGTCGGCGGTGCCGTACAGCGGGCGGCCGCTGAGCGCGACGGGCGGAATGATCGCTGCGCGCATGTCGGCGAGGATCGCCTCGTCGTGCACGCCCTCGACGGGCCTCGGCGACGCCGGGGACACGAACCAGACGGTCTCCACCCCAAGCGCGCGGGCGAGCGCGTGGTACGTCTCCATCCGCGCCGACCCGCCCCGCTCGATCTTCTTGACGACCCCCAGCGAAAGCCCCGCCGCCTCGGCGAGCCGTTCCTGACTGAGCCCCCTCCGCCGCCGCAGCGCCCTCAGCCGGTCCCCGACGTCAGTGGTGCCGTCCCGCATAGCCCCGCCCCTTCCCGTGCCGTCCCGACACCTCCCACGGTAGGCGCGCGACTCCCCTTCCGCAGCGCCAACGCAACGACTACTCCCACACCAGGAAGATGTGGCCGTTTGGGGTGGTTTGTCTGCTGGGTGGGTGGGTGGGTGGGGTTAGGGGGCGGGGTGGGCGTAGATCGGGTGGGATGAGGAAGGGCCCGCCTTCCGGGGAAGGGGGGCCCTGGCGTTTGAAGGGTTACTTGCAGTTGGGTTTGGGGATGGGGCGGCCTTGGAATTGGGCCTTGGCGCGGGCGAAGTTGCAGGCGTATTTGGCGTGGATCTTGGCTGGGCCGAGGTTGCCTAGGCGCTTGATCTGGAGGATGGCTTCGTCGTCCTGGTGGAGGGAGCCCCAGGTGAGGTTGGCGGAGCCGGTCCAGACCCACTTGCCGACCTTCGTGCCGCGCTGGCCGGAGATGAGCGTGTACTTGGAGTGCATGATGTTCGGGCTGGTGTACGCGCCGAAGTCGTAGACCTTGACGCCCGCGCCGCGCAGCGCGCCGACGACCGAGGTGCGGCCGCCGTCGGCGGGGTCGACGGTGAGCATCACCTCGACGTTGCAGCCCTTGCGGGCCAGGGACGACAGCGCGGAGATGACCTCACGGCGCTTGTCGTTGAACTTGCCGGTGGTGATGCGGATGTGGCTTTTGCGCTGCTTGCCCTTGTGGGTGTAGACGCACTTGACCTCGCGCAGCGTCCGCGCGACGGGGTCGTGGGTCTGCCTGGCCTTCGGGAAGAACTGGACGTTCCCCTCGCTGCTGGTCACCTCGCCGCCGCGCTTCTTCCAGTAGTTCGCGAACGGCTTGCGCGCCCACAGGTCGTTGAAGTACCGGTTGTAGGCGTTGTACGTGCCCGTGGCGTTCGCCAGGACGACGGCGTCGTTCCAGTCGGTCCCGGTGCCGCCGGTCGCGTTGAGGTTCTGTGACGTCTGCACGACGACGTTGCGGGTGCCCCGGGTGTTGCTGAACAGGAAGAACTTCGTGTGGTTCAGCTTCTCGCCGATGCACGCGCGGGTCTGCGGGCAGGTGATGACCTTGTCGCCGCCGATCGCGTCGCGGACGCGTTCCAGGCCGGTCGGCGCGTAGTCCGGGCCCCAGCGCTGGAGCGAGTACTTGTCGGCGACGATCCTGACGTCGACGCCGCGCCGCGAGGCGGCGATGAGGGCGTCGGCGATGCCGTAGGCGTTGGAGAAGCGGAAGACGCTGATGCGGATCTTGCTACCGGGCCGCGCGCCCTTGACGAGCTTGGTGATGCGGTTCTCGATGTTCTTCGCGCCCTTGGGGGTCAGGGGGTTGTTGAACACGATGTGCGACTTCACTCCGCCGCCCGCCGCGGATGCCGTCCCCGGTAGTCCCGCGACCGCCCCGGCCGCCGTGACCGCCGCCAGCATCACGGCGAGCCCGCGTCTGTGACCCTTGCTCCTGAGCACCCCGAACCTCCCCAGCCCCGTACAAGAACATCAGCGCGCGACATTACCGGATCTTCACCGGCTCTTTTCAAGAAACCGGGACATCTCACATCACCAGACCGGACAAGTTTCATGAAAAGCGACAAAAACCTCCGCTTCCCCACAGCCAGCCCCAGCACAGCCCGTACCCCACAGCCCCGGACCCCACAGCAAAAAAGGGCCCTTCTTCACCGCATTTCACGATGAAGAAGGGCCCCGACGTCAGCGGAAGACCGGTCGGCTACCGGCCCGGCTTGGGCAGCTCCTGGCCCAGGTAGACGCGGCGCACGACGCGCTCGGCGGCGCTGCCGTTGTCCCACGGGCAGAACCTGGCGCGGAACTCCACCCGGTCCTTGGCCGCCGAGTCGCCCCAGGCGCGGCCGGACAGGAACGCGTCGGTGAGCTCGTCCTGGGTCTGCGCGAACACGCCGGGGGGCTGCTGCGACAGGTCGAAGTTGACGCCCCGGGTCCGCTTGTAGGTGTCCCAGTCGTTCGCGTAGATCACGATCGGCCGGTCTTCCAGGACCGCGTAGTCGAACATGATGGACGAGTAGTCCGTGATGAGCGCGTCGGACGCGATCATCAGGTCCTCGACGGTCGGGTAGCCGGACACGTCGATGATGCTGTCCTCGGGCAGCCCGCGGTCCTTCGGCTTGTAGAAGTAGTGGGCGCGCAGCAGCAGGACGTAGTCGGGCCCGAGCGTCTTGACGAACTCGACAAGGTCGAACTGCGGCACGAACCGCTTCATGTAGTCGCGGTGGGTCGGCGTGTACAGGATCGCCTTCACCCCCGGCTTGATGCCGAGCTGCTTGCGCAGCTTCGTCCGCTCGGCCTCGGTGGCGCGCACGAGCCTGTCGTTGCGCGGGTAGCCGACCTCGAGCATCTCGTAGGAGCAGGGGAAGCCCCGGTCCCACGCCTCGCTGGACAGCGGGTTGGACGACACGAGGTAGTCCCACCGGTCCGCGCGCATGATCAGCTCGCGGAAGTCCATGTCCCCGGCGCTGACCGGGAACTCCATCTGGTCGAGGCCCATCTTCTTCAGCGGGGTGCCGTGCTGGGTCTGGACGTGGACCTGCCCCTTGCGCTTGACGGGGTCGTCCACGAAGTTCACGTTGTTCACGAAGTACTTCGCGCGCGCCATCAGCCGCGAGTGCGCCCGCGATCCGGCGACGACGTACGGGACGCCGTCGGGCATCGTGGTGTGCGCGCCGCGCCGGACCACCCACACGCCCTTGATCTGCGGCGCGAGTTCCTTCTGCTTCTCGTAGATCGCCGCGGGGTTGCAGGCGTAGCCCCGGTACCAGTACGCGGCGTAGACCGCGAGGTTCGGGTCGAGCGGCATGCGCAGCTGCGCCCGGTAGTACAGGCCCTTGGCCTTGCCCTTGGCGAAGTTGACCGCGCGCCGGGCGTGCTTCCGCGTCTTGCGCAGCCGCTGCTTGGCCGCCAGGCGCTGCTCGTTCAGCCGCTTGGAGGTGGCGAACGCGCGGTAGTTGTTCTTCTCGATCAGCTTGTACTTGGCCGCGAGCTGCGGGTCCTCGGGCAGCGTGTGCGTCTTGGGCCGGAACGTGTTGTAGATCTTCGACATGCCGGCGAAGAACTTCGCCCGGTCCTCGGGCAGCACCCGGTCGCCGCGGCCGAGGATGATCAGCAGGTGCCAGATCGTCCTGTCGAACATCAGCGGACGGTACTGGTCGGTCTCCGGGTGCGCGTCCATGAACGCGAAGATGCGCTCGTACTGGGCGAACGCGTCGAAGTGCTTCTTGCCGCCGGTGCGGGTGATCGCGCCGCGCCTGCGCTGCCGGTAGATGTAGACGACGTCGTCAAGAAGGCTGAGCTTGTCGGCGGCCATCAGGATCGGGTACGTGACGTTGATGTCCTCGTAGTACCCGCCGCTGAACTTGAGGCCGAGGTCGACGAGGAACTCCCGGCGGATCGCCTTGTTCCACGCGGTCATCATCAGCTGGAGGACGCTCGGCCTGTCCTTGAGCGCGAAGACGTCGGGGGCGGGGGGTTCGCGGAAGAGCTTGTTGATGACGCTGCGCTGCACCTTGCCGTGCCAGTAGGCGCGCGCGTAGTCGAAGATCAGGACGTCGGGACGGGTCTCCTGGAGCCGGTCGTAGACCGAGGACACCGCGCCGTCGGCGGCGTAGTCGTCGCTGTCGAAGAACCAGACGTACTCGCCGGTGGCCAGCGACAGGCCGACGTTGCGCGCCTCGCCGAGGCCCACGTTCTGTTCCAGATGGACGACCCGCAGCCGCGGGTCACGCAACGCGTACTCGTCCAGGATGGCGCCGCAGCCGTCCGGGGACTTGTCATCGATCGCGATCACTTCGAGGCCGGGGCAACCGGGGTAGAGGATCGAGTCGAGGCACTGGCGGAGGTAACCCTGGACGCCGTGCACGGGCACGATGACACTCAGGAACACGCTGCTCATTCCAGATGAATCCGTTTCCAGCAATGGAGGCTTGGCCGGCGGCAGGACTGCCGCGAGTCTACCGAGGCACCGACCGTGCCCTGAGGATCACGATCACGCGTGCGGCATCCGACGACTCTACAGACTTCCGGCACGCGTCAAGCCTGGTTCATCTGCCCGATGGGCACCTGTAATAAGCGTGTTCTGCATCACTTCCGGGTGAATGCCCAGCTTGCCCGGGGTTCTACCGCCCAGCGAAATATCTTCCGCACCGGCGGCGTGCACAGCGCGGTGCCCAGAACGACCGCGAAAACGACAGTCGCGACGAGCCCGAACCCGTTCTGCAGGAACGCCGCGTGGTCCCACTCCTGGAACTGCGCGTACTTGATGACGAACCCGTGCAGCAGGTACGAGAAGATCGTCGCCGCGCCGAGCCCGGTGAACCAGTGCCTGCCGCGCGGCACCACCGCGAGGAACGCCGCGACGAGCACGAGCGCGGTGACCATCATCGCCAGCCGCATCGCCGTCCCGGTCAGGTTGCCGACGCCGAACTGGTCATGGGCGTCGCGCCAGTAGAACCAGCGGTAGTCCACCCGGTCCTTGACCCAGAACGAGCCGGCGAACGCGGCGGCGAGCACCGCGGCCCCCACCGGACGCGCCCACCGGCGGCGCAGCACCTCGAAGTGCTCGGGACGCAGGCACAGGCCAAGGACATAGAACGGGGCGAGGCCGAAGACCCGGTGCATCTCCAGGTCGTCGGCGAGCGGCGCGGTGTAGGCGAGCAGCGAGATGCCCACCGCGACGCCGAGCGGCCACCGGATCTGCTGCCACACCGGGGTCGACAGCCGCCACAGGAACAGGGCGAGCAGGAACCAGGTGAGGTAGATCGGGTTGAGGAGGCTGATCTCCAGGGTGGGCTTGTGGTTGAAGTGCCACTCCCACAGCGAGTAGGCGACCTCGAAGATCACATACGGGACGCCGACGTTCGTCAGCAGCCGCTGCGCCTTGCGGCGGCTGAAGGAGAAGGTCCGCGAGAAGTAGCCGGTGATCACGATGAACAGCGGCATGTGGAACAGGTGGAGGAACGTGTAGAGGCCGCCCGCCGCCTCGACGGTCGTGCGCATGCCGACGATCGAGTGCCCGATCACCACGAGGAGGATCGCCAGGTACTTGGCGTTGTCGAAGAACGGGTCGCGCGCCTTCGGCACGGCGGTCTGCGCCGCCTGCGCCGTCTGCTTGGCCTGCGCCGGTCCCGGGACGGTGATCTGGGTCAAGGTGGATCCCACATGAGAGCCTGCTGAAAGGTGGGTGAGAACCTAGCAGCGGAGCGTGACCGGGGATCACGGGGAAATCACCGAATATTAATGACCCTTTGCCGGATCTTGGTGGGGCCGTAGTGGGGCCTTGGCGGGGCCTCAGCCGGGAGTCGGTCAGGTCTGCGCGCAGATGTTGTCGCCGGCCTTGATCTCGCCGTCGAGCTTCTTGGGCAGCTTGGTCTTGGTGACCAGGCCCGTCCAGCCGGGGCCGAGCACGAGGTGGACGGTGCCCGCGGCGACCTTCTGCGACGGGACGGGCTTCACGCCGGAGACCTGCTTGGCCAACGTGTTCGCGGCGGCCTCCGCGCCCTCGCCGTAGAGGATCTGGGTCTCGGCGGGCATCTCCTTGGGGTTGCCGACCGACAGGACCTGGAACTCCTTGGCGGTCAGCGCCTCGCCGGTGCGCGCGGCCGCGCCCTCGATGCCGCTGCCGTTCAGCACCTTCACCTGAACCTCGGAGGCCGGGACGGTCTCCTTCTTGTTCATGTCCTCGATCTCGTTGTCGTTGGCGATCTGCGAGAAGAAGGTGTTGGCGTCGGGCTGGGCGAGGGCGACCCGGTTGGGGTCGGGCGCGTAGGGGGCGTAGGGGACCGTCACGAAGCGGATCTTGTTGAGCTTGACGTCCTTGAGCTTGGTGCCGAGGTCGACCATCGCCTCGAGCGTGAAGTCCTCGTCCACCTCGACGGTCTTGGTGACCGAGCGCAGCATCGCGTTCAGCTTCACCGGGTTGCCCAGGACGCCCTGGCTCAGCGCCTTCTTGGCGACCGAGCCGAGGAACTGCTGCTGGCGCTTGACGCGGCTGAGGTCGGAGCCGTCGCCGAGGCCGTGGCGGGCCCGCACGTACGCCAGGGCGGTCTCGCCCTTCACGTTGTGCTTGCCCTTCTTCAGGTTGAGCTTGCTGTCCTTGTCGTTGACGTCGTTCGGCAGGCAGATCTGGACGCCGCCGATCGCGTCAACGACGCCCTTGAACCCCGCGAAGTCCACGACCGCCACATGGTCGATGTGGATGTTGGTGATCGTCTGGACGGTCTTCCAGGTGCAGGTGGCCCCGCCGATGGAGAACGCCGAGTTGATCATGCCGCGCTGCGGGGCCGAGGTGCCGCCCTCGCGCGTCTGGCAGCTGGGGATGTCGACCATGAGGTCGCGCGGGAAGCTGATGCCGGTGACCGCGCCGCCGCCGGGGGAGAAGTGCATGAGGATCGTCGCGTCGGCGCGCGGCACCTCGCCCGCCAGGCTCTTGCCGTACTTCTCGTTGTCCTTGCCCTGCCGGGAGTCCGAGCCGAGCAGCAGGATGTTGACTGCCTCGTTCAGCTTCGGCGGGGCGGCGACGCCCTCGGGGGCCTCGAACCGGGTGATCCTGCCGTCGAGGTACCGCGCGTAGCCGTAGGCGGAGATGCTGCCCAGGACGAGCACGCCGGACATGGCGACCGACACCCAGCCGAGCGCCTTCCAGCCCTTGGAGACCCCCTTGTTCTCCAGGGTCTCCGGCTCCGGCGTCTTCGCGTCGTCGGCGTAGTCGAGATACAGGGGGCTGTTCATGGCTCCACGAGAGTAGGTCACGGGAGACGGCGCACGGTGGCGTACGGCGTTTCCAGTCCGGCTACTGCGGTCACATGCTCCGTTTCGATCCGGCGCGGCACCAGATCATCGGCAAGGTCGCGACAAAGTATGACCGATCCTTCCGCCCGGAGCGGGGCGAGCAGGCCGGAGATGAGGCTCCGCGCGTCGGTGAACGGGGCGGCCACCAGAACCCGATCATCGGCGTGCAGCCTGTGCTTCTGGAGGAAGGAGGCTATTTCGGTATCCAGTTGTGATGTGTCGAATGTGGTGTTCGTCACAGTGAGCTTGGGGCCCGAGTGTACATACGGAGAGAAACGGTCGCCATACGCCCTGACCTCGACCGCGTAGTCCGTCACCCAGGCGGGCGCGTCCTTGAGGGGCGCGCCCATCGCGTCGAGTGACAGGCCGACGACCTCGTCGGGCCAGTCGGGCGCGGAAGCCGGGTCGGCGGTCACCCACAGGCCCTCCTCCTCGACGACGGCGTCGCGCCCGAGCACGACCTCCTGACCCGCCCACCAGGCCGCGAAGATCCACACCGCGGTCTGCCAGTGCAGCGGAAGATCGATGACGACGCGGCCGCCCGGCTGCGCGCCCAGCCCGTCGACCAGCAGGTTCGCGGTCTTGGCGGTCCAGTTGTCGAAGGTGCGGCGGGAGAACTCGAGGCGTTCGCCGGTGGAGTCGTCATAGAAGGTCACCAGCGGGCGCTGGGCCGATCCGCGCAGGAGATCCATGGCGGAAGGGTACCGACGCGCCGCCCCGGCAGGTGATGACGCGCGCGTCGCGCGGCCGTCACCGGCCCCGACGCCTCACGGTTTTCACACGGGGCACCCGTTAGCCTGCTGCACCGTGACAACCCCAGCGGTACCGCCCACCCCGCTGGCGCGGCTCAGCGTCGCACCGGCCCTGCTGGTGGTCGCCTGGCTCGTCGTCGGACTTCCCCTGCTGCTGCTCGGCTCCTTCACGATCGGGCCCGCGCTCGCCCTGTTCCCGCTGGCCGCGGCCGCGACCCTGACGATCGGGTTCCGCGGCTCGACCAAGGCCCCGGCGAGACCCGGGCCCCGGCTCGCCTGGCTGCCGCCCGTCGGCGTCGTGCTCGTGGCGCTCGTGTTCTTCGTGGTGCAGCTGGAGTTCAACTCCGAGCAGGTGATCGTCCGGCGCGACCCGGCGACCTACGCGCAGTTCGCGGCATGGCTGAACGGGCACGGCGGCCTGCCGATCTCGCCGTCGCTGTGGGCGTTCGGCGGGCCCGACCCCGTCCTGCGGTTCGACAGCCCGGGCTTCTACGCCGACGGCGACGCCGCGATCCACCCCCAGTTCATGGCCGGGCTGCCGATCCTGCTCGCGCTCGGCGGCTGGATCGGCGGGACCGGCGCGCTGCTGGCGGTCTCGCCGCTGCTGGGCGCGTGCGCGGTGCTGACGTTCGGCGGCCTCACCGCCCGGCTCGTCGGCCCGCTGTGGGGCCCGGTCGGCGCGGCGGCGTTCGCGCTGTGCTGGCCGGTGATGTTCGTCTCCCGCTCGACCTACAGCGAGTCGGCGGCGCTCGTGCTGCTGCTCGGCGGTCTGTGCCTGCTGCACGACGTGCGCGACCTGCGCGACGGCAAGGCCCGCGCGTTCCTCGCCGGGCTCGCGTTCGGCCTCGTGGTGCTGGTCAGGATCGACGGCCTGCGCGACATCCTGCCCGTCATCGTCTTCGCCGGGGTGCTGTTCGCGCGCCGCCGCCCGACCGGGCTGCCGCTCGCGGCGGGCGTCGCGGTCGGCGCGGGCGCGGGCCTCCTCGAGGGCTACCTGTTGTCCCGGCCGTACCTCACCTATCTGAGCGGCTCGCTGACGCCGCTGCTCGCGGTCACCGGCCTCACCGTGCTCGGGACCGTGCTGATGGCTGCGCTGTGGCGGTGGCGTCCCGTGTCGTTCCGGCGCGGCGGCGACTGGGTGGCGCGCGGCCGCATCCCCGACGTGGCGGCCGCGCTCACCGTCGTGTTCCTGCTCGCCCTCGCGGTCCGGCCCTACGTGCAGACCGTGCGGCGCATCCCCGCCAACGCCGACGACGAGTTCAACTCCCAGTACATCGCCTACATCCAGGAGGCGATCGGGCTTCCCGTGGACGGCACCCGGCAGTACACCGAACTGTCCCTGCATTGGGTCGCCTGGTACGTCGGCGTCCCCGCGCTGATCCTCGCGACGGCCGGGGCGGCGCTGCTGCTCCGCCGGATGCTGCGCAGGGCGTCGCCGGAATGGGTGCTGCCGTACGGGCTGATCGCGCTGACGACCGTCGCGACGCTGCTGCGTCCCGGGATCACCCCCGACCACCCGTGGGCGTCGCGGCGGCTGGTGTCCGTCGTGATCCCCGGGCTGCTGCTGTTCGCGGTGTGGGCGCTGGCGTGGGCGACCCGTCGCGTGCGGCGCAGCGGGTACGGCCGTGCCGTGACGTTCCTGTTCGCCGCCGCCGGGACGCTCGCGCTGACGTTCCCGATCGGGGCCGCGTCGGCGGGGCTCGTGCTCAAGCCGGTCGACCAGGGCGAGAACGCCGCGGTCCGGGCGCTGTGCCGGCAGCTCGGGCAGGGCGTCACCGTGCTGATCACCGAACGGGTGACCGCCGACCGCTTCTCACCCGTGCTGCGCAACACCTGCGGCATCCCGACGGCCCGGGTGGACGGGGCCGACAAGGCCGACGTCGACAGGGTCGCCGCCCGCATCCTGGAACGCGGCCGCAGGGCCGTCGTGCTCGGCGCGAACGCGCCCGACGTGTCCCCGTACGGCGAGGCACGGCAGGTCGTCGACCTGCGGACCCGTCAGGACGGCCACGCCCTGGAGTCGCGGCCGCGCTCGACCTGGTCGCTGACGATCACGGTCTGGATGGCGGAGATCGCCAGGCCCTAGCCTCAGACGCCGGTCTTGCAGATGTCGTCGGACGCCTTGACCTCGTCGTCCACCTTCGGGATGGACGACGCCGCCGAGCCGAGGCCCGCGTAGTCCGCGCCGAGGTAGAGGTGGACGGTCCCGGCCTCAAGCGTGTCGTCGAGCTTCGGGGTGACGTCCGGGAGCAGCTTGCCGAGCAGCGCTGCGGCCGCCTCGCCGCCCGCGCCGAAGGCGATGACCGTCTCCTTGAGGGTGCCGCCCTGGTAGCTGCCGGTCGAGCCGAGCGACGCCTGGTACTTCTTGGCGGTGAGGTCGGTGACGGCCCGGCCCGCCAGGCCCTGCCGGTCGGTGCCGTTGTAGACCTTGACGACGACGTCGGCGGCCTTGACCTTCGGCGTGGTCGGCGCGTCCGCGCCGCCGCCGTCGGCCGCCGCGGTCGGCTTGTCGCCCTTGGGCTTGGTGTTCTTCGGCATCTTGTTGTCGCGGCGCACCGCGTCGAACAGCTCCTGCGCCTTCTCGTCCTGCCAGAAGACGACGCCCGCGAGCGCCGGGTTCGAGGCCCGCTCGGCCTCGGTGGCGTACCGCCAGGGCACGGTGATGAACCTGATGCTCTTGGGGTTGATGCCCTTGACCTTGGTCGCCAGGTCCATGATCTCGGTCGAGTTGAAGCCCTCGTCGGTCTTCAGCGACTTGGTCGCGGCGTTGACGAACCCGAGCAGCTTGCCGGGGTCGGTGAGGATGCCCTTGGTCGTCACCTTCTGCACGATCGAGCTCATCAGCTGCTGCTGACGCTGGATGCGGCCGAGGTCGGTGCCGTCGCCGAGCTGGTAGCGGGTGCGCGCCCAGCCGATCGCCTGCTTGCCGTTGATCTTCTGCCGGCCCGCCTTGGGGATGACGAGCTGGGCCTTGGGGTCGCTGAACGCCTTGGGCGAGCAGATCTCGACGCCGCCGAGCGCGTCGACGATGTCGCGGAAGCCCGCGAAGTCGACCTTGACGAAGTGGTCGATGCGGATCTGGGTGAGGCTCTCGATCGTCGCCCAGGTGCAGTACGCGCCCGCGTAGGCGAACGCGGAGTTGATCTTGTCGGTGCGGCCGGGGACCGTCTTGCCGTCCTTGTCCTTGCACTCGGGGATCTGCACGTAGGAGTCGCGCGGGAAGCTGATCGCGACGGCCTTCTCGCCGCCCGCCGAAAGGTGCAGCACGATCGCGGTGTCGGACCGTTCCCCGTCGACGTGCCCGTAGCCCGCGTTCTTGCCGCCCCGGCTGTCGGACCCCAGTAGCAGGATGTTGACCGAACTGTCCAGCTTCTGCGGCCGGTTGGCGTCGATCAGGTTGCCTGTGTCGTTCTCCTGCTTGATGTTGCCCGTCAGCTTGTAATAGAAGCCGTACGCGGTCAGGCTCCCCATGACGACCACCGCCGCGAGCGCGATCGACACCCACTGGATGATCTTCCAGGACTTGCCGTGCGGCTGCGCGGTCTCGTACGCCCCGCTGATCTCCGGCGTCTCCAGAAAGTCGAGGTCGTAGTCGATTCCGCCGCGCATGAGCCCTGCCCGATTCCCGGAGTGTTTCAAGGTGTGCAGCAGTATGGCGGAAGTGTCGTTGGTTGTCGTCTTGTAGCCGAGGGCGCGGGGCTCGGTAGGGTTGGGCGGCGTGAGCACTGAGCAGCAACCCGTGCACGTCACCGTCGTCCTGCCCTGTTACAACGAGCAGGACCACGTGGTCGACGAGGTCGAGCGCATCGCCAAGGCGATGGACGCCAGCGGGCACACCTATGAGCTGCTCGCGTTCGACGACTGCTCCACCGACGACACGCTCGCCAGGCTCCGCGAGGCCGAGCCGCGCTTCGCGCACCTGCGCGTCATCCCGTTCCACCACAACAGCGGGTCGGGCACGATCCGGCGGGTGGGCAGCCAGCAGGCGCGCGGCGACATCGTGGTGTGGACCGACGCCGACATGACCTACCCCAACGAGCGCATCCCCGAGCTCGTGGAGATCCTCGACACCGACCCGACGGTCGACCAGGTCGTCGGCGCGCGGCTCACCGAGGAGGGCTCGCACAAGGTGCTGCGGGTCCCGGCCAAGTGGGCGATTCGCAAGATCGCCGAGCGGCTGTCCGGCTCCAAGATCCCCGACCTGAACTCGGGGCTGCGCGCGTTCCGCCGCGAGGTCGCCAGGCCCTACCTGCGGCTGCTGCCGCCCGGGTTCTCCTGCGTCACCACGATCACGCTCGCGTTCCTGTGCAACCAGCACGGCGTCCGGTACCTGCCCATCGACTACGCCAAGCGCGCGGGCAAGTCAAAGTTCCACTTCACCAAGGACGCCTACCGCTACATCCTCCAGGTGCTGCGGATGATCATGTACTTCAACCCGCTCAAGGTCCTCATGCCGCTCGCCCTGTGGCTGCTCGGCCTCGCCCTGGCCAAGGCGGTCATCGACCAGTTCACGCACAACCTGCTCTACCTGTCGAACAACACGATGCTGATGTTCATGAGCGGCCTGCTGACGGTCTCCCTCGCGCTGCTCGCGGATCTCATCGTCCGCTCGCGCGGCGACGTCTAGGGCCCGGCGTGCGGATCGCGCTCGTCGGCCCGGCCTTCCCCTACAAGGGCGGCGGGGCGCGGCACACCACGGAACTCGCGCACCGGCTCGCGGCGGCGGGGCACGAGGTCGTCCTTGAGTCGTGGAAGGCGCAGTACCCGGGGTTCCTGTATCCGGGACAGCAGACCATCGACGTGCCTGAGGGCGAGTTGTTCCCGGCCACCTACCGCCGGTTGTCTTGGCGTCGTCCGGACGGGTGGTACCGGGCGGGGAGACGGCTGCGGGCTTACGACCTTGTGGTGTTCGCGGTCTTGTCGTCGGTGCAGGTGCCGGCTTATCTGGGGATTCTTCGGGGGCTCGGATCGCGGGCTAAGGCCGTCGCGCTGTGCCACAACGTGCTGCCGCATGAGCCGAAGCCTTACGACGGGCCGTTGATGCGGGCGCTTCTGCGACGTGTGGGGACGGTTCTTACGCACACCCCGGAGCAGGGGGCCTTGGCGGAGAGCCTTACGGATGCCGAGGTGCGCGTCGCGGAGTTGCCGATGCACCTTCCCGCGTCAGGCGGGCAAGAGGGGCGGGGCGGGGGAGGCGGGCTGCTGTTCTTCGGGATCGTCCGGCCCTACAAGGGGCTTGACGTGCTGCTCAGGGCGCTTCCCGAGGGCGTGCGGCTGACCGTCGCGGGGGAGTTCTGGGCGGGGCTCGACGAGACCCGCGAGCTGATCGCGTCGCTCGGGATCGGAGATCGGGTGGACCTGCGGCCCGGGTACCTTCCGGCCGAGGAGATCCCGGGGCTGCTGCGTGCCGCCGACGCGCTCGTGCTGCCGTACCGGTCGGCGACGGCGTCGCAGAACGTGCTGATGGCCTTCGAGCACGGGACGCCGGTGGTGGCGACCCGCGTCGGCGGGTTCCCGGCGCAGGTACGTGACGGGATCGACGGCGTCCTGGCCGATCCCGACGACCCCGTCGGCCTGCGCGCGGCGATCGAGAAGCTGCTTGCCGACCCCGACGGGTTCCGCGCCAGGGTCGAGCGCCCCGACCCCGAACCCGTCTGGGCCGCCTACCTGGCCGCGCTGACGGCCTGACCGTCTACAGGTGCGGTTCGATCGCGCTGAGCAGGGCCCGCTTCGGCCGTGCCCCGACGATCTGGGCGACGACCTCGCCGCCCTTGTAGAGGTTCAGGGTCGGCGCGCTGAGGATGCCGTACGCCCGCGCGGTCTCGGTGCTCTGGTCGATGTCCACCTTGACGACCTTGAGCCGCCCGGCGTACTCGGCGGCGATCTGCTCAAGGACTGGCGCGATCATCTTGCACGGCGGGCACCACTCGGCCCAGAAGTCCACGAGGACGGGCAGGTCGGCGTCGAGCACCTCGGCGGTGAAGTCGGCGTCGGTGGCGGAGGTGGTGGCTGTCGTCGCGGTCACGAGCTCTCCTCAGTAATCACGAATCTCCTTCAGGCGGTGATCGTCCTCGGGGACAAGGCCGCGGGGCGCCGGTTGATTCCCGTTCTCCGGGGCTTTCTGGAGCCGTCCTACGGCGGCCCAGATCAGGTCGGCGAGGGTCAGGACCGCGCGCGAGGCGAGGGCGAGGACGAGCGCGTCGGCCTGCCCCATGACCGGGCCGAGCGCCAGCACGAGCGCGGCCTCGCGCGCGCCGAGCCCGCCGGGCGCGAGGATCACCAGGAAGCCGACCACGTACGCCAGCGCGTACGCGCCGCCCGCCAGCAGCACCGACCCCGACGGGGCCAGCAGCCACAGGTGCACCGCGAAGCACACCCAGCCGAGCAGCGTCCAGGCGACCGCCGCGGCCATCGTGCGGGCCGGGACCGACCTGTCCAGCACTGGCCTGCGCACGAGCCGCAGCGCGAGGTTCAGCGCCCGGGTGACCACCCAGGGGTGCAGGCAGGCCAGCAGGACCGGCGTGAGCGCCACGGCCCACCAGTACTCGCGCAGGGCGTCCGCCGAGGTCAGCGGGAGCGTCACCGCGGCCGTCAGGCACCCCGTCGCGACCGTTGTGGCCATCGCCAGGAGCGTGGCGGCCCCCGAGGCCGTCCTGGCGACCCCGTAGCCCCTGGCGAGCTCCACCTGGCCCACGAGCGCCCAGACGGATCCGGGCACGTACTTGCCGAGCTGGCCGAGGAACATGATCCTGGTGGTGGCGCGGACCGGCAGGGGGGCTCCGCACCCGGCGAGCAGGGCCCGCCAGCCCAGCATCCAGCAGCCGAGCCCGGCGAGCCCGGCCACGAGCGCGCCGACGAGAGCGGGGGGCGACATCCGCGACAGGGCGTCAACGATCGACGGCCACTGCGATGCCACGCCGTACAGGCAGCACCCCAGCGCGGTCAGAACGAAGATCGACTTCAGCCGGCGGGAGTTCACTCGGCCACCCTATGGGGGAGAAAGCTCCGAGTAGGCTCTGTGATCTGCTCCGGACGGCCGGGTCAGACGCTGTAAGAAAGGTGTGGCGTGGAAGCGATTCTCCTTGTCGGGGGCAAGGGCACAAGGCTGCGGCCGTTGACGATCTCGACCCCCAAGCCGCTGCTGCCGACCGCGGGCGTGCCGTTCCTCGCGCACCAGCTCGCGCGGGCCAGCGCGGCGGGGATCACCCGGATCGTCTTCGCCACCTCGTACCGGTCGGAGATGTTCGAGGCGGCGTTCGGCACCGAGGCGTACGGACTCGAACTCGTCTACGTGGACGAGCGGCGGCCGCTCGGCACCGGCGGCGCGATCCGCAACGCGGCCCAGGCCCTGGTCAGCAAGCCCGACGACCCGGTGCTCGTGCTCAACGGCGACATCCTGTCCGGACACTCGATACCCGACCAGGTCAAGACCCATCTCGACGCCGACGCCGCGGTCACCCTCCACCTCACCGAGGTGGACGACCCGTCGCGGTTCGGCTGCGTCCCGACCGCTCCGGACGGCCGCGTCACCGCGTTCCTGGAGAAGACCAACAATCCCGTGACGAACCGGATCAACGCCGGGTCGTACGTGTTCCGGCGCGACGTCATCGACACGATCCCGTTCAACGAGGTCGTTTCGGTCGAGCGTGAGACGTTCCCCGGGCTTATCGCGTCCGGCGAGACCGTCATGGGGTTCGTTGACGCGCACTACTGGCTCGACGTCGGCACGCCGTCGGCGTTCGTGCGGGGGTCCTGCGACCTCGTCACGGGGCTGCTCGACTCGCCCGCGCTGCCGGGCAAGCCGGGGCCGATGCTGGCGCTGGAGGGCGCGAACGTGTCGCCGCGCGCGGTCGTCACGGCGGGGACCGTCGTGGGGTGCGACGCGACCATCGAGGCGGGCTCGACCGTCAGCGGCAGCGTGCTGTTCGACGAGGCGGTCGTGGCGAAGGGCGCGTGGGTGCGCAACTCGGTGCTCGGGCGCGGCGCGCGCGTCGCGTCGGGGGCGATGCTCGACGGCGCGATCCTCGGCGACGGCGCGGTCGTCGGGCCCGGCAACGAGCTCGGCGACGGGCTGCGGCTGTGGCCCGGGATCGAGCTGCCGCCGACCGCCGTCCGGTTCTCCAGCGACGTGTAGTGCCGCGCCGCGTTTGGGACGCGCCGTGGCCGGTGCGGCCGCGGCGCACCCTCGCGGTGTTCCGGCGCGGCCCGCACGACCCCGCCTACCGGGTGACGCCCGACGGAACCGTCTGGCGGACGTCGTACACGCCGGAGGGTCCGGGGACGCTCGCGGTGGCGGCGTCGGGTGGGCGGGCCGAGGCGGAGGCGTGGGGGCCGGGGGCCGAGTGGCTGCTCGACGCGCTGCCCGGGCTGCTCGGCGCGGACGACGAGCCCGAGGCGCTCGTGCCCGTCGATGACGTCGTGCGCGACGCCGTCGAGAAGCACCCGTTCCGTATCGCCAAGTCGGGACTCGTCTTCGAAGCGCTGGTTCCGGCGGTTCTGGAGCAGAAGGTCCCCGGTGCCGAGGCGTGGCGCGCGTGGGGGTATCTGCTGCGGCGGTTCGGCGAGCCCGCGCCCGGCGCGCCCGAGATGCGGGTGCCGCCGCCGCCCGAGGTGTGGCGGACGATCCCGTCATGGGAGTGGCACAAGGCGGGTGCGGAGGCGGTGCGGGCGCGGACGATCGTGGGGGCGAGCCGGGTCCGTCTCGACGGGCGTCCCGAGGTGCTGCCGAAGCTGCCGGGGGTCGGGCCGTGGACGACGGCCGAGGTGCGGCAGCGCGCGTTGGGCGACCCGGACGCGGTGTCGGTCGGCGACTACAACATCCCCGGGATCGTCGGGTGGGCGTTCCTCGGCCGCAAGGTCGACGACGCGGGGATGCTCGAACTCCTTGAGCCCTACCGGGGCCAGCGCTACCGGGTGACGGTTCTGCTCCAGCTCGCGGGACACCGGCCGCCGCGGCGCGGACCACGGCTCAGCGTGCGGGACTATCGCCGGTTTTGATGCGGTTTCTTGAATTTCGTGTGACTTCTCGTGGTTGCCCGCCCCCTGCCCTGTTCCCATTATGACGCTTGGCATAGAGTGCGCCCATGGAGAGCGCAGTGAGTGAATCCGGGCTGCGCCGCGCACTGGCGCGCGCCCGCGACGGGAAGACCCTGGACCAGGCCGAGGCCGCGGTGCTGCTGCACGCGCGCGGGGAGCGCCTGGACGAGCTGCTGTCCTACGCCGCGCGCACCCGCGACGCCGGACTGCGCGACGCCGGACGCCCCGGCGTCATCACCTACAGCCGCAAGGTGTTCATCCCGCTGACGCGGCTGTGCCGCGACCGCTGTGGATACTGTACGTTCGCCACCGCCCCGCACAAGCTCCCGGCCCCGTTCCTCAGCCCCGACGAGGTGCTCGACATCGCCCGCCAGGGTGCGGCGCTCGGCTGCAAGGAGGCGCTCTTCACTCTCGGCGACCGGCCCGAGGACCGCTGGCACCAGGCCCGCGAGTGGCTTGACGAGCAGGGCTACGACGACACGCTTTCGTATGTGCGCGCGATGGCCATCCGCGTCCTTGAGGAGACCGGGCTGCTTCCGCACCTCAACCCGGGCGTCATGACGTGGCGGGACTTCCAGCGGCTCAAGCCGGTCGCGCCGTCGATGGGGATGATGCTGGAGACGACCGCGACCCGGCTGTTCACCGACAAGGGAGGGCCGCACTACGGGTCGCCCGACAAGGACCCTGCCGTCCGGCTGCGGGTGCTTGAGGACGCGGGACGTCTCAATGTGCCGTTCACGACGGGCATCCTCATCGGCATCGGCGAGACCATCGAGGAGCGGGCCGACGCGCTGTTCGCCATCCGGCGGACCATGCGGGAGTACGGGGCGATTCAAGAGGTCATCGTCCAGAACTTCCGCGCGAAGCCGGACACCGCGATGCGCGGGACGCCCGACGCGGAGCTTGAGGAACTCGCGGCGACGATCGCCGTCGCGCGGCTCGTCCTCGGGCCCAAGGCGCGCATCCAGGCCCCGCCGAACCTCCTTGACGACGAGTACGCCCTGTTCGTCCGCGCCGGAATTGACGACTGGGGCGGTGTGTCCCCGCTGACGCCCGACCACGTCAACCCCGAGCGTCCGTGGCCGCAGATCGAGGAGCTCGCCGCGCGCACCGCCGCCGCCGGGTTCACGCTGCGCGAGCGGCTCACCATCTACCCCGAGTACGTCAAGAAGGGCGAGCCGTGGCTCGACCCGCGTCTCGTCGCGCACGTCCGCGCGCTCAGCGGCCCCGACGGCCTCGCCGACGAGGACGCCGTCGTGGAGGGCCGCGTCTGGCAGGAGCCGGACGGCGGCTTCACCTCCACCGGACGCACCGACCTGCACACCGCCATCGACGTCGAGGGCCGCACGTCAGACCGGCGCGACGACTTCGATGAGGTCTACGGCGACTGGGACGCGCTGCGCGAACGCGTCCGCGCCCCCGAACGGTTCGACGCCGACGTCAAGGCCGCGCTCGCCGCCGCCGAGAAGGACCCGGGCGGCCTGTCCGACGCGCACGCCCTCGCCCTCCTGCACGCCGACGGCCCCGAGCTCACCGCGCTCGCCCGCATCGCCGACGACCTGCGCCGCGAGGTCAACGGCGACGACGTCACCTACGTGGTGACCAGGAACATCAACTTCACCAACGTCTGCTACACCGGCTGCCGCTTCTGCGCGTTCGCCCAGCGCCGCACCGACGCCGACGCCTACAGCCTCTCCCTGTCCCAGGTCGGCGACCGCGTCGACCAGGCGTGGGAGGCGGGCGCGACCGAGATCTGCATGCAGGGCGGCATCCATCCGGATCTGCCCGGAACCGCCTACTTCGACCTGGCCCGCGAGGTCAAGCAGCGGCAGCCCGACATCCACCTCCACTCCTACAGCCCGATGGAGGTCGTCAACGGCGTCGCCCGCACCGGCCTTTCGTTGCGCGAATGGCTCATCGCCGCCAAGGAGGCGGGCGTCGATTCCCTGCCCGGGACCGCCGCCGAAATCCTGGACGACGACGTCCGCTGGGTCCTCACCAAGGGCAAACTCCCCACCTCAGCCTGGATCGACGTGGTGAAGACCGCCCATTCGGTCGGCCTGCCCACCACATCCACGATGATGTACGGCCACGTCGACACCCCGGCCCATTGGGTCGGCCACCTGAAACTCCTCCGCTCCATCCAGGAGGAGACCGGCGGCTTCACCGAATTCGTCCTGCTGCCTTTCGTCCACCACAACGCCCCCATCTACCTCGCCGGAATAGCCCGCCCCGGCCCCACGGTCCGCGAAAACCGAGCCGTCCACGCCCTGGCCCGCATCCTCCTCCACGGCGCCATCCCCAACATCCAAACAAGCTGGGTAAAACTCTCCGACGACCTCTGCACCGAGGTCCTCCAAGGCGGCGTCAACGACCTCGGCGGCACCCTCATGGAAGAAACCATCTCCCGCATGGCGGGCTCCGCCAACGGCTCCTTCAAAACCATCTCCTCCCTAGAAGAAATAGCCGCCCGCGCCGGCCGCCCCGCCGTCCAACGCACCACAACCTACGGCCGCCCCACCCCCGAACGCCTCACCGCCGCCCGCAAAACCAACGGCGTAGGCCACTTCCTCCCCCTAACCCCCGCCTGACCCCCGAAATCCCCGGGGCCGTAAACGCAAATGGCCCCGGGGATTCCCGAACTGCAACGTCCACCTCTAGGATCGACACTTCTCGGAAGTGAACTCGGCGCGGGCGGGCCTGACCCGTCGTGGCTGTTCACGCTCGACGTGTTCGGTGGAGGACAGGTATGGGTGTGCGGGTTTGGGGACTGGCGTTGGCGGTGCTCGCGAGCGTGTGCGGGTGCACGGGCGGCGTCGGCGAGTTGCCCAAGGCGAGCAAGGAGTTCACCGGGGCCCAGCCGTTCGACGTGCTCAAAGGCGAGGAAATGGGCATGCTCGACCACGCCCGGTTGTGGGCGCACGCCCGTTGTATGGCTGACGCGGGATATCCGCAGGTGTCGAAAGCTGGCCTGACGGAACCGCGCGACGCGTTCGATTATCTGAAGATCGGACCCGGCGGCGGCAAGGCCGGCTGGCCCAGCGAGGAGATCGCCCGCGCCAAGGGCTTCGGCGCGGATCAGGACCCGCCGCCCGCAAAGATCGTCAGTTCTGATCCCGCCTACGACGCGCTGTTGGTGAGCTGCGAGGACAAGGCGTGGAAGGCACTAGGCGACGACGCCAAGACGACCTACGACCAATACCACGACCTGGTCGTCAACAAGGTCGTGGTGGAGTACCACCAGTTGCTCCCCCGCGACGACTACCACCTCTACAACCTCAAGGCCGCCGAATGCCTGGAGGAAGCGGGCTTCCCCGCCGCAGGCAAAAACTCAACCCTGGAGCGCCCCTCGGATTACGGCGTCACCGCAGGCGGCTACGCAGGCCCGGACCCCGAAGACTGGCGCCCGCAGCAGAAACCCGGCACCGTCCAGGTAGGCCCAAAACCCGCCAAGCGCGTCTACGTCCCCACCGAACGCGAGTCCGACCTGGCCGTCGCCTTCCACAAATGCAACACAAAACTCGGCCGCATCAAGTTCATCAACGCAACCGAACTCGAAGCCCAACAAAAGATCATCACAAAATACAAATCCCAACTAGCCGCCTACGACACCCCCCTAGAGTCCCTGGCCCACAAAGCCACCACCCTCACCACCCCCACCTGACCCACCCCCCCCGAAAGGACCACCGCCAACACGGCGGCGGCCCCACTCGACCGCTGCGGCAAGGGCCCCAAGAGCGTTAGGGGGTGACGTTCCAGGAGTAGGAGATCTGCCAGTAGTGGGTGGGCATCACGTGGACGCAGACTTCGACTGGGCGGTCTTGTGCTGTCCAGCCGATGTGGGTGATGACATAGACGCTTTGTTCGGGTGACATCTGGAGGAATTCGGCTTCCTCCTCGGTGGGTGGGCGGACGTTGATGTCCTCGGTCATGCGGGTTTGGGGGAAGCCGAGTTCGGCCATGCGGCTCACCATTCCGCCCTGGCCGGTGTCGGTCTGTTCCAGGACGGTGTCGGCGGCGATGTCGAGCGGGATGTAGGACGGCGCGATCTGGACGGGGGTGTCGTCGGCGTACATGCGCCGCGAGCGGCACACGACCTGCTCGCCTTCCGGCGTCCCGAGGATCTCGGCGACTTCGGGTGGAGGGGACACGCGGCTGACGGTGAGCTCTGAGCGGGGCTCCATCCCCAGGGCGCGCAACTCGGCGTCGAACGCGCCCTTGCCCTGCTCACGCTGCGCACGCTGGTAGCGGGTCATCGGATCACGCCGGATACGCCTGGGCATTGCCGTCACGTGGTTCCCCTTCGTGTTAGCCGTCTGCCGGAGGACGTGCCCACCGGTGCGCCGTGGCACTCGGAATACCTGTGAGATCCGCGATCTGCCGGTAGGACAGCCCACTGTCCGCGAGAGCCGCGATCACCTGCGCTCCGGCCAAGGTGTTCACGTGCCGCCTGCGCCAAGCCTCAACGGCGGCGGCGACCAACTTCTCACGGTCCTCGACCAGCGCGCTCTCGTCGATCTCGGAAGCCTGCGCTCCCAGCAATTCTTCCAATGCCTCTTTAAGGTTCACCTTGAATCTCCCTGTCTCATTGTGAGACAGTCGCGGTGTCTCACAATGAGACAGTATACGTCCGGAGCGGATATAGGGACAGACGGCCCCAAACGGCGCGGCCACGCCGCTGGGGCCTTGATCGGAGGCGAGTCCGACCATGAGCAGTAAGGGTATGGGGTGGGGGGCGAGCGTGCCTCCCCTCGGAGTGGCGAGCGTGTGGGAGTGCGTGCGGCGTTCGTTGCACGCTGGGCAGGGGATCAGGGTCGGTACCGGCGGGCACGAGGCGCTGCGGGGGCAGCGGGCTTGGGTGCGGCGGGTGCTCGACGGTAACGGCTCGGCGGATGACTGTCTGACGGTGGTCGGGGAACTCGTCGCGAATGTGGTCGAGCACGGGGGCGGCGGTGAGGTGTTCGTGTGGCTGCTCCCGTCGAAGGGCGGGGTGCTTGGGCTGTTGGTGCATGGCCTCGAAGCCGTCGTCTCGCCTGAGTTTGTGGGCAGGCTCGGGGAGATGGCGGGGGCGGGGTCGGCGCGGCGGTCGATGCCGGGGGGCGAGGTGGAGCGGGGGCGCGGGTTGGCGTTGGCGGCCGGGTTGTGTACGCGGTGGGGGGCGGTGGCGCCGGGGCCCGGGCATGGGGCGTGGTGCTGGGAGATCCGCGAAGACGTCGAGGGGTGGCGGCGGGAGGTGCTGGGTGGGCTGCGGGTCAGGTATCCGGGCAGGATGCTGTGGTACGGCGAGTGCACTCGGCGGTGGTGGGCGGTCGGGCGCGACAAGCTTCTTGAAGCCGACACGCCGGACGGACTGGACCGGGCGCTGAGCGTCCACTACGGGCAGTCGGGTCCTGCTCGGTCCCAGATGGGGGCGCGTTCGGGGTCGGTCACATGCGGTGCCCCTCGGCGGCCCAGGGCGTCGGGGCTCTCCGTTGCCTAGCGCGCTGGAGGACCTCGCCCTGCGACTGCTCCACGTGGGCCGTGACGCGTGCCTCCGGGTAGGGGAGTCCGGCCCTTACCTGAACGTCAGGGTCCCCGGCTCGAAGGTGGGCGTGTCCGTCTTCCACGCGGACGGGGAGTTTCGGGTTTCGCTCGGCCCTGACGCGTCCATCGCGCTCGGCGCAGACCCCGACACGGCCGCGATGAACATCGCGGAGCTATGCACGATGGAAGGCATCGCACGGGCCCTCCGCGATGCCATCGCCCGCGCAGAACCGGGTCCGGCGGGTCAGTAGCCGAGCGGGATGTTTCCGGCGTTTCGGACGACCCAGGTTCGCCTGGTGACGGCGCTGCGGCGGTGACGCCCGGGAACTGGGGTGGGGTGGGTGGGGGTGGGGGGATGGGTGGGGGGCGGGGGATGATGGGGGTTATGGGGATGGGGCAGCGGGACAGTCTGCTTGTGGGGTATTTGTTCATGGTGGTGATGGTGGCGACCACGTTGCCTACGCCGCTGTATGCGATCTACTCGGGGAGGCTCGGGCTCGCGCCGTGGATGGTGACCGTGGTGTACGCGGTTTACGCGGTGGGGGTGCTTGGGACGCTTCAGGTTCTCGGGCGGGTTTCCGACCATGTCGGGCGTCGGCCCGTGTTGCTCGCGGCTGTGGCGTTCTCGGCGGCGTCTGCTGTGGTTTTTGTGGCCACCGAGGGGCTTGGCGGGCTGTTCGCGGGGCGGTTGGTTTCTGGGGTTTCGGCGGGGTTGGTGACGGGGGCGGCTACCGCGTACATCGCGGAGTTGGAAGCGCCGTTGGGGGCGCGGAGCAAGGCTGGCGTCATGGCGACCGTGGCGAACATGGGCGGGCTTGGGCTCGGGCCGCTGCTGGCCGGGGTGCTCGCGGACCATGTCGGGCATCCGCTCGACGTGCCCTACATCGCGGGGGCGCTGCTGCTTGTCCCCGTCGTCCTGGTGTTCGTGTGGCGGGTGCCCGAGACCGTCCGCGACCGCGACGGCTTCCGCGCCGGGATCGGCCTCCAGCGCATCGGGGTGCCCGCCGAGATCCGCACCCGCTTCCTCGCCGCCGCGATCGCCGGACTCGCGTCCTTCGCCCTGCTCGGCTTCACGACCGCGCTCGCGGGCCAGGTCCTGTCCGAGGGCCTCGGCAACCACAGCCACCAGACGGCAGGGGTCGTCGCGTTCCTGCTGTTCGCCGCCGCGGCCGCCGCACAGGTCGCCGCGGGCCGGTTCCCGCCGAGAACCGCGAGCCTCATCGGCCTCGCCCTGATGACGGGCGGCACCGCCGTGATCGTCGCCGCCGTCGCCGCGGCCTCCCTGCCCCTGCTCATCACCGGCGCCCTCGTCGGCGGCGTCGGCGTCGGCCTCGCCTTCCGCGCGGGCCTCTCGACGGTGACGGCCATCGCCCCCGAAGCCCGCCGAGGCGAGGTCATCTCCACATTCTTCATAGCCGCCTACATCGGCCTGACCATCCCGGTGGTCGCCGCCGGCATCCTCGTCACCACAACGACCCTCCTCGACGCCACCATCGCCCTCGCCCTCTTCATCGCCGCCCTCTCCGCCGCCTCCGCCACAATCATCACCCGCACCCGCCCAACCCCCTGACCCACGCGCGAACAGTAGGGATTCATGGGGAAATGCGGGGTTCGCACCGAGGCTCAGGCGGTCAGACCCTCCGAGAGGCACGTCGAGCGCAGGGGGCGGGTATGCCGGAAAGCAGGGAAACGGAGCCCATGGGGCCCGTCGACGTCGCGGTGATCCGCTTCAAAGGAAGCCGCTTCAACGGGGACGTCGCGCCCTCGCTGCTCGACCTCCAGGACGCGGGCACGATCCGGATCCTCGACCTCGCTTTCGTCTCCAGGGACTCAGACGGCTCGGTCGTCGCGACCGAGGTCGTCGACACCGAGTTCGCCTCGACGTTCCTCGGATTGACGAGCCGGCAGCTCGACCTGCTGAGCGAGGAGGATCTCGACAAGGTCGGCGACGGGCTCGATCCGGGCGACTCGGCGCTCGTGCTCGTGTGGGAGCACGCGTGGGCGAGGCGCTTTGGTGACGCGGTGCGCGGCTCCCACGGGGAGGTCAGGTCGTGGGAGCGGATTCCGCGTGATGTCGTGGCGACCGCGATGGCGGCGCTGAGCTAGAGGGGGAACGCGAATGATCAGGGCAGGACGGCCAGGGCTGCTGGGCACCATGGCGCGTACCGCGGTCATCACCGGGACGGCGAGCGCGGTCTCCGGGCGTGTTCAACGCAGGCAGGCGCGCCGGGACGTGCAGCAGGAGGCGCAGTACGCCCAGCCGCAGCCGCAGCCGCAGCCGCAGCCGCCGCCGACCCAGCCGCCGCAGCCCGCGCAGGCCCAGCCCGCGCAGGGCGACGACCGGATCGCGCGGCTTCAGAAGCTCGCCGACCTCAGGGACAGCGGCGTGCTCACGCCCGAGGAGTTCGCCGCGGAGAAGGCGCGTGTTCTGGGGTCCTGAGGTGCGCGGGGCTCAGCGGACCTCGATGAAGGTGTCCGGGATGCGGGGGGCGCGGTCGCGGGGTGGGGCGGCGGCGCGGCCGACGGCGATCGCGCCCATCGGGTCCCAGGAGTCGGGGAGGTCGAGGACTTCGCGGACGGTCGGGCGGCAGAACATCGTGCTCGACACCCAGCAGGAGCCCAGGTTCTCGGCGGTCAGGGCGACCAGGAGGTTCTGGACCGCCGCGCCCGTGGAGACGACGAACATCTCGCGTTCCGCGGTGTTGCGCCGGGGGTCGGGGTAGGCGTGCTGTCCCGCCTCGGTGTCGAGGCAGGGGATGACGAGGTAGGGGGCGCGGCGCAGGACGTCGCCGCGGGCGAGCCGCCGCGCGATGGAGTGCTCGGTGAAGCGGTCGGCTTCCAGGTCGGCCCGCCACGCGTCGCGCATCGCGTCGAGGAGCTTCATCCGGATTTCGGGGGATTCGAGCAGGACGAACCGCCACGGGGTCGTGTGGTGCGGGGCGGGCGCGGTGAGGGCTGCGGCGACCGCGCGGCGCACCGCCTCCCCGTCGACGGGTTCGTCGGTGAACTCACGGACCGTCCGGCGCGCGTGCAGCAGCTCCGCCCCGCCCCAGCGGAACATGTCGTCGGCCGGGACGCGCACGATCGCGCGCGCGCCGGGCCCGTCGGCGTCGGTGACGAGGTGGCCGAGCCCCCGCACGACCGCGACGGGCACCCCGTCGAGCTTGCCCTTGGCGAGTTCGGCGGCGGCGGCGAGCTCGTCGGCGATCGCGGTGACCGTCGCCTCGAGGAGGTTGCCGTGCGGGTCGGTGCGGCCGCGGAAGTCGTCAAGCGGTTCAAGGCCCGCCGCGCCGATCGCGACGTCGGTCTGCCCGGCCCGCCACGGCCTCCCGAAGGTGTCCGAGACGAGCACGGCGACCCGCGCGGGCAGCGCCGCGCGCAGCGCGCGGGCGGACGCGTCAGGGTCCTCAGGCAGCAGCAGCACGGTCCCCGGCGCGGTGTTCGACGCGTCAACCCCGGCCGCCGCCATGACGAGCCCGTGCCGCGTCTCCACGATCCGCGTCCGCCCCCGCCGCGCGACGACCCGGACGGCCTCGGCGTCGATCGCCGCCTCACGGTCGTCGGCCTTGACGATCCGCCCCTCGGCCTTGCTGACGATCTTCGACGTGACGACGACCACGTCGCCGTCGCGCAGCCCGGGGAAGGCCCCCGAGATCAACGCCGCGAGGTCGTCCCCCGGCTTGATCTCCGGAATCCCCGGAACCCCGATGATCTCGATGCTCACGCGCCCTCCCCGGACAGCTCGACCGCGAGGTCCACGGCCGCGGCGGCAAGCGCACGCGTCGCCTCCGGGTCGGACATCAGCAGCGGCCGCGACCGCACGACGACCTCCTCGAGCCCCGGCGACGCGAAGTGCGGCCCGTCCTCGGTCGCCACAAGCCAGCCGTTCAGTAGCGCAGGCCCGTAGAACCCCGCTACGGCCGCCGCAGACGTCTCCACCCCGATCGCGCTAAGACAGGCGTCCGCCATACCGCGCACAGGCGCGCCGCCGATGATCGGCGAGACCCCCACGACGATCTTGGCCTTGAGCGCGTCCCTGATACCCGGTATCGCCAGGATCGTCCCGACGCTCACCACAGGGTTCGACGGCGGCAGCAGCACGAAGTCCGCCTCCGCGATCGCTTCAAGGACCCCCGGCGCGGGCTTGGCCTCGTCGGCCCCCACGGGCGTGATCGCCAGCGCCGGAGCCGACGCCCGCATCTTCACCCACCACTCCTGGAAGTGGATGGCCCGTTTGCCCTTCTCGTCCTCGATGACGACATGGGTCTCGACCCTGTCGTCGGTCATCGGGATCAGCCGCACGCCCGGCTGCCACCGGTGGCACAGCGCCTCGGTGACCTGCGACAGCGGGTACCCGGCGTCCATCATCTGGGTGCGGACGATGTGGGTGGCGAAGTCGCGGTCGCCGAGGCCGAACCAGGTGGGCTCGACGCCGTACGCGGCGAGCTCCTCCTTGACCTTGAACGACTCGTCGGTCCTTCCCCAGCCCTGCTCCTCGTTGATGCCGCCGCCCAGGGTGTACATCACGGTGTCCAGATCGGGACAGACCTTCAGCCCGAACAGATGGATATCGTCACCGGTATTGCCGATGACCGTAACGTCGGCGTCCGGAGCCGCCGCCCTGAGTCCGCGCAGGAAGCGCGCCCCGCCTATCCCTCCGGCCAGAACCACGATTTTCACGGTTCAAGTCTTCCATCCCTGCGATACGCTACGCGCCCGGGATGAGCCGCCCAAATACCCCATTATGGAGTGATCCAGTGAACACCGAAGCGTTGCAGCGGCTGCGGGAACCCGCCGCGTATCTGCTGCTCGGAGCCGCCGCCGTCCAGGTTCTCGCCGGATTGATCTCGCTGTTCGCGGGCGCCGCGTTCACGTCGAACGCGTTCGGTGAGAGTTACGGCGCGGTGGGCAGTTTCACCGGATTCATCCTTGCGGCGCTCGTGGTCGGCGCGGTCCTGCTCGCGACGAGCCCGGCCCCGTCCGCGGCGGCCAAGACGATCGTCACCGGGGCGCTCGCGGTCGTCGGCGTGGGCCTTGCCCTCGGCGTCATCACCCTGTTCGCCGGCCTCCTTTCCGAGTACGCGAGCGGCGGCGACAAGGCGGCCGCGTTCTTCTTCGGCCTGAGCAAGATCGCGATCTCGGCGGGCGCGGGCTACTACGTCTTCCTGAACTTCAAGACGTTCCAGCCGGCCCGTCCCGCGCAGGTCCCCGGCCAGGTGTACGGCCAGCAGCCTTACGCCGACCCGTACGCCCAGCAGCAGCAGCAGTACGGCCAGCAGCCGCAGCAGTACGGGCAGCCGCAGTACGGCGTCCAGGACCCGTACGCGCAGCCCGGCGCGCAGCAGCCCGCGGCCCAGCCAGGACAGGACCCGTACTCCCCGCAGCACTCCGCTCCGGCCGACCCGTACGCCCAGGGCCAGTACGGGCAGCCCGGCCAGCAGTACGGCCAGTCCGACGCCTACGGCCAGCCCGCGCAGCCGGGACAGCCCGCTCAGGGCCAGCCGCAGTACGGCCAGCAGCCGCAGCAGGACCCGGGCGGCTGGACCCGTCAGTTCGGCGACGACGCCGCCGGACAGCCCCAGCAGCCCCAGCAGAGTGACCAGAACTGGTATCGCGGGGATCAAGGCCCGCAATAATCAGTTCCAGGAGCGGCGCGCTTCGCCCGGATAACCCATAGTTCACCCCACCCGTGGCCCCTACCGCTTGACGCACGGGGGACTACACACGTGTAATTTCGAGTGTGTAGTTCTGACCGGGGGGCTCTACGGGGGCGGCTAGGAGGTGCGCGTGGGCGAGATCGTGATCCCGCTGGCGCACGGCACAGATGAAGGTGAGGAGTCGGGCTGGCAGGAGCGCGCCCTGTGCGCTCAGACCGATCCGGAAGCGTTCTTTCCGGAGAAGGGCGGCTCGACCCGAGAGGCCAAAAAAGTGTGCCGGGCATGCGAGGTGCGCGCGGAATGTCTGGAGTACGCGCTCCAGCACGACGAGCGTTTCGGGATCTGGGGTGGCCTGTCGGAGCGGGAGCGGCGCAAACTCAAGCGCGCCGCCGTCTGATCGGACCGCAGCAAGGACCGACCGTGATCAAGGACTTACTGTGACATTCCGGCCGGTTCTCCGGCCGCGTCGGGCGTGGATCGTCCCGGCGCTGACCGAGACCGGGCGGTCACAGTAGAGTAAGCAGCCGCGTGGACCGAGGTCCGCGCGGCTGTCGCCTTGTCGCACAAGATTCGCTCCCGCACCCCACCCGAATGAGCAGCCCGTGGCGCCTGGACTCGACCGGCATGTGGTCACCGCCGTGCTCGTCATGCACGACGGCGCGCGCTGGCTGCCCGAGACCCTCAAGGCGCTGCTCAGCCAGACCCGCCGCATCCAGCGCCTCGTCATCGCCGACACCGGCAGCACCGACACCGGGCCCGCGATCGTCGCCGGCGTCGTCGGCCCCGGCAACCTGCTCACCCTCGACCGCGACGTGCCCTTCGCCGCCGCCGTCGCCGCCGCGCTGAAGACCCCGGCCGCCGCCATGGAGGTGGACGCCGCCGACGCCGTCGAGTGGGTGTGGATTCTGCACGACGACTCCACCCCCGCGCCGACCGCCCTGGAGAACCTGCTCCTGCAGGCCGACGCCGACCCCAACGTGGCCCTCGCCGGACCGAAGCTGCGCGACTGGGACGACCGCCGCCTCCTGCTGGAACTCGGCGTCGCCCTCGACGGCCAGGGCCGCCGCTTCACCGGCGTCGACCGCGGCGAGTTCGACCAGGGCCAGCACGACGGCGTCCACGAGGTCATGGCCGTCAGCACCGCGGGCATGCTGGTCCGCCGCGACGTGTGGAACCACACCGGCGGCCTCGACGAGCGCTTCGGCCTGTTCCGCGACGACGTCGACTTCGGCTGGCGGGTCCACGCGGCCGGGCACCGGGTCATCGCCGTCAGCGACGCGCTGGTCTACCACGCCGAGGCCGCCGCGCGCGGGGGCAGGCCGTCGCCGGTCGCGCCGCGCCGCCTCGACCGCCGCAACGCCATGTGGGCGCTGCTGGCCAACCTCCCGGCCAGGCACGCGTTCGGGTCGCTGCTGCGGCTGCTGTTCGGCTCGCTGCTGCGCGTCACGCTGCTCGCGCTGGCCAAGAAGCCGATGGCTTTGCGCGACGAGGTCGACGCCGTCAAGGACGTGGTCTCCGCGCCGCTCAAGCTGCGCGCGCTGCGCTCGGGGCGCACCGAGGGCAGGGCGCGCGTCTACCGGTCGGTCCGGCGCTTCCAGCCGCAGTGGGTGACCCTGCGCAGGCTCGCCGAGCGGCTCGGCGCGCTGATCGCGCCGACCGAGTACGGCCTCGACCCGGTGGAGGCCGAGGAGGAGCACATCCCGCTGCGGGAGCGGAGCTTCGGCGTCATCCGGCGGATTCTCGCCCACCCGAGCGCGGTCGTGCTGCTCGTGCTGTCGTGTGTGGCCTTCCTCGCGGAACGGTCTTTGCTCGGCTCCCAGGGGCAGCTCGGTGGGGGCGCGCTCGTCCCGGCGTGGGGGAGCACGGGCGACCTGTGGGCGACGTACTGGGCCGGATGGCATCCCGTCGGCCTCGGCTCGGCGGACGCCTCGCCTCCCTATCTGCCGTTCTTGGCGGCGTTGTCGGTGCTCACCCTCGGCAAGCCGTCCTTGGCGGTCATGGCGGTGCTCGTAGGGTGCGTGCCGCTCGCGGGGCTCACCGCGTACCTGGCCGCGAAGCGGCTTATCCCGACGAGCCTTCCGGCCGGGAAGCGGACCGCGCGGCTGCTGCGTCGCAGCCGGGTCCCGGCGAGCGCCATCCGGGTGTGGGCGGCGATCGCGTACGCGGTGCTGCCTGTGGTCACCGGGGCGATCGCGTCCGGGCGGGTCGGTACCTGTGTGGTGTACGTGCTGCTTCCGCTCATCGGCCTTCTGGGCGCGCGGGTGCTGCGTGAGCCGCGCGGGAGGGTGGACGCGCGTCAGGCCAGGCGTGCGGCGTGGGGCCTTGCGCTGCTGCTGACCGTCGCGATGGCGTTCGTGCCTTTGACGTGGCTGCTGCTGCTCATCCTCGGCGGGCTGTCCTACCTCGGGTCGAAGATCGTCAGCGGGATCGACCTCGCGATCGCGCTGGCCGTCCCGCCGCTGCTGCTCCTGCCGACCACGCTCCAGCTGCTCGCGCACCCGTCGCGGTTCCTGCTCGAGGTCGGGCTGCACCGGCCCGACCTCGTCGACCAGAGCCTGACCGGCCTGTCGATCCTCACCCTCGACCCGGGCGGGCCGGGCACCGACCTCGGGTGGGCGACGGCAGGGCTGCTCGCGCTGGCCGTCGCGGCGCTGCCGCTGCGCAGCCGCCGCACCGCCGTCATGGGCGGGTGGATGCTGATCCTGTTCGGGTTCCTCGCCGCGATCGCCGTCTCGGCCGTCGTCGTCACCGAGGCCCCCGGCGAGGGCGCGCCGGGCTGGCCGGGGGTGCCGCTGGCGTTCGCGACGGGCGGGCTCATCCTGGCGGCGTGCGCGGGGCTGCAACGCTCGGTCGAGCTGGTGTCCACGGGCACCTGGAAGTACCGGTTCGGTGCGGCAGGGGCGGTCCTCATCGCGGTGTCCACGCCCGCGCTGGCCGCGCTCGCCTGGATCGGCATCGGCGTCGACGGGCCCGTCGGCAAGACCCAGAAGGAGGCGCTGCCCGCGTTCGTCACGGCCGTCAACGCCGAGACCAGGGCGCGCACCCTCGTGCTCGACCACGACGGCGGCGACGCGATCGCCTACAGCCTCCTGCGCGGGCCGTCACCGGCGTTCGGAGACGAGGACTTCAAGCCCGAGGACAAGACGGCTCGCCGCCTTGCGCGTCTGGTGGCCGACCTGGCTGCGGGGCGCGGTACCGAGGGGCTCAACCACTTCGGCGTCCAGTTCGTGTACCTGCAGTTCACCCAGGAGGGCAGGGAGCGGCCGGAGAGCGCCGAACGGCTGCTGCGCCGTCTCGACGGCCTGCCCGGGCTGACCCGGCTGAGCCGTAGCCACGACTTCGCTGTCTGGCGGCTCACCGAGCCGGGGGCGCGGCTGATGCTCGTCGGCGAAGGAGGGGCGATCACCCCGCTGCGTTCCGGTGCGGTGGAGGCAAGGGTCGACCTTCCGGCCGGCGAAGCCGGGCGCAAGGTCGTGCTTGCGGAGTCGGCCGGGGGCTGGGAGGCGAGCGTGGGCGGGAAGGCGGCCAAGGCCGTCACCGTCGACGGGTGGGCGGCCGGATGGGACGTGCCGGAGAGCGGCGGGACCTTCGTGCTCGAACGCGGGGAGCGGCTGTGGACGGCCTGGTCGATCGTGCAGGGCGTGCTGTTCCTGCTCGTCGTGGTGTTGGCGCTTCCGGGCGGTGAGGCGCCGGTGCGGGGCAGGCGCGGGCGGCGTCTCGGCCGTCGGCGCGGCGCTGCCGCCGCCTGGGTGCCCGAGCAGCGGTTCGAGGGGACTTCCGAGACCGTTTCGGCGGAGCCGTCCGAGCCCGTGGGGGCTCAGCCGTGAGCCGGGGGAAGAAGCGCACGCCGCTCGGCGGCGGCCTCGGCAGACGCCGGGCGACGGGCGGGCGTGGCAGGCGGCCCGCTGAGGCGACCTGGTTGAACCCCGAGGCTCCGGCCTCCGAGGACGTCACACCCGAGGATGACGGGGTCACCCGCATCGGATCGGGGCCGCGCGCCAAGACGGCCGAGCCGGGGGAGGCCGAGGGCGTCTCCATGGCGGCGCGGGGCGGCGCGTTCGCCAAGGTCGTGTTCGACAAGGTGCTCGACGTGGCGACGATCGTCGCGGGCAACCGGTACGGGGTCGCCGCCTCGATCCTCGTGGCGGTCGCCGCCCTGTACGGGTCGGCTGCGCTGACCCGTCCGGGGGAGCCTTCCGCGCTCAAGGGCGCGACGGTCCCCGTCGGGACGGCCCTCGCCGCGTGCCCGGCCGCCGAGCAGACGGCCCGGCTGTCGGTGGTGTCGGGCGGGGAAGGCCAGGGGTCGGCTTCCGTCACCGCGCTCGACGGGAAGGCCGAAGGCAAGGCCGTGGCCGACGTGCCCACGGCGTCCGCGCTGTTCACCGGAGAGGTCAAGCGGGGAAGCGCGCTCGTGGTCCGGGCGGAGGGGGCCGTGGCGGCGGGCCTTGAGGCCGCCCACACCGTCGCGGGCAAGAAGGGGCTCGCCTCCGCGCCCTGCACCGCGCCCTCGACCGAGCACTGGTTCGTCACCCCGGGGCCCGGCGCCGGCCCGCTCGAACTGCACGTGACCAACGTGGACGACGTCCCCGCGACGATCGACCTCGACGCCGTCTCAGACGACGGGTCCCTCGACACCACCGACGGCAAGTCCCTCGACGTGCCCGCGCACGGCACCCGCGTGATCAAGATCGGCGAGTCGCTCGAAGGGCTCGGCATGATCGCCTCCGACGTCGACGTGCTCGCGCTCAGGGTCACCGCGACGAGCGGCCGCGTCGCCGCCGCCGTCCGCGCCGACGTGGGCGCGCGCGGCGCGGACTGGGCGACCCCGACCGCAGAACCGGCCCTGCGCGCGATCGTCCCCGGGGTGCCGGGCGGCAGCGGGAAGCGCACCCTGTACGTGGGCGCTCCCGGCGGCTCCGACGCCCGCGTGACGATCCGCGCGATCACCGCCGAGGGCGCGTTCGTCCCCGAGGGCCAGGACGTCCTCGACGTGCCCGCCCGCACGGTCATCCCGCTCGACCTCGAGTCCTCCCTGGGCGGCCGTCCCGCGACGATCGAGCTGACCTCGAACCGGAAGATCGTCGCCGGGTTCGCCTCGGGCGGCTACGATCTCGCGCTCGGCGGCGCGGGCATCCCCCTGGACGGCGGCACGTCGGCGCTGGGGGCCGTGGTCCCCGCGTCCGGCTCCTCGGGTGCGAAGAAGAGCCGCGAGGCCGCCAGGATCGTCCTCACGGCCCCGGAGAAGGATGCGGTGGTCAGGGTCGTGCCGCTGACGGCGTCGGGGCCGGGGACGCCGACCGAGGTCAAGATCCCCGCTGGGCGCACGGTCGAGGTGCCTTTGACGGAGGGGGCGGTCCGGGTGACGCCGCTGGCCGGTTCCGGGCCCGTCTACGGGGCGCGGTTGCTCAGCCTGAAGGCCGGGCAGCGTGAACAGCTGACGGTACGGACGCTGTTCCCCGCGCCGCTGGAGATCGTTCTCCCGCCCGTGTCGGGGTCGCTGACGTCCGTCGTGCCCTGACGGCTACTCGTCTTCGGGCTCGTCCACGTCGTCCGGGTCGAGGCCGAGGAGCTGCGCGACCTCGTCGACGACGACGTCGTGGATCAGCCTGACCAGCTCGCGCTCGCCCTTGCCGTCCTTGCCCGCCCTGGCCTCGAGGGGACGCCGGAACACCACCACCCTGGGCACGCCGCCGACGGTCCTGGTGACGCCGAGCGGGACCTGGGTCGCCGCGGCGTCGGCGGGCGGGATGTCCTCGACCGCGAACTCGACGCCCGCGAGCCGCTCCCGCCAAGGGGCGACGACCCGCTGGACCTCCTCGCGGACCAGGTCGTCGAACTTCTCGGCGCGGGTGAGGGAGATCGGCACCTCGGGCGGGGCCAGCGGGCCGCGCAGGCCCCTGCCGTGCCGGTCGCGGCGCTTGACTCTCCTCACGCGGGCAGTCTACGCGCGCGGGCGCGGGCCTCCCGACGCCGCGACCCCCGTGGCACACGGCGTTCCCGGAGTTCAGCGGGCATCCGGCGGGACGGAAGCCGGGGAAACGGCCGACCGATTTGTTGACGTATTAGATGAAACGCGAGACACGATCACGCGGATACTGGCGATGCGGGCCGGAAAGGCGTACGTTCAGCCAACGTGAGCCCCGTCCGCATCTGCTCCCGCACCGCGTGCAAAGCGTCTGCTGTCTTCACGCTCACGTACGTCTACCGCGACTCCACCGCGGTCCTCGGTCCGCTAGCCGCGTACGTCGAGCCGCACTGCTACGACCTGTGCGCCGAGCACGCCGACCGCCTGACCGCCCCCATGGGCTGGGAACTCCTGCGGCTGCCCGCCGACGACACCCCCGACCAACCCTCCACCGACGACCTCGAGGCCCTCGCCGACGCCGTCCGCGAAGCCGCCCGCCCCGCCGCCCCCGGCACCGAACCCGTAGGCCAGGGCACCGAAATAGGCCGCCGAGGCCACCTAAGAGTCCTACGGTCCGAGCCGTAGGCAAGCGGGGCGTAATTTTGGGCCTCGCTCCGCTCGGCCGGTGATTGGGCGCCGGGAAGTCGCCGTCTTCCCTCCGGCCTGCTCGCCTGGCGGCTCACAGACCTCCGGTCCAGACGGCGACGCGCCCAATCACTCTGGGGTCTTCCACTCAAAGGCCGTGGCCCCGGCTTAGCTGGAACCCTTTTGCGGGGAGTTCCGCTCGGAGTCCGTGGCCCCGGCTGAGGTGGAACCTTCCGGGGTGAACGCTCTCCAGGCATTCTCGCGCGGTTGCTCGCGGGAGCGTGATCGCTGCGACGCCGGGGGCGGCGCAATCAACTAGGCTCGAAGTCCAAGTTCGGAACGAGCCGGAGGGACACCCGACGTGGGCGATCTCGCCAAGATCTTCAAGGCGTATGACGTGCGGGGCGTGGTTCCGGACGAGTTCGACGAGGAGATCGCCGAGGCGACCGGTGCGGCTTTTGTCCGGGTCACCGGCGCTGTTCGGGTGGTGACCGCCCATGACATGCGGGAGTCTTCCGGCCCTCTGGCGGCGGCCTTCGCGCGCGGGGTGACGTCGCAAGGGGCCGACGTTCTCGAGGCCGGGCTGGGGTCCACGGATCTGCTGTACTACGCGAGCGGGAGCCTCGGGCTGCCCGGCGTGATGTTCACCGCGAGTCACAATCCGGCCCGCTACAACGGCATGAAGATGTGCCTTTCCGGCGCGCGGCCGATCGGGCAGGACACCGGGCTGCGCGACATCCGTGATCTCGTCGCCGCAGGGGTGCCCGCGCATGACGGGCCCGTCGGCAAGGTCGAGCAGCGTGATCTGCTCGCCGGTTACGCCACCCACCTGAAGACCCTCGTAGATCTTTCCGGCATCCGCCCGCTCAAGGTCGTCGTGGACGCGGGCAACGGCATGGGCGGCCACACCGTCCCGGCGGTCTTCGCGGGCCTTCCCCTCGACGTCGTCCCGCTGTACTTCGAGCTCGACGGCTCGTTCCCCAACCACGAGGCGAACCCGATCGAGCCGGAGAACCTGCGCGACCTCCAGGCCGCAGTCCGCGCGCACAACGCCGATCTCGGCCTCGCCTTCGACGGCGACGCCGACCGCTGCTTCGCCGTTGACGAGCGGGGCGAGATCGTCTCCCCGTCGGCGATCACCGCGCTGGTGGCCGAGCGCGAGCTTGCCAAGTACCCGGGCGCGCACGTCGTGCACAACCTGATCTGTTCGGCGGCAGTGCCGGAGATCATCGCCGAGAACGGCGGGGTGCCGGTGCGCACCCGCGTCGGGCACTCGTTCATCAAGCAGACCATGGCCGACGTCGGCGCGGTCTTCGGCGGCGAGCACTCGGCGCACTTCTACTTCCGCGACTTCTGGTTCGCCGACTCGGGGATGCTCGCCGCACTGCACGTGCTGGCCGCCCTCGGCGAGCAGAACGGAACGCTTTCCTCGCTTCTGGCGTCATACGAGCGGTATGTCGCTTCTGGTGAGATCAACAGCGAGGTGGCCGACCAGGCCGCCGCGGTGGCCAGGGTCGGCGCGGTCTTCGCCGCGCGCGACGGCGTCACCGTGGACGAGCTCGACGGCACCACGTTCACGGGCGACGGCTGGTGGTTCAACCTGCGCGCGTCCAACACCGAACCGCTGCTCCGACTCAACGCCGAGGCGCGAGACGGGCAGACCATGGCGGCGATCCGGGACGAGGTCCTGTCGATCGTCCGCACCGAGGAGGCAAAGTGAAGATCGACGCGTGGCTCCTGGAGATCCTCGCCTGCCCGGCCTGCCGTGGCGCGCTGCGCGCCGAGGGCGGTGAGCTCGTCTGTTCCGGCGAGTGCGGCAACGTCTACCCGGTCACCGACGAGGGCGTCCCCGTCCTGCTGGTCGACGAGGCGAGGGCTCCCCGGGCATGACCCCCGCGGCGGGCGCGCTCGACGACCCGGCGGCGCTAGAGGCGGCCGACCGGGGCGGCATGCTCCGGCTCGTCGCCTCCGGCGCGGCGCATGTGCGCCAGGCCGTCGCGCTGACGGCCGAGGCGGGCCTTGCCGAGGCGCTGCAGGGCGCGGGCCGGCCCCGCGCGGTGATCATCACCGGGCCCGGTGACGCCGGTCACGTCGTCGCGGCGCTGTGCGGGTCGGGCTGTCCGGTGCCCGTGCTGTGCGTGGACGGCGACGTCCTGCCCGGCTGGATCGGCGGCAACGACCTCGTGTGCGCGCTTGGCGACGCGGCCTTCGACCTCGCCGCGCAGGCCGTAAGGCGGGGCGCGGCCGTCGTCGGGGTCGGGCCGGCGGACGCGCGGCTGCGCTCGCTCGCCACCCAGAACCGGCTGCTTTACGTGCCGCTCCCGCCCCCGACGGGTCCGGTGCGCGCCCTGCTGTGGGCGCAGATCGTGCCGGTGCTGCTCGTGCTCCGCGGGCTCGGCCTCGTCGCCGCCCCTGATGAGGCGATCGAGGCCGCCGCCCTGCGGCTTGAGGACGTCGCGCACAGGTGCCGTCCTTCGGGTGAACCCTTTGTGAATCCGGCGAAACAGCTCGCCCTCGACCTTTCGGGCACGCTGCCGATGCCGTGGGGGAGCACCCCGCTTGAGCTGGCCGCGGCCCGCCGCCTTGCCGCGCAGCTGGCCGACAACGCCAAGGTGGCCGTCGCGCTTCCGCTGCCCGGCTCCCTGGACGCCGCAGCCCCCGACGCCGACGACTTCTTCCGCGACCGCACCGAGGACCCGGAATCGGCCGTCCACCTGGTGTTCCTCTCCGAGGAGGGGAACGCCGCGCGCGAGCCCGTCGCGGAGACCGCCGCCGCGCGCGGGATCGCGGTGAGCGTGCTGTCCGGCGAGGGCGGCCACCCGCTGGAGCGCGCCGCCTCGCTGCTGTGCCTCGCCGACTACGCCTCGGTCTACCTCGCGCTGGCCCTCGGCAAGGACCCGACGCCCGTGCCCGCCCGCGCCGAGATCGCCGCACGAACCTCCTGAGCCCCGCGCGCCCCCTCTTGTGCGACTATGTGTCCGTTTACCTGGCCTTGGCGCTGGGAGTGGAACCGACACCCGTCCCCGCGCGCACGGAAATTCGAAGCGAGGATCTACCAACATGTCAGCAGAAGGCGGAACCAAGGCGATCGTCGCGGCACTCGCGGCGAACCTGGGGATCGCGGTGGCCAAGTTCGTGGCCTACGTGTTCACGAGTTCGTCGTCGATGCTGGCCGAGTCCATCCACTCGGTCGCCGACTCCGGCAACCAGGCGCTGCTGCTGGTCGGCAAGAAGCGTTCCACCAGGGCGCGGACCGCCGACCACCCGTTCGGCTACGGCCGTGAGCGGTACTTCTACGCCTTCATCGTCGCGCTCGTGCTGTTCACCGTCGGCGCGGTGTTCTCGATCTACGAGGGCGTCCACAAGCTCCAGGACCCGCACCCGGTCGAGTCGCCGCAGTGGGCGTTCGGCGTCCTGATCATCGCGATCATCCTGGAGAGCTTCAGCTTCCGGACCGCGATCGTCGAGTCCAACGCGGTGCGCGGGGACCGCTCGTGGTGGGAGTTCATCCGGCGCTCCAAGGCCCCCGAGCTGCCCGTCGTCCTCCTTGAGGACCTCGGCGCGCTGGTCGGCCTCATCCTCGCGCTGCTCGGTGTGGGCCTTGCCGTCATCACCGGCGACGGCATGTGGGACGCGCTCGGCACCATCTCCATCGGCGTCCTGCTCGCCGTCATCGCGGTGATCCTCGCGGTCGAGACCAAGAGCCTGCTGCTCGGCGAGGGCGCGGGCGAGGCCACCGACAAGGAGATCATCGCGGCGCTGGAGTCGGTGCCCGAGGTCGACCGGGTGATCCACCTGCGCACCCAGTACCTCGGCCCGGAGGAGCTGCTGGTCGCGGCCAAGATCGCGGTCGGCGGTGAGGACACCGCGGTGGAGATCGCGCGGGCCATCGACGCCGCCGAGGGCAAGGTCAGGGACCTGGTCCCGGTCGCGCGGCTGATCTACCTCGAGCCCGACCTCGACAAGCACAAGCCGGGCGCGGACGCCGGCGCATAAGGAAGCGGCGCCGGAGGCCATAGCCTTCCGACGCCGTCTGTCGAGCGAAGCCCCCGCCCATCGGTTCCCCCGAATCCGGTGGGCGGGAGCTTACGGAGACCCCCATCTCCTGCTCTCTGTGTCCAACGGTAGAAGCCGCGCATTCATTCCACGTCCCCCGACGGGGTCGATTCGGCGTCATCCTCAAGGCGGACCGGCGCATCGGGTATCGCACCCTAAGGTGAGGCGAACAGCCAGAAACCCGGCGAGGATGGCAGCGTGAGCAGCGAGAAGACACTCGGGACGGGCGCGGCCGAACATCTGTGGCGGCTGTCTGGGCGCGGCGTGGCCGCCGTCGGCCAGCTGCTGCTGTGGGTCCTCGAGGGGCTGGGACGGCTTCTCAAGCCGCTCCAGGACAAGGTGATGGCCAGGCTCTACGGACAGCCGCCCGCGCCCCCGGCGGCCGCGTACGGGCCGTACGGGACCATGATCACGCCGCAGGCCGCCCCGGAGGGGCCCGCGCCCAGGTGGATCGCGGCGTGGCAGCGGTTCTCGTCCTCGTGGGGGTACGCGCCGGTCACAGGGCTGCTGCTGACCCTCGCGGCCGTGTACGAGGTCGGGACGAACACGTCGGACGTCATGAGCGTCCAGGGGGCGTTCGCCGTCGCCGCGACGCTGCCGATGGTGTGGCGGCGCGAGGTGCTGAAGCCGGCCGCGGCGATCGTGCTGGGCGCGACGGCGGCGTCGCTGCTCTCGGGGCAGGCGTTCCTTGTGACGACCATGGCCGCCGCGTTGTGCATGCTGTACCTGCTCGCGCAGGCGCTGCCTAGGGCGTCGACGGGGGTGCTCGCGGTTACCTCGCTCATGGTCGTCGGGGTCGTCTACGTCGCGGGAACCGGGCTTTCGGCGATCCCGTGGCCCGCCGCGGTCGCCGCCGTCATCGGCGCGATCGGGCTGGGGGACGCGCGCAGGACGGTCCAGGCGACCGAGGCCGAGGCGCGCGAGCAGCGCACCGAGACCCTGCAGGCGCTGGGTGACGCGCAGCGCGACCAGGCCGTCATGCGGGAGCGGGCGCGGATCGCGCGGGAGCTGCACGACGTCGTCGCGCACTCGGTGTCGATGATCGCGGTGCAGGCCGAGACCGCGCCTTACACGATGCCGTCTCTGTCGGACGAGGCGCGCGAAGGGTACGCCGAGATCGCGCACACCGCCCGTGAGGCGCTGGTGGAGATGCGCAGGCTGCTCGGCGTCCTGCGCTCGGACGCGCCGGCCGACGGCGAGGTGACGCCCCAGCCCAGGCTCGACCGGATAGGCGACCTCCTCGACCAGCATCGGGGCGCGGGAGGAGCGGCTTCGCTTTCGGTGCGCGGCAACGAACAGCCCCTCTCGGCGACCCTTGAGCTGTCGGCTTACCGGATCGTGCAGGAGGCGCTGACGAACGTGCGCAGGCACGCGCCGGGAGCGCCCGTCCAGATCGACCTCACCTACCACCCGGACAGGCTCGCCGTACGCGTCCACAACGCGTCGGCGGGGGTGGCGCAGACCAGGGTCGACGGCTTCCCGCTCCCGACCAGCGGCGGCCACGGCCTCATCGGCATGCGCGAGCGCGCGACGATGCTCGGCGGCGACTTCCGCGCCGGACCCGCCCCCGACGGCGGTTTCGACGTGTCCGCCGACCTGCCCTTCGGCTCCTGAACGCCGATCCGCGGGCGCTTACCGGTGCCAGGCGGCCGATCGGCTGGAACAATCGGGGCGACCGGCAAGGGGAGGCGTCATGATCCGGGTGGTCGTCGCCGACGATCAGACGATCGTCCGCGCGGGCTTCGCGGCCCTGCTCGGCGCGCAGGAGGACATCACCGTCGTGGGTGAGGCGGGGGACGGCGCCGAGGCCGTCGAGCTGGCCCGCAGGCACCGTCCCGACGTCATGGTGATGGACGTCCGCATGCCGCGCATGGACGGCATCGAGGCGACCCGCAGGGTCCTTTCCGACCCCGGCACGGAGAACCTGCGCGTCCTTATCCTCACCACCTTCGACATCGACGAACACGTCTACGACGCGTTGTCTGCGGGCGCGTCAGGCTTCCTCCTCAAGGACGCCACAGCCGCCGACCTGGTAGCGGCGGTCCGCATCGTCGCAAGAGGCGACGCCCTCCTGGCCCCCCAGGTGACCGCGCGCCTGGTCCGCGAGTTCGCCAAACAACGCCGCACCCGCCTCACCCCACCCGCCGCCCTCTCCACCCTCACAGCCCGCGAAAACGAAGTCCTCGTCCTCATGGCCGGCGGCCTCTCCAACGCCGAAATCGCCACCCACCTCGTCGTCTCCGAACACACCGTCAAAACCCACGTGGCCCGCGTCTTCACCAAACTCGGCCTCCGCGACCGAGCCCAAGCCGTCATGCTCGCCTACGAATCCGGCCTGGTAACCCCAGGCCAACCCTGACCCCCTCCCTAGGGCCGACCGGACAGAATCTCAAGGCTGGTGCTCTCGAACACCCCTCATATACCATTGAGGATATATACCATCGAGGATATGTTCGAGATCGCTCTGGAGTCTGAAGTGGAGGCATGGCTGGCCGCCCTGCCGTTCGCCCACTACCAGCGGGTACTGGCCAAGGTCGATCGCTGCCTGGTAATCCGGGGAGGCGTGGCTGACGGCCACCACGTCAAGAGTCTCCGTGAAGGCGTGGCTGAACTCCGAATCATCCTGGGGGAGCGCTCATGGCGGATCACCTTCTGGAAGCCCGGGGGCGCATGATCGTGCTCCTCACGGTTTTCGCCAAGACACGGGACGGCGCGCAGCATGACGACGTGGGGAGGGCCGTGGCGGCTATGCGGGTTTGTAAGGCTGAGCACGACATGACCTGCACTCATGTTTTCGACAGGAGGTTGTGATGGGTGGACACGGTTCGTGGAGGGCTGTGCGGGAGGGGCGGCTTCGCGAGGTCGAGGAGCATCCCGAGTACGCGCGGGCCGTTCGGGATCTGGACCTTGGAGACCGGCTGCGTGAGATTCGGATCGCGCGGAACCTCACCCAGGCCGAGGTGGCGCAGGGGGCCGGGATCAGCCAGCCCGCGCTGTCGCGGATCGAGCTGGGCGGCGGGGTGCCGACGCTGGACATGCTGGACCGCATCGGCAGGGCCATGGGCGTCCGCTTCGTGATCTCCCTCGGCGACGCCGACGCCGAGGAGGTCGAACTCCGGGCCGGATGACGTCCGGTGTCACCGGGGGCGGTGGAGGAGGCGTTGGGCTTTGGCCTGGTCGAAGTCGAGGGCGCGGGTGCGGTGGGGGGTGAGGCGGCCTAGGCGTTCGCCGAGGTCTTGGACGCGGGTGCGGGTTTCGGGGTCGGCGAGGACTCGGAGGGCGAAAGCCAGTTCTGAGGGGCCGATGTCGTAGCGCTGCTCTAGGGAGAGGGCTAGAGAGACGGCGCGTAGGTCTAGGTCGGTGTATTGGCGGTGGACCTTGCCCGCGCGTGGGGGGAGGAGGCCCAGTTTCTCCCGGTATCGGAGCATGCGTGGGGAGGTTCCCAGGCGCTGGGCGGCCTCTGTGATCCTCATTCTGACAATTCTATGTCAGGTTCGGGGGTTCCGGCGTGCTCTTGCGGCCCCGGGGGGCCTAGACTCGCGGCGGAGCTATCCAGAGGAGTCTTCAAGATGGACTACAAGGTCGCCGACCTTTCGCTCGCGGCGTTCGGCCGCAAGGAGATCAAGCTCGCCGAGCACGAGATGCCGGGGCTGATGGCGGTGCGCGCGGAGTACGCGGCGGCACAGCCGCTGCGCGGCGCGAAGATCATGGGCTCGCTGCACATGACGATCCAGACCGCCGTCCTCATCGAGACCCTCGTGGCGCTCGGCGCGGACGTCCGCTGGGTGAGCTGCAACATCTTCTCCACCCAGGACCACGCCGCCGCGGCGGTCGTCGTCGGGCCCGAGGGCACCGTCGAGGACCCGAAGGGCGTGCCGGTCTTCGCCTGGAAGGGCGAGACCCTCGAGGAGTACTGGTGGTGCACCGACCAGGCCCTGCGCTGGCCCGACGGCACCCCGCCCAACATGATCCTTGACGACGGCGGCGACGCGACCCTCCTCGTCCACAAGGGCGCCGAGTACGAGAAGGCCGGAGCCGTCCCGGCCGCCACCGCGGACGACCCCGAAGAGTGGCACATCATCGTCGACACCCTGAAGCGCACCATCGCCGAGACGCCGGGCCGCTGGACGGAGACCGCCGCCGCGATCAAGGGCGTCACCGAGGAGACGACGACGGGCGTGCACCGCCTGTACGAGATGCACAAGAACGGCACGCTCGCGTTCCCGGCGATCAACGTCAACGACTCGGTCACCAAGTCGAAGTTCGACAACAAGTACGGCTGCCGCCACTCGGTCATCGACGGCCTCAACCGCGCCACCGACGTCCTCATCGGCGGCAAGGTCGCGGTCGTGGCCGGTTACGGCGACGTCGGCAAGGGCTGCGCCGACGCGCTGCGCGGCCAGGGCGCGCGCGTCATCGTCACCGAGATCGACCCGATCTGCGCCCTCCAGGCCGCGATGGACGGTTTCCAGGTGACCACCCTTGACGAGGTCGTCGGGATCGCCGACATCTTCGTCACCACGACCGGCAACTTCAACATCATCACCGCCGACCACATGGCGAAGATGAAGCACCAGGCGATCGTGTCGAACATCGGTCACTTCGACAACGAGATCGACATGGCCGGGCTCGCGAAGATCCCCGGCATCGTCAAGGAGGAAGTGAAGCCCCAGGTCGCCACCTGGACCTTCCCCGACGGCCACAACATCATCGTGCTCGCCGAGGGCCGCCTGATGAACCTGGGCTGCGCCACCGGCCACCCGTCGTTCGTCATGTCGAACTCGTTCACCAACCAGGTGATCGCGCAGATCGAGCTGTTCACGAAGACCGAGCAGTACCCGGTCGGCGTGTACGTGCTGCCGAAGCACCTTGACGAGAAGGTCGCCCGCCTGCACCTCGACGCCCTGGGCGTCAAGCTCACGACCCTCAGCAAGGCGCAGGCCGAGTACATCGGCGTCGACGTCGAGGGCCCGTACAAGCCCGACCACTACCGGTACTGACCGGTATCTGGCGTCTTGACCGATTCGGACATCGCGGACCCCGGCCTCGCCCAGGCCGGGGTCCGGCGCGTCGACTGGGCCGACCGGGCCATGCCGGTGCTGCGCGCGATCCGCGAGCGGTTCGCGGTGGAACGTCCCCTTGACGGACTCCGCATCGCGGCATGCATGCACGTCACCACGGAGACGGCGAATCTGCTGCGTACCCTCCAGGCCGGAGGTGCGGAGGTGGCTGTGGCCGCGTCCAACCCGCTGTCTACGCAGGACGACACGGCCGCGGCCTTGGCCGTCTCGTACGGGGTCTCGGTGTTCGCCCGCTCTGGGGTGGACATGGACACCTATTACCGGCACATCCACGCGGCGCTCGACCTCGCCCCGCACCTCGTCGTGGACGACGGGTGCGACCTGGTGAACATCCTGCACACCGAAAGGCTCGACCTGCTCCCCGGCGTCCTGGGCGGGTGCGAGGAGACGACGACGGGCGTCCTGCGGCTGCACCAGATGGCCCGCGAGGACGCGTTGCGCTTCCCCGTCGTCGCCGTCAACGACACGGCCACCAAGCGGCTCTTCGACAACCGTTACGGCACCGGCCAGTCGACCCTTGACGGGGTCATCCGGGCGACCAACACGCTGCTCGCAGGCAAGACCGTGGTCATCGCGGGGTTCGGGTACTGCGGTAGGGGCCTCGCCGAGCGCGCGCGCGGGTTCGGCGCGCACGTCGTCGTCACGGAGATCGACCCGGTGAAGGCGTTGGACGCGCTCCTGCAGGGCTTCCGGGTGGAGACGATGGACGAGGCGGCCCGGCACGGCGACGTGTTCCTTACGGCGACCGGCAACCGCGACGTCGTCAACACCGCGCACTTCGCCGTCATGAAGGACGGGGCAATTCTCGCCAACTCCGGGCATTTCGACGTCGAGGTGGACGTGCGGGGGCTCGCCGGGCTGGCCGTCGACGTCCAGCGCGTCAGGCCGCACGCCGACGAGTACCTGCTGGAGGACGGCCGACGGCTCGTCCTGCTCTGCGAGGGCCGTCTGGTGAATCTGGCGGCCGCCGAGGGGCATCCCGCGGCCGTCATGGACATGTCCTTCGCCGACCAGGCGCTCACCTGCGCCTGGCTCGCCGCGACCCACGAGGGGCTGGCCCCCGGCGTCCACCAGGTCCCCGACCACATCGACGCCGAGGTCGCCCGCCTCAAACTCGCGTCCATGGCCGTCGACATCGACGCCCTCACCCCCGACCAGGCGGACTACCTGTCCTCCTGGCGATCGGGCTCCTAGATGCCGCGCGGCGTCTACCTCCGCCCGGAGACCGGCGAACGCGAGTCCTTCCAGTGCGCCCCCGGCCCCGCAGGCTGGCGCTACGTGAGCACGTCCACGACCCGCGTGGATCTCACCGTCGACTCCCGCTGGCGCCCCGCCCGCCTGGAACTCACCTCAGGCCCCTGGACCCTGCGCGGCGGCTGCGCGGGCAAGGACCTCCTCTGGCTCCGCACCGCATCCGACGCCCAAGGCACCGAACACACCGCCGAGGCATACGCCTTCCTAGGCGACTCCCCAGCCTTCCTCATAACCATCGCCCGCTCCCTCAACCTCCACCCCGGCGAAACAGCCGACACCCCCCTCATCGCCATAGAAGGCCCCTCCCTGGCCGCCCGCCGCGTAACCCGCCGCTGGACCCTCCTCACCACCACCGACCACCCCACCGACCTGGGCCCCCTCCCCGTACAACACTGGCAATCCCTGGACCCCGAAACCGCCGAACTCACCTCCTTCCACCTGGCCGGCGACATCCTCCTCTCCGCCCCCAACCTCGAACTAACAGAACTCAACTCCCCACCGAACTTGTAGAGCCGGGTAGGCAGGCTCCTTGTTGTGCGGCGCAAGGGGCGGGCAAGTGCGGGGAAAGGTCCGGATCGGGTGGGGGAGGGTGGGAGGAACGGGGTGACTGAACGTTTGCTGTGGGGTTCGGGGGAGCATGCCGACCGGGGCCGATACTTGAGGTGAGGTGTCCGGGGAGTCGCGGGAGCCGTTGAGTGTTTTCCGGTTCCGGGACCGGGTGGTCCTTCTCGGGCGTCGGTGCAGATACGCACATCGGGGGAGACTTCTCATGTTTCGGATGACGCATCTTGCCCTTGCCGTCGCGGTGGGGGCGGGGGGTACGGCCGTCGCGGGTGTGGCGGCGACGGGGGGTTCGGCGGCCTCGGCGCTTGATCAGCGGGCGAACGCCGTGATCAGGAGCGCGGAGGGGGCCGAGGTCGGGAAGTTGTCCATGGATGACGCGGAGGGAGGGGGCGTGCGGATCACCGTCGAAGGCAAGGGGTTGCCTGCGGGGTACCACGGGCTGCACCTGCACGAGAAGGGCGTGTGCGACGCGTCATCGAAGGACCCGGCGACGGGCAGCCCGTTCTTCAGCGCGGGCGCACACCTCGATGTGGACGGCGGACACGACCACGCCCACCACACGGGCGACCTGCCCGACCTGCTGATCAACGAGAACGGCACGGGCGCGGCCACGACCGTCACCGACCGCTTCCAGCCCGACCAGCTCTTCGACGCCGACGGCACCTCGGTGATCATCCACGTGCTCGCCGACAACCAGGCCAACGTCCCCGACCGCTACAAGGCCCCCGACGGCACCCCGGGCCCCGACCCCGACACCCTCAAGGCCGGCGACTCCGGCGGCCGCCTGGCCTGCGGCATCATCGAAAAGCCCTAACTCCCCTTAATCCCCCCCAAAAACCGCGCAAACACAGCAGCCGAGACAGTCAGATGCCCCTGCCCCGGGTTCTTGCTGTCCCGCACCCCGCGGAACTGACCCACCACGGAAGCCTCAACACAGTTACCCTCCGGGTAGCTGTAGCTGCTGCGGCGCCAGGTCGGCGTGGAAGTAGGAACGCGCATTACGGTCAACTCCTTTGATCAGGATCGGGCCAGCGTCGCCAGGAAGTCGGCGGTCGCTGCCGGGCTTGAGGCGACGGCCCGCAGGTGTTCGAAGGCCGAGGTGTGTTGCTCGATGATGTCTTGTTCCTCCAGGAACAGGCTGCTGGCCAGGCTTTCGATGTAGACGACCTCTGCGGCGATTGGTTCCCGAAAGCCCAGGACGACGAAGGATGACGCGAGGGCGGGATGCGCGCCTGCGGCGAACGGCAAGACCTGGACCGTCACCGTCGGGTAGTCCATGCAGGCGAGAATATAGGCCGCCTGTTCCCTCATGAGGTCGGGACTGCCGACGGCACGCCGAAGTGCGGCCTCGTCGATGATCGCCCAGAATTGCGGGGCGTCGTCCTTGAGCAGGAGTTCCTTGCGGCGCTTTCTGATCTCCACGCGATCCTCGACCGCCTCGACTGAGAGCTTCGGGTGGAACGCCTTGGTGAGGGTGCGCGTGTAAGCCTCGGTCTGGAGGAGGCCGGGGATGAGAACCGGCTCGAAGGTCCGGATTGAGTAGGCTTCGGCCTCAAAGCTGATGTACGTCCCGTATGCCTCCTGGATTCCGGAGCTGTACTTCTGGAGCCAGGAAAGATTCGTGGACTCTTGAAGGAGGCGTCTCAGCAGCCCCCGCTTCTGCTCAGGGACCTCGTAGAGTTCGAGCAGTGCGTTAAGGGTGCGCAGTTGGGGACGCGCCCTGCCCGTTTCGATCCGATAAAGCGTGACCTGGTTGATGTCGGTGCGATTCGTGACTTCGTCACGGCTGAGGCGGCGCTGCTGACGCAATGCCGTGAGCTCGACCGCGAGGCGGCGGATGCGAGCGGTCGGGGGTCGGAACTGCCGCGTCATCGAGCCCTCCTTTTGCGCTGTCCCTGCATTCAATGTCGTGCGTTGCGGTACGAAATCGGACAAACCCATCAGTCTGTTAGACATAAAGAACGCAACCCATTGCGTCCTATGCAATTTCAGTGCATGCTGTCGCTCAGCATCGCAGATGTTGCGGTGAGTGGTCATGGGATCGCGGGAATCGAGGCGATCTGAGAAGCCGCCGCGCGGTCGGGGAAGGATTGAGGCCCAGATCCCGGCCGCGCGGCTCTACCTCGCTGAGGAGGTGAGCATGACGATACTGCTGTTGTGCCCCGGTGGGCACCCGCTTGTCAGGGGTGGGGTGTGAAGGGGGCCGTGGGGCGTCCGGTAGGGGCGGCGAACGGTCTTTGTCAGGACATGGTCGCGTCCAAGGCGTGTGCCGGACTTGCGTGGAGCCTTGTCGAGCAGCGGCTGATCGGCTGGTCGATCGGCGCGGAGCTGCGGTACGACGTGCACCTCGTCCTTTCCGAACTCGTCGCCAACGCCGTCGCGGTGACGCCGGTGGGCGGGACCGTCAACGTCAGGTGTGATCTCGAGGGTGGGGCGGTTCTGCTCGGGGTCGCCGACACACATCCGGGGATGCCGTCCGAGCCCGCGCCCGTCGTCCCCCTGGAGCCGGGCGACCTCGACCTCCGCGAGGAGAACTTCGACGTCAACGGCGGCTGGGGCCTCACGATCGTCAAGGCACTCTCCGAAGCCTGCGGCGTCGCCCCGCTACCGGGCGGCGGCAAAGTCATCTGGGCCCGCCTCCGCCCCTGACCCCACCCACCCCACAACCCCGGCCCGCCCCCACAAGACGGGCCGGGGTCGTGCGTAGGGGGCGCTCGCGGGTGCCTTAACCTGCGGCGATGTGGGGGCAGATCGCCTTGGTGAGCACTGCGGCGAGACGGTTTCCCTCGATGACGGACACGTCGCCGTGCGGGCTGGTGAACCGGTGCGAGATATGGACGGCGAGTTCCGCGCCCCTGAGCCGGGGGTTCTTCTTGATCGCCCGGCACGTGCGTATTGCCCGTTGGAACGCGCGATCCTGTCGGTGTTGGCCTTTGGCGAGCTCAGGGTCGGCGTTCTTGAGGGCGGTGATGAAGGCGTCCCAGTCCTTGTCTGGCAGTGCGTATGCCACCGCCGTCAACGCGTCCGGATTCGGGGGCGGAATCCTGGGTGCCGCGAGGCTGCCGCCGCAAACCGTGCAGCTCAGGAGGATTGCGGCAAAGAGGGTGAAACGCACGGGATGACCCTAGCGGTATGGCGTGGTGCGGGGTGGTTTTGGTGGTCAGGTGAACCAGCCGGGGAGGTCGGTGCGGAAGGGGGTTTGGGCGGTTATGGCGCGAAGGGTGTCTTCGAAGGTGGCGAGGCGTTCTGGGCCGAGGGTTTTGGCCCATTCGGCGCGGAGGGCGTCGAAGATCTCGGCGGAGGCGGCGAGGGCGTCGCGGCCTCGGGGGGTCAGGTGGACGATGCGGGCGCGGGCGTCGGACGGGTCGGGGAAGCGGGTGAGGTAGCCGATTCGTTCCAGGGACTCGACGGTCTTCGCCGCGGCCTGCTTCGTCACGCCCAGGCGACGGCCGAGTTCGGCGGTGCTGCACCCGTCGGGGCCGACGGCCTGGAAGACGAACCCGTGCATGGGGCGCAGGTCGGGGTGGCCGCGTTCGGCTATCCGGGTGTGGAGGGCGTCGATGAGGGTGTGGAAGGCCAGCAGGAGACGGATCGGGAGGTCGAAGCCCGGCGGATCGCTTGACATAAAAGACAACCTGGTTGACTATATGGACAACTTAGATGTCTATCTTAGGGGCTGAGCGCCATGCAGATCGTCCGTTCCGGGGAGACCCGGCTCACCGAGACCCCGGCCGCCGCCATGACGACCCTCGCGTCGCCGACGTTGGGCGGGGCGGCGACGTCCGTTTGGAGGGTGGACGTGGGGCCCGACGCGCCCGCCGGGCCCGCGCACGTCATCGACGCCGAACAGATCTGGACCTTCCTCGCCGGGTCCGCGACCGTCACCACGCCCGAGGTGACCACGACGCTCGGTGAGGGCGACACCGTCGTCCTTCCGGCGCATCTGACCCGGCAGATCACGCCAGCGCCCGGCACGGGGTTCTCCGCCGTCGTCACCGCGCCGGCCCGCGCCGCTGCGGCCCTCCCCGGCAGCGACGCCTTCCAGACCCCGCCCTGGATCTCCTGACCCCCGACGCCCGGGCCGGCTCCCACCCGGGCTTCGCACACCCACCCGGCCTTTGGCCCGAGGGCTCGCCAAGGCGGGTCGGCTCCCTCCCGGGCTTCGCGCGCACCTGCCCGGCTCCGATTTCCTATCCGGGCGTTGGGCCCGAGGGTCGCCAAGGCGGGTCAGCTCCCGCCCGGGCTGCGCGCACACCCACCGGGCTTGGGCCCGAAGGCTCGCCGAGGCGGGTCGGCTCCTTCCCGGGCTGCGCGCGTATCTGCCCGGCTCCGGTTCCCATCCGGGCGTTGGGCCCGAGGGTTCGTCGGGGTGGGTCGGCTCCCAGTTGGGCATTGCGCACGGCTTTGTTCCCGCCGGGGTCGTTGGGCTCGGGGTTCGGCCGAGGGCGGCGTGGAACTTCGGTGGGGCGGTGGGTTTTTGGTGGGTGGGGGTTGGGGGACGGGTTTTGTCAGAGGGGGTTCGTAGGGTTGAAGTGGCCTCGACGGAGGTGCGGACGCCGGTGGGAACAAGTGGAGGTGTGTGATGCGGGCGCGGCCGTTTTTGATGTTCGAGGGGAACGCCGAGGAGGCGATGAACCTTTATGTGGGGGTTTTTCCGGATGCGGAGATCGTCCGGATGGATCGGTACGGGGCTGATGGGCCGGGGCCTGAGGGGAGCGTGTTCCAGGGGGAGTTCCGGATCGGCGACCAGTCGGTGCGGTGCTTCGACAGCCATGTGAACCACGCGTTCACCTTCACCCCGGCGCTGTCATTCTTCGTCGAGTGCGACACCGCCGAGGAGGTGACGCGCATCGGGACCGTCCTCGCCGAGGGAGGGTCGGTGCTGATGCCCGCGGGGACCTACGGGTTCAGTGAGCTGTTCACCTGGGTGAACGACAGGTTCGGGGTCTCCTGGCAGCTCAACTTCCAGGGCGCGGTCCCAGCCTGACCCCCGCCTCCGGGCGGGGGTGCCGGTGCACGTCGGGCCTTGAGGCCGGGCGTTCAGTTTCGCGTCGCGTAGGGCCCGCGCAGGTCCCTTGCTGTCCTGAGTTAGGGGGTGAAGTCTTCCAGGGCGGTGAGGATGTGGACGTCGTCCGGGGGGTCGGTGTCGCGCGTGTACTCGATGAAGTGGCCGATGCCGTGGGCGAGCGCGCGGCGGTGCAGGGAGTGCATGAGGGTGTGGGCGTCGCGCAGGCCGAGGTCGGTGCTGCCGTTCATGAGGAAGACGGGGGCGGAGAGGAACACCGCGTTGTAGGCGTAGATCTCGATGCCGGGGGCGTCGTAGGAGATCTCCCAGGCGTGGTGCAGCTTCGGGCTGAGCGGGACGCCGAGCCAGTCGCCGAGGAGGACGGCCATCACGTCGTGGTCGTCGGTGTCGAAGGAGCAGCACAGGGCGACCGGCCCGTCCCACGCGGGCTCCGGCGTCGGAGTGAGTCCTGACATGCCGCGACGGTAACCCGCCCCATGTCCCACCCCCCAGGGACGCCGGTCCCGCCCTCCCCCGCGGGAACACGGCCCCGCTGGCGCGCGCGTGCGCCTCGTGTGGCGCCCCGGGGCGATGAGCTCGCTTCGGCGCGCTCGACGGCGGGACCCGTCACCGGCTCGCGACGGCCCCGCCCCGACGCGCTGGAAGGCGGTCCCGTATCGGCCGAGGCCCATGCCCCGCGCTGTTGACGTGCACGGCCCGTGCCTCGGCGTCGCATGCCCGTGGCGATGAGCTCACTCCGGCCTGCTCAAGTGAGAGGACCTGCCAACGGGTTGCGACGGTCTCACCTTGATGCGTTGGAAGGCGGGCCCGTTGACAGGTCGCGATGGGCTCGCTCTGGCGTTTCGCCGAAGCCCTGACCTGACCCCAGACACGACAAAGGGGCCCGCGGCACTCGCCGCGGGCCCCTTTCGGTGCGGGCGTGCCTTACCACGTTCGCGACGGCCTCCTGGATGTCGAGCAGCGCCGCCGTCGAGGTGATCCCCCAGTTGTCGTTCAGTGCGCGGCGTGATCGAGGGGCGGGCCCGTTGAAGTGTCGCGACGGTCTCGCCTTGACGCGCCGAAAGCGGGCCCGTTGACAGGTCGCGACGGGCTCGCTTTGACGCGTTGGAAGGTGGGCCCGTCGACGGGTCGCGACTGTTTCGCTCTGGCGTGCTGGAAGGCGGGCCCGTTGACGGGCTGCGACGGTTCTGCCTTGACGCGCTGGAAGGTGGGGCCTGTTAGCGGGTCGGGGGTGGGGCGATGGGTTGGGGTGGGGGGAAGGGGTGGGGGTGGGGGAGGTAGGCGGTGGTGGGGGGGAGGTAGGGGCGGATGTGGGAGGGGGGATCGGAGGGGATGTGCTGGCCGGTGCGGCGGAGGTGGTCGATGCGGCGGGCGTGGCGGGCGGCGAGGCGCTTCTCCTCGCGGCCGCGGCGTTCGGCGAGGACCGCGGTGAGGATCAGTTCGGGCGGGTTGCCCGGGGGAGGCGGGGGCGACAGCACGGCGGCGAACTGCGCAAGGAGGGACGCGCCCATCGACATGCGGACCTCGGGAAGCAGCTCCCAGTAGCGCAGGAGGTACTGGCGGGCGCTGAGGGCGAGGTCGTCGGAGATCTGGGAGAGCTCGAGCGCGGACGCCCAGGGCGCGAGGTGCGGCGGCATCTGCGCGGGCGGCGGGAGGATCGCGGTCGCGGCGGTGCGGTCCTGGATGACGAGGGTGCCCGCGAAGATGTCGCCGAGGCGGCGGCCCTGCCGGTTGAACAGGGAGCAGATCAGGGCGGGCGCGCCCATGAACATGATGAACTCCACGAACCCGGTCAAAGCGCGCATCAGCGCCTGCCGGAACCTGACGACGCCGCCGTCCTCCGACACGACCCGCAGCCCGAGCGCCATCTTCCCGACGGTCTTGCCGCGCGACAGCGTCTCGGAGATCGCCGGGTAACCGACGAATGTCCCGACCGTCACCAGGATCGTCAGGCCGACCGCGACGGCCTCGTCGGCGATCAGGACGACGAACTGCACCCCCTGCGCCAGCGTGGACAGCACCGCGAACATGATCGCGAGATCGAGCAGCAGGGCCGAGGCGCGGCTGGCCAGGCGGGCGGGCCGCAGGTCCAGGGCCACGGCCTCGCCGGTGACCAGCTCTGCCGAGGAGACCGTCATGGTGCCCAGTATGCCGGGCTCGCCGGGCCGGTAGATTCGCCGTCGTGGATGTCGACGCGTACGCTGCCGCGCACAATGCCGAATGGCTCAGGCTCGAGCACCTCATCAACCGCGCCGGCAAGCTGCGCGGCGCGGAGATCGACGAACTCGTCGAGCTCTACCAGCGGGCCGCGACGCACCTTTCGGTGGTCCGCTCCGCCTCGCCCGACCCCGTCCTCATCGGACGGCTGACGTCGCTCGTCGCGCGCGGCCGGGCGGCGGTGTCGGGCGCGAACGCGCCGCTGTGGCGTGACGCGGCACGGCTCATCACCGTGTCGTTCCCGGGGACGGTGTACCGGCAGCGCTGGTGGTGGATCGGGTGCGCGGTGTTCGGGAACCTCCTCGCGCTCGCCGTCGCGTTCTGGGTCGCGGGCGATCCGCGCGTCCAGGCGACGCTCGGGACGCCGTACGACATCCAGCAGCTCGTGGAAGAGGACTTCGCGAACTACTACACCGAGCACGAGGCAGGGGCGTTCGCGTTCCAGGTGTGGGTGAACAACGCGTGGGTGTCGGCGCAGGCGATCGCGTTCGGGGTGCTGCTCGGCATCCCCACGCTGTGGGTGCTCGCGCTCAACCAGCTGAACCTCGGCGTCGTCGGCGGGCTGATGGCCGCGCACGGCAAGACCGACATCTTCTTCGGCCTGATCCTGCCGCACGGTCTGCTCGAGCTGACCGCCGTCTACATCGCGTGCGGGGTGGGCCTGCGCCTCGGCTGGACGATCATCGACCCCGGCCCGCGCCCGCGCGGCCGCGCCCTCGCCGAGGAGGGGCGCGCCGCGATGAGCGTCGTCCTCGGGCTCGTCGGCGTCCTGTTGGTCTCCGGCGCGATCGAGGGCTTCGTCACCGGCTGGGTCCACACCACCTGGCTCCGCATCGGCATCGGCGTCGTCGCCGAACTCGCCTTCCTCACCTACGTCTGGTACTTCGGCCGCAAAGCCCTCGCCGACGGCGACACCGGCGACGCCCCCCAAACCCCCGACCAAGCCCCCGCAACCGCCTAACCCCCCTCGCGCCCGCCCCCCGACGGGCCGCACCGCTTTTACATCCCTCCGGCCTGCTCGCCTAGCGGCTCGCAGACCTCCGGAGGGAGCCGCGCTCACGCGCGATAAACGCACCCCGCTTTCGCTTCCCCTCTGCCCGCTCGCCTAGCGGCTCGAAGCCCCGCGGAAGAGCCGCCCCCGCGCCCCGCTGTCTGCTGTACCCTCCGGCGTGCCTGTTCCGTCGGCTCGTAGACCTCCGGAGGGGCTATCCCCACGCCACGCTGCCTTGCTTCCCTGCGGCCCGTTCGCCTGGCGGCTCACGGGCCCCTGGAGGAGCCGTCCCCACACCCCGCTGTCTTGCTGTTGCCTCCGGCCTGCTCGCCTGGCGGCTCGCAGACCTCCGGAGCCGCGCTCGCGCCCTGCTGTTCCCTGGGGCCTGCTCGCCTGGCGGCTCACGGGCCTCCGGAGGAGCCGTCCCCGCGCCCCGCTGTTTTCTCCGGCCTGCTTGCCTGGCGGCTCGCAGATCTTCGGAGGGGCCGCGCTCGCGCCCTGTTGGTCCCTGCGGCCTGCTCGCCTGGCGGCTCGCGGGCCTCCGGAGGAGGCGCGCACGCGCGCGATCAGCGCGACTCGCCGGGCCTCTGGCCCTCCGGTGTCCGGACGCTCATGGCTCCCGGGTGCTTCCCTCCGGGTCCGGGGGCCTATGGCGCAGCACCAGGACACCCGATCAGGGGCCGCTCGTCGCTGCTCCGCGGCAACGGGCATCTGCCGTCCTGCCGCTTCTCGCTGGCCGTTCGGGTCCTAGGGCCCTACGGGCAGGGCCGGAGTGCTTGATTGTGCGGCTTCGCTGCGACGGGCGCTAGGGATCCTGCGCTGCTCTTTGGCCTGGGGGCTACCGGCAGCATCTGGCACCCCGATTGGCGCTCGCTTGTCGTGGCTTCGCCGCGACGGGACCTTGCGATTGGGCGCGGTGCTTCGGCCTCGGGGCTGGCGGCGGCGTTGGGGCACCTGATCGGTGCTCGCTTGTTGTGGCTTGGCGGCGATGGGGGATTGCGGCTGTGTGCTGCGCTTTGGCGCTGGGTCTGGGTAGCGGCAGGGAGGTCGGTCGCTCTGGGGGTTTTACGCGCTCTGGCGGGTGGGGTGAGCTGGAGGCTCCGAGGGCTTCGCTCGGAGGAAGGGGGCTCGGGGTGGGGCGGCGGCCGGGGGAGGCGCGGCTGTGCGGCGCGGGAGCCGGGGCCTCGGGGTGGGGCCTGAGGCGGGGTGAGCCTGGGAAGGCGCGGCTGTGGGGTCTGGGCCTTGGGGCGGGGCTGTGGGGCGGGCCGCCACGGGGGTGGACGAGCCGGGGCCTTAGGCAGGGGCGGCGCGGTGATGTGGCGTGGAGTCGCCTGCCTTGGGCGGGCGGTGTTGGGGTGCGGGGTCGCTTGCCTTGGGGGCACCGTGGGGGTGGACGGGCCGGGGTCTTAGGCGGGGACCGGGCGGCGCGGATTCGCTTGCCCTGGGGTGGGGGCGGTGCGGTGCTGTGGCGCGGGGGCGCCTGCCTTGGGGTGGGGCGCCGTGGGGGACGGGCTTGGGCGGGGGTGCGTGCCTTGGGGTGGGGTGCCGTGGGGGTGGACGGGCTGGGGCCTTCGGCGGGGCAGGGCGGGGCGGGGAGGTGTTGGGTGGGGGCGCTTGCCTTGGGGTGGGGTGGGTCAGGTTATTTCTAGGAGTTTTTCGCGGACTGCGTAGACGACGGCTTCCATGCGGGAGTGGAGTTGGAGCTTTTCGAGGATGTTGCGGATGTGGTTCTTGACGGTGTTCTCGGAGATGAAGAGTTCTTTGGCGATCTCGCGGTTGCCGAGGCCGCGGGCGACGAGGCGGAGGACTTCCATCTCGCGGTCGGTCAGGCGGGGGGCGGGGACCTGTTGCTGGCGCTCCTCGGAGCGGCGGGCCAGCGCGGTGAACTCGCTGATCAGCTTCGAGGCCATCGAAGGGCTGATCAGGGACTGTCCGCCGTGCACGGCCCGCACCGCCTGGGGGACCTCGTCGATGGCTATCTCCTTCAGCAGATAGCCGCTCGCACCCGCCTTGAGCGCCTCGAAGAGATCCTCCTCCTCGTCGCTGATCGTCAGCATGACGATCTTGGCGCTCGGCACCGCCTCCTTGATGGCGACGCACGCCTCGATGCCGCCGCGGCGCGGCATCCTGATGTCCATCAGGATCACGTCGGGCAGCAGGTCGCGTGCCTTGTCGACGGCTTCCAGCCCGTCTCCGCCCTCGCCGACCACCTCGATCCCGTCCTCACCGGACAGGACCATCTCCAGACCCCGCCGGAACAGGGCGTGGTCGTCCACGATCAGGACTCGGATCGGATCGGTGCGAGGTTCGGGGATCTCGCTCACTCTTCCTCCCCCATATGGGATACCTAGATCATGGCACGCGAGGGCGGGTGACGGGTTGTTAACGCCGCATCACTCGTCAATGAGACGGATGACGCCGTAGTCCCAACCCCGCCTGCGGTAGACGACGCTGGGCAGACCGCTCTCCTTGTCAGAGAACAGGAAGAAGTCGTGGCCGACAAGTTCCATTTCGTAGAGGGCCTGGTCGATGTTCATCGGCTCGGCCTTGTGGGTCTTCTCGCGGACGATGACGGGGCAGTTCCCGTCCTTGTCGATGGTGAGCAGCTCCTCCTCGAGGTCGGGGCGCTCGAATCCGTCCGGGCTGCGCTCGGACACCGCGATGCCGGTCGCGGCGGCGACCCGGGCGATCTCGGCGCGGGCCGGGGCTGGGGCGCGCACCGGCTCGGGCGTGGGCGGCAGGGTGGACGGCATGGGCTCCATGCCGTTCATCTTCGGTGGGGTGCGGGTGCCGTAGTGGGTCTTGCGGCGGTCCGCGACCTTCCGCAGCCGCGCGTCCAGCTTGTCCAGGGCCATGTCGAGCGCGCCGTAGCGGTCGTCTGACGCCGCCTCGGCCCGGATGACCGGACCACGGGAGTGCAGGGTCAGCTCGACCCGCTCCTTCTGGTCCGCCATGCGCGGGTTGCGCTCCGAGCTCACCTCGACGTCGACCCTGATGATCTTGGAGTCGAGCTTCTCCAGCTTGGCGAGCTTGCTGTCGACGTGCCGCTTGAAGCGGTCGTTCACGTCGGTGCGTCGGCCCTTCACGATGATGTCCACGTATGGACCCCCCTTCTCAATCGAGATAACGGACGGTCTGGAATTCGAAGTTCCAGATGTTTCCGTTGGTGGAGGAGCACCCGCCCGGCCGACCTGGTCTTCGACCCCACAATCGCCTGCTGAGAGGTTCGCAGCCCATGCCACTACTGCTCTTCTCCCGTGGCGGCGGATATCTGATCCGCCGGCGGGGCAGGACTTACTTCTAAGCCGCACCGTGATCACTCGACAAAAAGTCGGCTTACGTGGACCGCTTCGCCTGCGACTGGCATCGGCTAGCTCGGTACGCCGTCCCCCTGCGGGGACGAGCCCACCGGCGCAACCACGGACCCGGGCGGGTGCCATGTCAGCACGCTAGCCCCTTCAGGCCCGAATGTCATCGGGGCGGAAGGCGGCAAATCTCACGGACGGTGATCGACTTGTCTGCGGTAACGCCCTGAGGCAGGGGTCAAGGTGCAGGTCGGGGGTTGTGACGCCCCGGTGAGTTTCCCGGATTCTTGGGATTTCCCTAACCTGGCGTTACTTTTTGTGGTGATTCTTCCTTTCAATACCGTGGTGAGAAGAACAGCTGCCTGTACGTTCGCGCCGGCTTCGGTGAGCGCACGGTGCGCCTCGCGGAGTGACGCGCCGGTGGTGGCGACGTCGTCGACGAGGAGGACGCGCGCGCCCGCGACCTTGGGCGACGCCCGCATCGCGCCCCGCAGGTTGCGCCGCCGTGCGACGGGCCCGAGACCGCCCTGGTCGGCCGTGCCCGGACGGCGCGACAGCGCCCGGACGGCCCGCGCGGGCCTGCCCCGCGCCCGCAGTTCGACCGCGACGGCCTCGGCGAGCTCCCGGATGGCGTCGCGCCCCCTGCGCCGCACCGAACGCCGCCCGGAGGGCACCCCGACGACCCACACCTCGCCCTCCCCGCGCGCCTCGAGGGCGCGGACGGCGAGGCGGGCAAGGGCTGCGGCCAGCGGAGACGTGAGGGCGGCGCGGCCGCGTTCCTTGTGCGCGATGACCAGACGGCGCAGGACGCCCTCGTGTGCGCCGAGCGCCCAGACGGAAGGGTCGGCGCGCTCCCGCCCGGCAGCGGCGGCCTGAGTGCCGGTGAACAGGGGGACGGCGATGCCGGGCGACCCCAGCGGGACCGCGCATCGCGCGCACAGCGCGCCCCCGGGCGCACGGCATGACGCGCAGGATCGCGGAAGCAGCAGATCCGCGAGGGCGGGCAGCAGCCCGAACGCCGCCGCGAGTCCGGGGACGGCGAGCGCGACGAGCCCGCCGAGCCCAAGCAGCGTGAGCAGGAGGGACAGATCGAGGGCGGGCGTGACGAGGGCGGGCCTGACGAGGACCCCGGTGACGTCGCTGAGCAAAGTTGAGATGACCATGCGCACATCATGCGCCGCCGCAAGCACCAAAAACGGCCCACGTCAAGATCTGTGGATAACTTTTTTCGGCCGACTCCGGCCTTGCGCGAGGCCCACGAAAAGACCCCTCCGGCAGGACCCCAGCGCGCGGTATCCACCTGAATAGGCGGGGTCAGCCCGGGTACGTCGGCGAGGACCCGGTGACGTCGCAGTCCCAGGTGGAGAAGCGCGGCTCCTCGTTCGGGGTCTGGACGCACGTGGTCGGCCCGTCCCGCTCCTTGGACTCGACGCCGAGCAGGATCGCCTGCCCCGGCGCGGCGCTGATGCTCACCGGCGTGCCCTCGAAGCTGCCGCCGACGGGGCTGATCGCGCCGCCGCTGATCGGCACCTCGTAGGGCAGGACGCTGCTCGACGTGCCGGACATGCCGAGCACCGCGAGGGTGTCCGAATCCCGCCAGGCCAGGTCCACGAGGCCGGACAGTTCCGCGTTGATCGGGTGGAACCGCCCGACGGCGTAGCCGGTCGGCGTCGGCGCGATCCGGGAGATCTGGATCTCGGTCTTGAGCGACCCGGAGACCAGCGCCGCGACCCTGACGCCGTCGTGCGCGATCCGCAGCGCCTTGATCTGCCCGCCGACGTTCGGCAAAGGCACCTGGACGGCTCTGACGGCCCCCGGCGCGCGCAGCCAGAGCGTCGATTCCGAGCCCTTGTTCTGCACGATCCACAGGTACCCGTGACGGTCCCAGGACGGCCGCAGCAGCGTCGCCCCCTCCTGCGCCTTCAACACCTCGGCGACCTTGCCCGTCGAGGTCTCCCCGACGTACACGGACTTCCCGGACACCGCCGCGAACTCGCGCCCGTCCAACGCCACCGCAGGGGTGCGGAAGCTGCGGCTGCGCAAGGACGGGAACGGAGCAGGCTGCTTGCCCTGGAGCAGGGACAGCCGCCCGTTGCCGTCGAGGAGGTACTTGATCGCGGCGATCTCGTTGAACGGCGCGTCCGGCCCGAGCGAGGACCAGCGGCTGAGCGTCTGGACCTCGAGGCCGTCGCTCGTGCGCTGGGTGCGCCCGTCGATCTGCAGCCGCAGTGACTGGACCTCGGTGAGCTGCCCGAGCGTCCACATGAGCTGCGCCGACATCTGGTCGACGTTCCCCGACGCGGCCTCCGCGCTGAGGTTGACGGTGATGACGTCGTCGTCGGCGAGCGCGACCTTCCCGCCGAGCAGCCGGGTGCCGGCCGGGAAAGCCGACACGACGGCTCCGCTCAGCCAGGGCGTCGTCTGGCTGAGCAGCGACTTGACGAGCTGGCTCGGCAGGTCCGAGCGGTTGAGCTGGGGCAGGAACACCGCGTCCGGGACGAGGCTGAGCCCGTCGGGCGCGAGGTAGTACAGGTTCGTGGTGCGGAAGGCGCGGTCCACGTCGCTGCGCCGCAGGACGAGTTCGATGGCTTCGCCCGGCGCATACGAGATACGCCATTCGCCCGACTTGTTCTGCCGCAGTGTGAACGTCACGTCATGGGCGTGCGCCCCCGCCGCGACGTACTGCCCGGACGACGTGATCCGCCCGAGCCTGTCCCCGACGATCTGGACCATCGCGACGCCGTTGCGCTCCGAGACCGACATCGGCCCCTGGAAGGCGGCGTCGTCAAGGACGTTCACGGTAGGCCGCACCGCGGTATCGAACTCGACGTCCTCGGCGAGGTAAGAGCGGAAGGTGGCGCGGTCGTTGTCGAAGTTGGCCATGGCGACCAGATAGCCCTCGACCACCTCGACCGCTGTCCAGCCCTGCTTGGGCCGGGTCGGGTCGATGCGTACGTACGGCTCATCGAACGGCTCGGTACGCGCGTCGTTGGTGTGCGTGTACACGCGTCCGCCGGTCGGCAGGGACGCGCAGCCGGAGGCGAGGACGAGGGCGGCGAGCCCCGCCGCGAGCGGACGGAGGCGTCTCATTCGGCTACCTCGAGATCGGTGATCGCGGTCCGGTTCAGCTCGACCTCGGCGGGCACGAGCGGCAGCGGCGAGCCGCGCAGCTCGGAGCCCGCGACGCGCGGGAGTGACAGCCGGAACTGGGAGCCGACGCCGGGCTCGCCCCACGCCTGGAGCCAGCCGCCGTGCAGCTGGGCGTCCTCGCGCGAGATCGACAGGCCAAGGCCCGTGCCGCCGATGGTCCGCGCCCGCGACGGGTCGGCCCGCCAGAACCTGTCGAAGACCTGCTGGGCGTCGCCGGGCCGCAGGCCGGTGCCGTGGTCGCGCACGGCGAGCGCGACGGCGTCGCGGTCGGCCGCGACGGTGACGACGATGTCGCCGCCCTCCCCGTGCTCGACCGCGTTGAACAGCAGGTTCCGCAGGATGCGCGCGACGCGGCGGCGGTCGACCTCGGCCATGCACGCCTCGCCCGGCAGCTTCAGGACGATCTTGCTGCCCCGCCGCTCGGCCACGTCCTCGACGTCACCGACGGCGTTGAGCACGAGTTCTCGGACGTCCAAGGACTCCGCGTCGAGGGTGGCCGCGCCCGCGTCGTGCCGGGAGATCTCAAGGAGGTCCGACAGCAGGGACTCGAAGCGCTCCATCTGGCTTTGCAGGAGTTCGGTGGACCGGCTTACGCCCGCCTGGAAGTCCTCGCGGTGCTCGTACAGCATGTCCGCGGCGATCTTCATGGTGGTGAGCGGCGTACGCAGCTCGTGGGAGACGTCGGAGACGAACTGGCGCTGTACCTGCGACAGCGTCTCCAGCTCGTAGATCTTCTCCTGCAGGGTCTCAGCCATGTCGTTGAAGGAACGGCCCAGCTTGGCGAGGTCGTCTTCGCCGCGTACCTTCATCCGCTCTTCAAGCCGCCCTGCGGCGAGCCGCTCGGCGGACTGTGCGGCCAGGCGTACGGGGATGACGATCTGCCGCGTCACGACCGACGCGATCGCCGCCAGCAGCAGCGCGAGAGCCACCCCGACGCCTACGAGGGTCCGCTGGACGATGCTTATCGTCTTCTGTTCCTGGTCGAGCGGGAACAGGTAGTACAGCTCGTAGGGGCCGTCCTTGCCGCCGACGATGAGGGCGGGCTCCGGGTCGTGGTACTGCCGCCCGAGCTCGCCGATCGTCCAGACCTTCTCGCCGGGGGGCGCGTCCTGCAGGGCCTTGCCGAGCCTGCGCGGGATGCTCGACGGGTCCAGGTCGTTCGTGGGGACGCCGCCGTTGGTCTTCTCGCGGGTGTCGCGCAGGTACACCTCGTACAGCCCAGACGGGCCGCTGCGCGCGGCGAGCTCCTTGGCGACCTTCTCGGCGACGCCGCCGTCGCCGGGGGTGCGCTTGAGGATGCCGAGGCCCTCGTTGAGCTGCTGGGAGGCGGCCTCGGCCTTGCCGTCGAGCAGTGCCGTGGTGATCTGCTGCATGAGGAACACCCCGAGCACCACCGCGACGATCGTGGAGATGAGCAGGGTGGAGGTGACCACCCGGACCTGGATGGAGCTCCGCCAGCGCACGTAGGAACGCCGCCAGAGGCCGGCGACGAGGCGCCGCAAGGTGGTCTTCATCGGGGGGTGGTCCTCGCTGCGCTGGGACGGGCTAGGCCGGGCCGGCCTTGTAGCCCACGCCGCGCACGGTCACGACGATCTCGGGCCGCTCGGGGTCCTTCTCGATCTTCGCGCGCAGCCGCTGGACGTGCACGTTGACCAGCCGGGTGTCGGCCGCGTGCCGGTAGCCCCAGACCTGCTCGAGTAGCACCTCGCGGGTGAAGACCTGGCGCGGCTTGCGGGCCAGCGCGACAAGCAGGTCGAACTCCAGCGGGGTCAGCGGGATGTGCTTGTCGCCGCGCTTGACCGAGTGGCCCGCCACGTCGATGGCGATGTCGCCGATCTGGAGGGTCTCGGGCGCGGGCTCGTCGGTGCGGCGCAGCCTGGCGCGCACCCGGGCGACGAGTTCCTTGGGCTTGAACGGCTTGACGACGTAGTCGTCGGCGCCGGACTCGAGGCCGAGGACCACGTCGACGGTGTCGCTCTTGGCCGTCAGCATGACGATCGGGACCCCGGACTCGGCCCGGATCTGGCGGCACACGTCGATGCCGTCGGCCCCGGGGAGCATGAGGTCGAGCAGGACGAGGTCGGGACGGGTCTCCCGGAACGCCTCGAGGGCCTTGTCCCCGTCATGGACGAAAGAGGGCTCGAAACCTTCTCCTCGCAGGACGATGCCGAGCATCTCCGCGAGCGCCAGGTCGTCGTCGACGACCAGTACACGTCCCCTCATGCGCCCTCTCAAGCCGATCTGTTGGGAGGCTGAGCCGCCGTCGCGCCGCCACCGGATGCCAGGTGAGCCACAGGTTACCCGCGTTTTACCGGTAGCAGTGCCGCTAATCACCGAAAGCCCGGTGATCTAGCGTTCGTGCCCTGTACTCTGCGTTCCGATTCGCCTACAACACGCGAGATTTGCACCACCTGGGGAGGGGCAGGAGTTGGGGATCTCCTGGATTTAAGGACACATGGCAGGATGGCCCCCGTGCGAAGCGACCGGGCCGAACTGCTCGGCGGGGAGATCCCGCTGCGGCCGCTAAGCGCGGCCGAGATGCTGGACGCGGCCCTCGCCCTGCTGCGCCGGTCGCCGCGCGCTGTGCTCGGCCCGGCCCTCGTGGTGGTGGGGGCCGTCCAGGTCGCGGTGACCCTCGCCGGCTACTTCCTCGTCGGCGGCGACGCCACGGGCGAGGTGACGCCCAACATCCTGTTGCGTTCCTTCGGCTCCCAGGCCGTGCTGTTCGTCGCGGGCTGGCTCGTCGGCTCGGTGGCGGTCCTCGTCCTTGCGGGTGCGTTCGGGCCCGCGATAGCGCGCGGGTACTTCGGGTTGCCGATCACCTTCGGGATCGTGTGGCGCGATGTGCGGCCGTCTGTGGTCAGGCTCGTGGTGCTGGCGTGCGTCGTCACCGCCGGGTCGCTGGCGGCCGGAGGGGTGCTGCTCGTCCCGTTCGTGCTGGTGGCCGTGAGCGACGGCTCGCCCGCGCTGGGGATACTCGCCGGCGTGTTCGGCTTCCCGGCCGCCGCCGCGGTGGCCGTCCTGCTGTATGTGCTGGGGTGCCTCGCCGCGCCCGCCCTCGTGCTTGAGCGCAGGGGTGTGGGCGACGCGCTGTCCAGGTCGGTCAAGCTGGTGCGCGGGCAGTGGTGGAAGACGTTCTTCGTGCTGCTGCTGACCGCCGTCCTTGTGTTCCTTATGGGGATCGCGTTGCGGCTGCCGTTCATCTTCGGGGACCTTCTGTTCTTCGGTAGCGAGCCGCAGGGCTGGCGCGTCATCGGGTCACTCGCCTTGGACACCGCCGGACGCATCTGTTCCGCCGCGATAACGACGCCGTTTAACGCGGGCGTACTCTCCCTGCTGTACCTGGACCGGCGCAACCGCAGGGAGGGCCTGGACCTGGAGATCCAGCAGAGGGGCGAGGTCCGCGACGAGGACCCGCTCGCCCCCTGGGCGGTGCGGGCGTGAGCGCGCTCGACCCGGTGACCCGGGAGCGGGCCCGTGAGCTCGCCGAGCGGGAGCTGGAGAAGGCGGTGTACCACCGCGACCGGCCCTCGTTCCTCGACCGGATGCTCGACCAGATCAGGGAGTGGCTCGACGGGCTCATGCCCGACCCGCCCGCGCCGGGCCCCGGCCAGGGCAGCGGCGGGCTGACGATCGTGGTCCTGCTCGTGCTCTTCGCGGTGGTCGTCGCGGCGGTGCTGTGGTGGATGCGCGGCAGGCGCAACCCGTCGGGGAGCAAGGCGCTGCTTGACGACGAGCCCACCCGCGCGGCCGACCACCGGACGTCGGCCGAGGCGCTGGCCGCCGAGGGGCGGTACGCCGAGGCGATCCGCGAAAGGCTCCGCGCGATAGCGCGCGACCTCGAGGAACGCGCGATCCTTCAGGCGCGTCCGGGGCGGACCGCCCTTGAACTCGCCCTTGAAGCCTCGTCTCTGCTTCCCGTGGACCTCATGCCTGGGGCGCGCGTCTTTGACGACGTCTGGTACGGCGACCGTCCGGGGACCCCTGAGGGCTACGCCCTCCTCGTCGACCTTGACGCGTCAGTACGCGCGGCCAAGCCCCGGCCCTTGGAGGCGGTGTGACGGCGACCGCCGAGACGGCCGGGACGGGCGTCGCGAGCGCGGGACAGGTGGCCGGAGCCAGGTTCCGGCGCTGGCGCGGGATCGTCGGCGCGGTCCTGGCGGTCGCGGTCCTCGCCGTCCTGCTCGCCGCGCTGCGGCCCGCCGCCACCAGCGGTTACCTCGACCCCGAGGACGCCACCGACTACGGCTCGCGCGCGCTCGCGGAGATCGTCCGGCAGAACGGGACCGCCGTTGACGTGCGGCGCTCGGCCGCCGACGCGGTCGCCGAGGCGGGCGCGTCACGGCTGCTCGTGGTCACCCGCGACGAGCGGCTGACCGCCGACGACGTCGCCGCGCTCGCCGCCTCGAAGGCCCCGCTGCTGCTGATCGAGCCGAGCGCGGCCGTGCTCAGGGAGCTCGCGCCGGAGATCGAGGAGACGACGCGGGCCACCGGCACCGCGATGCCGGACTGCCCGCTGGCCTCCGCGGCCGGGAGGGTCGACTTCGGGACTGCCTCGGTCTACTCCGCCCCCTCCCACGCGACGGTCTGCTACCGCTATGAGGAGTTCGCCCGGGTCGTCCAGGTGACGACCCCGCGCGCGGTGACGGTCGTGGGCTCCGGCCTGCCCTTCACCAACGACGCCCTGACCGACGAGGGCAATGCCGCGTTCGCCATGAACCTGCTCGACGCCCAAGGCGGCGTCGTCTGGCTCCTGCCCCGTCTTCCGGCCGAGGGGCAGGACGTCGTGGGCGAGGAGTCGTTCATGGACCTCGTACCGCCCGGCGTACGGCTGTTCTTCTGGCAGATCCTCATCGCCGTCGTGCTCGCCGCGCTTTGGCGGGCTCGTAGGCTCGGACCCGTCGTGGTGGAACGGCTGCCCGTCGCGGTGCGCTCCGCGGAGGCCGTCGAAGGGCGGGCGCGGCTCTACCGGGCCGCGCACGCGCGCGACAGGGCGGCGCTCGCCTTGCGCAGCGCCGCGCGGGAGCGCCTTGTGCCGCTGCTCGGGCTGCCGCGCAGCGCGGCCGGTGAGCTCGACAGGGCGGCCGAGGTGAGCGCGCTTGTCGCCGCGCGTAGCGGCATCGAGGAGCAGACCGCGCGCTGGGCGCTGTACGGTCCTGACCCGGCGGACGACCGGCAGCTCCTCCAACTGACCGACCTTTTGGACGAACTGGAAAGACGGGTGCGATGAGCGACGAGACTGTGCTGGACGCGGCATTCCCCCGGCCGGGAGGCGCGTCGTCGGGGTCCGCGGCCCAGGCGCGCACCGCGCTCGCGGCGCTGCGCGGCGAGGTCGCCAAGGCCGTCGTCGGCCAGGACGCCGTGGTCACCGGGATGGTGATCGCCCTGCTGTGCCGCGGCCACGTGCTGCTGGAAGGCGTCCCCGGCGTCGCCAAGACGCTGCTCGTGCGGACCCTTTCCCGCGCGCTTGACCTTGAGTTCAAGCGCGTGCAGTTCACGCCCGACCTGATGCCCGGCGACGTCACCGGCTCGCTGATCTACGACGCGCGCACGTCGGAGTTCGAGTTCCGCCGGGGCCCGGTCTTCGCGAACCTGCTGCTCGCCGACGAGATCAACCGGACGCCGCCCAAGACCCAGGCGTCCCTCCTCGAGGCCATGGAGGAGCGGCAGGTGTCGGTGGACGGCACCCCGTACCCGCTGCCCGATCCGTTCGTCGTCTGCGCGACCCAGAACCCGATCGAGTACGAGGGCACGTACCCGCTGCCGGAGGCGCAGCTCGACAGGTTCCTGCTGAAGCTGACGGTCCCGCTGCCGAGCCGGGACGAGGAGATCGGGGTCGTCCAGCGGCACGCGCTCGGCTTCGACCCGCGCGACCTCGCCGAGGTCAACCCCGTCGCGGGCGTCCACGACCTCAACGCGGGCCGCGACGCGGTGCGCACCCTGCACGTCGATCCGAAGATCATCGCCTATGTGGTCGACCTGTGCCGGGCGACGCGGCAGTCGCCGTCGCTCCAGCTCGGGGCGTCCCCGCGTGGCGCGACCGCGCTGCTGAACACCGCGCGGGCCTGGGCGTGGCTGTCGGGCCGCGACTACGTGACGCCCGACGACGTCAAGGCGCTCGCCCGTCCGACGCTCAGGCACCGCGTCCAGCTCAGGCCCGAGGCCGAGCTCGAGGGCGCGACCGCCGACGGCGTGCTCGACGGCGTCCTGGCGACCGTCCCCACGCCCCGGTAATGGCGGTCACCGGAAGGCTCGCGCTGCTGGCCCTGGTCGCTAGCGCGCTTCCGCTGTTCTTCCCCTACGGCTGGGTCGTGCTCGCGGTCCTTGCGCTGCTCGTCCTCGCGGCGGCCGTCGACTTCGCCCTTGCGGGCAACGTACGCGGCCTCAACCTGCACCGGACGGGAGACACCGCGATCCGGCTCGGGGAGAGCGGGCAGGTGGGGCTGATCGTGGAGAACCTCGGCAAGAGGCGGGTGCGCGCGGTCGTCCGTGACGCGTGGCCGCCGAGCGCCGGGGTGACGCCGCGTACCGCCGACGTGGACGTGCCCCCGGGGGAACGCCGCCGTATCGACCTCACCCTCACCCCCACAAGGCGGGGAGACCGCTCGCCGGTCTCGGTGACCGTCCGCTCGACGGGTCCGCTCGGGCTCGCCGCACGGCAGCTGCCCCGGCCCGCGCCCTGGACCGTCAGGGTGCTGCCCGGCTTCCCCTCGCGCAGGCACCTGCCAGCCAAGCTGCGCAGGCTGCGCGAGCTGACGGGCCAGCAGGTGGCGCTGATCAGGGGCCAGGGCACGGAGTTCGACTCGCTGCGCGAGTACGTCGCGGGCGACGACGTCCGCTCGATCGACTGGCGCGCGACCGCGCGGCGCGGCGACGTCGTCGTCAGGACCTGGCGGCCGGAGCGGGACCGGCGGATCTTCCTGATCCTCGACACCGGCCGCACCTCGGCGGGCCGGGTCGGCGACATCCCGCGCCTCGACTGCTCGATGGACGCCGCGCTCCTGCTCGGCGCGCTCGCCTCGCGCGCGGGCGACCGCGTCGATCTCCTGGCCTACGACAGGACCGTCCGGGCGCGGGTCGAGGGCGCGTCACGGACCGATCTGCTGCCCGCGATGGTCCGCGCGATGGCCCCGCTGGAGCCCGAGCTGATCGAGTCCGACGCGGCGGGCATGGTCTCGGCGCTGCTCGCCGGATCGCGTCAGCGCTCCCTCGTGGTCTTGCTCACCGAACTCAACACCGCGGCCATGGAGGAGGGGCTGATCCCGCTCCTTCCCCGGCTCACCTCGCGCCACCTCGTGCTCGTGGCCGCCGTCGCCGACCCGCGGGTGGCCGAGATGGCCGCCGCGCGCGGCGACCTCGCGGCCGTCTACGACGCGGCCGCCGCCGAGCGCGCGCGGGCCGATCGCCGCAGGCTGACGGCCGAACTGCGCGGCTACGGCGTCGAGGTCGTGGACGCCGGGCCCGACGAGATCGCCCCCGCGCTCGCCGACGCCTACCTCGCCCTGAAGGCCGCGGGACGCCTGTGACGGCCGGGGCCCGCCGGGCGCCCGGACGCGGCGGCCCGTGGCCGTTTGCGGCCACGCCCAGGGAACCCCGCCAAGATCCCCGACGTTACGAATTGCGCGTGAGGGTGACCTGCACCATCCTTGACCTCGCCTAGGATGGACAGGCTACGAGTGGTATGCGCGGGAGGCGCTGTCCCTTCCTCTGCCTCGCCAAAGGACAGGCTGCGATCCGCGCGGCTATCCGATCTGCAAGGAGCTTCCGAGAGTGCCAGCTATCGTCGACAAGATTCTTCGCGCAGGCGAAGGCAAGGTCCTGCGCAAGCTCAAGCGGATCGCCAACCAGGTGAACTCCATCGAGGACGAGTTCACCGAGAAGACCGACGCCGAGCTGCGCGAGCTCACCGACACCTACCGCGAGCGGCTCGCCGAGGGCGAGACCCTGGACGACCTGCTGCCCGAGGCGTTCGCCACGGCGCGTGAGGCGGCCCGCCGGGTGCTCGGCCAGCGCCACTTCGACGTGCAGGTCATGGGCGGCGCCGCGCTGCATTTGGGCAACATCGCCGAGATGCGCACCGGCGAGGGCAAGACCCTCACCTGTGTGCTGCCCGCCTACCTGAACGCGCTCGCCGGCAAGGGCGTCCACGTCGTCACGGTGAACGACTACCTGGCCAAGCGCGACGCCGAGTGGATGGGCCGCGTGCACCAGTTCCTCGGCCTCGAGGTCGGGGTGATCCTCGCCAACATGACGCCCGAGGAACGGCGCAAGGCGTACAACTCCGACATCACCTACGGCACGAACAACGAGTTCGGCTTCGACTACCTGCGCGACAACATGGCCTGGAGCCTTGACGACTGCGTGCAGCGCGGCCACTTCTTCGCGATCGTGGACGAGGTCGACTCGATCCTCATCGACGAGGCCCGCACCCCGCTGATCATCTCCGGCCCCGGCGACCAGAACTCCAAGTGGTTCGCGGAGTTCGCCAGGATCGCCCCGCGCCTGCGCCGCGCCTCGGCGGCCGACGCCGACGACGGCGACTACCAGGTGGACGAGAAGAAGCGCACGGTCGGCATCCTGGAGACCGGCGTCGAGAAGGTCGAAGACTGGCTCGGCATCGACAACCTGTACGACGCGACGAACACCCCGCTTGTCGGCTTCCTGAACAACGCCCTGAAGGCCAAGGAGCTGTACAAGAAGGACAAGGACTACCTCGTCGTCAACGGCGAGGTCCTGATCGTCGACGAGTTCACCGGCCGCGTGCTGCAGGGCCGCCGCTACAACGAGGGCATGCACCAGGCGATCGAGGCCAAGGAGGGGGTGGCGATCAAGGACGAGAACCAGACCCTCGCCACGATCACCCTCCAGAACTACTTCCGCCTGTACGGCAAGCTCGGCGGCATGACCGGCACCGCGCAGACCGAGGCGTCGGAGTTCAACAAGATCTACAAGCTCGGCGTCATCCCGATCCCGACGAACCGGCCGATGCAGCGCGTCGACATCGCCGACGTCGTCTACAAGACCCAGCTCGCCAAGTTCGAGGCAGTGGTCAAGGACATCGTGGAGCGGCACGAGAAGGGCCAGCCGGTCCTGATCGGTACCACCTCGGTCGCCAAGTCCGAGATGCTGTCGAAGATGCTCAAGAGCGAGGGCGTCCCGCACCAGGTGCTGAACGCCAAGCACCACGAGAAGGAGTCGGCGATCATCGCCGAGGCGGGCCGCAAGGGCGCCGTCACCGTCGCCACCAACATGGCCGGTCGTGGCACCGACATCATGCTCGGCGGCAACCCCGAGTTCCGCGCCGACCTCGAGCTCCAGGGCCGCGGCCTCACGCCGCTGGAGACGCCCGAGGAGTACGAGGCGGCCTGGCCCGAGGCGCTGGAGAAGGCCAAGGAGGCCGTCAAGGGCGAGCACGAGCTCGTCGCCGACGCGGGCGGCCTGTATGTGCTGGGCACCGAGCGGCACGAGTCGCGCCGGATCGACAACCAGCTGCGCGGCCGCTCCGGCCGGCAGGGCGACCCGGGCGAGTCCCGCTTCTACCTGTCGCTCGAGGACGACCTGATGCGGCTGTTCAACTCCGCGCGGGTCGAGGCGATCATGACCCGGCTGAACATCCCCGACGACGTGCCGATCGAGGCCAAGATCGTCTCCTCGGCGATCAAGTCGGCCCAGCACCAGGTCGAGCAGCAGAACTTCGAGATCCGCAAGAACGTCCTGAAGTACGACGAGGTGCTGAACCGCCAGCGCCAGGTCATCTACGCCGAGCGCCGCCGCGTGCTCGAGGGCGCCGACCTGCACGAGCAGGTGCGGCACATGATCGACGAGGTCGTCGACGGGTATGTCGCGGGCGCCACCGCCGAGGGCTTCGCCGAGGAGTGGAACCTCGACATGCTCTGGAAGGCGTTCAAGCAGCTCTACCCGATCTCCGTCACCGCCGACGAGCTCATCGAGGAGGCCGGCGGCGAGGTGCAGAACCTCAGCGCCGAGTTCCTTGCCGACAAGATCCGCGAGGACGCCCAGGCCGCCTACGACAAGCGCGAGGAGGAGCTCGGCTCCGAGGTCATGCGCGAGCTCGAGCGCCGCGTCGTCCTGACGGTCCTCGACCGCAAGTGGCGCGAGCACCTGTACGAGATGGACTACCTCCAGGAGGGCATCGGCCTGCGCGCGATGGCGCAGCGCGACCCCCTGGTGGAGTACCAGCGCGAGGGCTACGACATGTTCGCCTCGATGATGGAGGCGATCAAGGAGGAGTCCGTCGGGTACCTGTACCACCTTGAGGTCGAGGTGGAGGAGCAGCCCGCGGCCGCGTCCGTCGGGGCCAAGCCGGTCACCGTGGCGGCCAGCGCGCTCGGGCAGCCGGAGCCGAAGAAGCTCGACTTCTCCGGCCCGACCGCCGAGGGCGAGGTCGAGCACAAGACCGAGGGCACCGAGGCGTACGAGGGCGTGTCCCGCAACGACCCGTGCCCGTGCGGCAGCGGCAAGAAGTTCAAGCGCTGCCACGGCGGAGCCCGCTAAGGCACATCGCTTAATACGAACGCCGTCCTCTCTTGCGAGAGGGCGGCGTTCGTGTGCGCTCACCAGTTCAGCGCGGTCTCGACGGCCGCGCACCGCCACACGCCGCGGCGGCGCACGAGGCGGACGGCGACGGGCTGGATCCGTCCGGCGACGATGACCGTCGCGGTGACCTCCGCGACGCCGGGGCGCGGGCGTTGCACGCGCCGGTTGCGGATGCGGGGTGCCGTCGCGAGGACGCGGCCCGCCGGGTGGCGCTGCCGGGACAGGACCTCGGCGAGCTCGACCGTCGACAGCCGCGCGAGCTGCGGGAAGGGCCGCAGCCCGGCGAACACCTCGGCCGCGATCCAGATGACGCGTTCGGCGGCCTCCTCGAGGCCGTCGGCGTCCGGGGCGAGGGCGAGGTTGCCTTCGGTGCGCGGCTCGTCCCCGCCGTCTTCGTCCTCGATCGGCGGCGGCACCAGCCGAAGCACCCTGACCCGTCCCATGCCCTGCCTCCTCTCGGACGCCGCCTCGCGCGGCGCACGTCCGAACAGAGCGGGAGGAGGGTCAGCGGATGGTCAGCGGCGGGTAGATCATTGGGCGGCCCTGGGGTCGGCGGGCTGCCGGGGGAGGTCGAGGGTCGTGTGGAGCTGGTAGCGGTCGGCGCGGTAGGTCGACTCGGTCAGCTCGGCGCAGGTGGAGTGCAGGTAGGAGCGGCGGCGCAGCAGCAGGACGGGGCTCGGCTGCGGCAGCTGGAGCAGTTCGGCGTCGAGCGGGGTCGCGATCGCCGCCTCGATGGTCTGGTCGCCGGAGTCGAAGGAGATGCCGTAGCGGCGCTCCAGAAGGTCGTAGAGCGACTGTCCGGCCAGGCGGAAGGTGAGGAGGTCGGGGGCGAGCGCGGCGGGGATGTGGCAGCGCTCAACGGCCATGGGGGCGCCGTCGGCGGTGCGCAGGCGTTCGAGCACGTGGACGTAGGCTCCCGCGGCGAGGCCGAGCGCGCGGGCGACGTGGCCGGAGGCGGGGACCGTCCGGTGGTCGAGGTCGATCGCGCCGGGGGTCATGCCGCGCGCCTTCATCTCGGCGGTGAACGACGAGCTGAGCCGCACGGGCATGTCGATCTTCGGCCGGGCGACGAAGGTGCCCTTGCCGGGGACGCGGTAGAGGCGGCCCTCGGAGACGAGCTGGTCGACCGCCTGGCGGACGGTCATGCGGGACAGGCCGTACCGCTGGCACAGCTCGCGCTCGGACGGCATGGGCGCGTCAGGCTCGGCCCCGGCCTCCTCGATCAGATCGACGAGCAGGGCGCGGAGCTGAACGTACTTCGGGACCGGGCTTGTCGCGTCGATCAATGCGTGACACCGCCTCGCTGGAAGGGCTGCGTTCTGAGAAGACGTTTGCGAAGAAACCGCCCGCTGTGGGGCTGTCCTCTCATGCTTTCACAACGGTAAGGTTCGTACTGGTCTAGTCCAGACCGGACCAATGCCGGGCAAAGGCTTCTCCCCGGCGTTCAGGTAAGCCTTCCAGTACTTCTTCAGGAGGACGCATGACCAGCCGGATGCGCCACGAGATCGGTGAACAGCCGGACGCGCTGCGCGAGACCGTCGCCGCGCTGCTGCCGGAACTCGACGCCGTGCGGGCCGCGGCGGGGCGTACGCGTCAGGTGCTGTTCATCGCGCGGGGATCGTCGGATAACGCGGCCGTATACGGGCGCTACCTGGCCGAGGCGTACGCGGGACGGCTTGGGACGCTCGCCGCGCCGTCGATCGCGACCGCGTACCGGCGCAAGCTGGATCTCGACGGAGTGCTCGCCGTGGCGATCAGCCAGTCCGGGCGGACCGAGGAGATCGTAGAGACGATGCAGTGGGCGCGTGACTGCGGGGCCGTCACGGTCGGGGTGACCAACGGGGAGGGGTCGCCGCTCGCGGAGGCGGCCGATGTGGCGTTGCTCACCAGGGCGGGGGAGGAGCTCGCCGTCCCGGCTACGAAGACGTACACGACGCAGCTCGCGGCCCTCGCCGTCCTCGCCGTCGGGCTGGGGGCCGAGGTGGACGTCGCCGATCTCGCGCGGGTCCCGGACGAGGTCGAGCGGCTGATCGAGGAGACCGAGGGGTCGGACGCGCTCGGCCTGATCACCGCGGAGCTGGCGAAGGTCCCGGGGACCGTCGTCTCAGCGCGCGGGGTCGCCTTCGGTAGCGCGCTTGAACTCGCGTTGAAGCTCAAGGAGGCGTGCTACCTCCACGCGATGGGCCTCTCCTACGCGGACCTTCTGCACGGGCCCATCGCCGTCGTGGACGCCGAGACGCCCGCGCTCGTCCTCGGCGCGGAGACCGGGCCGACCCTTGAGGGGACCGTCGCGCTCGCCGTCCGGGTCACCGGGGCCGGGGCGCGGGTGTACGGGATCGGCGGCGGGGCCGCGCTGGCGGCGGCGTCGTCGGTGGCGCTGCCGGGGCCGAGGCTGCCCGAGTGGGTCGCGCCGCTCGGCCTGATCGTCCCAGGCCAGCTCCTGGTTGAGCGGCTGGCTCGGACACTAGGTATTGATCCCGACAACCCTCGCGGTTTGCGTAAAGTAACGCAGACCGGAGCATAGGCTGGGAATGTCCCTGGCAAAGGGTGTCGTTGGAAGAGGTGAGCCCTTCACCAGGGTCGACTCCAAAATGTCCCATCGAACCATCCGCCGTTCACCTGTGTGGACCAAAATCCCGGACGGCGGCGCTTCGAACCGAAGCGGGTGAGCGATCAGTCGATCGTCTGGAACAATCCACCCTCGAAGGAGGATCATGGCTGAGCGTCATGTGCGGGTCGAGTCCCACGTCGGACTGCACTCAAGGCCGGCCGCGGAGTTCGTCAAGGCCGCGGCGCAGGCGCCGATGGAGGTCACCATCGGCAGGTTCGCCGAGGTTCCGGTGAACGCCAAGAGCATTCTCGGCGTCCTCGCGCTCGACGCGCGGACCGGCGAGCAGCTGAGGCTGTGCGCGGAAGGAGACGGCGCCGAAGAGGTGCTCGACTCCCTGTGCGCGATCTTCACCGAGGCGAACGCGTCGAACGCGTCGAGCGAGCTCGCCGGCGCGGGCGTCGCGGAACAGGACCTCGCGGAGCCGAATGCGTGAGTTCACGGGGACCGGCGTCAGCCCGGGCGTGGGAGTCGGCCGCGTCCGCGTCATGACAGGGACCGTCCCCGTACCGCCCGCGGAGCCGTTCACCGGCGACCGCGTGGCAGAGACCGCACGGGCGCTCGCCGCGCTCGAGGACGTCGCGCGGGAACTCGAGTCCCGCGCCGCCGCCGCGGGCGGCGAGACCCATGACGTCCTCGCCGCGCAGGCCCTCATGGCCCGCGACCCCGACCTGGCCGGAGAGGTCACCGTCGGCGTCTCGGCGGGCCTCAGCGCCGCGCGGGCGGTGTACGAGTCGTTCGGGTTCTACCGTGAGCTGCTCGGCGGCAGCGGCGCCTACATCTCGGCGCGCGTCGCCGATCTTGATGACGTGCGCGACAGGACGGTCGCGCGGCTCATGGCCTTCGCCGTGCCCGGCGTCCCGGACGCCGACGACGAGCACTACGTGCTGATCACCCAGGACCTCGCGCCCGCGGACCTCGCGCTGCTCGACCCCGAGCGGTGCGTCGCGTTCGTGACCGAGGAGGGCGGGCCCATCGGGCACACCGCGATCCTCGCGCGCGCGATGGGCATTCCCGCGATCGTCGCTTGCGCGGGGGCGCTCGAAGTACCGGACGGGGCCTACGTCCTCGCGGACGGGGCTTCGGGGACGCTTGTGCTCGACCCCGACCCCGCGCGGATCGAACGGGCCAGGGCCGCCGAGAAGGCGCGTGCCGAGGCCGTCGGGAGCGCCGCAGGGCCAGGGCGGACCAAGGACGGCTGGTCGGTGCCGCTGCTCGCCAACGTCGGCGGGCCCAAGGACATCCAGCCCGCGCTCGACAACGGGGCGGAAGGTGTCGGGCTTTTCCGGTCTGAGTACCTTTTTCTTGACGAGGCCGTGCCGCCCAGCGAAGAGCAGCAGATCGCCGCATACCGGGCGGTGCTCGAGGCGTTCCCGCGGGTCGTCGTCCGGGTGCTGGACGCCGGGGCCGACAAGCCGCTGTCGTTCCTGCCGCCCGCCGCCGTCGAACCCAACCCCGCCCTCGGGGAACGCGGGCTCCGGCTGCTGCGCCGTCACCCTGACGTGCTGCGCGGCCAGCTCCGCGCGCTCGCCAAAGCCGCCGAAGGACTGCCCGCCGACAGGCTCAGGGTCATGGCGCCGATGGTCACCGACGCCGAAGAGGCGCGGGTGTTCACGCGCGCCTGCCGCGAGGCGGGCATCCAGCAGGCCGGGATCATGATCGAGGTCCCCGCCGCGGCCGTCCGCGCGCACGACATCGCCGAAGAGGTCGACTTCTTCAGCCTCGGCACCAACGACCTCGCCCAGTACGTCTTCGCCGTCGACCGGCAGGTCTCCAGCCTCACCCGCCTCCAGAACCCATGGCGGCCCGCGCTGCTCGACCTCATGGCGCACGCCGCCAAGGCCGCCACCGAGGCCGGGAAGGGCTGCGGAGTGTGCGGCGAGGCCGCCGCCGACCCAGTCATGGCGTGTGTCCTCGCCGGGCTTGGCGTCACGAGCCTCAGCATGAGCTCCCCCTCCCTCCCCCTCGTCCGCGCCGCCCTGGCCGCCCACACCTACGCCGAATGCCAGGAAGCCGCCCGCGCCGCCCGAGCCGCCCGCACGGCTGGTGCCGCCAGGGCAGCCGCGCGCAGCGCGCTGCCCGCCCTGGAGACCCTCGGACTCTGAGGTTTAGGGCTAGTTGCCCTAACGCCCCGTGAGAGTCCCACCCCAGCCGAGGCCACAACCTCGATCCTTGACGTCCCGCGAGGGTTCCACCTCAGCCGGGGCCACGGCCTTTGAGTGGAAGACCCCAGAGTGATTGGGCGCGTCGCCGTCTGGACCGGAGGACTTGTGAGCCGCTAGGCGAGCAAGTTCGGAGGGAAGACGGCGACTTGAGGCGCCCAATCACCGCGACGCCGGAGGCGGCGCCATTAAACACGGAACGCTTTTTGGGGGATCGGGAGAGAGGGGGGTGTGGAACTGGTTACCGGAGTTGGGGATGGGGAGTTGGTCCGGGGCTCGTTGGAGGCGCCGGAGCGGTTCGCCGAGTTGTTCGATCGGTATGCGCGGGACGTGCACGGGTATGTGGCGCGGCGGCTCGGGGCGCAGTATGCCGACGACGTGGTGGCCGAGACGTTCCTTGTGGCGTTCCGGCGCAGGGAGCGGTTCGACGCGTCGCGGGACAGCGCTCGGCCCTGGCTGTACGGGATCGCGACGAACCTCGTGGCCCGGCATCACCGGGCGGAGAAGAGGTTCCTGCGGGCGCTCGAGCGGACGGGGGTCGACCCCGTCGCGGAGGCGTTCGACGAAGGGGTCGTCGCGCGCGTGGACGCGGGGGAACAGCAGCGGGCTCTGGCGGGGGCGCTGGCGCGTCTCTCGCGCGGGGAACGCGACGTTCTGCTGCTCGTCGCGTGGGGCGGGCTCAGTTACGAGGAGGTGGCCCGGACGCTCGGGATCGCGATCGGGACCGTCAGGTCACGGATGCACCGGGGACGGGTGAAGGTACGCGCGGCGCTAGGCGGCGTCGACCCAACGGCAGGCGAGGACTAGAGATGAGGACGAACATGGGCAACACCGACGAGATCGCGGCCTTGCAGACTTTCCGGGCGGACCTGCCCGAACTCGGCGAGCGGGCCGAGGCCGCCGCGCGCGCGGACCTCCTGGCCAACCTCGCGATGCGCCCGACGCCGCGCCGGCGGCCCGTGCTGCGCATCGGCGTCGGCCTGGCGACGGCCGCGGCGGCAACCGCCGTGTGGGCGTCGGCGGGCCAGCTGACGACGGACGGCGAAGCGCGCTACAGCAACGCGGCGGTCGAGGTCGCGAAGTCCGACGACGGCTGGACGATCGAGATCAAGGACGGCTCCGCCGACCCCGCCGCCTACCGCGAGGCCCTGACCGGCGCGGGCCTCAACGTCGACCTCGACTTCGTCTCCGCCCTGACCCCCCTGTCCGCCCCCGACCCCGACACCCTGGACGACGGCCTCCTGGCCTCAGAGATCCGCATCCAGGACTGCGCCAAGGGCGACCGCCCGGAGAACTGCGACGTCGTCGTCGTCACCAGCGGCAAGGCCAAGGACTCCGACAAGGCCGAGACCCTGCGCGGCCTCACCGTCGCCGAGGCCGTCAAGAAGGCCGAGGACCTGAACCTCGGCGTCTCCTTCGCCTCCGGCACCCTCAACGCCTCCGGCAAGGGCACCATCCACATCCCCGCCAAGCCCTGGACCCCCTCCGACGACGCCAAAATCAGCGGCGCCTACCTCTCCACCCCCACCAAACTAACCCTCATAACCGAAGAAACCCTCCCCTAAGCCCCACCCCCGGCCCCGGCCCCGGCCCCGGAACCTCAGCCCAAGCAAGGTTCCACCTAAGCCGGGGCCACGGCCTCGAAACCTAACGTTCAGCGAGGGCTCCAGCCCGCCGGGCCCACGGCCTCGTGACCTAACGCTGCGCGAGGGTTCCAGCTAAGCCGGGGCCACGGCCTTTGAGCGGAAGACCCCAGAGTGATTGGGCGCGTCGCCGTCTGGACCGGAGGTCTGTGAGCCGCCAGGCGAGCAGACCGGAGGGAAGACGGCGACTTCCCGGCGCCCAATCACAGGCCGAGCGGAGCGAGGCCCAAAATCACCGCGCGGCAATATATGCAACTAGCGCGGCCACGGACGGCCGCTGGAGTTCCTCGGGGCTTTGCCGGCCCGCGACCCGCAGCGCCCGGCGAGCACGGTCGAGGTCGCCGTGCGCGGCCCACGCACGGGCTGTGTCGACCGCGTAGCGCGCGAACCGCTCGGCGGTCGGCAGCGCCTGCGGGCGGACTCGGCGTGCCGCGGCAAGAGCAGCGCCGGGCTCGCCCAGCGCGTAGTGGACGCTGATCCCGTACACCAGCACCTCATCGGCGGTCAGCCGTCCCGGGCCGGTGCCGGTGCCGGTGGTGTGCCGTCCCGCTTCCGCGAGGAGGTCGACGGCTCTGTCGCGGTCACCGCTCTGCGCGGCGGCGTAGCTCGCCGAGCACAGCAGCGCGCCGGTCGTCGCCGCCCGTCCGGGGGCATGCTCGGTGATGTCGGCCGCGGTGGTGGTGAGCAGGTCGACGGCGCTGTCGTGGCGGCCGGCACGGCGCATGGCGATCGCCACAGCCCGCGCGGCGCCCGCGGTGGCGATCGGGTCGCTGCTGCCCCGAGTGATCTGGAGCGCGCGGTCGGCGCTCACCCAGGCGACGTGCCCTTGGTCGGCCTTGGTCGCCAGATCGGACATGAGGATGTAGGCGTCGGCGAGGACGAGCGACGCCGCGTCGCGGTTGGTTCCGCCGGTCTCCGCGACGGTGGCGTGGGCGGAACCGATGAGTTCGGCGAGCCCTCCCGCGAGCTCGGCATAGCGGCAGGCGCCGAAGTCGGTGCGGGCCCGGTGGAGCAGGGCGCGCAGGCGAGCGAGGGGCAGCGGCTCGCCGTCGGAGCGCAAGAGCATGCGCTCCAGGCCCTGAGCGATGCCGTCGGCGGACTCCGCGGCCTGTGCCGGGGTGGCGATGGAGACACCGGCCAGCGCCGAAAGGCCGAGCATCTCCCTGCGCCGCACGCGGTCTCCATCCTCTGCCGTATCCCGTGCCCTCAGCGTAAAGCCAGGGCGCAGCTCTCGCACGGCCATCACGGGATGCGCCTCGCCGGCGAGTCCGAGGTGGTGGAGCGGGATATCGAGCGCCGCCGCGAATCGGCGGAGCGTGGGGACGTCCGGGTGGCTCTTGCCCCGCTCGTAGCGGGACACCTGCGAGCCGGAAAGGCCACAGCGGGCGCCGACGTCGGCCAGGGTCAGTCCCTGATCGAGGCGGGCCGCACGGATGACGGCTCCTGGCTGGCGGTCGAGCGGCAGCGGAGCGGCCCGGCGTGACTGCGGCATCGGCCCGTCCTCGGGCTGGTCCGGTCGGGCCACCCAGTCTACGTTCCGTCCTTGTCCGATCACCGGCTCTTTGCATGAGACGCACACGTTCGCCGTCGTATGCAAAGCCGCCTGGCGGGCCGCCGGGTACGCGGTGAACCTTAGGTCGTCCGTCCGAATTGGAGGTAGTCATGCGAATCCAGCAGACCAACGCCCAGACCCCGATCCTGGTCGACCTCGGCGCCCTCGCCGAGGTGACCCTCGGCGGCAGCGCCTCGAACAACGAGAACAAGCGCCAGACCTACGCGATGGCCATCGTCCGGTAGCGGTGCCCCCTGCCGGGCGGGCACCGCATCCCGCCCGCCCGGCTCCCGATGCACCGAAGGTCCGCGAGCGCGAGGACAGAACAGATGAGAGCAGTAGGCGGTTGCTCACCCGGTCCCGTACATGGAGCGGCACCGGTTCCGGCGGGGGCGCGGATGGAGGTCGCGGCCCCCGCTCCGATCTGGTCGACGGGAGGCGGCCAGATCCTGCCCCTGCGGATCGAGACGGCGGAGCACCGGACCGTCGCGGTGATCGGGCCGTCCGGAGCGCCGGACGAGGCGCTCCGCCGGTGGGCGGGCCGGGGCGTCCCCGACGACGCCGCATGGTCCTGGCCCGGATCCTACGTCGTCGTCGCCGTAGACCCCCGAACGGTGACGATCTGGACCGACCTTGCCTCGGCCGTCCCGCTCTACTGGACCCGCACCGGCTCGCGGATCGCCTGGTGCACCAGCTCCCGGTTCCTGGCCGGGCTCTCCGGCAGCGAGGTCGACGTCGGCTGGCTCGCGACCCGGCTCATCACCCCCGGCCACGCCGGACTCGGCGGCCGGTCCGCGTTCGCCGACGTTCGGCTCCTCCCACCAGGGAGCCGCATCGTCCTGTCCGGCGGGCGCACCCCCTCTGTCGAGCGAATCTGGGAGGCCGAGACGCACAGCGGCGGCGGCAGCGCGCCGACGCGCCGGTTCGGCGAGGCATTGCGGCGAGCCGTCGAGTTCCGGGTCCGCGACGCGGCGCGGCCGAGCACTGACCTGTCGGGAGGCAAGGACTCCTCCTGCCTGGCCGCGCTCGCCGCCGCGGCGCTCGCCCCCCACGGGCGTGCCGTCCAGGCCGTCACCCTGCGCCCGGCCGGCGTACGCCGCGGCGGCGATCTCGACTTCGTACCGGCCGTCGCCGCCCTGCCCGGGGTGGAGCACCACTGGACCGACTTGACCAGCCCCGACCTGCCCTACACCGGGCTGGGCGCGGACATCCTTCCGGGCCTGGACGAGCCCGCGCCCGGCACGATCGGCGCAAGGTTCTTCACCCGCCACCTGCGGCGGGCGCGCGCGCTCGGCAGCGACCTGCACATGACCGGGGACGGCGGTGACTCCCTGCTCAGCCTCCCCATCGCGTACCTCGCAGACCTGGTGCGAGAACGCAGGCTCGTCCGGCTGCTACGCGACTGCCACGGGTGGGCGCAGCTGTACTCGACCTCGCCTGCGCGACTGCTGCGCGCGGCCCTCAACGCGGCCCCGGCGACCACCGCGACCGCCGCCACCGCGACCGCAGCCGCGATCCGCTCCGTCCCGGAGGGCTGGGCGTTCTCCTGGTACCCGCAGACCGCCCGCCCCTCATGGGCGACCCCCCGGGCCGTCGACCTCGCCGCCGAGCACTGGCACCGCTGGGCCGCCACCGGCCCCGCCGCGCTGACCGCCACCGAGACGTGGTGGCGGGACCTTCACGACGTCGGCCGTACCGCCGCCGCCGACGTCCACCTCGCTGACGAGCTGTGCGCGGTCTCCCTGCACAATCCGTACCTCGACTCCGCCGTCGTCCACGCCGCGGCGGCCGTCCTGCGCCCGACCACGAGCCCATGGCAGTACAAGACCGCTCTCACGACCGGGCTGCCCGGACTCCTGCCTGAACCGGTCGCCTCCCGACGGACGAAGGGCGACGCGACGGCCGACCACATCCACGGCCTGCGCGCGGCTCTGCCCGCGCTCCTCGACCTCGCCGACGGTCGCCTGGCCGCCGCCGGGCTCGTCGACCCCGACGCCCTGCGCGCGGCCCTGAAGCTGGCCGCTGCCGGTATCCCGTTCTGGGCCGACCGGATCGAGCCGGTCTGCGCGGCCGAAGCGTGGCTCGCCTCGATCGGCGACCCGATCCACTGGACCGTCGCGACCGCCGCCAAGAGGGGGCCGCGGCGATGACCCGCTACCTGACCGCCGACCCCGGAATCCTCGCGATCGGCTACCCGGACGCGACCGTCCTCATCCATCCGGGCCGCGAGAAGGTCTGGACCCTGCACGGCCCCGCACACGACCTGTGGAACCAGGGCGGTCCGCACCTCCAGGACCCCGGTACCGCCGATGTCGACGGTCTGGTCAAGGCCGGAATCCTGCACCGGACCGAACGGCCCGCCCTGTGGACGCCGCCGCTCCCCGGCTTTGACAACGGCCCGGCCCAGTCCACCCACACCGTCGAAGTCGCCCTTCCCCCGCCTGCGGGGCCGCTCGCCGGCAGGGTCGCCGCCTGGATCGTCCTAGCCGCGGTGGCGGCGATCGCCGGGCGCGGGCGCCGCCCTTTCGCCCGCCACCTGCGGATGGTGTCCGCCGCGAACACCGCCGCCCGCCTCCTGCGCAGCACCCCGGCCTCTTCCGCCGAAGCCGCCCGCATCGTCGCGCAGGTACGGCAAGTCGCCGCAACCGTGCCCGCCCGCACCGCGTGCCTGGAGATTACGACCGCCGCGGTGCTCCTGCTCGCTGCCCGGCGGCGCACGGCGGTATGGTGCCACGGAGCTCGCCCCGGCCCGCTGACGGTCCACACCTGGCTCGAAGACGCGAACGGCGAACCTGTCGCCGAGCTGCTCGGCGACACCCACACCGCGACGCTTCGGATCCCGGCGTCCCACCCCGAAAGGCACACGTGATCGCACCTGCGGCGGTGAGGCTCGGGCCGTTGCGCCTTGACCTCATCGACACCTACGTGTCCTGGGACAACGACCCGGAGATCATGCGCGGGCACGGCCGCGTCCAGCCGGTCGACCGCGAAGAGCGCCTCGCCGGGCTCCACGCGCAGCTCGCCGGTGACAACGCGCACTTCACCGTCTACGACAGCGACGACACCCCCGTCGGCACCATCACCCTCGGCGTCGACCACGCTGTGCGCGCAGCCGAGTTCTCCATCGCGCTCGGGCCAGAAGGTCGCGGCCGCCGCCTCGCCGCCCCGGCGACCCGCGCCGCCGCCGACCATGCCTTCGACGAGCTGGCCTTGCGGAACGTGCTCCTGACCGTCCTGGAGCCCAACATCGCCGCCCTCCGCGCCTACCAGCGGGCCGGATTCCGCACCGTCGGCACCCGCCGCGACAGCGGCCTGTGGGACGGCGAGGTCTGCAACGAGATCATCATGGACATGATCCCCACCGACCGCTGAACCCCGACACCAACGCCAACACACCCAGCCCGGGCCTCAGCCCCCCGCAAGTTTCCAGCCCAGCCGGGCCACGGCCGCAAAACCTAACGTCCAGCGAGGGCTCCACCCCAGCCGGGCCACGGCCTCGAAACCTAACGTTCAGCGAGGGTTCCAGCCCGCCGGTCCCACGGCCTCGTGACCTAACGCTGCGCGAGGGTTCCAGCTAAGCCGGGACCACAGCCTCCGAGCGACCCCCCGTGAGATTTCCAGGCCAGCCGGGGCCACGGACGTTGAGTGGAAGACCTCAGAGTGATTGGGCGCGTCGCCGTCTGGACCGGAGGTCTGTGAGCCGCCAGGCGAGCAGGCCGGAGGGAAGACGGCGACTTGAGGCGCCCAATCACAGGCCGAGCGGAGCGAGGCCCAAAAAACACAGCGCCCAAATAAGCGCAATTCTGGGAGCTCCTGGGTGGCGTACCACATGAGGTCGTGGCCTTCGGCGCCGTCTACGGTGAATTGGGCGTCGGGGTCGCCTTGGTCGGCTGCGCCGAGGGCTTGGGCGGCGGCTTGGACGTCGGGGGCGGCCTGGGGGTCGTCGACGTGGGCGGAGACGACCTTGCGCATGGGGATGGGGTCGCGCAGGCGGACTTCGGCGCGGTCGCTTTCGCCGAGGTTCTCGTAGCCGCCCTCGTAGGCGACGGAGCCGTCGGGGACTTCGGCGGCGAGGACGACGCGGCGGCTCGGCGCGTCGGGGTCGCCGGCGAGGATGCGGAGGCTGGCGCGGGCGGCGGCGAGCATCGCCGCGTACTCGAGCTCCTCGGTGTCGCCGTCGGCGTACCACTCCCGCAGCGCGGGCGTCACCGCATAGGCCCGGTGGACGGTGATCTCACCGTCGGCCAGCGCACGGGCGAGTTCCGGCAGCGTGGACGGAAGATAGACGCGCATCCCCCAAGTGTGGCATTGCCGGGACGCGGCTCGGGCCCAATGGGCGCGTGACGGCGAGGTCAGCAGGCCCGCGCGAGGGCGAGGAGGTCGCGCGCCGGCCCGGACGGCTGCGGCCCGGGCCGCCACACCGCGCGCAGGCGTCGGGTGAGGGAGACGTCCGCAAGGGGCACCTCGACCAGACGACGGGTGGCGAGTTCCTCGGTGAGCGCGAGTTCGCTCAGCACGCACGGCCCGGCCCCGCCGGCGGCCGCCGACTTCACCGCAGTCGTGGAGGCGAGTTCGAGCAATGGCGGCGCGTGCCACGACAGCGCCGCGTCGAGGACCTGACGCGTCCCCGACCCTTCCTCGCGCAGGATCAGCGGCGTCGCGGCGAGCTCGTCCGCGCTGACGGCCGCGCGCCGCCGCGCCCACGGGTGCGCGGGCCCGACGGCCACGACGAGCCTGTCGCCGCCGATCTCGACCCCCGACAGCCCGGACGGCATCGCGAGCCCCTCCACGAAGCCCAGGTCCGCGTCCCCGCCCAGCAGCCTTTCCACGACGAACTGGGAGTTTCCCGCCAGAAGCGACACAGCAGTGTCGGGCCGGGCTGCGCGCAGTGCGATGAGCCACCCGGGCAGCAGGTATTCGGCGATCGTCATGCTTGCGGCGACGGTGAGCCGCGAGTCGCGGTGCGAGCGCAGCGCCTGCGCGCCCGCGTCGAACGCCTCAGCGGCCTCGACGATGCGGCGGGCCCAGTCCGTCACGAGGACGCCGGCGTGGGTGAGCGTGGAGCCGCGCGGCGAGCGCTCCACGAGCGGGACGCCGAGCATCCGCTCCATGGTCCTGACGCGGCCGCTCGCGGCGGGCTGGGAGATGCCGAGCTCGGCCGCCGCGCGGCCGAGGCTGCCGAGCCGGGCCACGGCGAGCAGCAGTTCGAGCGCCGCGAGGTCGGGCACCCGGTGCCCGAGCGGACCGCGTTCCCCCATCGGGCCAGCTTATGACGCCCCCGGCACGCCCCAGGGCATAAGGCCGCCTTATGAGTCCATAGGCGCAAGGCGTCTGGTGGAACGGTCCGCGGCCCGGGACAGTGGTGGCAGGCAGCGCGCCAGCTGCGTATCGCGACCGCGTCGATGTGAGGGATCGGCCCGGCCCCGCCCTTCGGGGCGTTCGCGATGGCGCCGTCCGCGGCCGGGGAACGCCGCCCGGCCGCGGGCGCGCCAGGGGCCCTGTTCACACGGGTTCATCGTCGGAAACCGACGTTCACGGGAAGTCCACGCACAGTTCGCCGACGCGTAGGCAACCCCTTCTACGTTCTGCCGGATGAACTGGCGAAACGTGGTGCAAGGCCAACTCGTGCGACGGACGGGCTACGAGCTGCGCAAGGCAGTCCCGAAACAAGCCGCGCCTCCACCCCCGCCGGTAGAGCGCGAGGAGGCGAGGCCGCCCAAGTTCCCCGAAGTCGACAGGTTGCTACGCCAACCCGTGTTCCTGCTGTCTTCGGTCCGCTCGGGCTCGACCCTCCTGCGGATGATGCTGAACAGCCACCCACGGGTGCACGCCCCGCACGAGATGCACCTTCGCCGCCTTGGCGTCGAGTTGAAGTCGCCGCCTCTGAAGCTCGCCATGGAGGGCTGCGGCCTGCGCAGGACGGACCTCGAACACCTCCTGTGGGACCGCGTCCTGCACCGGGAGATGGTCCGGCACGGCAAGGACGTCCTGGTGGAGAAGACCCCGAGCAACGTGTTCGGCTGGTGGCGCATCCGGCAGTGCTGGCCGGACGCGAGGTTCGTGTTCCTCATCCGGCATCCGCTGTCGGTCGCGCGCTCCTGGCACGAGGCCGACCCCGCCGAGCGCCCGATGGACAAGGCGATCCCGCACACCCTGCGGTTCATGGAGGCGGTCGAGCGCTGCCGCACCCTCCTGCCGGGCCCGACGTACCGGTACGAGGACCTCGTGGCCGACCCGGAGAAGGTCACCCGCGACCTGTGCGGGGAGATCGGCGTGGAGTGGACGCCGGAGATGCTGGAGTACGGCGCGCGCGACCACGGCCCGGTGGCCAAGGGCATCGGCGACTGGCGCGACAAGATCGTGACGGGCCGGGTGCAGCCGGGACGCGCGCTGCCCGACCCGTCGGAGGTCCCCGACGAGCTCGTGCCCATCGCCAGGACCTGGGGCTACCTGGCCTGACGCGGCCCTACAGCGGCAGCCCGAGCGCGGAAAGGGCGGTCCGGGTGCTGTGCGGCGTGGTGTGCAGGACGCCGGTGAGCCCGAGCGACTCGGCGGCGGTGATGTTCTCGGCGATGTCGTCGATGAAGACGCACTCGGCGGCGCGCAGCCCGAGCGCGTCGAGGGTGTGCGCGAAGATCTCGGGGGCTGGCTTGCGCATGCCGACCTCGCCGGAGATCACGACGGCGTCGAAGAGCCCGCCCCACAGGTCGCGCGGGTAGGTGTTGCCCCACGAGTTCGACAGCAGCGCGGTCTGGAGGCCGTTGGCCTTGGCGGTGTGCAGCGCCTCGTACATGGGCTCGACCGGGTGGAACGCGGCGAACATGCGGTCGAGCAGCCCCTCGGCGGGCACGGCGTCCCCGTCGACGGTGACGAGTTCGGCGGCCAGGAGCCGTTCGAACTCCGCGGGCGGGAGCGTCCCGTCCTCAAGGGCGTGGATGAGATTCCCGCCGGAGTAAGCCGACGCCGCGTGCTCGCCCGCGTACGCGGTGGTGAACCAGGTCCGCATCGTCGTCTTGTAGGAGGCCGCGTCGATGCGATCGGCCTCGAGCCAGATCTTGATCGCGTCGTGGAGCGGGGACGTGAGCACTCCGCCCCAGTCGGTGATCACCGCGCGAATGGTCATACCGGACATCGTATGAGCTGACCCGCGAGTCACTTACGGCGGCCCCGGTAAGTGCCGGCTGACCGGCGGGTGCGAGACTTCCGGCATGGACTTCGAACTGAGCCCGAAAGCCGCCGAATACCAGGCCAAGCTGCTGGAGTTCATGGACTCCCACGTCTATCCGGCAGAGCAGGTCTACGCCGAGTGGCGCGCGGTCAACGACCCGCACGCGCTGCCCCCGATCGTCGAGGAGTTGAAGGCCGAGGCGCGCAGCCGCGGCCTGTGGAACCTGTTCCTGCCCGACCTCGGCGGCCTGTCGAACCTGGAGTACGCGACCCTCGCCGAGATCACCGGGCGCAGCCCCGACATCGCGCCCGAGGCGCTGAACTGCCAGGCCCCCGACACGGGCAACATGGAAGTCCTGCACATGTTCGGCACCGCCGAGCAGAAGAAGACATGGCTCGAGCCGCTGCTGAACGGCGAGATCCGCTCGGCCTTCGCGATGACCGAGCCCGACGTCGCCAGCTCCGACGCCACCAACATCACGCTCAGCATCGTGCGCGACGGCGACGAGTACGTCATCAACGGCCGCAAGTGGTGGATCAGCGGCGCGGCCGACGAGCGCTGCAAGATCTTCATCGTGATGGGCAAGACCGACCCCGACGGCCCCGCGCACCGCCAGCAGTCGATGGTGCTCGTGCCGCGCGACACCCCCGGCTTCACCGTCGTGCGCGACCTTCCCGTGTTCGGCCGGCACGACCAGCACGGCCACTGCGAGCTGCGCTTCGAGGACGTGCGGGTGCCCGCGTCGAACCTGATCGCCGAGGAGGGCGACGGGTTCCTCATCTCCCAGGCGCGCCTCGGCCCGGGCCGCATCCACCACTGCATGCGCGCGCTCGGCATGGCGGAGCGCGCCCTCGAGCTCATGTGCCGCCGGGCCGCCGACCGCGTCGCGTTCGGCAAGCCGCTGGCCGCGCAGGGCGTCGTCCAGCAGCAGATCGCCGAGTCGCGGATGGCGATCGAGCAGGCCCGGCTGCTCACGCTCAAGACCGCGTGGCTGATCGACAGGCACGGCGCCAAGGGCGCGCGCACCGAGATCGCGGCCATCAAGGTGGTGGTCCCGCGGATCGCGCACGAGGTCATCGACCGGGCGATCCAGGTTCACGGTGGGGCGGGGGTCTCCGACGACACGCCGCTCGCGGCGATGTACACGTGGGTCCGTGCGATGCGGCTGTTCGACGGCCCGGACGAGGTGCATGTCCGGACGCTGGCCAGGCAGGAGCTCAGGCCGTATCTCTCCTGACGTCCCCCAGGAGCAGCAGCGCCTCCCTCACCGCGCCTCCCGCGTCCTCCAAGGCGCGGGCGGCGCGGGCGGGGGGAACGTCGGCGAGCAGCGTGACGAGCGCGACCCGGGTGTCGCCGCCGGCCTCGGCGAGCGCGTGCTCGCAGGTGCGCGCGTCGAGGCCGGTCGCCTCGACGAGGATGCGGATGAGGCGTCTGCGCAGCTTGGAGTTGAGCGCGTTGACGCTCACCATCAGGTTCGAGTAGGTGCGGCCGAGCCGGATCATGACGGTGGTGGAGAACGCGTTCAGCACCATCTTCGTCGCGGTGCCCGCCTTCATCCGCGTGGAGCCGCTGATCACCTCGGGGCCGGTGTCGAGCGGGACGTGCACGTCGACCTCGCGCCCGAACCACGACGACGGGTTCGCCGAGATCAGCCCCGTCGCCGCGCCGATCTCGGCGGCGTGCCGCAGCGCGCCGACCACGTACGGCGTGGTGCCGCTCGCGGCGATGCCGATGGCGACGTCGCCGCGGCGCAGGCCCGCCGCGTCCGACGCGCCCAGCGCCACGTCGTCCTCGACGCCCTCGACCGCGCACGACAGCGCCCGTGTGCCGCCCGCGTGGTGCGCCACGACCCACTCGGGGGGCGTGCCGTAGGTCGGGGGGAGCTCGGCGGCGTCGATGAAGCCGAGACGGCCCGACGTGCCCGCGCCGAAGTAGTGCACCCGGTTCCCCCGGCGCAGGGCCGCGACGGCCAGGTCGGCGAGCTCGGCGATCTGGGGGAGCACCTCGGCGACGGCCTTGGCCACCCGCTCGTCCTCGGTGTTGATCCGGCGCAGCACCTCGAGGGTCGGCAGGGTGTCGATCTCGGCGGTCCGGGGGTTGCGCCGCTCGGTCGGGAGGTCGATCGGCAGGTTGACGGTCCGCTGCGCGCCGGGAGTCCGCTCGTTCTTCGGCAGCTCGTTCTTCGGCAGGTCGGGGGGGATGTTGGCGGGGGCGGGGGGGCTTGTCGGATCGGTCATCGCCTCTTCCTCTCCGGCCGGACACTGCGGCCGTGGACTGCGGTGTAGGTGGCTTCCAGGGCCTGCCTGGTCGGCTCGTAGGTCTGCCGCGCGACGCCGACGAACACGCAGTCGATGACCGTGAGCTGGGCGAGCCTGCTCGCCGTGGCGCCCGAACGGAAGGTCGTCTCGCGTGCCGCCGTCGTCAGGACGAGGTCGGCGAGCTCGGCGATGGGGCTCTTGGGGAAGTTGGTCAGCGCGATGGTCGTCGCGCCACGCCCGGCCGCCACGTGCAGGGCGTCCAACGTTTCGACGGTGGTGCCGCTGTGCGAGATGCCTACTGCTACGTCTCCCGGCTGGAGAACTGCCGCACTCGTCAGCATGATGTGTGCGTCGGACCACGCATAGGAGGTGTGGCCGATGCGGTGCAGCTTCTGCTGGAAGTCGAGGGCGACGAAGGCGCTTGCGCCTACGCCGTACACGTCGACGCGGCGGGCCGCCACGACCGTGTCGATGACCCGTGCCAGGGTCGTGAGGTCGAGTTGCGCCGCGGTCTCCTCCACCGCGCGGGCGTCGGCGAAGGTGACCTTCTCCACCACGTCTTCGAGAGAGTCATCCGGTCCGATGTCACTACCGACCACCCTTCCGCCGGAAGCGGACTGGGCGCGCCCGGCCTCGGTGGCGAGCGTCAGCCGCAGCTCCGGGTATCCGTTGAAGCCGATCGCCCGGCAGAACCGGATGACCGTGGTTTCCGAGGTCCCGCACGCCTGGGCCAGCTCGGTGATGGTCGAGCCCGCCACCCCTTCGGGGTCGTCGACCACCCGCTGGGCGACCCGTCGTTCCGCGGGCGGGAGGGACGGCAGCAGTGACCGGACTCTGACCACCGTGCTCAGTGGAGGTGCTGCGTGTCCCGCTTCCTGGTGTCCCGTGTCTTGACCTTCGGGTTTCCTCATGGAAGAAAGTTTCTTACAAGGGGTTTGTCGCGTCAACGCCTAAGTCTTTACGGACGTGATGTGATGAGTGATTTCGCCAGCCCGAACGACGTGCCGGGCTCCGGCGGCCTGACCGGTCTGCTGACCGCGCCGCCGTCCGGCAGGGAACCGTACGTCGTGGGGATCGACGCGGGGGGGACGCACACGCGGTGCGCCCTGGCGACGCTCGACGGCACCGTCGTCGGGGAGGGAAGGGGGCCGGGGGCCAACCCGAACTCCGGAGGGGACCCGGAGCGGGCCCTGGGGGAGGCGCTGGCCGAGGCCATGGCGGGGTTCGACCCCGCCTCGGTGCGCGGCGGCGTCTTCGGCATCGCCGGGGCCGGTGCGGCCGGGCGTCCCGTGCTCGTCTCGGCGTCCCAGCGCGCTTGGGAGAAGCTCGGTATCGCCGGGCAGCCCGAGGTCTTCACCGACATCGCCATCAACTTCGCGTCGGGGACGACCGCGGCGTCCGGGATCGTGGTCTTCGCCGGGACCGGCGCGGGCGCGGCGGTCATCCGTGACGGCGAGATCGTCGCCCGCGCGGACGCCTACGGCTATCTCCTCGGGGACGAGGGCTCCGCCGTCTGGATCGGACGCCAGGGGGTAAAGGCGGCACTCGCCGCAATGGATGGCAGAGGGCCCGAAACTCTACTATCCCGGATGGTGCCCGAGGCGCTGCTGGGACCCGAGGTGCTCGCCGGCCTCCGCCCCAGGCCGCTGGTGCTGGCCGGAAGCGGCCACGAGCCGACGGGATTCGGACGCCCCGCGCCGCCGTCGGCGATGCCCCAGGCGATCCTCAAGGAGGTCTACGGGGCCCCGCCCGCCGCGCTCGGCAAGGTCGGGCCCGTCGTCAGCTCCGCCGCCGAACTCGGCGACGAGGTCGCCCTCAGGATCGTCCGTGAGGCCGCCGACTCCCTCCTGCTCGACGTCGACGCGATCACCCCCGCCCTGGGAGACCCGGCCGCACCCGTCGTCATGGCGGGCTCGGTGCTCGGCGGCGGCATGGTGGCCGACCTCGTCAGGGCGGGGCTGCGCGAGCGGTTCTCGAGCGAGCCGTGCCAGGCCGGCGACGGGGCCGCCGGGGCCGCGCGGATGGCGATCCGCCGTCTGGCCGTGGCCTGAACCGGCGGCCGTCCGGGCAGGTTCGGGCAAAGGCGCCCCCGCCCGGAGTGTGGGACGGCGTCGGACGGTGCGGACGGGTACTACCCTCCCCTGTGCATGGGGGGAGTCGTCATGAGGACACGTATTTCCGCACGGCCCGGCGCGCGGCTCACCGCCGTGGCCCTCGCCGGGTGCACCGTGCTCGCCGCGTGCTCGGCGGGGTCGGGGGACGGGAACGGGCGGGTGGACCAGCCGACGGCGACGCCCACGCCCGACCCCGTCCCGCTCGCGGCGACCCTCGTCGCGCAGATGACCGTCTCGGAGAAGGTCGGCCAGCTGCTGCTGCCGACGGTCAGCGACGCCGCCGCCGGCGCGAAGCTCGTCAAGGACTACGGCATCGGCGGGTTCATCTACTTCCCCGGCAACCTCAAGACCCCGCGCAAGGCCGCCGAGCTGTCCGAGGCGTTGCAGGGCGCGTCGAAGATCCCGCTGCTGCTCGGCGTGGACGAGGAGACCGGCATCGTCTCCCGCACGGTCTTCGCGACCCCGTTCCCCGGCGCGATGGCGCTCGGCGCGACCGGCGACCCCGAGCTGGCCCGTCAGGCGGCGCTGACGACGGGGGCCGAGCTGAAGGCCGTCGGGGTGAACCTCAACTTCGCGCCGGTCGCCGACGTCAACGTCGACCCGCGCAATCCCGTCATCGGGGTCAGGTCGTACGGGTCGGATCCGGCGTCGGTCGGGCAGTTCGCGGCGGCCGCCGTCGACGGGTACCGGACGGCGGGGGTCGCGGCGGTCGCCAAGCACTTCCCCGGGCACGGCGACACCGCCGTCGACAGCCACACCGGGCTCCCCGAGATCGACCACACCGTCAAGCAGTGGCAGGAGCTTGACCGGCCGCCGTTCCAGGCGGCGATCGAGGCGGGCGTCGACGCGATCATGACCGGGCACCTGGTCGTCCCGGCGCTCGACAGGTCGAAGAAGCCCGCGACGATGTCGAAGAAGATCCTCACCGGGGTGCTGCGCGAGCAGATGGGGTTCCGTGGCGTCATCGTCACCGACTCGCTGTCGATGGCGGGGGCGCAGGTCGAGGGCGGCGCGCCCGAGGCGGCGGTGCGGGCGGTGCTGGCCGGGGCGGACATCCTGCTCATGCCGCCGGACCCGGTGAAGACCCATGCGGCACTCCTCAAGGCGGTCAAGAAGGGGCGGATCTCGCAGAACGCCCTTGACGCCGCCGTCATCAGGGTCCTCACGCTGAAGGAGAACCGGGGGCTGTTCGCGGGGACCGCCGCAGACCCGGCCGCGGCCGCCGCGGCGCAGCGGACGCCCGAGCACCGGGCGACGGCGCTTGACGTGGCCACCCGGGCGGTGACCGTCATCCGGGACAAGAAGGTGCTGCCGCTCAAGGGCAAGGTCTTCGTTACCGGGCCGGAGGCTGACAAGATCACGGCGGCGCTCAAGGCGGAGGGCGTCAAGATCGGCGGGGCCGAGTCGCCTACGCACGTCGTTACGAGCATTACGCCTACGTCGGCTACCGCGTCTTCGCTTAGCGCGCTGGCGGGGCGGCGCAAGGTCGTCGCGGTGGTGCTCGGGAGCCCGTACGGGCTGCGGCACACCGGCGACGCGCAGGCGGCGGTCGCGACGTACTCGTCGAGCGCGGTGTCGCTGCGCGGGCTGGCCAAGGTGCTCACCGGCAAGGCCGTGCCGCAGGGCAGGCTGCCCGTCGACGTGCCCGGCGGGCCGGACCGGGGGACCGGAATCACCGCGGCGCTGTAGGCCCGCGCGCCAGGGTTGGACGCGGGCCCTTTCCCGGCGGTAGGTTCACCGGCGCGGAAAGGGGTCTGACGTGCTGGCGAGAGCTGTCGTCGCGGGATGCGCGGCGCTGCTGCTCGCCGCGTGCGCGGCCGAGGCGGAACAGGTGATGCCGCCGATCACGCCGGAGCCCGAACTCCCCCTCTTCCAGGACGGCGGCGGCGCGTCGCCCGACGGGACCGCGGCCCCTTCGGGCGGGACCAAGGCGCGCAAGGTCCTCCAGCGGGTCCTACGCGGCGCTGGAGCGGGCCGTAAGAAGGTATGCGCCAATGTGGCCCCGGCTTACGCCCGTGACGTCCTGGGCGGCCCCTGCGCGTCCTGGGTGAAGGGGTTGTCGGCGGAGGACCGGGAGAGGCTGCGCGCGGTGAAGGTGGGTCGGCCGGAGGCGGGGGAAGGCGCGAACGTCTGGGTCTTCAAAGGCTCGGAGTTCGTATGGCCGCTCGGGGCTGCGGCGGCCCCGGGCGTCGAGAGGTATGTGATGCGGTTGAAGGGCAAGCGCTGGGTGCTGGCCGGCTGAGTCATGTGACGGACGGTTGAAGTGTCCGTCACATGGGGTAGTGACCGGATCATGGATGCCGTCACCCACGTCCCCGCGCCGCACAACGAGCCGGTGAAGTCGTACGCGCCGGGCAGCGCCGAGCGGTCGGCCCTGGAGGCCGAGATCAAGGAGCTCGGCTCGGCGAGCCTCGAGCTGACGCTGACGATCGGCGGGAAGCGCAGGCCGGGGGCCGGACGGCCCATCGACGTCGTGGAGCCGCACAACCACGGGCACGTCCTCGGACGGATGAACAACGCGACGCCCGCCGACGCCGCCGCCGCGATCGAGGCCGCGAAGGCCGCCGCGCCCGGGTGGCGCGCCCTCAGCTTCGACGACCGCGCCGCGATCTTCCTGCGCGCCGCCGACCTCCTTGCCGGGCCGTGGCGGCAGGTGCTCAACGCCGCGACCGTGCTCGGCCAGTCCAAGAGCCCGGTGCAGGCGGAGATCGACGCGGCGTGCGAGCTGATCGACTTCTGGCGGTTCAACGTCGCGTACGCGCGGCAGATCCTGTCCGAACAGCCGGGCAACTCCCCTGGCGTCTGGAACCGGATGGAGTACCGGCCGCTTGAGGGGTTCGTGCTGGCGATCACGCCGTTCAACTTCACGTCCATCGCGGGGAACCTTCCGACGGCCCCTGCGCTGCTCGGCAACGTCGTCGTCTGGAAGCCGTCGCCTACGCAGCAGTTCGCGGCGCACTTCACGATGCGGCTGCTTGAGGAGGCGGGGCTGCCGCCGGGGGTCGTCAACCTGCTGACGGGCGACCACGAGGCGGTCTCCGAGGTCGCCGTCACGCACCGGGACCTCGCGGGCATCCACTTCACCGGGTCCACGGGGACGTTCCAGCGGCTGTGGGGCGAGGTCGGCGCGAACATCTCGCGTTACCGCTCGTATCCGAGGCTCGTGGGGGAGACCGGAGGCAAGGACTTCGTTGTCGCGCATCCGAGCGCCGACCCCGCCGCGCTCGTCACGGCGCTCGTGCGCGGCGCGTTCGAGTACCAGGGGCAGAAGTGCTCGGCGGCGTCGCGCGCCTACATCCCGCGCGGCATGTGGCGGGAGATCAAGGACGAGCTCGTCGCGGCGACCGAGGCGCTGACGATGGGGAACGTCGCGGAGGACCTGTCGCTGTTCATGGGCGCGGTCATCGACGAGCGCGCCTTCGCCAAGCACCGGACGGCCATCGAACGGGCCGGGACGAACGGGGTCGAGCTCGTCGCGGGCGGGCGTTACGACGACAGCCAGGGCTACTTCGTCCGCCCGACGATCCTCACCTCCGACGACCCCGCCGACGAGATCTTCACCAAGGAGTACTTCGGCCCGATCCTCGGCGTCCACGTCTACGACGAGGCGCGCTACGACGACATGCTCACCCAGATGGAGTCGGTCTCCGACTACGCCCTCACCGGCTCGATCATGTCCCGCGACCGCGCCGCCGCCGCCCACGCCGCCGACCGCCTCCGCTTCGCCGCCGGCAACTTCTACATCAACGACAAACCCACCGGCGCCGTAGTGGGCCAGCAACCCTTCGGCGGCGCCCGCGCCAGCGGCACCAACGACAAGGCCGGCTCCCTCTTCAACCTCCTCCGCTGGCTGAACCCCCGCTCCCTAAAAGAAACCTTCAACCCCCCCACCAACCCCACCTACCCCCACATGCACCGCTAACCGCCAACAACGTCCCGGCCCAGCCAGGCCCACAACCCCGTGCCCTAACGTCCCCGCAAGGGTTCCACCTCAGCCGGGCCCACGGCCTCGTGCCATACACGCCCGCGAGGGTTCCACCTCAGCCGGGGCCACGGCCTCTGGCCTTACTCCCCAGAGTGATTGGGCGCGTCGCCGTCTGGACCGGAGGTCTGTGAGCCGCCAGGCGAGCAGACCGGAGGGAAGACGGCGACTTCCCGGCGCCCAATCACCGGCCGGACGGAGTCCGGGCAATAATGCACTGTGCGTCGTCATCGGTTGGTTCTGTGGAATGTGGATTTGACGCTTGTGGATGCGGGGAGGGTTTCGCGGGAGGCGTATGCGGAGGCGTTTCGGGAGGTCACGGGGGCGGCGATGGTGCGGATGGCGCCGCAGGCGGGGCGGACGGAGTCCGAGGTGGTGTTCGAGACGTTGGCGTTCAACGGGGTCGTCACCGATGACGATCATCTCGACGCGTTCACCGCGGCGTTGGAGCGGGCGTTCGCGGTGCGGCGGGACAAGGTGCGGGCGCACGCGCGGGCGCTGCCGGGGGCGGCCGAGGCGCTTGAGGCGGCGGCGCGGCTGCCGGGCGCGGTGCAGTCGGTGCTGACGGGGTCGCTCGAGGCGACGGCGCGGATCAAGCTCGCCGAACTCGGGCTCGACCGGCATCTCGACCTGTCGGTGGGCGGGTACTTCTCGCCGGTCTACCCGAAGGGCGCGACGATCGAGACGTCGCGGATCAAGGCGGCGGCCGCCTACAAGACGACGATCGCGGAGTCCGCCACGGTCCTGGTCGCCGACCACCCCCTCGACGTGCGGGCCGCCCAGATCGCCCGCGCGCGCTGCCTCGGCGTCGCGACGGGCGCGGCGACCGAGACCGAGTTGCGCGCGGCGGGCGCGGACGAGGTCGTCCCGACCCTCGCCGACACCCGCGCGGTCATCGCCGCACTCGACCGCCTCACCCGTCCCTGACCGTCCCTGACCGTCCTTGACCGGGCGTTTTCCCGGGCCTTTTCCGGACGTCATGGGCGGTACTCCACGCGGCGTTCCCGCGCGTCTTGGCGCGACGTCACCAAACCGCGACGGTTCCGTCGCCGTGCCGTCACCCTTTCCTCACGAAGCACTCGCACCCCTCCTGCGCCCGAGGTCAAGGCGTCGTCGACCCCCGTGGATTTCTGACGGGACGGCGACCGCGCACGTCAGAGCCCCACCGGAAGTTCCCCACATGGCACAATGTGAGGTAAGTCACCGACGCGGGGAGCGGGGATCAGGAAAATCCAGGTCAGGTCCGGCGCGGGAAAGTAATTCTCGGCTCCGGGCAACGGTTGGGGGGTCTTGGGGCGTCCTGTGCTGTGGTGGTGCAAAAAGGTGCTCTACTGCGCCCGCACACCCCACAGCTGTACAGTCCATGCGACACACGGGCGAGTGCGGCGGGGTGAGTGCCGGGCTCGGTGCACCTTGAAGGGTGCCGTAAGGCGGCGACGACGGGGGAAGACCAACGATGGTGGCGGAGCTTCGGTCCAATGATCCGCTGCGCCTTGGCCAGTACCGGATCGAGGGCCGGCTCGGCGAAGGCGGCCAGGGGGTCGTCTACCTGGGCCGGCACGAGGACGGCGGGGAGCCGCGCGCGATCAAGCTGCTGCACCTCGAGGCCGACGACAAGGCGCGCGCCAGGTTCCTGCGCGAGGTCGAGGTCGCGAAGAAGGTCGCGCCGTTCTGCACCGCGCGCCTGTACGACGTCGGCTCCGACGGCGACCAGTTCTACACGGTCAGCGAGTACGTCCCCGGCCCGAGCCTCCAGCTGCGCGTCCAGCAGGACGGCCCGCTCGACGAGGCCGACCTGGAACGCCTCGCGGTCGGCACCGCGACGGCGCTGGTCTCGATCCACCAGGCCGGGATCATCCACCGCGACTTCAAGCCGCACAACGTCCTGCTCGGCCCCGACGGCCCCCGCGTCATCGACTTCGGCGTCGCCAAGGCGCTCAGCTCCTCCACGACCCTGACGAGCCGGGTGATCGGCACCCCGTCGTACATGTCGCCAGAGCAGGTCGAGGGCGAGGAGGTCAGCACCGCCGCCGACGTGTTCTGCTGGGCGTCCACGATGGTCTACGCGGCCACCGGGGAGCCGCCGTTCGGCCAGGACACGATCATGGCGGTGATCAACCGCATCGCCAACCACGAGCCCGAGTTGGGATCGCTCCAGGGTTCGATGCGCGCCCTGATCCTCGACTGCCTGGCCAAGAACGCCGAGGACCGCCCGTCCACCCGCGACGTGCTGATGCGGCTGCTCGGCCACGCCGACGCGCCGACCCCGGTGATCGCGAGCGGCGACGAGCCGACGGCCGCGATCCTGAACGCGGGCGCGGCCCTGGCCGTCCAGGCCGATCCGACGGCGACGTCGCTCGACCCGTCGCGGACCGCGGTGGGCGGCGTCAGCCCCGCCGAGTGGGCCGCGCGCGGCGGTGAGCTTCCGGCGGCTCCGGGCGTCTACCCGAGGCGCGAGGCGCGCAAGGCGCGCCGCGCGGCCAAGGTCCCGTGGTTCATCACGGCGGCCGCGGTGTCCTTCGCGGTGTTCACCGCGGGCGGCGCGGGCTTCGTCATCTACAAGATCTCTTCGACGTCGGCCCAGGCCGAGCCGTCGGCCCCGTCCGCGCCCGGCACGTCGACGGACGGCACCCGCAGCCGTCCCGCCGACGCCCCGAGCACGTTCAAGACGACCGACCCGAGCGGCGTGGAGACGTACTACACCACGACCCCCACCCCGACGAAGCCGTCCGAGACCCCCTCGGACAAGCCGACGAAGCCAACCCCCAAGCCCTCCCAGACCACCAACGACCCGGACCCGACCGAGCCCCCGGACCCCCCGGACCCGCCCACGGATCCCCCCACCACCCCCCCCCACCCAGGACCCCGACCCGCCCACCACCCCGCCCACCACCGCCGAACCCGGCACCGGCGGCGGCGCCGAACCCTAACCCACGGCCGCCCGGGGTTCCCCGCGGACCGCCCAGGGCACCCCGTGCGGGGTGCACGAACGCTGCCCACGCCGCACTGTCCTGCATGGTCACCGGGAGAGGTCCGCGCAAAGGGCACCCGTGAGGGTTGCAAGGAATGCTGGGCCGGGCTTCTCTCCCGATAGTGAAGACACCGGGCCTGGCGGCCGTGCGCGCCCAGTGCTGTCCCGTAGGCCCCCCGGGCCGGAGGGGCAGCGCTGGGCTTTATGGCGCACGGCCGCCAGGCCCAGACAATAGGCTTGCTTGCATCACAACGGAGTGATGAAAGGGACGCTCGACCATGGGCACATTCGACGATGCCAAGGACGATCTGTTGCGCCGGGCGGCGCAGACGTGCGCGAAGCCGCACGAGATCGAGCAGGTCCTTGACTTCCTTAGGCTTTATTACCGGCAGGTTCCCCCCGAGGACCTGCTGTCCCGCGATCCGGCCGACGTGTGCGGGCCGGCGCTCGGGCACCGGCACTTCGGTGAGCGCCGCAAACCCGGGCAGACGCTGTTGCGGGTGTTCACCCCCGGTGTCGAGGAGTACGGCTGGGACCCGGGGCACAGTGTGGTGCAGGCGGTCACCGACGACATGCCGTACCTGATCGACTCGCTGACGATGGAGCTGAACCGGCACGGCCTGTCGGTCCACCTGATCGTGCACCCCCTGATGGGCGTCGACCGGGACGCCGACGGCAGGCTCGTCGCGTTCCGCCACAGCCGCGACATCCTGGACGACGTGGACGAGTCGTGGCTCCACATCGAGATCGACCGCACGACAGAACCCGACGTCCTCGCTGAGCTCAAGGCCGACCTCGAACGCGTCCTGAAGGACGTCTACATGGCCGACGAGGACGAGCCGATGATGCAGTCGCTCGCCGGCCAGATCGCGCTCGACGTGCGCGACTCCCCGCCGCCGCTGCCCGACAAGGAGATCGCCGAGGGCGTCGAGCTGCTCGACTGGCTCGCCGACGGCCACTTCACCTTCCTCGGCTACCGCGACTACGACCTGTCAGACGACGGCACCACGCTCGTCCCCGTCCCCGGCACGGGCCTGGGCATCCTGCGCGAGGAGAAGCAGGAGTCCGGCAGTTTCGCCGCGATGCCGCCCGAGGTGCGGGCCAAGGCGCGCGAGCCGAAGATGCTGATCCTCACCAAGGCCAACAGCCGCGCGACGGTCCACCGGCCGCACTACCTCGACTACATCGGCGTCAAGCGGTTCGAGGGCGGCGAGGTCGTCGGCGAACGCCGGTTCCTCGGGCTTTTCACCCATGTCGCCTACTCCGAGTCGATCTCCCACATCCCGGTCCTCAAGCGCAAGCTTGACGAGGTCCTCCAGCGCGCCGAGGTCACCCCCGAGTCCTACGACGGCCAGGACCTCATCGAGATCCTCGAGGACTACCCCCGCGACGAGCTCTTCCAGACCTCGGTCGACGACCTCGTCCGCATCGCTATGGGCGTGCTGCGTCTGCGCGAGCGGCGTCGGCTGAAGCTGTTCCTGCGCAAGGACGACTACGGCCGTTACATGTCGTGCATGGTCTACCTCCCGCGCGACAGGTACACCACCCAGATCCGGCTGCGCATCCAGGAGATCCTGCGCCGCGCGTTCGACGGCGTCGCGGTCGACTACAGCGCCCAGGTCACCGAGGGCCAGCTGGCCAGGCTGCACGTGGTGGTGCGCGGCGCGCGCGGCCGTGAGCTGCCCGACGTCGACCCCGACGAGCTGGAGACCAGGCTCGCGGCCGCGACCCGCTCGTGGTCGGACGACCTCGCCGAGGCGATCGTCGCCCAGGTGGGGGAGGAGCCGGCCCGCGCGCTGTCGGCGCGGTTCGGTGAGGCGTTCCCGGAGGCTTACAAGGCCGATTTCCCGGCCCGTACGGCGGTCGCCGACCTCCGCAGGCTGGAGACCCTCGACGAGTCCGCCGAGACCACCATGAGCCTCTACGAGCCGTACGAGGCGGGTCCCGGCGAGGTGCGGCTGAAGATCTACCACCGGGGCGAGCCGATCTCGCTGTCGCATGTGCTGCCGCTGCTGCAGAACATGGGCGTCGAGGTGGTGGACGAGCGCCCGTACGAGATCAGCACGAGCGACCGCAGCCGCTTCTTCATCTACGACCTGGGCCTGCGCCACTCCGTCACGGACGTGGAGGAGGGCCGCCTCAAGGGCCTGTTCCAGGAAGCGCTCATGGCGCTGTGGCGCGGCGAGGTCGAGAGCGACGGGTTCAACGCGCTCGTCCTGCACGCCGGGCTCACCTGGGAGCAGGCGATGGTGCTGCGCGCGTACGCCAAGTACCTGCGCCAGATCGGGACGAACTTCACCCAGCACTACATCGAGGACACGCTCCGGGGGAACCCGGCGATCACCAGGCTGCTCGTGCGGCTGTGGGAGTCGCGCCTCAACCCCGCGCTGACGGCCGGCGCGCAGGAGCGCAGCGACGCGATCGCCGAGGAGCTGTCCGGCATGCTCGACGAGGTCGCCAGCCTCGACGAGGACCGCATCCTGCGCAGCTTCTACGACATGATCCGCGGCACGCTGCGCACCAACTTCTTCCAGCGCCGCCCGTACCTGTCGCTGAAGTTCGACCCCTCGCGCATCCCCGAGCTGCCCGAGCCGAAGCCGAAGTTCGAGATCTTCGTCTACTCGCCGCGGGTCGAGGGCGTCCACCTGAGGTTCGGGTCGGTCGCGCGCGGCGGCCTGCGCTGGTCGGACCGGCGCGAGGACTTCCGCACCGAGATCCTCGGCCTGGTCAAGGCGCAGGCCGTGAAGAACACGGTCATCGTCCCGGCCGGGGCCAAGGGCGGGTTCGTCGGCAAGCGGCTGCCCGACCCGGCGGTCGACCGCGACCAGTGGCTGTCGGACGGCATCGCCTGCTACAAGGAGTTCATCTCCGGCCTGCTCGACCTCACCGACAACCTCGTGGACGGCAAGGTCGTGCCGGCCCCCGACGTCGTCAGGCACGACGGCGACGACACCTACCTCGTCGTCGCGGCCGACAAGGGCACCGCGGCGTTCTCCGACATCGCCAACGGCGTCGCCGCCGACTACGGCTTCTGGCTCGGCGACGCGTTCGCCTCGGGCGGTTCGGTCGGCTACGACCACAAGGAGATGGGCATCACCGCGCGCGGCGCGTGGGAGTCGGTGAAGTACCACTTCCGCACGCTCGGCCGCGACACCCAGACCGAGGACTTCACCGTCGTCGGGATCGGCGACATGTCCGGCGACGTGTTCGGCAACGGGATGCTGCTGTCGGAGCACATCAGGCTGGTGTGCGCGTTCGACCACCGGCACGTGTTCGTCGACCCCGACCCCGACCCGGCGCTGTCGTTCGCCGAACGCCGCAGGCTGTTCGAGATGCCGCGCAGCTCGTGGGCCGACTACGACACCTCGCTCATCTCCGAGGGCGGCGGGGTGTTCCCGCGCTCGGCCAAGTCGATCAGGATCACCCCGCAGATGCGCGCGGCGCTCGACATCGGCGAGGACGTCGCGGCGCTGACCCCGTTCGAGCTGATCAGGGCGGCCCTGCTGGCCCCGGTCGACCTGCTGTGGAACGGCGGCATCGGCACCTACGTCAAGGCGTCGACCGAGAGCAACGTCGACGTCGGCGACAAGGCCAACGACCCCGTCCGGGTCGACGGCGGCGACCTGCGCTGCAAGGTGATCGGCGAGGGCGGCAACCTCGGCCTGACCCAGCTCGGCAGGATCGAGTTCGCCCGCCAGGGCGGCCTGATCAACACCGACTTCATCGACAACTCCGCCGGCGTGGACACCTCCGACCACGAGGTGAACATCAAGATCCTGCTCGACAAGGTCGTCCGCGACGGCGACCTCACGCTGCGCCAGCGTGACGCGCTCCTTGACGAGATGACCGACGAGGTCGGCGAGATGGTCCTGCGCGACAACACACGGCAGAACGTCGTGATCGGCGCGACGCGGTCGCAGGCCGCGAGCATGATGCACGTCCACGCCCGCTACCTGCGCAAGCTGGAGCGCGAGGGCAGCATCAACCGCAGGCTCGAGGCGCTGCCGGACGACAAGACGATCGCCGAGCGCCGCCAGGCGGGCCAGGGTCCGGTCTCCCCGGAGATCTCGATCATGCTCGCCTACACCAAGCTCACCCTCGACGCCGAGATCACCGGCTCGACCCTGCCCGACGACCCCTACCTCGAGGACTGGCTCGTCCAGTACTTCCCGTCGGCGCTGCGCGAGCGGTTCCGCAGGGCGATGGACGAGCACCCGCTGCGCCGCGAGATCATCACCACCCAGGTGGTGAACGACGTCGTCAACAACTCGGGCACCACGTTCATCTTCCGGTTGAACGAGGAGACGGGCGCGTCGCCGGCCGACCTGTCGCGCGCCTACCTTGTGGCCCGCGACGTGTTCGACATGCAGCGGTACTGGGCCGACGTCGAGGCCATCGGCGGGTCGGTCGAGCAGGCCGCGCAGATCAAGCTGCTGCTCGAGGCGCGCAAGCTCACCGAGCGGGCGACCCGCTGGCTGGTCGCGAACCGGCGGCCGCCGTTCGACATCCGCGCGTCCATCGCCAGGTTCCGCGACGGGGCGCGCACGCTCCAGACCGCCCTGCCCGGCCTGCTGTCCGGACGCGACCGCGAGGCGTTCGTGGAGCGGCGTGACATGTACGTCGAGTGGGGCGTGCCGCTCGACCTCGCCGAGCGCGCCTCGATCATGGTCGCCGCGTACTCGACGCTCGACCTCGTGGAGGTCGCGCACGAGACCGGCAAGCCCGTCGAAGAGGTCGCCGAGGTGTACTTCGACCTCGGCGACCGGCTCCAGCTCGCGCGGCTGCGCGAGCGGATCTTCGCCCTCTCGCGCGACGACCGGTGGAAGGCGATGGCCCGCTCGGCGCTGCGCGAGGACCTGTACGCCGCGCACGCCGAGCTGGCCAGGGACGTCCTGGTGAACACCCCGTCCGGCGACCCGGAGGCGCGCGTCGCGGCGTGGAACCTGCGCAACGAGGCGGCGGTGCGCAGGTCGGGCCAGATGCTCTCGGAGATCTGGGAGAGCGACAGCTACGACCTGGCGACGCTGTCGGTGGCGCTGCGCGCGATTCGCACGCTCGTCCGCGCCAGCACCCTGCCCGACTAGCGCGCGGTACCGAGCACGAAGGGCGCCCCCGGCGGGGGCGCCCTTCGCATTTCAACGCCGGTGCGGGACGGGGCAGCGGTCGAATCGCCCCGCATCGGCGCGCCGGGGGGCCGTCAGGAGGCGGTGGCCTCCACGGCCTTGCGGCTCACCGCGGCCACCTGCGCGTCGCCGGTCGTGGGGACCGCCGCGAGGTACTGGATGAGCGTGGTGGCGGTCAGGTTCTTCACCTTGCCCTTGGGCGCGAGGCCGAGGAGGTCGCCCGCGACGGGCACCTTGTCGCCCTTGTAGCTCTCCTCCTGGCGCAGCACGTACCAGACGAACGCGCCGCCGTCGTCGGTGCGCAGCGCGTACGTCGACGCGCTGGCGGGCGTGAACGTGGTGGAGAAGGCGACGCCCGCCTGGCCGAGCCCGCTGTCGATCTTCTGGATCATCGCGTGCGTGTCGGTCGTCTGCGGGCCCGCCGCCAGGCCCGCCGCCCCCGCGGCCTGCGGGCCGTCGGTCAGCAGCGTGGCGTGCGCCTCGGCGAGCTGGGCGGGCTGGAGGGCGAGGCCGTCGGTGGCCGACTCGGCGAAGCCCTCTTCGTCAAGGGTGACGCCCTTGAGCGGGGTCGTCTCCTTGCGCTGCGGGTCGGCGGCGAGCTTCCACGAGCCGCCGTCGCCCTCCTCCACGAACAGCAGCGCGTGCCGGGTGTCCGTGCCGGACTGGGCGTCGACGGCGAACCACCGCTGCTGGCCGCCGGAGACGCGCGGGATGTAGAAGATCGGGTCGGTGTAGGACACCGCCGTCGCCTTCTTGTCGGTCGCCTTCAGCAGCTTGTAGGCGGCGGTGTCCATCTCCAGCTGCGGCCCGGTCTCGACCGGCGCGAGCAGCGCGGGGTCGAGCGCGCCCGCGGCCTTGGCGGCCGTCGTCTGGTAGTCGGTGAGTACTGTCTTCGCCTTGTCCAGGGTCAGCGCTGGAGGCGCGTCGGCGTCGCCTGCCTTGTCCGCTCCGCCGCACGCGGAGCTGAGGATGAGCGGGATGACGGCAAGTGCCGTGTACGCAGTGCGCATGAAGTGCCTCGCTGGGTGATGGACTGTGCGTCGCCCGGAAGCATCGCACAGTGCATGGCCGATCACACTGCGTTCAGGATGAATTGATCCGAGTCACCGCGCCGCCGCGCGCTATGACGACGGCCTTGGGACGCTCGTCGCCGCCCTTGTGCACCGGCACGACCGCCGCGAACTGCAGGCTCCCGATCTCGTGCAGCGTGACGGCGTCGAGCAGTTCGGTGTCGCCGCCGGGCAGCAGGTGCGCGAACTCCTTGGGGGCAGGGACGGGCGCGGTGTCGGCGGCGTCGTCCCGTGCCGTCGCGGTGTCGCACGTCAGCGGGTAGAGCACGAGGGCCGAGCCGTCGGCGGTGCGCAGCGCGAACACCGGTAGGACCGGGACGGTGAACGTGCTCGTCCGCTCGAAGCCGTTCTTCGCGGCCTTCTGCGCCGCCTTCTGGTTCGCGGTGAACAGACCCGTCGTGTACGGGCCCTCCTTCAACACACGGGCCGAGAAGCTGCGCGGGCCCTCGTCGGCCACCGCGGCCTGGAGCGAGGCGACCGCGCCGGGGCTGGTGAGCAGGCCCTGCTGGTCGTCGGCGGCGACGCGGGCGGCGTAGCCGTCGTCGTCAAGGGGGACCTTGGGCAGCTTGACGCCCTTGCCGGGGGTGACCGCGAGGCTGAGCCTGAACCTCGACTCGGCGTTCTTGCGGATGAACGCCAGCAGCACCCGCTTGCCGTCGCGCTCGACCGAGGCGACGAACCACTGCGGGAAGCCCGTCACCCGGGGGACCCACAGCGTCGGTTTCCCGAAGGTGTGCCGCTTCGGCGCGGTTCCTGCGGCGGCCGCGGCGCGGAACTCGGCGGCGTCGACCGCGAGCTGCGAGTCGTCGGACCACGCCTGGGCGAGCAGGCCGTCGGCCGAGGCGCGGGCGAGGTCGTCGTTGACGGTCCAGGTGCGGAACGCCTCGGCGGCGCTCTCCGGCGTCAGCTCCTGGGCGGTCTCGGGGGCTGAAGCGCTGGTCACGGCCACCGGAACCGACGTGCCGCGCGACGGCGTCGGCCCCCCCGAGCAGGCAGCGGCGAACAGCAGGGCGGCGCAGATCGCGGAAATCCGCACGGCGCCCCCTTCTGGCGGTCTGGCGCGCGTGTCGCGCCGCGTCTCGACGGGTATGGCGTCAGATTGTGCCATCACCACGCGCTGCCCGGCGCGCCACGGCCAGCGGATAAGCTTGACGGGTGGCAGCCATCGACCCCATGGATCAGATCAAGGAGCTGGGCGCGACCCTCACCGGCATCGAGGCGGTGATGGACCTGGAAGTGATGCGGCGCGACATCGCCGAGTTGCGCGACCAGGCCGCCGACCCGGACCTGTGGAGCGACCAGGAGCACGCGCAGAGCGTCACCCGCCGGCTTTCCAGCCTGGAGAGCGAGCTGGGCAAGGTCGAGGCGCTGCGCGGCCGTCTCGAGGACCTCGAGGTCCTCTACCAGATGGCGGCCGAGGAGGACGACGCCGACACCCGCGCCGAGGCCGACGCCGAGCTCCAGACGCTGGCGACCGAGATGCGCTCCCTCGAGGTGCGCACCCTCATGTCCGGCGACTACGACGCCCGCGAGGCGCTGGTCTCCATCAACGCCCAGGCCGGCGGCGTCGACGCCGCGGCCTTCTCCCAGCAGCTCCAGCGCATGTACCTGCGCTGGGCCGAACGCCACGGCTACCCGGCCGAGGTCTACGAGACGTCCTTCGCCGAGGAGGCGGGCATCAAGTCCACCACCTTCGCGATCAAGGCCCCCTACGCCTACGGCACCCTGCGCGGCGAGCACGGCACGCACCGCATGGTCCGCATCTCCGCCTACGACAACCAGGGCCGCCGCCAGACCTCCTTCGCGGGCGTCGACGTCGTGCCCGTGGTCGAGCAGAGCGACCACGTCGACATCAACGAGGACGACCTGCGCATCGACGTCTACCGGTCGTCGGGGCCCGGCGGCCAGGGCGTCAACACCACCGACTCCGCGGTGCGCATCACCCACCTGCCCACCGGCATCGTCGTCTCGTGCCAGAACGAGCGCTCCCAGCTGCAGAACCGGGCGTCGGCGATGAACGTGCTCCAGGCCAAGCTGCTGGAGCGCAAGCGCCAGGAGGAGGCCGACGAGCTCAACAAGCTGCGCGGCGAGGGAACCAGCTCCTGGGGCACCCAGATCCGCTCCTACGTGGTGCACCCGTACCAGATGGTGAAGGACCTGCGGACCCTGCACGAGGAGGGCAACCCCGAGCGCGTCCTCGACGGCTGGATCGACGACTTCCTCGAGGCCGAGATCCGCTGGCTCCGCAAGGCCGAGGCCGGCGACGGCGACAACTGATCCGGGCCCGGCCCGGCTCAGCCCGTCTGGCTCAGCCCGTCAGGTGCGGCAGGGCCAGGGAGAAGGCGAGGAGCAGCAGCAGGAGCATGAAGACCATCAGCTGCTGAGGGGTCGGTCCGTGGTGGTGGAGACGGGCACGGGCCGCCCGGCAGGACGGGCAGTTGCCCTCTTCCACGGGGTGTGCGCATCGGGCGCAGATGAGGTGTTCACAGCTCACGGCGCGCCTCCCTTGCTCCGTCGCGGCGGCCTCCGATGACCGGCCTAAGCAGATGTCCGGAAGAAGGACTATCCATGCCAGTGTCACCCCTAGACTGCTCCAGAGCCAACTCCGAGGGGGACACCGTGGCCCATCAGCCCCTAGACTGGCGCACCGTGATGCAGCCGTGATCAATTTCGACAACGTCACCAAGGTCTACCCGAACCAGAACCGGCCGGCCCTCCAGCACTGCAACGTCGCCGTCGAAAAGGGCGAGTTCGTCTTCCTGGTGGGTCCGTCGGGGTCGGGCAAGTCGACGTTCCTGCGGATGGTGTTGAAGGAAGAACGCCCGTCCCAGGGACGCGTGTACGTGGCAGGCAAGGACCTGGGCAAGCTGACGAACTGGAAGGTGCCGCACCTGCGCCGCCGGATCGGGTGCGTCTTCCAGGACTTCCGGCTCCTCCCCAACAAGAACGTCGCCGAGAACGTCGCCTTCGCGCTCGAGGTCATCGGCAAGCCCCGCAGGTTCATCAACAAGGTCGTCCCCGAGGTCATCGACCTCGTCGGCCTCGACGGCAAGCAGCACAGGATGCCCGACGAGCTGTCCGGCGGCGAGCAGCAGCGCGTGGCCATCGCGCGCGCGTTCGTCAACCGCCCGATGATCCTGCTCGCCGACGAGCCCACCGGGAACATCGACCCGGCGACGTCCATCGGCATCATGAAGGTGCTCGACCGGATCAACCGGACCGGGACGACGGTGGTCATGGCCACCCACGACGCCGCCATCGTCGACGCCTTCCGCAAACGCGTCGTGGAGCTCGAGGACGGCAGGGTCGTCCGGGACCAGTCGCGCGGCGTCTACGGCCAGGCATACTGAGGAAAATTCCCCGATGAGACTCTACTTCGTGTTCCAGGAGATCTGGATCGGCCTGCGCCGCAACCTGACGATGACGATCTCCCTCGTCATCACGGTCGCGATCGCCATGGCGCTGTTCGGCACCGGCATGCTGCTCAAGAAGCAGGTCGACTCGTCCAAGACCTACTGGTACGACAGGGTCAACGTCTCGATCTACCTGTGCGCGAAGACCAGCTCCAACCAGGCGTGCGGCAAGAAGGAAGCGACCCAGAAGCAGCGCGAGGACCTCATCGCGACGCTGAAGGAGCTGCCCGAGGTCGCCGAGGTCGACTACGAGACCAAGGGCGAGGCTTTCGAGCGCTTCAAGGAGCTGTTCGCCAACACCCCCGGCATGATCGCCGCCGTCAAGGAGGGCGACATCCCCGACTCGCTGCGGGTGCGGCTCGTCGACCCCTCCAACTACGCCTCGGTGATCAGCGCGTCGAAGAACACCCCGGGCGTCGACCAGATCGTCAACGAACGCGAACTGCTCGAGAAACTGTTCCGCATCCTGGGCGGCCTGCAATGGGCTGCGCTGTTCATCGCGCTCATCCAGGTGTTCGCCGCGGTCCTGCTCGTCGGCAACACGGTCCGGCTCTCGGCGTTCAGCCGACGCCGGGAGACCAACATCATGCGGCTGGTCGGCGCGTCCAACATGTACATCCAGCTCCCCTTCATCCTTGAGGGCGCGATCGCCGGACTGCTCGGCGGCGTCATCGCGGCGCTGCTGCTGGTCGGCAGCAAGCTGCTGCTGATCGACAGGCTCCAGGAGTCGCTCCAGTTCGCCACCCAGCTCACCTGGACGCAGGTCGCGGGCGTCATCATCTTCTCGATGGCCGTCGGTGTGCTGCTGTGCGCGGGCGCGTCGTTCCTGACCCTGCGGCGCTACCTGAAGATTTAAGCTGCTGGGGTGTCAACGCCGCGGCGGTCAGTGCGCGGGGCGGCCGTGGTGGCCGCCCTGCTCGGCGCCTACACCCTCGGCGCGATGTCGGTCGAGCCCGCGCGGACCGGCTCGGCCGAGCCCGGCGCGTCCCCCGGCGGCGCGTCCCCGGACCGGGTGCTCGACGACGCCGTCGAGGCGATCGCGGCGGCCGCCGAAGGGCCGGTGAGCCGCGACAGGCTGCGCGAGGCCGCGCTGATGGCGATGGTGCGGGAACTCGGCGACCCCTGGGCGCGTTACTACCCGCCACAGGAGTTCGCCGACTTCACCGCATGGCTCGCCGGTGAGGGCAAGACCGTCAGGCCAGAGCCGGAGAGCGGCGACGTGAGCGTGGAACGCGAGGACGACCTGACCGTCATCCGGGTCGCGGTGTTCACGCGCGGCGTCGGCGAGCGGGTGCGTGAGGGCGTCGCGGGGAGTTCGGCGGTCATGCTGGATCTTCGCGGGAACCCGGGCGGGCTGCTGGCCGAGGCCGTCGAGACGGCTTCGGCGTTCCTCGCCGACGGGCCCGTCGTCACCTATGACGGCAACGACGCGCCGCCCGAGGTGATCACCGTCACATCGCCCGGCGACCCGCGTGTTCCCGTCGTCGTACTTGTCGACCAGGGCACCGCGAGCGCCGCCGAGGTCGTCGCGGGCTCCCTGCGCGACCGCGACAGGGCGGTGCTCGTAGGATCACCGACATTCGGGAAGGGGACGGTACAGGAGCCGGTGCGGCTCCCGGACGGCTCGGCAGTGGAGCTGACCGTGGGTCGCTATGAGACCCCCGACGGCCATAATCTCGAGGGAACCGGCGTCGAACCGGATGTGGCGGCCGAGGAGTCGGACGCAGAGGAGCGTGCCCGGACCGTCCTCAGGGGACTGGCCGGAGCCTAGGTAGGGGAGAGCAGAGCAAGTGCCTCGGGAGCAGGGCCAGAAGTACATCGCCCAGAACAAGAAGGCGCGGTACGACTACCACATCGAGGACACCTGGGAGGCCGGCATGGTGCTCACCGGGACCGAGGTCAAGTCGCTGCGCCAGGGCCGCGCGTCCCTCGCCGACGGCTACGCCGCGGTCGACGGGCACGGCGAGGTCTACCTGTACAACATCCACATCCCCGAGTACTCCCAGGGCACCTGGACCAACCACACGGCCCGCCGCACCCGCAAGCTCCTGCTGAACAAGCGCGAGATCAACAAGATCCTCAAGGAGACGAACGAGCCGGGATTGACGCTCATCCCGCTCGCCCTGTATTTCAAGGACGGCAAAGCCAAGGTCGAGATCGGACTCGCCCGCGGCAAGAAGTCCCACGACAAGCGGCAGACCATTGCCAAGCGCGACGCCGACCGAGAGATGGCTCGGGCGCTGCGGGCGCGGAACCGGGGTCGGTGAAGTGAGCAGGACACGCAGGATCGTCGGGGCGGGCACGACCGGGGTGATGCTCGCGGCGCTGCTGTCGGCGTGCGCGCAGGCGTCCCCGTTCACCACGGTCAAGGACTTCCTCGTCGCGTGGCAGGTGTCGAACTACGAGGCGGCCGCCTCGCACACCACCGGCGACCCGGCCGAGGTCGCGGGCGCGCTCGAGGCAGTCCGGACCCAGCTCGACGCGGCGTCGCTGCGGCTGCGGCTGCGCGCCGAGAGCACTCCCGGCGTCCCCGACGACAAGGGCCGCATCGACAAGACCGGCGCGGAGACCGCCGCCGCCCGCTTCCAGGTGCGCATCGACCTCGGTGAGAACGGCCGTCCGCTGGAGTACCAGGGTCAGTTGAACCTCAAGCGGATCGACGGGATCTGGAAGGTCATCTGGAGCCCGTCGGTGATCCATCCGCAGCTCCAGGAGGGCGAGCGGCTCGCCGTCGTCAACGAGGTCGCCGACCGGCAGGTCATCCAGGACAACAAGGGCCGCACGATGCTGCGCTCGGTGAAGACCGACGTGTTCGGCGTCATCCCCAACCGGCTCACCGACGTCGACGCCACGGTCGACGGCTTCGGCGACATCACCAACCAGGACAAGGACCGGCTCAAGGGCCGGATCTCCTCGGCCCCGCCGCGCGCGTTCCTCAGGCTCGCGGAGTTCCCGAACGACAGCCCAGAGGCGCGCAAGCTGCGCGCGGTCCCGGGCGTGGAGCTGCGCACCAAGGACCTGGAGACCCAGCCGATCCAGGCCGCGGAACTGATCGGGCACATCGGCCCGGCGACCAACGACGTGCTCAGCCAGGTCGGCGCGCCCTACCAGCCGGGCGACACCGTCGGCGCGTCCGGGCTGCAGCTGCTGTTCCAGCGGCGGCTCGCGGCGCTGCCGGCCGTCAAGGTCGTCATCCTCGACGCCAACGGCGCGCGCCGCAAGGAGATCCGCGACTTCAGCCAGGCCGACGCCGAGGTGGCCGTCCAGGGCCAGGACGACCTCACGCCGCGCGAGCCGATGCCCGTCCGGACCACGCTTGAGCGAGACATCCAGGCGCGGGCGGAGAACGCGCTCCGGGAGCTGGGAGTGCCCGCCTCGCTCGTGGCGATCCGCAGCCAGACCGGCGAGATCCTCGCCGCGGCGAACCACCTCACCGAGGGCAAGAACGCGGCATTCGAGGGGCTGTACTCGCCGGGGACGACCTTCTCACCCGTCGTCGCGGCGGCGCTGATGACCAAGGGCCAGAAGTCCGAGACCGCCTCGGAGTGCACCGAGGAGGAGACCGTCGACGGGGCCGTGTTCTCCGCGTCGAAGCCGCGCGCCAAGTCGAACCTCGGCCTGAACGTCGCGGCGGGCTGCCGGACCGCACTCGCCCGCGACGGGGCCACGCTCGACCCGGTCGCGATCACCACCGCGCTGGAGAAGTTCGGCCTCGACGGGCAGACCTCGTGGGACCTGTCGAACGTCAGGCACGCCAAGCCGCTCGGCCTGAACCCCGTCACCGAGGCCGACAAGGCGCGCTTCGCCGTCGGCGAGGGCGAGGTCAAGGTCAGCCCGCTCACGATGGCGCTGTTCGCCGCCGCCCTGCAGAACGGGACGTGGCGTGAGCCCCTGCTGATCCAGGACCCGCCGCCGAGCACGTCGGCCACCGCGCGGTTCGTTGAGCCGACCATGCTCAGGGAGCTGCAGAAGATCATGACGCTCGGCGTCAAGAAGGGGACCGCGAAATCGGCGGTCGCCGACCGGCGCAAGTACGGGGGCGGGCTCTCCTCGACCGTCACCGACGAGAGCGGCAAGACCGTCTCCTGGTTCGTCGGCTACTACCAGAACACCTACGGCATCGCCCTTGCCATCGAGGGCAAGGTCGACGCCGCCAAGATCGCGTCGGCGTTCATCAACGCCTCAAGCGCGCTGCCCAGCGGCGACGACGCGGGACCCCCGGCCTCCTGACCCCGTGCCCCGCCCCGCCCTCCCGGGCGGGGTGGGCGGGAATGCCGTTGGCGTCGGGAGCGTTGGGGAGATACGATTGGGCCGTTGATAACTGAACATGGGGGTGACTGGTTTCGACTGCGGTAGTCGTGCCAGGAGAAGCGGGCCGAGGGTTGCGATCACGACCTCGTAAATCCCGAGATCGCAAACCAACAAGTGCCAACACTAAGCGCACTGAGTTCGCCCTCGCCGCCTGAGGCGAGTTAGCGACTCTGTCGGCCTAGGAGAGTCTCCGACCTAGGATCCGGCATCGTTAGGAGACTCAACCCACCGCCCCGGTCGCGGGGGAGGTGGGGAAACCAAACAGCGACTGAGCCTGTCAGTGACTTGCCTGCGAGAGCACTGGGGCTGAGAAAACGCCACGCAAGGCTGCGCCCGGAGAAGACCTGTCTCACTGCTGTAGGACCAGGGTTCGATTCCCTGCACCTCCACAAATAACGAGCCGTGTTCGCACGCCGCCCCCTTCGGGGCCGCCATGCCCCCACAGCTCGCATCGGTCTCATCGGGGAGACACCCCCCGACCCCCATGCGGGTGAGACCCCCACCCCCCCATGACCGCACGCCCTTCCACACCTCCCGTGGAAGGGCGTTTTGCATACCCCCCAGCCCCCAAAAACCCCCAACCCCAACCCCAACCCCCAGGCCCCAGCCCCAACCCCCAGGCCCCAGCCCCAAGCCCAAGGCCCCAGCCCCAAGCCCAAGGCCCAAGCCCAAGGCCCAAGGCCCAAGCCCAAGGCCCAAGGCCCAAGCCCAAG
>NZ_JAWZTE010000016.1:0-149842 GCF_033875155.1 Actinocorallia sp. A-T 12471 | reverse complement strand
GCCCTGACGCGACGCGGCCCTGACGCGACGCGGCCCTGACGCGACGCGGCCCTGACGTGGGGTGGGGTGGGGTGGGGTTAGGCGCCGCGGGCGTGGGCGTGGGGGGTGAGGGAGTCCAGGAGGGCTTCGGTTTCGGGGTGGAGGGACTCGAAGTCGGCGCGGGCGCGGAGTTCGTTGAGGACGGCGCGGGTGGCGGAGGGGTCGCCGGTGGCTTCGGTGGCCTGGATGAGGTCGCGCCAGAGGAGTTCGTCGTCGGGGGCAAGGCGCATGGCGGAGCGGGCGGCGGCGACGGCGGCGTGGGGGTCGCGTTCCGCCAGGCGGATTTCCGCTAGGCGGTGGGCGGCGTCGACTACGCGGGCGGTTGTTTCGTATTCCAGGGCGTCGGTGGCCAGCCAGGAGTAGCGGCCCCGGGGGCGGGGGTGCAGGAGACGGCCTCGGACGAGTTCGAGGGCGTGGGAGAGGTAGGCGGCTTCGGCGGGGGGTTCGGCCGCGGAGCGCCAGAGGAGGTACTGGAACTGTTGGAGGTCCACGGAGACTTCGGAGCCCAGCTTGAGGCGGCCGCGTTCGTCCGTGTAGAGGTTGGGGCGGCCTCGGGCGTCGCGGCCGAGCCAGTCGGCGGCCATGGCGACTGTCGCGTCGCGGACGCCGGCGGTGACGCCGCGCGGCCAGACCGCGCTGCTGAGGACCGTCGGGTGGACGCCGCCGGGGTGGGCGGCGAGGTAGACGAGGACCTCGGTGCAGATGTCGCGGCGGGTGTCCTGCATCGGGCCCGGCGCGCGGACCGCGACCGTGCCGAGCATCCGGATCTCGGCGGCCGGCGCGGCCGACGGGGGCCGCTCGGCCTTCAGCTCGGGCAGGCGGACGCCGTCCTTGCGGCCCGCCGTGCGCACGAGTGAGGCGATCGCCTTGTACTGGGCCTCGGGGATGCGCTGCGCGCGCACCTTGAAGCCGAGGACGCCCGCGTCGAGCGTGCCCTCCTCGTCGATCGTCCAGGTCCAGGCCGCGCCCTCGACGTGCCCCGCGACGACGTAGCCCGCGGAAAGGCGCTGCGCGGTGCGGGCCAGGGCGGTGAGGCGGGCGGCGTCGGCCTTGGTCGGCTGGTCGGCCATCACCAGGTAGTGCGGCATCCACGCCTCGCCGGACACGCCGCGGCAGCGGCCGGTCAGGACGGAGTCCGCGCCGGTCGCGGCGAGCGCCCTGCGCACCTCCTCGGTGCGCGATTCGAGTTCCGGCAGCGCGTCGGCGAGCGTCGGCACGCAGCGGATGCGGTCGGGCGCGAGTTCGGCGAGCTCGGGCCCGAAGCCGACGAGGGTCAGCCGCATGTGGTCGGCCCACGTGCTCGTCGCCAGCTCGACGGCCACTGCGGCGAGCGCGGCCTTGCGCATGTCGGGCGGACCGTCGAGGGCGATGACGCCGTGCGCGGCCTCGAGGTCGGCGAGGACCCTGCCGTTCTGGCCGACGCCGAGCGAGATCATGCCGGGGTAGGGCGCGAGGACGTCGGCGAGGTCGGTGGCCGACAGGGCGGTGAGGCTCGCGGTGTGCAGCCGCCACACCTGGCCGCCGTCGTGCGCCTGCCACGGCTCGGGCGGGTTCGGGTCGGCGGGGGCGATCCACAGGTCCATCGACTCGGCGCCGAGGTGCAGCCCGTAGACGGTCGGCAGGGTCCTGCCCTGCGCGGCGAGCGCCTGGGAGAGCCTGCGCAGGCCGAGGTCGAGGACCCTGATGCCCTCGGGGTCCGCGCCGAGCCGCAGCGCCTGTTCGACGCGGGCCTCCTCGCCCTCGGGGCGCACGATCATCTTGCCGCTCTCGCGCGCGAGCACCTGCGCCCGCCGCCTGCGGCCGAGCGTCGTCAGCACCCCGGCGGCGAGCAGTGACGTGCCCGCCAGCGCCTCAGGCCACGGGAACGGGGCCTCGGCCGTCTCGGCGGGCGGCGACTCGACGGCCGCGCCCGGCTTGCCGTGCACGGTCCCGGGGGCCTCCGGCCTTGGCGAGGTGTGCTCGGGCAGCTGCTGCTTGGGCGTCTGCTGCTCCTGCGGGGCCTGCGGCTTGGGGGCTTCGGCCGTCGGCTTGGGCGCCTGCTCCTGCTCCTGCTTGGGCGTCTCCTGCTTCGGCTGCTCCTGCTTGGGCGGCTTCGGCTTGTCCGGGACGGCGTGGCCGTGCTGGAAGTAGTCGCGCAGCTCAGATTTCGGGACGATCAGGGTGTCCCGGGCGTCGATCGGCATCTCCATCACCCAGCCCGGCCGGATCAGGCTCGCCTCGCGCAGCTTCGAGCCGTCGGGCTGCACATGGCCCTTGTTCAGCTCGAAGATCTCCTTGTAACGACGTCCGTCGCCCAGGCACTTCTCGGCGATCTCCCACAGGCTCTCGTGGTGACGGCCGTGCGGCGGCTGCACCTTGTAGATCTTGGTGGTCTCGCCGTCCGGCTCCTCGGCCGACGGCGACGCCATGAGGCGCACCCCGTCCGCGCCGAGCACCGCGGGCGTCTCCGCCGCGACGGTCTGCACGGGCTGCGCGGGCTTGGTCTGGATCTGGGTGAACGCCGGCATGATCGCGGTCGTCGCGGTGAACAGCAGCAGCACCGCCACGACGAGCTTGTGCACGACGGCCTGGGTCGCGCCCGCCAACGGCACCCGAGCCGGGACGCCCACGCCACGAAGGCCCGCCTGGACCTCCACCACGACGCAGACCACGAACTGCAGCCATGCCAGCCACACGAACACCGTGACGAAGCCGAGCACCGTGGTGTCGGTGAGCGGCTGGGTGAGCAGGGACATGTCGACCGGGCCGTCCGGGAGCGGAGACCCGGCGTACCTCACCAACGCGTACGGGACGCCCGCGACGAGCGCCGCGAGCACCACGAACGACAGCAGGCCGACCAGAACCTCGCCCGCGCTCCGCCGGGCCTTCGCCGGTTGCCGCCTTCCGACCACCTTTACGCCCCGTCCTCCGGATGTGCCGAGGCCGCCACCTCGATGTCGAACGCCCCAAAGCCGATCACGCCGAGGAACACCGTGTCCACCTGCGTGGTGACCTGGACGGTGACCTCGTCGGCCCCCGTCAGCGCGCAGCCGCCCTGGTACTGCCCGGGGAACTGGCCGACGAACGCGACGGCGCGCCCGCACGCCCCCGCCTCCAGGACCGGCTCGCCGGTCTCGCGCAGCACCTCGACGTCGATCTCGTCCGCGCCCGCGCGGGCGGCCTGCTCGGCGATGTCGAGCGCGCGCTCCCTGGCGTGGATCGCCAGGCCGCCGTCCAGCAGCAGGCCCGCGAACAGCAGGACGGACGGCACGAACAGCACGGTGAACATGCTGAACGTGCCGCGGTCGCGGCGTGCGGCCGCGCGACGTCTGTCGCGGCGGGTCATCTCACTCCTCCTCGACGGCGCAGGGCGCGCCGCCGCAGTCGATGCGCCGGTAGGTGTCGATCGGGGCGGAGGCCGATCCGGTCTTCACAGGGTCTCCCGCGAACGGCACGAGCGCCAGCCCCGTCAGGTCGGTGGTACAGGTGACGGTGACGGTCACCTGCCCGCCCGGCCCCCACTCGCCGAGGTCGACGTCGGTCTGCGCCGCCCCGCCGACGCAGAAGCTCGTCCCGGCGATCGAGTCGTCGACGGCCTGGACGGCGAACGCCTGCGCGGCGCCCTCGTCACGGGCGACGGACGCCGCGCGCGCCCCGTCGCGCGCGGCCCCGTCGAGCTGGCTCTGCACGTTGACCAGCCGGCCGACGAGCACGAGGAACAGGAACAGGATGATGAGGACGGGGGTGAGCAGGACGACTTCGAGGGACATGCTCCCCCGCGCGCGCCCGGCGCGCCTGAGCCGCCCGGTCATTGCCCCTCGCAGTTCTTGGCCGCGCCCTCGTCGGGCCGGAAGCACTCGACCGCGCCGACCGCCTGTTTGGTGACGGTGAACGTCATCCACGGGACGATCGCGACCGCGGTGCCGGTCACCTGGAAGCCGCGGTCGTAGACGCCGTCGCCCAGCGGGGTCACCGCGACGCCGGTGAGCACGTTCGGCCCGAGCTGGTTGACGGAGTTCTGCGCGGCGGCCGCGCCGACGCCCTGCCAGCCGCCGCCGGGCCCCATCTCGCGGGCGGCCCGCGAGCCCGACTGCGCGGCTGACAGCGCGATGTGGTTGGCGTGGTAGACCATCGCGAACTGCATGCTGAAGAGGATCACGAGGATGAGGACCGGGGTGAGCAGCGCCCATTCCAGTGCGGTCGCCCCCTTCGCGCTCTTCTTCCGCACGACCTTCTTCGGCCAGGGCATGGTCAGACGGTCTGGATGGCGTCCGCCGCGCCCTGGATGGCGTTGCGGATGGTGAGGCCGATGGCGATGGCGATGGCGGCGAGCAGGCCGGTGATGATGGCCCACTCGATGGCGGACGCGCCGGCGCGGCGGCGGCGTCCGTCGCGCAGGCGGTCCATGCGGGTGGCGAGGTTGGTGCGCAGGTAGTGGACGTGGGGGGCGTCGAACGGGTTCATGATGCTCTCCTAAGGAAGCGATGACCTGCATTGCCGAGGGATAGAGGAGGAACACGAGAAAGCCCACGCAGAACGACAACTGGGCGATGAGCATGGTCTGGGAGTTCTGGCCCGCGCGGCCTTCCAGCGCCGAGATCTCCCGGCTGCGCATGGAGGCCGCGCGCGCGGCGAGCGACTGGCGGATCTTCGCGCCGTCGTCGGCGACGAGCGCGAGCGCGGCGGCGAGGTCGGCGAGTTCGGGGACGGCGATGCGCTCGCCGAGCGCGCCGAGCGCCTGCCACGGGGTCTGTCCGACGATCCTGGCGTTGGCCAGGGCCTCGCGGATCGCGAGCATGGGCGCGCCCGCGCCGACCTGTGACGCGGTCATCAGCGCCTCGGGGACGCCCCTGCCGCCCGCGAGGTTCATCGAGACGAGGTCGAGGAACGCGCCGACGACGTGCTTGAAGTCCTCGCGCGCCTCGGCGGCCTCCTGCCTGAGCTGGAGGTCGGGGAAGAAGAACGCGGCGAGGGCGAACAGCAGGCCGCCCCATACCGGGATCATCAGCGACACCCCGCCCATGTAGGCGAGCAGGGCGACGAAGATGGGGGTGAAGGCGAGGGCGATCGCGGGGGCGAGCACCTTGCTGGCGAGGTACGTCTGGTAGTCGCGGTTGAGGATGGCGAGGTCGGCGCGGGTGGAGCGCAGCTCCCAGCCCCGGTCCTCGATGATCTGGGCGAGGGACGCGCCGACCTCGTCCTGGAGCCGTTGGGTGAGCGACGGGCGCGGCCCGTCCTCGCTGCTCGCGGCCACGGGGACCTGCTTGCTGACCTGGTCGTACTCGGCGAGCAGGGAGCGCAGTCCGCGCCGCGCCGGGAACATCGCCCGCAGCAGCAGGAACAGCCCGGCTCCGACGAGCGCGCCGGCGAGGATCGCCCCGGTCACCGGCCCACCCCCGCGTCCATCGCCGCGCGGCCGCGCAGCGGCTTGCCCGCGTCGACGGGCTCGGCCTCGGTCGCGCCGAGCAGCCGCTCGGGCGCCTGGAACTTGGCGAGCCTGCGCAGCCAGAAGAACCCGAGCGCGTACAGCCCGACGATGAGGCCGAGCACGAGCTGGCCGGTGACGGAGTTGTACGGCGCGACGTAGGACGGGTTGAACACCGAGACCAGCAGCGCGAACCCGACGGAGAACCCGACGACGATCTGGACGCTGCGCCGGGTCATCGCGCGGTAGGCGTTGACGCGGCGGCGCATCTCGAGTTCGGTGCGCGCCGACGCGGCGAGCGCGCCGAGCATTTCGCGCAGGCCAGGACCGCGCAGCCGTGCGTTGAGGATGAGCGCGGCGATGATGAGGTCGGCGGAGGAGTCGTCGAGGTCGTCGGCGAAGCGGCGCAGGGCCTCGGGCAGCGGCACCCGGGTGTGCATCCGGTCGACCAGCGCGCGCAGGGCGGGCTGGAGGGCGGGGGACGCCGCCCGCACCGACGACGGGATCGCCTGTTCGAGGCCGACCGCGCCCGCGATGGTGTCGCGCAGGGATTCCGCCCAGTTCGCCAGCCCCTCGAGCCTGCTCATCGACCTGCGCTCCTCGGCCGCGCCGCCCGCGACGGCGTCCCACCCGAGGACGAGCAGCCCGATCCCCACCGCGACGACGACCCACCGGGTGACGACGAGGGTGCCGAGCCCGGCGATGACGGCGATGCCGGTACGGGTCCCCAGCGCGCGCACGAGGTCCTCACGCGAGCGTTTGCGGCTCTGCGGCTTCACCGGCGTGCCGCGCACCGCCATGACGAGCAGGCACAGCCCGCCGCAGGCCAGGCCGCCCGCGAACAGCGCGTAGAGCACGTCGATGCCGAGGTTCACTGCCAGACCCCCATCCGCTGGTCGTAGCCGTACTCGGCGAGTTCGTCGGCGCACGCGATGGGGGCGTGCTGGCGGGCGAGGCCGTCGGAGCCCGGCGCGAAGATCTCCGACGACAGGACGCGCCCGTCGCAGCCGGTGACCTCGCGGACGCTGGAGACGAACCTGCGCAGCCGTCCGCCGCGGTGGTAGTCGTTGCGCTTGTCGATGAAGACGACGAAGTCGATCGCGCCCGCGATGAGCATGTGCGTCGCCTCGATCGGGAGCCGTTCCTCCGACTGGATCGCGTAGGTGGAGATGCGGTTGAACACCTCCATCGAGGAGTTCGCGTGGATCGTGGACAGCGATCCGTCGTTGCCCTGGGTCATCGCGTTGAGCATGGTGACGATCTCGTCGCCGAGCACCTCGCCGACGATCACCCGCGACGGGTTCATGCGCAGCGACCTGCGGACCAGCTCGGCCATCGAGATCGCGCCCTGGCCCTCGGAGTTGGGCAGCCGCTGTTCGAACGCCACGACGTTCGGGTGCAGCTCGGGGAACTGCTCGAGGCCCAGCTCAAGGGCGCGCTCGACGGTGATGAGCCGCTCGTGCGGGCCGATCTCGTTGGCGATCGCGCGCAGCAGCGTGGTCTTGCCCGCGTTGGTCGCCCCGGAGATCATGATGTTCTTGCGCGCCGCGACCGCCGCCTGGAAGAACCTGCCCACCTCCGACGGGACTGTGCCGTTGCCGACGAGGTCGCTGAGGAACACCTTGCCGAGCCGCGCGCGCCTGATCGACAGCGCGGGCCGCTGGGTGACGTCCATGACGGCCGAGAGCCGCGACCCGTCGGGCAGCCGCAGGTCGAGCTGCGGGTTGGCCGAGTCGAACGGACGCGACTGCAGCCCGGAGTAGGCGGCGAGGATCTGGATCAGCTCGACGAGCTCCTCGTCGGAGTCCGCGACGGGGTCGCCGAGCACCTCGCGGCCGTCGGAGTAGGACAGGAACACCCGGTCGCAGCCGTTGATGTCGATGTTCTCGAGGTCGGCGTCCTCCAGGAGCGGCTGGAGCCGTCCGACGCCGAACAGTGCGGCGTGGATGCCCGCCGCGTAGTCCTCCTCCTCGTCCGGGGTGGGCGGGCGGCGGCCGATGCCGATCTCGGAGCGGGCGTGCTCTTCCAGGACCTGGGCGATGAGCGCGCGGGCGAACTGCCTCTCGTCCTCGGGCGACATCGGGGTGAGGCCCGAGGCTGCGTCGAGCCTGCGCTGCTGGGCGAGCCGGTCGCCGACCTCCTGGCGCAGGCGCTTGACGAGGACGTGGTCCATCTACAGGCCCCTTCCCCGTTCGGCCGCCGGTTCCGGCGGGGGCGCGGCGGTGACCGTCGGCGGCGGCGCGGGGGCCGCGGCGTGTTCCAGCGCGGGCCGCGCGACGAGCGATCCGGCGAGTTCGCGGGCGGAGCGGATGAGCAGCGACTTGTCGAGCTTGCCGCCCCACTGGCCGCGCAGCATCTGCGCGCCCTTGGGGTCGTAGGCCAGGCCGCCGAGGACGACCGCGGGCAGCCGGGAGGAGGCCAGCACCCGCTCGACCTCGGAGATCGCGGCGCGGTAGCCGCGCGGGTCGGCGATGACGACGACGCCGATGCGGGTGCGCTGCCTGGGCAGGTCGGCGGAGAGCTGGCTGATGCGCTCGCGCAGGTGGGCGACGTGTTCAAGGGTCGCGTGCGTGAACAGGACTGTCATGTCGGCTTCGCGCAGCAGCTCGACGAGCGGGCTCGCGGCGGCCAGGCGGCCGCAGTCGGCGAGCACGTCGACGCCGGGCAGCACCGCGAAGGACCTGCCGAGCGGGCTCCACAGCCAGGTCAGGCCCGCGGCCTGCTCGGCGTTGGACACCCCGACCAGCACGTCGAGGCCGCCGGACAGCCGCTGGGTGTGCGGGGCGATCTGCTCGGGGCGCAGGCCGCGCCGCGCGGCGGTGGCCAGCGACAGCATGCCGCGCGCGGGGTCGAGCATCCCGTTCTCGCCAGGCAGCCGGTAGACGAGGTCGCCGCCCGCGGGGTCGCATTCGGCGACGAGCACCGGGCGCGGCCACACCGCGCCGAGTGCCACCGCCGCCGTGGTGACGCCCGGAGCTCCCTTGTCCGCGGCGAGTGCGATCAGCGCCACGGTCTCACCCGCCGCCCGTCTTGGTCCGGTCGCCCTGACCGGTCTGGCCGTTCTGCCCGTTCTGGCCGCCGGGTCGCGTCGGCACGGTGGTGCCGGGCGGGACGACGGCGACGGTGACCGCGCCGGCCGAGCTCGCGAGCGCTATCGCCTGTGCCTCCTCGGGCTTCACCGAGATCGAGACGAGCAGTTCGCCGGACGACGACGCCCGGCTCGTCGCGCTCGGGGCGACGACCTGGCGCACCTCGGCGTCGGCCGACAGCAGGAGCGGCCGCGGCGACTTGTCGGAGCCGCCCATCGAGTACAGCGCGAGCGTGTCGCCGATCGACAGGCCCTCGGCCGGGTACTGGTTGGGCTTCAGCGCGAGGCCGACGATGAGGCGGCCCTTGGCCACCTGCGCCTCGGAGGTGATCATGTTGTTGTTCAGCAGCGTGCCCGGCACGAGCGGCACCGCCGCGTAAGCCTTGACGACGTTCGCGCGCTCGCTCCAGTTGAGGAACTCCACCCCGGTGTTGCTGACGGTCACCGACTCCAGCGCGTCGAGCGGGATCTGTTCGCCCGCCGCGACGGGCTTGGCGACCGAGATCGCCGTCACCCGCTTGCCGCTCTGCACGACGAGGTAGGCGCTCACCAGCGCGCCGCCGAGGATGAGCAGGACGGCGAGCGCGGCGAGCGCGGGCTTGCGCTCGCGCGGCGGAACCGGGAGCCGCCGGCCCGCCGAGCCGCCCAGGGCCGAGCCGAGCCCGTGCCCGGCGGCGTTGACGCCTGTCGGCGAACCTTGCTGACTGGTCCTCATCGCGGTGATGACTCCGGGGGGGTGTCCGTCTGGCGTGTACTCGGGTATCCGTTTGCGGCCGGAGTGACCATGCTGTCGGCCTTGACAAGGTCACGTCAATGGATTCGAGTAGGTGACGCGTTCTCGTAACCGGATGTCGAAAAATTACCAGTGCTCGGGGTAATCGGACGCAGGCCGTACCCCTGATCCGGCGCTCCGAAACGGCGACTTTTCGTCATAAGTCCGTTGTCTCAATGTCCCTGACACCCCGTTGACGACAGATTCGTCATGAGTGCTGATGCATGTCCCAATGATCATTGGACATGGGGTCCAGTCCGTTTTCTCGGGGTTTCCCCGGCGGCCGCCTGTCGGGGGCCCGAACCGTGTGCCACCCTGTCGTCCGTGCGGATCTCCCTGACGGCCCTTGACGCAAGCGGATCGCGCGACGTACTGGTGAGCGGCGACCCCGACATGCCCGTCTCCGCGGTGGCGCGCGCCCTTTCCGGGCTTGAGCGCGCCCCGGCGAACGGGGGCGGGCAGGCCCAGCAGCACGCCGAGAACGTCGTCCCGCTCCAGCAGCCCTTCTACGCCGACGGCCGGATGCTCGACCCCTCCGCGCCCGCCTCCCGTGAGCTTCCCGACGGGGCCATCGTCACGCTCGACGGGCGGATGGTCCCGGCGACGATGCGGGCCGAGCCGTCGGGGCTGGTCGAGGTCCGGGTCGTCGGGGGGCGTGAGGCGGGCGGGGTGCACCGGCTCGGGCCGGGGGCCGCGCAGCCGCATCCCGGCGTGTTCGTCACGGTCGGGCGTGACGCGGTGCGGGTGCGCGCGGAGGTCCGCGCGACGCTCGACGGGGAGCCCCTCACCGAGGAGCGGGAGTGGCTTGAGGGCGGGGTCGTCGCGGTCGGGCCGGTAGTGCTCGCGCTGGCCCGGTCGGCCTCGCCGGACACCCATCTCGAACCGCTGCCACAGGGCGGTCTCGCATTCAACCGGCCGCCGCGGATCGAGCCGCCTCGGGAAGGGCGTCGGTTGAAGGCCCCGCACCTTCCCGAGAAGCAGGGAAAGGAACGGCTGCGGCTGTTCGGCGCGCTGCTGTTCTCGGTGTTCGGCCTGGTCATGGCCTATGTGCTGAGCCAGTGGTACTGGGCGCTGTTCGCGCTCGCCTGGCCGCTGATGCTGGTGGGCGAATGGATAGGCGACCGGCTGTACGGCAGGAAATCGTACAAAAAGGCATATAAGGAATATCAGGTGAAGTCCGCGTACTTCGCCCGTGACCTCGAACAGCTCCGCGTCGCCGACGAACAGGACAGGCGCGCGGCCTCACCCGACCCCGCCGAGATCCTGCTCACCGCGACGGGCCCGCGCCGCCGCCTGTGGGAACGCCGCCTCGCCGACCCCGACGCGCTGCACCTGCGCGTCGGCCTCGCCGACCTGCCCGCGCGCGTCGAGCTGCGCGGCTCGGAGGATGACGTCCGCGAAGCACTGGATAGGGCCGACCTGACGGGACCGCCGATCGCGCGGCACGTGCCGGTTCCGCTGCCCTTCGCGCAGTACGGCGTCGTCGGCATCACCGGGCCGCGTGAGCACTCGCGCGGCCTCGCGCGCTGGCTCGTCGCGCAGGCGGCCGCGCTGCACAGCCCGCGCGACCTCGCGGTGATCGTGCTGTCGGCCGACGGCCTGACCGGCGCGGGCACCGGGGCCGACCACTGGAACTGGACGCGCTGGCTGCCGCACTGCGCCCCGCGCGACGGCGAGGAGTGCCTCGCGCTCGTCGGCGACGACGCCGTCAGCGTCGCCGCCCGGGTCACCGAACTCGCCGTCAAGATCACCGAGCGGCGACGGGCGCGGAAGCCGGTGTTCGGGGAGGCCGAGAAGGCCGCGCCCGCGCCCGCCGTCCTGCTGGTCCTCGACGGGGCCCGCGCGCTGCGCCGGGTGCCCGGCATGCCGCAGGTCCTCGCGCACGGACCTGAGGCCGGCATCTACGCGCTGTGCCTTGACGACGAAGACAAGCTGTTGCCTGAGGAGTGCTCGGTCGTCGCGGCGTGGGACGGCGACCACGTCAGGCTGCGCGGGCACGGCCTTGAGGAGACCGGTCCCGTGCTGGCCGACCGGGTGACGGTCGGTTGGGCCGAGCGGTTCGCGCGGCCGCTCGCGCCCGTCAAGGACGTCTCGCGGGAGGACGCCGCCGACGCCGTCCCGACCTCGGTGCGGCTGCTCGACCTGCTCGCGATGCCCGACCCGACCGCCGCGCGCGTCCTCGACTCGTGGGCGCACCGGGAGGGGCCCGGCACCCGCGTGCCGATCGGCGTCACCGGCGGCGGGACCTTCGAGATCGACCTCGCCGCCGACGGGCCGCACGGCCTCATCGCCGGGACCACGGGCGCGGGCAAGTCCGAGCTCCTGCAGACGATCATCGCGGGCCTGGCGTTCCGCAACCGGCCCGACGAGATGAACTTCGTCCTCATCGACTACAAGGGCGGCGCGGCGTTCAAGGACTGCGCCGCGCTCCCGCACACCGTCGGCATGGTCACCGACCTCGACGGCCACCTCACCGAACGGGCCCTCGACTCCCTGGCGGCCGAGCTGCGCCGTCGCGAGCACGTCCTGGCGCGGGCCGGGGCGAAGGACATCGAGGACTTCCACGCGGCAGGAGGGCTCGGGCTCGCCAGGCTCGTCCTGGTCATCGACGAGTTCGCCGCGATGGCCGCCGAGCTTCCCGGTTTTGTCGACGGGCTCGTGGACATCGGGCGGCGCGGGCGTTCCCTGGGCGTCCACCTGATCCTGGCCACCCAGCGGCCCGCGGGGGTCGTCACCGCCGACATCCGGGCCAACACCAACCTGCGGATCGCGCTGCGCGTCACCGACCCCGAGGACTCCGCCGACGTCATCGAGCTGCCCGACGCCGCGCGCATCCCCAAGTCAGCGCCCGGCCGGTGCTTCGTGCGGACGGGCGCGGCGAGCCCGTGGGCGGTGCAGTCGGCGCGGATCGGGGGGCGGCGCGGTGCGGCCGCGCGGCCGACCGAGGCCCGCGCGCTCGAGTGGGGACGGCTCGGGCACCCGCTGCCCGAGGCGTCGGAGGAGCAGGAGGGGCAGACGACCGACCTTTCCGCGCTGGTCGCCGCGGTCGCGGAGGCCGCTTCGCGGGCCGGGATCGCCAGGCAGCCGAGTCCGTGGCTGACGCCGCTGCCCGACGCCGTCGTGCTGTCGCCGCGGCCCGCGCCTGGCGGTTCTGTCGCGTCGGTGCCGCCGCTGGAGTTCGGCGTCACCGACCTGCCCGCGCACCAGACCCGCGAGCCGCTCGCGCTCGACCTCGAGGCCGACGGCCACCTGTACCTCGCGGGCGCGGCGCAGTCCGGCAGGACGACGGCGCTGCGCTCGCTCGCCGGGGCGCTCGCCGCCTCCACCACCCCCTACGACGTGCACCTGTACGCGATCGACTGCGGCGGCAACGGCCTCGCCCCGCTCGCCGCGCTCCCGCACTGTGGCGCGGTCGTCACCCGCGACTCCTACGACAGGGTCGAGCGGCTGCTGAACGCGCTGACCGCCGAGGTCTCCCGCCGCCAGGGCCTGCTGTCGGCCGCCGGTTTCGCCACCCTCGCCGAACAGCGCGCGACGGTCTCGGCGGGCGACCGGCTGCCGTGGATCGTGCTGCTGCTCGACCGCTGGGAGGGCTACACCGCGGCGTTCGAGCACTACGACTACGGGCGGCTGGTGAACGCGCTGCTGCGGCTGCTCCAGGAGGGCGCGGCGGTCGGGCTGCGCGCGGTCGTCGCGGGCGACAGGTCGGGACTCGTCGGGCAGTCGGCGACGGTGTTCGACCGCCGTCTCGTGCTGCGGATGGCCGACCCGGCCGACTACGGGTACGCGGGCGTTCCGGAGGGCCGGGTTCCCGCCCATATGCCTCCCGGGCGGGCGTTGCGCGCCGTTCAGGGCGGACCCGTCGTTGAGGCGCAGATCGGGCTTCTCGGGCAGGACCCGTCGGGGACTGCGCAGGTCGCCGCCCTCCAGGAGACGGCCGAGGCGGCGCGGGCCCGTTACGGGAGGGTGTCTCCGGGCCCGCTGCGGGTGGACGAGCTGCCCGCGCGGATCACCGCCGAGGAGACGCTGGCGCTCGACCCGTCAGGACCGCCGTCGGGGCCGCTGTGGTGCCTCGTGGGCGCGGGCGGGGACACGCTCGGGCCGCTGGGGGTCGACCTGCTGGAGGAGGGGCCCTCGTTCGTCGTGGCCGGGCCCACCCGCTCCGGGCGGTCCAGCGCGCTGGAGACGATCGGCAGGACGCTGCTGGCCCGGGGGGTGCCCCTGATCGTCGTGACCCCTCGGCGATCGCCCCTGCGCGAGCTCAGGGACGTGCCTGGCGTGCTGGGCGTCCTCGACGCGACGGCCGACCGGGCCGACCTCGACGACCTCGTCGCGCCCGAACACCGCTTCGCGCTGCTGGTGGACGACGCCGAACTCATCGACGACACCGACCTCGGCGACGCCGTCCAGGCGGTCCTGCGCAGCGCGCGTGACGGAGAACACGCCGTCGTCATCGCCGGGAACACCGAGGACCTCAACCGGGGCTACCGGGGGTTCCTCGCCGACGCCCGCAAGAACCGGACCGGCCTGCTGCTCGGCGTCTCCTCACCCGACGACGGCGAGCTGTTCGGGCTGCGGCTGCCGCGCAACGCCTCCTACACCGGACCCGTCGGCCGGGGGCTGCTGATCCGGGCGGGCACTCCCGTACCCGTCCAGACCGCCCTTCCCCCGGCCCCGACCCCGACCGACGGCTGAGACCCCTAGCGGGTGGCGGCCTCGATGTTCTGGATTGACTGACGGACGTCGGTCGCGCCCTCCTCAAGCGCGACCGACATCTTGTCGAACGCCGACTTCGCCTCGGCCCAGGCGGCCCGGAAGCGGTCGGCGCGCGGACCCCACCAGATCTCGTTCGACCCGACGGTCCTGCCGTTCAGGTCGCTGATGAGGGCGTCAAGGTTCTTGGAGTGCCGGGAGAACAGGCGGGCCAGGTCCTCCATCTGGGCCATGTTCCCGCCGCGACGGTCCGCTCCCATGGTCTGATCCTTCCGATCGCCGGGATTTCCAGACGTACCTTCCAAAGCTCACACCTCTTCGCCCCCAACGGACCCTGAAGGGGTGGCCGCATGCGGCCAAAGCTGTGGTCCAGGCCGGTTTACCCCCAAATAAGGAGGCGATCACGGCTTAGAAAACACGGTTCTCTAAACTCGCGGGGACGGGTCGGGTCAGGGGTGATCCCACGGTTCTCACGGACGGAGTCGTACGTTGCGGAAAGTTCTCATCGCCAACCGGGGCGAGATCGCGGTACGGATCGCGCGTGCCTGCCGGGACGCGGGGCTCGGCAGCGTCGCGGTCTACAGCGAACAGGATCTCGACGCGCTGCATGTGCGCGTCGCCGACGAGGCATACGCGCTCGGCGGGCAGACCGCCGCCGAGTCCTACCTGAGCGTCGAGAAGCTGCTCAAGATCGCCGCTGATTCCGGCGCGGACGCGGTCCACCCCGGCTACGGCTTCCTCGCCGAGAACGCCGACTTCGCCCAGGCCGTCATCGACGCCGGCCTGATCTGGATCGGCCCGCCGCCGGCCGCGATCACCGCGCTCGGCGACAAGGTCCAGGCGCGGCACATCGCGCAGAAGGTCGGCGCGCCGCTCGTCGCGGGCACCGCCGACCCCGTCTCCGGCGCGGACGAGGTCGTGGAGTTCGCGCGCGAGCACGGCCTGCCGATCGCGATCAAGGCGGCGTTCGGCGGCGGCGGACGCGGGCTCAAGGTCGCCCGCACCCTCGAAGAGGTGCCCGAGCTTTACGACTCGGCGGTCCGCGAGGCCGTCGGGGCGTTCGGGCGCGGCGAGTGCTTCGTCGAGCGCTACCTCGACAAGCCCAGGCACGTCGAGACCCAGTGCCTCGCCGACAAGCACGGCAACGTCGTCGTGGTCTCCACGCGCGACTGCTCGCTCCAGCGGCGGCACCAGAAGCTCGTGGAGGAGGCCCCCGCGCCGTTCCTCAGCGACGAGCAGAACGCGCTGCTGTACAGCTCGTCCAAGGCGATCCTGAAGGAGGCCGGGTACGTCGGCGCGGGGACGTGCGAGTTCCTCGTCGGCCAGGACGGCACCATCTCCTTCCTCGAGGTCAACACCCGCCTCCAGGTCGAGCACCCCGTCACCGAGGAGGTCGCGGGCATCGACCTCGTGCGCGAGATGTTCCGCGTCGCCGACGGCGAGGAGCTCGGCTACGGCGACCCCGTCGCGCGCGGCCACTCCATCGAGTTCCGGATCAACGCCGAGGACGCCGGACGCGGCTTCCTGCCCGCGCCCGGCACGATCACGTCGATGGAGATCCCGACCGGGCCCGGCGTCCGGCTCGACTCCGGGTACGTCGCGGGGCAGACCGTGCCGCAGTCGTTCGACTCGCTCGTCGCGAAGCTGATCGTCACCGGCGCGACCCGCGAGCAGGCGATCGAGCGGTCGCGGCGCGCGCTCGCGGAGTTCAGCATCGACGGGATGCCCACGGTGATCCCGTTCCACAAGGACATCCTCACCCAGCCCGCCTACATCGACGCGCCGTTCTCCGTCCACACCCGGTGGATCGAGACCGAGTACGACAACACCATCGCGCCCTACGGCGGCGAGCAGGGCCTGGCCGAGGAGCCGGAGGAGCGGCAGAAGGTCGTCGTGGAGGTCGGCGGCAAGCGGCTCGAGGTCGTCCTCCCGGCGGGTCTCGGCGCGGGCGCGGCCCCCGCCGCGTCCGGCAAGGCCGCCCCCAAGCGCGCGGGCAAGAAGGGCGCGGCCAAGGCCGCCTCCGGCGACTCCCTCGTCTCGCCCATGCAGGGCACCATCGTCAAGATCCTTGTCGAGGACGGCGCGACGGTCGCCGAAGGCGACACGGTCGTCGTCCTCGAGGCCATGAAGATGGAACAGCCCCTCACCGCCCACAAGTCCGGCACCATCACCGGCCTCACCTCCGAGGTCGGCCAGACCGTCACCTCTGGCGCCCCCATCTGCGAAATCAAGTCCTGACCACCCCCACCCTGAAGGGCGGCCGCTCCCCCGGCCGCCCTTCCCCTTCCCTCAGCCCCGGTAGAGAGGGCGAGGGCGTCGAGGGTGGGGAGGGAGGGGTGGCGGGCTGGTCAGGGGCGGGTGTGCCAGGCTTGGAAGGCTTCGGGGGTGGATTTGGTGGGGGTGTAGGGGAGGTGGGTTTTCAGGCGGGTGTTGTCGAGGACGGGGCGGTATTGGAGGAAGCGGGTTTGTTCGGGGCCGTAGGGGGTGAGGCGGAGGGGGCGGGCGATGCGCAGGGCCAGGCGGAGGAGGGGTTCGGGGATGGAGAGGGTGGGTTTGTTGAGGATCTTGGCGATTTCGTCGATGGTGAGGGTGCCGTCGCCCGCGACGTTGTAGATGCCGGTGTTCTGGGTGGTGACTGCGCGGTTGATGATGGCGACCACGTCGGTGTCCCAGATGAAGACGAAGGGGGAGCTCGCGCCGCGGATCTTGAGGAGGCGGGGGCGCTGGAAGAGGGCGGTGATCTGGTTGTCGACGCGGTCGCCCAGGATGGTGCCTATGCGCAGGATGACCTGTTCCAGGGCGGGGTGGATGGTGCGGAGGTCGGCCAGCATCTCCTCGACCAGGCGTTTGTGGTGGCTGTAGGCGAACTCGACGTTCCCCCGGACGGGCTGGTCCTCGGTGATCGGTTCCGGATTGTCCGGGTGGTAGCCGTAGGCCGCGCCGGAGGAGGAGACGACGATCCGGCGGACCCCGTGCGTCAGGCAGGCGTCGAGGACGTGCCGGGTGCCTTCGACGTCGACCTTGTACTCGAGTTCACGCGACGAGCCCTTGCCCGGCGTGACGATCGACGCAAGGTGCACGATCACCTCCGGCCGTGCCTCCCCGATGACGCGGTCGACGGCGGCCGGGTCGGTGACGTCCATGACGACGTGGCGCAGCCCCGGCACGGCCGCCCCGGACGTCTCGGGCACCCGCAGGTCCGCGCCGACGACCTCGTGGCCTTCGGCGGCGAGCCCGCGCACGACTGACGAGCCGAGGAACCCGAGGGCTCCGGTGACGAGGACCTTCACGCTTCCTCCAGACGCGGTGCGGGGGCGGTGCGCAGCCGCCAGAACTGGGCGAGGACGAGTCCGGCGACGATGTCCCAGATCCCCCACCACGCGGCGGCGAGGGCCATGCCGCCCAGGCCGCCGAAGTACGTGAACACAAGGAGCAGGCCAAGACCGGCGTTGCGTACGCCGGTCTCGAACGTCATCGCCTTGACGCCCGCGTACGGCAGCCGTGCTGCGCGGCCTATCGCGTAGCCGAGGGCGAGCGCGAGGGCGTCGTGCACGAAGACGGCGACGAGGACGACCCCGATGTGCGCGGTGAAGACGTCCCAGTTGTTGGCGAGGCCGACGGCGATGACGCCGCCGAGCCCGAGGAACGACAGCGGCCCGACGATCTTGTGCGCGCGGGCGGCGAAGCGCGGCAGGTAGTGCGCGATGGTGATGCCCGCGACGAACGGCACGGCGATGACCAGCGCTACCTCGCTCAGCATGTCCCACACGCCGACGTCGATCTCGGCGAGCAGGTCGCGTCCGGTCGGGTGCAGTCCGCCCCAGAACGCGACGTTCAACGGCATCAGCACCACGGCGAGCACGTTGCTGACGGCCGTCATGGAGACCGAGAGGGCGACGTCGCCTCCGGCCCGGTGGGTGAGGATGTTGGAGACGTTCCCGGGCGGGCAGCAGGCGACGAGGATAAGGCCGAGCGCTACGGAGCCGCGTAGGTCGAGCGCCAGGGTGAGCACATAGGTGACGGCCGGTAGGACGAGGAACTGTGCGGCCACGCCTATGGCGATGACGCCCGGCCTGCGGGCTGCCGCTACGAAGTCGGCGACCTTCGTGTCGAGGGCGATGCCGAAGAGGATCGCGCCCACGACGATCTTCAGGGTGGTGAGGGAACTCTCGTTGAAGGCGATGGAGACGGCGTCCACGTCCATCAGGGGTGCCCCTTCAGCTCGGCTGTCGCGGCGCGTACGGCGCTGCGGTAGGCGTCCTTGTTGACGTAGTAGGCCATCCGGTCGAGGCCGAGGTACTTGTAGCCGCCCGAGAGGTCGGGCCTCGGGCCACGCGCCTTGGCGTCGAAGGCGGCGCGCTTGTCGGGCGGCGCCGCCAGGTACGTCGCAACGAGCTCGGCCTGTTCCGCGCGGCCCTGCCAGCCGATCCCGGACGCCTCGATCATGCCGAGGACGAACAGGCCGGGCGCGGCGTCGCTGAACACGTTGAGGTACAGGTCGGGGGCCGCAGAGGTCCAGCGCAGCAGCGCCGGGTCCACGAACGGGTAGTGCAGCCGGTACCCGGTGGCCAGGACGACGAGGTCGTACTCGGCGCGCGACCCGTCGCGGAACTCCACGGCGGACCCGTCGAACCCGGCGATATCCGGCTTGACGGACAGGTCGCCATGGCCGAGGTGGTGCAGGATCAGCGAGTTGACGATCGGGTGCGACTCGTAGATCCGGTGGTCGGGCCTGGGGAACCCGAACCTGACGGGGTCGCCGGTGAAGAGTTTCAAAATCCGTCCGTCGATGAACTGCTTGATCGGGGCCGGGAGGGGTTTGCCCTGGTTAAGCGTGTCAGCGGGCCGCCCGAACAGGTATTTCGGGACGAAGTGGTACCCGCGCCGGACGCTGATGTCCACGGCGGCCGCGTGGTGGACGGCGTCGACCGCGATGTCGCAGCCCGAGTTGCCCGCCCCCACGATCAGCACGCGCTTCCCCGCGAGCTGCGAAGCGCGCTTGTAGGCGCTGGTATGGATCAGCTCGCCGGAGAACTCTCCCTTGAAGTCCGGGATGTTCGGTTCACTCAGTGTCCCGTTGGCGAGGATGACGCCCGCGTGCCGATGCGTGGCCGTGCCCTCGGCGGTCGTTACGGTGACGTCCCAGCCGCCGCCTGGCACCGGCTCGGCTTTGCCGACCTCGGCCCCGAACGTGAACCCGTCGCGCAGCCCGTATTCGGCGGCGTACGCGCGGAAGTAACGCAGCAGTTCGCGGTGGCCCGGGTAGTCGGGCGCGGCGTCCGGCATGGGGTACTCGGCGAACTGTGTGGTGGTCTTGGAGGAGATCAGGTGCGCGGACTCGTAGACGGTGCTGCGGGGGCCGTCGATGTCCCAGAGGCCGCCGACGTCGTCGGCGAGCTCGTAGCCCGCCCAGGGCAGTCCCTGGCGCTGGAGGGCGCGCGCCGCGGCGAGGCCGGACGGTCCCGCCCCGATCACCGCATAAGTCTCCGTCATGTCCGGCATTGTCCACCAAACCTACCTAAAATACGAATTTCCCTTACATGTGGTGCGCGCCACCTTAGGGGAAAGGGTGGTGCTGAGGCTTAACAGCGGCTTTGCCAGCAGGTGGAAGGGCCTCCAGCAGGATGGAGGCATGAGATCACTGCGACTGCTGATCCTCGTGTTCGTCCTGCTGGTGGCGGGCGGCATCGGGACAGCGGGCGCAATGGGCGGGACACTCAACGCCGGCGTAACGGCCGTCGGTAGCGGCGTGCAGGCAGACCCGCCGTCCCCGGAGGCCGTATCGGCGCTCCGCTCCGACCGCTTCTACGCGGCCCCCGACCAGAAGTCTCTGGACCCCGCAGGGATCGAGCGTGTGAAGGCCGCGATAGCCGAGTCTTCCTCGCCGGTCTACATCATGGTGACCGACGACCTCGGTACCGCGCAGGAGAGCAACCAGTACCTCGCGTCGGCGGCCAACGCCGTCGGCAGCACCGGCGTATACGCGCTGTTGTCTGGACGGCACTTCACCGCCGGATCCCTTGGCCAGACGGGTCTGCGCCGAGGGCAGGCCGCCACCTTGGCCTCGCAGGCGGCGAGCGAGCACCGGGGCGATCCCGCGTCCGGCCTCGTGGCGTTCGTGGACTCCGTCGACGTCGCCAGCGGCAGCAAGCCGTCGACCACGAGCAGCGTCGCGACCTACGCGTTCCTCGGGCTGATCGTGGCGCTCGGGCTCGGCGGGCTGTTCTTCGTGCGGGCGTCGCGCAAGCGCAGGCGGGTCGAGGAGGCCCGGCAGATGGGCGAGCTCAAGAGCGGCGTCGAAGAGGACGTCACCCGCCTCGGCGAGGACATCGCCGCCCTCGACCTCGACCTGTCGGACCCGAAGGTGCCCGAGGAGGCCAAGACCGACTACAGCCACGCCCTCGACGCCTACGACCGCGCCAAGGTCGCCGTCGAGCAGGCCGGGGTGCCGCAGGACATGCAGCGCGTCACCGAGGCGCTGGAGGACGGCCGCTACTCGATGACGGCTGTGCGGGCCCGTCTCAACGGGCAGCCTGTGCCCGAGCGTCGCGCGCCCTGCTTCTTCAACCCCCAGCACGGGCCGTCCGTGCGGGATGTCATGTGGGCGCCCCTCGGCGGACAGCCCAGGGAGGTCCCCGCGTGCGCGGCCGACGCCGAAAGGGTGGAGCGCGGCGACGACCCCGAGGCGCGGATGGTGGAGGTGGCGGGACAGCGGCGTCCGTACTGGGAGGCCGGTCCCCAGTGGGCCCCTTACGCCGGCGGCTACTACGCGGGTTACGGCGGCCTGGGGATGCTGAACACGATCCTGCTCGGGACGGCGATCGGCTCCATGTGGGGAGGCGGGTTCGGCGGCTACGGCGGCGGTTACGGCGACGGCGGCGGCGACTGGGGTGGCGGCGGCGGAGACTTCGGGGACTTCGGCGGGTTCGGGGGCGGCGGCGGGTTCGGCGGGGGCGGAGGAGGCGGCTGGGGCGACTTCGGCGGCGGTGGCGGGGACTTCTGAGCCTGACCCCCTTGCATGGTTAGTTATCAGCCACTAACTTAGGCTCCATGAGCCCGAGGATGAAGGCGGAGGACCGGCGCAAGTCGGCGGTCGCGGCCGCGCTCACCGAGTTCGCGCGCGGCGGGTACGAGGGCACCTCGACCGAGGCGATCGCCCAGCGCGTCGGCGTCTCTCAGCCCTACCTCTTCCGGCTCTTCCCCAACAAGCGCGCCATGTTCCTCGCGGCGGCCCTGCGGTGCGCTGAGTTGACCCGAGACGCGTTCGTGGCCGCCGCCAAGGACCTCCCACCGGACGCCGACGTCGAGGCCGTCAAGGAGGCCCTGGGGGCCGCATACCTTGAACTGATCGGTGACGGCGAGCTCGTCATGATGCAGATGCAGATGCAGGTCGCCACATATCAGGCGACCCTGGCGGGGGATCTGGAGTTCGGCGAGACGGTCCGGCGCGGCTGGACCGACCTCGTCGACACGGTCCGCCTGCTGTTCTCCGGTGACGACGAGGCCACCGGGGAGTTCATGTCCGAGGGCATGCTCATCAACGTCCTGACCGCGCTCAACTACCCGTCGGACGACCGCATCTGGCGGTGCGTCGTCCAGTGACCCGGGGGCGCGACGCGGCGTCCCCTTTTTTTCGGCACGAAAGTTAGTGACCAATCACTAGCTGAATTTGGCAACCCTCCGGTTCGACCCCCCGAAGGAGAATCCACGATGCGCAGCCAGCGCGCGACACTCGTCTGGACCCTTGTCATCACCGGCCTCGCGGGCTTCATGGCCTCGCTCGACAACCTCGTCGTCACCACGGCGCTGCCCTCGATCCGCACCGACCTCGGCGGCGGCCTCGAGGACCTGGAATGGACCGTCAACTCCTACACGCTGACCTTCGCCGTCCTGCTGCTGTTCGGCTCAGCGCTCGGCGACAGGTTCGGCCGCCGCAGGATCTTCGGGATCGGCGTCGCGGTCTTCACCGCGGCGTCGGCGGCGGCCGCGCTCGCGCCAGGGATCGAGGCGCTGATCGCGGCACGCGCCGTCCAGGGGGTCGGCGCGGCGATCATGATGCCGCTGACCCTCACGCTCCTCACCGCCGCGACGCCGGAGAACCGGCGCGGCCTCGTCTTCGGAATCTGGGGGGCGATCAACGGGCTCGCCGTGGCGTCCGGGCCCCTTGTCGGCGGAACCCTCACCGAGCACCTGTCCTGGCAGTGGATCTTCTGGCTGAACGTGCCCGTGGGCATCGCGCTGCTCCCGCTCGCGCGGCTGCGCCTGGTGGAGTCGCGCGGACCCGTCGCCCGCCTTGACGTCACCGGGACGCTCCTGGCCAGCGTCGCGCTCTTCGCCCTCGTGTACGCGCTCATCCGGGGCAACGCCGACGGCTGGACCAGCGGACCCGTCCTCGCCGGACTCGTGTGCGGGCCGCTTCTGCTCGCCGTCTTCGTCGGCTGGGAACTGCGCACCCCCCACCCGATGCTCCCGATGCACCTGTTCAGGTCGCGTGCCTTCAGCGCGATGAACGCGGCGAGCCTGCTGATGTTCGCCGGCATGTTCGGGTCGATCTTCCTGCTCAGCCAGTTCCTGCAGACCGTGCTCGGCCACTCCCCCACCGACGCGGGCCTGCGGATGCTGCCCTGGACGGCGATGCCGCTGCTCGTCGCGCCCGTCGCCGGGGCCCTGTCCGACCGGATCGGCGGCCGGCCCGTCGTCGCCGCGGGCCTCGCCCTCCAGGCCGTCGGCCTCGGCCTGTTCGCCCTCGTCGCCGCCACCGACGTGTCCTACGCCGCGCAGCTGCCCGCCCTGATCGTCAGCGGCGTCGGCATGGGGATGTTCTTCGCGCCCGCCGCGGGCGTCGTCATGGCCTCGGTACGCCCGCACGAACAGGGCATGGCCTCCGGCGCGAACAACGCGTTCCGCGAACTCGGCGGCGCGATCGGCGTCGCGGGCCTTGCCGCCGTCTTCGCCGAACAGGGCGGCTACACGACCGGCACGACCTTCGTGGACGGCCTCGTCCCGGCCCTCTGGCTCGGCGTCGCCATCGTCGCCGCCGCCGCCCTCTCCGCCCTCCTGATCCCCCGCCCGACCCCCGCCAAGCCCCCGACCCCCGAACTCGTCCCCGCCGCCTGACCCCTGCAACGTCCGCGCTGGCAGCGTCCGCACCCGGACGCCGCCAGCGCAGACGGCGTAAGCCCCGCAGCGCCAACACCCCAAGACCCCGCCGAAAGCCGAAAACCCGCGCCACGACGCGCCCGCCCCGCCCGGGCGCAGCGCGGGCCAGGGCCCGCTGACTCGCCAAGGCCCAGCGCGGGCCGGGGCCCGCTGGCCCGCTAAGGCCCAGCGCGGGCGGGGGGCGGACCGGCGCGCCAAGGGCTCGAAACGCGGACTAGGGCCGGGCCGACGGCGCGGGGCGTCCGCTTGCGGACGGCCCGCGCCTGGGGTTAGGGGAGGTGGGTTGCCAGGGAGGTTTCTAGGGCTTTTAGGGTTTCTGTGGCGGTTTGGCGGGCGGTGGGGAGGGACGCCCGGTCGGGGACCGGGACGACGACCTCTAGGTAGGACTTGAGTTTTGGTTCGGTGCCTGAGGGGCGGATGACGATGCGGGCGCCGCCTTCCAGGGTGAGGCGGAGGCCGTCGGTGGGGGGGAGGCCGCCGAAGCCTACGGAAAGGTCCTCCACCGACAGGACCTTGTGGTCGCCCAGCGCGCTGGGCGGGGAGTGCAGGAGGGCCGTCACTGCGGCGTCGATGAGGGCGCGGTCGGGGACGCGGATCGAGAGCTGGGACGTGGCGTGGACGCCGTAGCGGAGGGCCTGGGCGTCAAGGAGGTCCAGGAGAGTGCGTCCGGATGCCTTGGCTTCGGCGGCGAGGGAGGCGATGGTGAGGGCCGCGCCGATGCCGTCCTTGTCGCGGACGGGGACGCCGGCGTCGCCTCCGACGCTGTAACCGAGCGCCTCTTCGTAGCCCAAGACAAGCCGTTGCCCTGGGACGCCCGCCCGCATGATCCACTTGAACCCGGTAAGGGTCTCGGCGAACCCCGCCCCGTGCGCGGCGGCGATCTTGCCGAGCAGCGACGACGACACGATCGTCGTCGCCAGCAGCCTGTCGTCCCCCGCGGCCGTGCGCCGCATGACGTGTTCGGCGAGGAGGCCGCCGAGTTCGTCGCCCGTCAGCGCGCGCCAGCCGCCGCCCGGCAGCGGGACGGCGACGGCGCAGCGGTCGGCGTCGGGGTCGTTGGCGATCGCCAGGTCGGCCCCGGTCCGCTCGGCGAGCGCGACGAGAAGGTCCATCGCGCCCGCTTCCTCCGGGTTCGGGAACGCGACGGTAGGGAAGTCGGGGTCTGGCAGGCACTGTTCCGGCACCGTGTACGGGGCCGCGAACCCGGCCCTAAGGAACGCCCGGATAAGGGTCTCCCCGCCGACCCCGTGCATCGGCGTGTAAGCCACCGTGATGCCCCGGGCGTCGCTCAGCGGAAGGCCCTTGAGGGCGTCAAGGTACGCCTCCTCGGCGTCCGGCCCCAGCACCTCCCACGTGGGCTCCCCTGCGCGAGCCTCCTCCGGCGGCACCCCTAGGGGCAGTTCGTCGACGCGTCCTACCGCCGCGATGGCCGCCGCGATCTCCGCGTCCACGGGCGGGACGATCTGGGCCCCGTCCGCCCAGTACACCTTGTAGCCGTTGTCCTGGGGAGGGTTGTGGCTCGCCGTCACCATCACCCCGGCGTCCGCCCCCAGATGACGCACAAGGAACGCCAGCACGGGCGTCGGCAAGGGACGCGGCAGCACCCGGCACCGCAGCCCCATCCCGGAGAGCACCGCCGCCGTGTCCGTCGCGAATTGTGCCGAGTTGTGCCGCGCGTCGTACCCGACGACGACCCCACCCCCACCTGGCGTGATCCGCGCGCCGAGCCCGGCGGCCGCGCGCATGACCGTCACCCGGTTCATCCGGTCGGGTCCCGCGCCGAGCGCGCCGCGCAGCCCGGCCGTCCCGAACTCGAGCGTCGCGCCGAACCTGGCGGCGAGCGCGGCGTCGTCCCCGGCGTCCAGGAGCGCCCTGAGCTCGGCCCGCGTGACGGGGTCGGGGTCCTGCGCCCACCACAGCTCGGCGCGCTCCCGGACGCTCACAGCCGCTCCACCACGCTCTTCAGCAGCAGCCCCATCCGGCCCGCCGCCGCCCGCCCGGCCTCGAGGACCTCGGCGTGGTCGAGGAGCGCGTCCGACAGGCCCGCCGCGACGTTCGTCACCAGCGAGACGGCGAGGACCTCGGCCCCGCCCTCGCGCGCCGCGATCGCCTCAAGGACCGTGGACATGCCGATGAGGTCCGCGCCCATGGTCCGCAGCATCCGGATCTCCGCAGGGGTCTCATACGTGGGCCCACGGAAAGCCGCGTAGACGCCTTCGGCCAGCGAGGAGTCGGCCGACAAGGCGAGCGCGCGCAACCGCTTGGAGTAGACCTCCGTGAGGTCGAGGAAGGAAGTGCCCGTAAGCGGGTTCGCGCCGGTGAGGTTCAGGTGGTCGGAGATGAGCACCGGGTCGCCTATCGACTGCGTCTCGGGCCGCAGCCCACCCGCCGCGTTCGTCAGCACGACCGTACGGACGCCCGCTGCGAGCGCCGTACGCACCCCGTGGACGGTCGGCTCCACACCGCGTCCCTCGTACAGGTGGGTACGGCCGAGGAGGACGAGCACGTTCTTGTCGCCCACCCGCAGCGCCCGCATCCTGCCCCCGTGCCCCGCGACGGCCGGGGCGGCGAACCCGGGCAGCTCGGTGAAGGGCACCTCGTGCTCGGCCTCGCCCAGCGCGTCGGCGGCCGGGACCCAGCCGGATCCGGTCACCAGCGCGACGTCGAACTTCGGGTACGTCCGGGCGGTCAGCTCGGCTGCCGCGCGCGCGGCCAGCTCATACGGGTTGTTCTCCACCCGACAAGCCTAGGGGCCGCCCGCGGGCCGCACGCGGCCCGAACCTCCCAAATTCCACACCGGTCGAATGCCCGGTTTGTTCCGATCTACAGGATCGGAAGGCTAGAGGTCGGTCCCGAGCGTGTCGCAGGGCCGCTCCCGCAGCTCCTTGACGTACAGGTCGGGCGCGCCCGCCTTCTCCGCCGCGTCCGCGATGATCCCGATGAACCGCGCCGACGGAAGGCCGCCCTCGTAGGCGTCCAGGACGTAGATCCAGGCCAGCTCCTCGCCGAACAGGGTCTGCACCCGCACCCTGATCTTGGTGTAGAGCCCCTGCTCGTGCCCCTCCCAGGCGTCGAGCGCCTGCTCGTCGGCCTCGGTGACGTCGTAGAGGGCGACGAAGACCTGCGAGGTGTGATCCTCGACAACCGTGGCCAGGGCGCCGTCCCAGCCGATCTCCTCACCGCCGAACGTCAGGCGCCAGCCCTGAAGCCAGCCCGTGTCGCGCAGCGGCGAATGCGGGGCGCGCAGGGCCATCTGCTCGGGGTCCATGTTGGAGGCGTATGCCGCGTACAGAGCCACGGTGACCAACCTACCGGCCCATCCATCGACGACCTTAGGAAAGAATGGGCGTTGTGAGCACGCGTATCGTAATTCTGGGTGGAGGGCCGGGCGGCTACGAGGCCGCGCTGGTGGCCGCGCGCCTCGGCGCGGACGTGACTGTCGTGGAGAAGGACGGGCCGGGCGGGGCGAGTGTGCTCTACGACTGCGTCCCGTCCAAGACGCTGATCGCCACTTCGGTGCGCATGTCGGTGCTGAGCGAGTCGGCCGCCCTCGGGGTGCGCTTCGACGGCGGCCCCGACGGCGAGGTCGGCGGCGTCACGGCCGATCTCGCGCTGATCAACAAGCGGGTGAAGGACCTGGCCCGCGCCCAGTCCTTCGACGTCGCCGACCGGCTCGGCTACGAGGAGGTCAAGATCGTCCGCGGCGAGGGACGGCTCGACGGGCCCCGTGCCGTCGTCGTCGGCGACCGCCGCATCGAGGCCGACGTGATCATCGTCGCCACCGGCGCGACCCCGCGCGTCCTGCCCGGCGCGGAGCCCGACGGGGAGCGCATCCTCACCTGGCGGCAGCTCTACGACCTTCCCGAACTGCCCGAGGAACTGATCGTCGTCGGCTCCGGCGTCACCGGGGCGGAGTTCGCCGGGGCGTACCTGAGCCTCGGGTCGAAGGTGACCTTGGTCTCCTCGCGTGACCGGATCCTGCCATCTCAGGACGCCGAAGCCGCCTCGGTTCTTGAGGACGTCTACCGGCGGCGTGGCATGAACGTCATGGGGCGGTCGCGGGCGGGCGCGGTGGAGCGTTCCGGTGACGGCGTCGTCGTCACGCTCGAGGACGGGCGGAAGGTCTACGGGTCGCACTGCCTGATGACGGTCGGCATGGTGCCCAACACCCGGGGGATCGGCCTCGAGGCGGCGGGCGTCAGGCTCGGGCGCGGCGGATACGTCGAAACGGACAAGGTGTCCCGGACCTCGGTCCCCAACATCTACGCCGCGGGCGACTGCACGGGCATCCTCGCGCTCGCCTCGGTCGCCGCGATGCAGGGCAGGATCGCCGTCTGGCACGCGCTCGGCGAGGCCGTCCAGCCGCTCAAGCTCGGCTGGGTCAGCTCCAACATCTTCACCGACCCCGAGGTCGCCTCCGTCGGCGTCACCCAGGCGATGGTCGACAACTGCGAGGTCGACGCCCGCACCGTCATGCTCCCCCTCAACACCAATGCCCGCGCCAAGATGCAGGGCTTCGAGGACGGCTTCATCAAGCTCTTCTGCCGCCGCTCCACCGGCATCGTCCTCGGCGGCGTCATCGTCGCCCCCCGCGCCTCCGAACTCATCATGACCCTCTCGGTCGCCGTCCAGCAGCACCTCACCGTCGACCAGCTCGCCCACACCTTCACCGTCTACCCCTCCCTCTCCGGCAGCATCCAAGAAGCCGCCAACCGCCTAACCGTCGACTCCGCCTACTAACCCCCCTCCCGCTCACAGCCGGTCGCTGCCGCGCCCCGGAGCCCAGAACAGGGGCGTTGCGATTTTCGCAACAGGGACGTAGTCTGGTGACATGTCCATAGATCAGGTGCCGGAGCGGGTGCGCCGGGTGATCATGGAGAGCGGCCTTTCGCAGACGGAGTTCGCGGTCAAGGCGGGTCTCGACGGCCCGAAGATGTCCAAGTCCCTCGCCGGGGTGCGGAGGTTCACGTCGCTCGACCTCGCCAGAATCGCCGAGGTCGCCGGCGTCACCGTCGACTTCCTCCTCGGGAACAGAACGGCCCCCGTCGCGTCCGCCGCGCGTGTCACGAACGCCAGTTCCGCCAACGCGGCCCTGGAACAGGCACAGCACTTCGCTCGCCTTCGAGAAGACCTCACCTTCCTCGGATACTCACAGAAACCACTGGCTCTGCGGGACCCCGCCGTGGGCGGGACCTGGATCGAGCAGGGAGCGCGGCTCGCCGCCGTTGCCGTCAGGGCCGTCAGGGAATGCGGGACCGAGCCCGTCCACACCCGTGATCTGGCCGGGCTCGTCGAGACGGTCTTCGGCGTCGACGTCGCGTCGGCCGACCTGCACGACGGGGTCGAGGGGCTCGCCTGGGCCGACGATGCGGTTCGGCTGATCGTCGTGGCGACGTCCCAGGTCCCCGCACGCCAGCGGTTCACCATCGCGCATGAACTTGGCCACCTCCTCGCGGCGGACGACCAGCGGATCCACGTGGACTCCGACATCGACTCCGCCGAGCACCGCAGGTCCCCTTCGGAGATCCGTGCGAACGCCTTCGCGGCCTCGTTCCTCCTTCCGGAGGACTACTTGCGGCGGCACGCCCCCGCATCAGGCGACTGGGACCAGGACACGTTCGCCGAACTGGCCTGCCGACTGTGGGTCTCCCCCAGCACCCTCGCCTGGCGGCTGTTCAATCTGGATCTGATCACCCGAGCGCAACGTGAGACGTTCCGGCGGATGGGCGCGGCCGACGCCGCAGCGCGTGCGGGCCAGGTAGGAGCGCTCGCCGAGTGGATCGGCGCGGCCTCGCGCCCCGCCGCTCCCCAGGCTCTCGTCCGCGACACCTACCGCGCCTACACCGACGGCAAATCGACGCTCCGTCCCTTCGCCGACCTCCTCGGCGTGGACACCGCCACCCTCCGCGAGTCACTGGACCAGGTGTGGGAGGAGACCCCCCTCACCCCATGACCCTGTACTGGTTCCCCGACAACACGGTCTTCTGCAACTTCGCATCAGTCTCCCGCCTACCGCTGCTCCAAGCCGTCCTGCGAGGCAGAGGCAGATGGGTCGAAGCGATCGCATCCGAGGCCACCGCCTCCGGACGGTTCTATCCGGACCTGCACTCCATCAGCCGCGACGGCTGGCTCGGCGAGCCGATCGAGATCACCGACTACACGGAGATCGCCCAGATCGAACGCCTCCGCCGATCTGTCTTCGGCGGCAGCGCTGCCCAGCCGACCAAGCACCTCGGCGAAGCACAGACCTGCCATGTGCTGCTCAACCGGCCTGAGTTCGCTGGCTCCCACTGGATCACCGACGATCGGGACGCCAGCGAGTACGCCCGCGCCCAGGGCATCACCACCCGCGACACGATGGACCTCGTTTCCGAGGCGGTCGCCGAAGGCTGCTGCAGGCGTGACGAGGGCTACAAACTCCTCCACGAGATGACCGCCCTCGGCCGCCGCCTACGCATCCCAACGCACCCGTCCCATCTTTGACGGTCCCGCTCACAGGAGGACGGCGGCGATCAGGGCGGCCAGGGGGACGAGAAGGGCGGCCAGGGCTGGGATTGACCAGGTGGTCTGGGGGGTTCCGTCGTTGGTCTTGTGTGCGGTGCGGAGAGTCTCTAGTTCGTCGGCGGCGAAGGTTACCGGGGTGCGGGAGGCTAGGTCTTCGGGCTTGGCGCGGGAGGCGTTGGCGGCCTTGCGGGCGGAGACCTGGACGGCCCACGACTCGGTGTGGCCGGCGACGTGGTCGAAGCCGAGCGCCCGGCCGGTCGTGATCCGCCGCACCGACCCCCACGGCAGCCGTGTGGTCCGCAGCGGATTGTCCACCGTGACGCCCTCCGCGTCCCCCCGCACCTTCGGCCGCAACCCCATCACATAAGCCACCCCGCACGTCAACGCCAGCACGATCGCGACGACAAGCGCCGTCTTGTCCCTCCCCCGCAACCCGAGATCCACAAAGTTCACCACCGCCAACCCCAACCAAACCCACCCGAACACCCACCCCACCCGCGACCTGAACACCTTCATCCCCCAAGGCTACCGAGCACCCCGGACGGGGTGGCCCCGCGCTGGGCGCGGGGCCGGGGGTCAGGACTTTGTGTAGGGCTGGCCGTCGGCGGCGGGGGCTCGGACGTGGCCGAGGAGGCCGGCGACGGCGAAGATCGTGGCCAGGTAGGGGAGCATGCGGAGGAAGTCGGTGGGGACGGGGGTCTGCATGAGCTGGACGGCGTTGGACAGGCCGCCCGCGAAGCCGAACAGGAGCGCCGCCCACAGTGCGCCGATCGGGGACCAGCGGCCGAAGATCACCGCGGCCAGCGCGATGAAGCCCGCGCCCGCCGCCATGTTCTTGTTGAAGCTGATGTTGAGGCCGATGGTCAGCCAGACGCCGCCGAGCCCGGCGATCATGCCGCCGACGAACATGTTCAGGTACCGGGTCCGGATGACGTTGACGCCCACGGTGTCGGCGGCCGTCGGGTGTTCGCCGACCGCGCGGGTCCGCAGCCCCCAGCGGGTGTGGAACAGCACGACGTGCACGATCGCGATGAGCGCCGCCGCGGCGTAGACCAGGATGTTCTGGTGGAAGAACACCGGTCCGATGACCGGCAGTTCGGCGAGCAGCGGGATCTTGATCGGCGCGAACGCCATCGGCATGTTGAACTTCGCCGAGTCGCTCTGCATGACCCGCTCGTAGAAGAACCCGGTCAGGCCGGTCGCGAGCATCGTCAGCACGACGCCGAGGACGACCTGCTCCACAAGGTAACGCTGCGCGAAGACGGCGAGGAGCAGACCGAACAGCCCGCCGACGAGGACGCCCGCGACGAGGCCCCACAGCAGCGAGCCCGTCACCGAGGCGGTGAACGCGGCGAGGCACGCGCCGAGCAGGAACTGTCCCTCGATCGCCACGTTGATCACGCCGGAGCGCTCGCCGAGCACGCCCGCGAGCGCGCCGAGGATCAGCGGCACCGCGGCGAGGATCGTCGCCTCGAGCACCGACGCGATGTTGATGCTCTTCGCGGCGGCGGCCCACGCGAGGAACGCCACGACGTACAGGAACAGGAACACGCCGAGCAGCACGCCGTTCCCCCGCTTGGGCAGCGTCACGGTGATCCGGACGACCCCGCACAGCGCCGCCAGGACGCACAGCACGATCGCGACGGGCGCGGACGGGAACGTCAGGTCGGGCACGGTGAGGCCCGTCGCGTTCGACAGGTTGAGCGCGAACGTGGTGTCGGTGCCGTCGGTGCGGCTGCCGAGGCCGAACGCCCACAACCCGTAGAGCGCGACGACGATCATCGCGACGCCGCCGTACAGCCGGCCGCGCCGGGCGCCGGCCTCCACTGGGCCGGGGGGCACCGGGGCGAGGTTCTCCGGCGGCAGCACTGTGGCCGTCATCAGCCGTTCCATCCCTTCGAAGCGAGCGCGGCCTGCGCGGAGGTACCGCCGCGCAGCCGGAAAAGGCCGCGGACCAGCGGCGGGGCCGCCACGAACAGCACGATCAGCGCCTGGATGACCCCGACGATCTCGATCGACACGCCGGCCTGCGCCTGCATGGTCCGGCCGCCGGCCTGGAGCGCGCCGAACAGCAGCGCGGCGAACACCGTCCCGACCGGGGAGGCCCTGCCGAGCAACGCGACGGTGATCGCGGTGAAGCCGAGGCCCGCGTCGATCTGCGGGGTGAGCGCGTGCGAGGCGTTGGTGGTGCCGAGGACCTGCGACGCGCCCACGACGCCCATCAGGCCGCCGGAGATCAGCATCGCCATGATCTGGCTGTTGCCGACGCTCATGCCCGCGGTCCTCGCCGCCGACGCGTTCGCGCCGACCGCGCGCAGTTCGAAGCCGAGCGTCGAGCGGTTCAGCAGCCACCAGCAGAACAGGACGGCGAGCAGCGCGAGGATCAGCCCGGTGTGGACGCGGATGCCCGCGCCGCCCGGCAGCCAGGACAGCAGCCTGGGCAGCAGCGCCGCGTCCGAGACGGACTTGGAGATCGCGTCGTTGCGGTCGGGGTTCTGGAACGCGTCGGTGGTGATCAGCCAGGCGAGGAACGCGACGGCGATGTGGTTGAGCATGATCGTCACGATCACCTCGTGCGCGCCGGTCCGCGCCTTCAGCACCCCGACGATCGAGCCGTACATCGCGCCGCCGACGATCCCCGCGCCGACCGCGGCGAGCATCGCGACGACGGGCGGGCCGTCGAGGCTGAACCCGACGAGGTTCGCGCAGATCGCCCCGGCGATGAGCTGGCCCTGGCCGCCGATGTTGAACAGGCCGGCCTTGAACGCGAGGCCGATCGCGAGGCCGCCGAGCAGCAGCGGCGTCGCCTCGGTGAGCGTCTCGCTGATCGGGCCGAGCGCGGTCGCCGCGTTCCAGGAGCGGTCGGGGTTCCAGATCGCGCCGGTGAACAGCGCCTTGTAGGCGGTCCAGACCGCCTCACCTGACGACGACAGGGCGTCGCCCGGACGGGAGAAGAAGTAGCCGAAGGTCGCGCGCACGTCCGGGTCGGAGACGATGATCAGCACCGCGCCGACGGCGAGCGCAAGCAGGATCGACAGCAGTGTGACGAGCCAGCCGGACCCCTCGACCATCTCGTCAATGATCACGCGCCACGGCGAGCGCCTCGGGCCGTCACCTTGCGCCCTGCCCTGCGCCGGGCCCTTGTCCGTGACCGTCGCGTCACTCATCAGCGGCATCCTCACCGGCGGTCTCTACGGGGGCGTCGGGGTGGGCTCCGGCCATCAGCAGGCCGATGTCCTCGGCGGAGGTGTCCGGCGGCACGATGGCCATGATCTTTCCTCGGTACATGACGGCGATCCGGTCGGCGAGCGCGAAGATCTCGTCGAGCTCGGTGGACACGACGAGGACGGGCCTGCCCTGGTCCCGTTCGTGCACGATCCGCTTGTGGATGAACTCCATCGCGCCGACGTCGACGCCGCGCGTCGGCTGGGAGACCAGCAGCATCCGCAACGGCCGCGACATTTCCCGCGCGACGACCACCTTCTGCTGGTTTCCGCCGGAAAGGTGCGCCACGTTGGTGTCGATCGACCCGGTGCGGATGTCGAACTCCTCGACCCGCTCGCGGGCGTTGCGGCGGACCGCCCCGACGTCCATCGTGCCGCGCCTGCCGAACGGCGGCCTGTCGTACAGGTCGAGCACGAGGTTCTCCGCGACGCTGGCGGCCCCGACGAGCCCGTCGTGCGAGCGGTCCTCGGGCACGAACCCGAGCCCGGCGCGCAGCCTGGCCCGCGGCGTCTTGCCGACGAGCTCCTCGCCGTCGAGCGTGATCGACCCCTCGGCCGGCTCGATCAGCCCGAGCACGGCCTGGGTGAGCTCGGTCTGCCCGTTGCCCTGGACCCCGGCGACGCCGAGGATCTCGCCGGGCCTGATGTCGAAGCTGATCCCGTCCACGACGGCCTGGCCCGCGGCGTTGCGCAGCGTCAGGTTCCGGACGGAGAACGCGGCGGCCGCACCCGTCTCCTTGACGGGCTCCTTCTCCACCCGCAGCCTTACGTCCCGGCCGACCATGAGGGAGGCGAGCTCGCCCTCCGACGCCGAGGGCAGCGCCGTCCCCACGACCGCGCCGCGCCGGATCACGGTGATCCGGTCGGCGACCGCCTTGACCTCTTTGAGCTTGTGCGTGATGAAGACGATGGCCGTGCCCGCCTCGCGCAGCCTGCGCATGACGGTGAACAGCTCCTGCGTCTCCTGCGGGGTGAGGACGGCGGTGGGCTCGTCCAGGATGAGGAAGCGGGCGTCGCGGGTGAGCGCCTTGACGATCTCGACGCGCTGCTGGACGCCGACGGGGAGGTCGCCGACGATCGCGTCGGGGTCGACCTCGAGGCCGTAACGGGCGGAGATCTCGCGGACGTGCCGGGAGGCCGACTTCTTGTCGAGCAGGAACCGGCCCTTGGTGTGCTCGTCGCCGAGCATCACGTTGTCGGCGACGGTGAACACCGGGACCAGCATGAAGTGCTGGTGCACCATGCCGATGCCGGCGTTGATCGCGCTGCGGGGGCCGTCGAGCGCGAGGGGCGCGCCGTCCACCCGGATCTCGCCCTCGTCGGGCTGGTAGAGCCCGTACAGGATGTTCATCAGCGTCGACTTGCCCGCGCCGTTCTCGCCGAGCAGGCAGTGGATCTCCCCGGGGTTGATCTCCAGGTCGATCGCGTCGTTGGCCACCAGGGCGCCGAAGCGTTTGGTGATGCCCCTGAGTTCAAGAGCCACCCTGGACACCTCTTCCGGAACTGAGGGGCTGACGGAAAAACGTACGAAAGGTACCCGGTTCGCCGGGTTGCCCGGTGCGTACGGAGCGGCCCGGACGGGACGGGGAAGGTGCCCGTCCCGTCCGGGCCCGGGGGTCAGCCCTTCGGCTGGGAGACCGACTTGATGCTGATCGTGCCGGACGCGATGTCCGTCTTGATCTGGTCGAGCTCGGTCTTCAGGTCGGCGGGGACCTTGGAGTCGAACTCGTGGAACGGGGCGAGGCTCGTGCCGCCGTTCTCCAGGGTGCCGAGGTAGGAGCCGGTCAGCTCGCCGGAGCCCGCCTTGGTGACGGCCTGCTCGACCGCGCCGTTGACGTTCTTCATCACGGAGGTGAGGAAGACGTCGCAGTAGTCGGCGGCCGACTCACAGCCGTCGGTGTCCACCCAGATGACGCTCACCTTGCCGCCGGACTCCTTGGCCGCCGCCGCCGAGCCGAGGCCGGTGCCGCCCGCGACCGGGAAGATGATGTCCGCGCCCTGCTCGATGAAGCCCTTGGCGATGCTCTTGCCCTTGGCGAGGTCGCCGAACGCGCCGGCGATGGAGCCGCTGTCGGGCTTGGCCGGGTCCCAGCCGAGGACCTCGACCTTCTTGCCCTTCTTCTCGTTGAAGTACTGGACGCCCTCGTAGAAGCCGTCCATGAAGATGGTGACCGGCGGGATCGCCAGGCCGCCGTAGGTCGCGACCTTGCCGCTCTTCGACATCGACGCGGCGAGGTAGCCGGCCTGGAAGGAGCTCTGCGCGGTGTTGAACTCCATGCCGTAGATCTTCTGGCCCGCCACCGAGGGCGAGTCGACGATCGCGAACTGCTGGTCGGGGTGGGCCTTGGCCGCCTCGGTGGTGGCGTCGCCCATCAGGCCGCCGACCGTGACGATCGTGTCGCAGCCCTTGTTGACCAGCTCGTTGATGTTGGGGATGTAGTCGTTCTCGTTCGTGGAGGCCACGTACTCGGCCTTGCCGCTCGTCGCCTTCGCGCCGGCCTGCATGCCGACCCAGGCCGCCGCGTTGAACGACCGGTCGTCGATGCCGCCGGTGTCGGTGACCATACAGGCGAGGGGGCCCTCTGCGGTGCCCTCCTTGCTCTCGTCGGGCGCCTCTCCACAGGCCGAGACCAGCAGCGCGAGACCAGCCAGACCGGCTGCGAGCCGGATCCCCTTGGACACTTCTGCCTCCAGATTCGTCCGAGCCACGGCAACCCTTGCCTGGCTTGTCGATACCCCACAGGTTCACCGTCCGTGGCCGTAACAGTCGACATGCCCGGTTAACTTGTGGGCATACCGTTACGCAACAGCCGCGATCAGTTCATGGGGATCGTCATACGTGTGACGGTTACGATAACCAGCAAAGCGTAAGAAAGCGAGCCCCGCCCTGACCTGCTCCCGAGGGCTACGCTCGCGCCATGACCGCCATCGACTGGCCCGCGCTGAGGGCCGCCGCGACCGCCGCGATGAAGCGCGCGTACGCCCCTTATTCACATTTCCCGGTCGGCGCGGCAGCGCTGACCTCTGACGGCAGAATCGTCACGGGGAGTAACGTCGAGAACGCCTCGTACGGCATGACCCTCTGTGCCGAATGCAGTCTGGTGTCGGCTTTGTACGGCGCGGGAGCCCCCTCCGACGCCACATTCCCCACCCCGCCCCGGTTGCTCGCCGTAAGCGTCGTCGACGCCTCGGGCGCCCCCCTGACCCCCTGTGGCCGCTGCCGTCAACTCCTCCACGAACACGGCGGCCCCACCCTCCAACTCGAGACCACCACAGGCGTCCACCCCCTCTCCACCTACCTCCCCGACGCCTTCGGCCCCGAATATCTGTAACCAGAACTTAAACAACCACCCCCCTCCCCGGCCCGACCGGGCGGCGTCCGCGCACGCCCGTTCCGGGCTCCAGGCCAGGCGGGCGGCGTCCGGGACGCCCGGTCCGGGCGCAACCCCGGAGCAAGCCGACGTCGGCCACCCCAACAGAGCCGTCGGCCACCCTCAGAGATGGGCCGAGCGGAGCGAGGCCCGATACAGCGCGGATCGCACGGAGACGGAGAGGGCGCTCATCCAATACAGTCATACGTGTGACTCGATAAAGGAGGGGGGCTGGGTGGACGTCATTGATGTGATTGTCACCAAGCGGGATGGCGGGGTGCTCAGTACGGCTCAGATCGACTGGGTGATCGAGCACTACACGTCGGGGGTGGTGGCCGACGAGCAGATGGCGGCGTTGAACATGGCCGTCCTGTTGAACGGGATGAACCGGCGTGAGGTGTCGGACTGGACGAAGGCGATGATCCGCAGCGGTGAGCGGATGGACTGGTCGGGGCTCGACCGTCCGACGACGGACAAGCACTCGACCGGCGGCGTCGGCGACAAGATCACGCTGCCGCTCTCACCGACCGTCGCGGCGTGCGGCGGCGCGGTCCCGCAGCTTTCGGGGCGCGGCCTCGGCCACACCGGCGGCACCCTCGACAAGCTGGAGTCCATCCCCGGCTGGCGGGCGCAACTCTCCGGCCCCGAGATGCTCGCGGTGCTGCGCGAGGCCGGGGCGGTCATCTGCGCGGCGGGCGAGGGCCTGGCCCCCGCCGACCGGAAGCTCTACGCGCTGCGCGACGTGACGGGCACCGTCGAGTCGATCCCGCTGATCGCGTCCTCGATCATGTCGAAGAAGATCGCCGAGGGCACGTCCGCGCTGGTCCTCGACGTCAAGACCGGCTCCGGCGCGTTCATGAAGACCCCGGACCGCGCCCGCGAACTCGCCCGCACGATGGTCGAACTCGGCCAGGACGCCGGGGTGAACACCGTCGCGCTGCTCACCGCGATGGACCGGCCGCTCGGCCGCACCGCGGGCAACGCGCTCGAGGTCGCCGAGTCCGTCGAGGTCCTCGCGGGCGGCGGTCCCGAGGACGTCGTCGAACTCACCGTCGCCCTCGGCCGCGAGATGCTCTCCGCGGCGGGCATCTACGGCAAGGACCCCGCCGACGCCCTGCGCGACGGCACCGCCATGGACCACTGGCGGCGCATGATCGCCGCCCAGGGCGGCGACCCCGACGCGGCCCTGCCCGTCGCGCGCGAGACGCACACCGTGAACGCCCCCGCCACCGGCGTGCTCACCAGGCTCGACGCGCTCGCCGTCGGCGTCGCGGCGTGGCGGCTCGGCGCGGGACGCGCCCGCAAGGAGGACCCGGTCAGCGCGGGCGCGGGCGTCACCTGGCACGCGGTCCCCGGCGAGGTCGTCAAGGCGGGAAGCCCCCTTTTCACCCTCCACACGGACGAACCCGCCAGATTCGACCGCGCGCTCCTCGCCCTCGAAGACGCCTTCGACATCGCTCCCGACGGCACGCCCGACCTGCTGCCGCTGATCATTGAGAGGATCGTGCCGTGACGAGCGCGACAGTGCTGCCGACCCTCGCCGAGATCCGCCGCGCCCCCAAGGTGCTCCTGCACGACCACCTCGACGGCGGACTGCGCCCCGCGACGATCGTGGAGCTCGCCGCGCGCTACGGCTACACCGGTCTGCCCGAGCACGACCCCGAGCCGCTGCGCGTCTGGTTCCGCGACGCCGCCGACAGCGGTTCCCTCGAGCGTTACCTCGAGACGTTCACGCACACCGTCGCGGTGATGCAGACCGCCGACGCGCTCCACCGCGTCGCGTATGAGTGCGCCGAAGACCTCGCCGCCGACGGCATCGTGTACGCCGAGGTGAGGTACGCCCCAGAACAGCACCTCGCGGGCGGCCTCACCCTTGACGAGGTCGTCGAGGCCGTAGGCGCGGGCTTCGCTGACGGGGGCCGCGACCACGGCATCCGGATGCGCTCCCTCCTCACGGCCATGCGGCACCAGGCGCGCAGCCGGGAGATCGCGGAGCTCGCCGTCAGGTACCGCGACAGGGGCGTCGCCGGGTTCGACATCGCCGGGGCCGAGGCGGGCAACCCGCCGACCCGGCACCTCGACGCGTTCGAGTACCTCCAGCGGGAGAACGCGCACTTCACGATCCACGCGGGCGAGGCGTTCGGGCTCCCGTCGATCTGGCAGGCGATCCAGTGGTGCGGGGCCGACCGGCTCGGCCACGGCGTCCGCATCATCGACGACATCACCCCCATGGGCGACGGCGCGAAGCTCGGCAGGCTCGCGGACTATGTCCGGGACAAGCGGATTCCGCTGGAGATGTGCCCGACGTCGAACCTGCAGACGGGCGCTGCCGCGTCGATCGGTGAGCACCCGATCGGCATCCTCAGCAGGCTCAGGTTCCGGGTGACGGTGAACACCGACAACCGGCTCATGAGCGGGACGACGCTCTCGGAGGAGTTCCTGAAGCTCAGCCAGGCGTTCGGGTACGGATGGGAGGACCTGAGGTGGTTCACCCTTAACGCGGTGAAATCTGCGTTCATCGACTTCGATGAGCGGTTGGAGATCATCAACGGGATCGTCAAGCCCGGTTATCCCGACTTGCGCTAGGTTGAGGCGACCTAGATCTTGATGCGTCCCTCCGAGGTGAATCTCCGATGCGACCCTTCGAACCCGGCGATCCGGGGCTCGTCGGCGGGCTCTGGCTCAGCGGGCGGCTCGGTTCCGGCCCCCGCGGCGTCGTCTTCCTCGGCCGCAGGCAGGACGGCGGGGAGATCGCCGTCAAACTCCTGCACGCGCATCTCACGGAGGACCCCTCCGTCTGGGAGGGCTACCAGCGGGCGATGGAGACCCTGGTAGCCCTCGACATCCCGCACACGGCCAAGGCCCGCACGACCGGTCTGGTCGGCGCACGCCCGTACCTGATGTCGGATTACGTCGAGGGCACGCCGCTGTCGGAGGCCGCGCTCCCGCTCAGCCCGCCCGACCTGGAACGCCTCGCGATGGAGACGGCGACCGCCCTCGCCGCCCTGCACGCCTCGGGCATCGCGCACGGCGCGCTGACCCCGTCGAACGTCTTCCTGACCGGCGCCGGCGCGATCCTCACCGACTTCGGCCTCACCCCGCCCACCCCCGACGCCTTCACCCAAGACCTCAACGCCTGGGCCACCCTCATCACCCAGGCCGGTGCCCCCACCCCCCTCCCCCCACGCCTGGCCCCCCTCATCCAAGCCTGCTCCACCCCCACCCCACCCCCCGCCCAAACCCTCCTCCACCCCCTAACCCCACCCCCCACCCCCGCCCCCTTCGCAACCCCCACCCCCGCCGCCTTCGGAACCCCCGCACCTGACGCGTTCGCCACGCCCACCCCCGAAGCCGCAAACCCCGGAACCTCCGCCCCCGCCTCCTTCACCACGCCCGCCGCCGACGCCTCCGCCCCCGGAACCCCCGCCGCCTTCGCCGCCCCCACGCCCGACGCCGCCGCCCCGGGCACCCCCGCGCCCGCGCCCGCTACCTTCGGAACCCCCGCGCCTGACACCTTCGCCCCCGGGACCCCCGCGCCCTTCGCCGCGCCCGACGCCGCCTCGCCTCCCGGCACGCCCGCGCCCGCAACCTTCGCCGCACCCCACGCCGACGCCCTCGGGACGCCCGCCCCTGCGGCACCCGGTGCCGACGGCCCCGCAACCTTCGCCGCGCCCGATGCGGCCTTTCCGGGGACACCCGCAGCGTTCGCCGCGCCCAACGCCGACCCCTTCGGCACACCCGCCACCTCGCCCAACCCCGACGCCCTTGGGGCGTCCGGCTCCGCCGCGCCCGGGGCCGAGGCCCCCGGGGCCTTTGGCGCGCCCGATGCGGCCTTTGCGGGGACGCCCGCCGCGTTCGGCGGGGGTGGGCAGGAGAGTGATCCGCTTACCGCGTCGGCGTATGGAAGCGGCGGGCCCAGGACATTTGGCGCGCCTGTTGTGGAATCCGGGCAGGGCGGGCCTCTTGGTGGGCAGGCGCCGGGGGTCGCGGCGGCCGCCGCGTTCGACGGCGCGCCCGGCATGGACGCCGTGTCGGCGTCCAACGGGCGGGTCGGGGACGGGCTCGGCGCGCAGGCTCAGGACGGCGCTCCGGCCGCAGGGGCCGGGCAGGTCCCGTCGCTGGTGAAGGCCGCCTCGTCCGCACCCGCCGACGCGCCCGACCCCGCGCCGGGCTCCTCCGACGCCCCAGGCTTCGCCGACGCGTCCGCTGCGCCGACCTTCGCCGCTGACGCGTCCGCTGCGCCGTCCGCGCCCGGAACCGCTGCGGCCGCCCCTTCGGAGCCCGCGCCCGCCCAGGGGTTCTCCCTGCTCAAGGATGCCGCCGCGCCCGTCGAGCGGCCCGCTGGCGTCGTCACCGCCGCGTCCCTGCTCGCCGAGGCCGCCGCACCGCGCCCCGCGGCCCCCAGCGGCGAAGCCCTCGCCGCCGCAGCGGCCGCCGCCGCCCAGTCCGAGCAGAGCGCACCCTCCGAAGCTTTCACCGCCACCCCCGACCAACCCTCCACCTTCGCCGCACCGGACAAGCCCACCTTCAGCAGCACACCTGAGCAACCGTCCGGCTTCGGAAGCTCGCCCGCGCAGTCCTCAGGCTTCGCCGCGACGCCGGACCAGCTCGCCCTCGGGAACTCGCCCGAGCACGCCTCGGGCTTCGCCGCGACGCCCGAGCAGCCCGCCTTCGGCACCGCGCCCGAGCAGGCTTCCGAGTTCGCCGCCGCATCGCAGCATCCCGGGTTCGCGAACCCGTCCGAGCAGGCCGGCGGGGTCGCCGCGCCGTCGCAGCCGTCTGGGTTCGGGGGTTCGGCTGAGCAGGCGGGGTTCGCCGCGACGCCGGAGCAGTCGTCCGGGTTCGGGGTTGGGCCTGGGGCGGAAGGGCGTGGGGTTGGGGAGACCGTTGTTGAGCGGCTGCCTGAGGCCGGGGTGACCGTCGTGCAGGCGGTGGCCGCCGATCCCTATGCGACGTCCGTTGACGGGGGCGCGTTCGCCACCCGGGTCGAGCAGGGGCTGGGGGCCGAGGCCGTCGCGGACGGGGCGGGCGGAGAGGCGTTCGCCACGCGGGTTGAGCAGGGGCTCGGGGTCGGGGCCGTCGCGGACGGGGCGGGCGGGGGCGCGTTCGCCACGCGGGTTGAGCAGGGGCTCGGGGTCGGGGCGGTTGCGGGTGGGGAGCCTGCGGGCGGGTGGGGTGGGCCGGCGCAGCCGTGGGATGCCGGGTTGCTTGTGGGCGGCACAGCCGAGCCGCCGCGTAAGGGGCGGCGGGGGGCGCTCGTCGCCGTGGCCGCGTCCGTGACGGTCATGCTGGCGCTCGTCGGCGTGTTCGTGCTCACCCGCCTCGGCGGCGACGAGCCCGCCGACGCGTCGATCGCGAAGCCCGGCGTGCCCGCCGCGACCCAGACGCCCACCGCGACGCCCGAGCCGGAAGCGCCGACGCCCACGCTCGCGCCCGGCGAGGAGGCCCAGAACGGCGGTTCGCCGAAGCCCAAGCCGAAGCCGACGTACACGCCGCCGCCGCCCAAGCCGAAGCCGAAGCCCAAGGTGAACCTGATCGCCAACGGCGGCTTCGAGAAGGGCTTCGGCAAGTGGGAGCCGCGCGCCGTGGAGTTCCTCGGCGGCAAGAAGGCCCACTCGGGCGGCAAGGCGATCCTGCTGAAGCCGGGCGAAGGCTACGACTCGGCTGTCGAGCTCGTCGTGACGGGCCTGAAGCCGAACACCACCTACACCGTGGTCGGCTGGGTGACGGCCAACGGCGGCGCGACGTTCGTCGGCGCGAAGGACTTCGGCGGCGACGCGAAGTTCGCGAGCTCCACGAACAAGAAGTGGACCCGGCTGAGCGCCACGTTCAAGACGGGGAACCAGACGACGGCGCGCCTGTACTGCTGGCGGCAGCTCCCCGGCACGGGCGGCTGCGACGACATGGCGCTCTTCCGCAAGTAACCGCGATGCCCGCAGGCAAAGCGCCGCCCCCGGTTCGGGGCGGCGCGGTGGCGTCACGCCCCGGTGGACTCCAGGTCGTCCGGGACCGTCGCGCGCGGCACGTCGCACAGCGCGGTGAGTACCGTCGAGACGAGGATGCGCACCCCGACGGGGATGCAGCCTTCGTCGACGTCGAAGTCGCCCCGGTGCAGGTCGTATTCGGCCTTGCCAGGGGTGCGGACGCCGAGCCTGCCGTACGCGCCGGGCACGGCCTCGACGTAGTAGCCGAAGTCGTCGCCGCCGAGGCTCTGCGGCGCGGTCACGACCCTGTCGTGGCCGAGGACGGCCGAGCCCGCGTCGCGGAACATCTGGACGCTCGCGGAGTCGTTGACGGTCGGCGGCACCCCCCTGACGTACTCCAGGGACGCCTCGACGTCGTAGGCCCCGGCGACGGAGTCGAGCAGCGCGCGCATCAGTTCGGGGGCGCGGTGCCATGCCTCGTCGTCAAGGCAGCGGACTGTGCCTTCGGCGAGGCCCTGGTCGGGGATGGCGTTGGCGACCGATCCTGCGTTCATCCGCCCCCACACGAGGCTGAGGCTGGAGCGCGGGTCGACCCGGCGCGACAGCGCGGCGGGCAGTTCGGTGACGATCTTGGCGAGGGCGTAGACGAGGTCGGCGGTGAGGTGCGGCCGCGCGGTGTGCCCGCCGGGCCCGGTGACCTTGACGTACACCTTGTCGCAGGCCGCGGTGATCGGTCCCGGCCGGACGCCGAGTTCGCCGACCTCGAAGCGCGGCTCGCAGTGCAGTCCGAAGATCCGGTCGACGCCGACGAGCCCGCCGGCGGCGATCACGTCGAGCGCCCCGCCCGGGTTCTCCTCGGCGGGCTGGAACAGCAGCCGCACTCTCCCGGGCAGCAGGCCCTGTTCGGCCTGCCTGGCCAGGAAGAGCCCCGCGCCGAGCACGACTGTGGTGTGCACGTCGTGTCCGCACGCGTGGCTGATGCCGGGGACGGTGGAGGCGTACGACACGTCCTTTTCGTCCGGCAGGGGCAGCGCGTCGATGTCGGCGCGCAGCGCGATCGTCGGCCCGTCCGCCGGGCCGATGTCGCAGATCACGCCGGTGCCCTTGGGCAGGACCCGGGGTTCGAGGCCCGCCTCCTTGAGCTGTTCGACGAGGCGTGCCGTGGTGCGGTACTCGGTGAATCCGAGTTCGGGGTGCATGTGCAGGTCGCGGCGGAAGCCGATCAGGGCGTCGGCGTGCCGGTCGAGGTAGGCCGCGAGGTGACCGTTCAGGTCGAGACCTTCGGCGACCGGTGGTTCCAGGGACGGGATCACCCCTGGATGAAGCTGCGTCATGTGCTCCCCCTCAGGCATGACGGAGTCGACGGAGTCGGCGTCCGGCCCGGAGGACTCACCGTCAGGTCGTCCCTGCATGGACGACCTCCCGTGGCCCGACGAACCTGTTCTCGTCGAACTCCATGATCGTGGCTGTCACGACGTCCTCCAGGCTGCCGCCCTCGTCGCGGATCGCGCGCTGGCGCTCGTAGGAGGCGCCGTGTTCGAGGACATCGCCGACCACCTTCAGCTCCTGTGTGCATCCGAGGCGTTCTGCCACGGGGGCCAGCTCTGAGGCGAGTTCGTAGAGGTCGTCACGTAGCGGCGCGGTACGTCCGTAGTCATCAGTGATGATGATGGCGTCGAGCCCGTATCGGGTCGCTCGCCATTTATTATCACGGACAACCCAGGCCGCCGGGCGCGGAAGCGCATATCCGCGATCGATTTGCTGCTCGAATAGTGTGACGAGGGCCTGGCAGAGCGCTGTGACCATCCCTACCTCCCGCATTGTCGGGATTCCGTCGAACATGCGGATCTCCACAGTGCCGAAGTCGGGATGCGGCCGGATATCCCACCAGACTTCCTTGATCGACCGGATTGTCCCAGCGCGTAGCAGGGTGTCCATGTAACCCTCGAACTCCGCCCAGTCACCGAGCGAGTGCGGCGGCCCGGCCGTCGGCAGGTCGCCGAAGATGATCGAGCGGGCGGAGGCGAGGCCGGTGTCGTCGGCGTTCCAGAACGGGCTCGAAGCGGTCAGCGCCAGAAAATGCGGGAGGTACCGGGACATCGCATTGATGATCGGAATCGCCTTGTCCTGGTCCGTCACCCCGACGTGGACGTGCACCCCGAACGTCTGGATGCGGCGCGCGAGCCACTGCATCTCCTCGACCAGCTCGTGGTAGCGGGCCACGGGCGCCATGACGGCGTCACGCCAGTCGCTGATCGCGTGGCTCCCGGTGCAGGCGAGTTCGATCCCGCGCGGCTTGGCCGCCCCCCGCAGCCGTCCGATGGTCCGCCCGAGGTCGGCCATGATCTCCTGGACGGTGAAACACGGGTCGGTGACGACCTCGACGGTCGACTCCATCAGCTCGTGCCTGATCTTGGTGAACTTGCCCTCGCTCAGCTCCGGCAGCTCCCCGAGGACCTCCCCGGCCTCCTGCCTGAGCTGCCGCGTCTCCCCGTCAACGAGCTGAAGCTCCCATTCCACGCCGAGCGTGGCCCCACGGGACGGGTTAAACCGAATACCCACAACGCCTCCAGATCACCCGTAACGAGCCGGAAGCCCCGACCCATCCCCACGATCTGCCCGCTATCCCCTGTTTCCTACCCGCCCCGTCAGCGAGACGACCCTCACCCGGGGCGGGCGGGACGCGGGCTAGTCGGCCGGGGTGGTGAAGGCTTTGAGGAGGAGGTCGGCGGCGGTGGCCGGGGTGGTCTCGCCGGAGGCCACCTGGGATTCGAGGACGGAGGTCAGGGCGCGGACTTCCGGGTGGGTGTGCAGGGCGTGCAGCAGGCGATCTTCGACCATGGACCAGGTCCAGCGGATCTGCTGCTGACGGCGGCGGCGGTCGAGTTCGCCGGAGGCGCGCAGGTCCTCCTGGTGCGCCACGATCTGATCCCAGATCTCCGAAAGGCCGGTGCCCTCAAGCGCGCTACAGGTGAGCACAGGCACAATCCGGTCACTCCCCCGCAGGAGGCGCAGGGCCCCGGCGAGTTCGCGGGCCGCCTTCTTGGCCTCGAGCTCGTGCGGCCCGTCCGCCTTGTTGACGGCGATCACGTCGGCGAGTTCGAGGACGCCCTTCTTGATGCCCTGGAGCTGGTCGCCGGTCCTGGCGATCGTGAGGAACAGAAAGGAGTCGGTCATCTCCGCGACGGTGGTCTCGGACTGCCCGACCCCGACCGTCTCCACGAGGACGACGTCGTACCCGGCGGCCTCCATGACGACCATGGCCTCACGCGTCGCCTTGGCCACCCCGCCGAGCGTCCCGGCCGTCGGCGACGGCCGGATGAACGCGTCAGCACTCGCCGAAAGCCGCACCATCCGGGTCTTGTCGCCAAGGATCGAGCCGCCGTGCCGGGTGGACGAGGGGTCAACGGCCAGCACGGCGACGCGGTGGCCGCGTTCGATGAGGTGCATGCCGAGCGCGTCGATCGTCGTCGACTTGCCGACGCCGGGCACGCCGGTGATCCCGACACGCCGGGCGTTCCCGGCGAACGGCGTCAGCTCCGCCAGGACGGCCTGGGCGAGTTCGCGGTGGTCGGGCCGGGTGGACTCGACGAGCGTGATCGCGCGCGCGATCCACGCCCGTGAGCCCTCCCGGACACCGGTCACGTAGTCCTTGACGTCAGGCATCGCGGGTCAGCCGTGCCCGAGGGCCGCCGACAGCTCCTTCAGCAGGTCCAGCGCCGCCTCAGCGAGCACGGTGCCGGGCGGGAAGATCGCCGACGCGCCCGCCGCGCGCAGCTCGTCGAAGTCCTGCGGCGGGATGACGCCGCCCACGACGATCATGATGTCGGGACGGTCGAGCTCCGCGAGCGCGGCCTTCAACGCGGGCACCAGGGTCAGGTGCCCGGCCGCCAGCGAGCTCGCGCCGACGATGTGCACGTCGGCCTCGACCGCCTGGCGGGCGACCTCCTCCGGCGTCTGGAACAGCGGGCCGACGTCGACGTCGAAGCCGAGGTCGGCGAAGCCCGAGGCGATCACCTTCTGGCCCCGGTCGTGGCCGTCCTGGCCCATCTTGGCCACGAGGATGCGGGGGCGGCGGCCCTCGGCCTCGGCGAACTCGTCGGTGGCCGCGCGGGCGGCCTCGATGGCGGACACCTCTCCAGCCTCCTGCCGGTAGACGCCCGAGATCGTGCGGATCGTCGCGGAATGCCGACCGTACACCTTCTCCAGCGCGTCGGAGATCTCCCCGACCGTCGCCTTCGCGCGGGCCGCGTCGATCGCGAGCTTGAGCAGGTTGTGCTCGAGGTCGCCGACGACGTCGGACCCGGCGGCGGCCGTCAGCGCGGCCAGCGCCCGCCGGACGGCGTCGGGGTCGCGCTCGGCGCGCAGCCGCTCGAGCTTGGCGATCTGCTGCGCCCGGACTGAGACGTTGTCGACCTTGAGCACGTCGATCATCTCGTCGACGTCCGGCCGGTACTTGTTGACGCCGATGACCGGCTGCCGCCCCGAGTCGATGCGGGCCTGGGTGCGGGCCGCCGCCTCCTCGATGCGCAGCTTCGGCAGGCCCTCGTCAATGGCCTTAGCCATGCCGCCGTACTTCTCGACCTCCTCGATGTGCTCCCACGCGCGGGCGGCGAGGTCGTGCGTCAGCCGCTCGAGGTAGTAGGAGCCGCCCCACGGGTCGATCACCTGCGTGGTCCCGGACTCCTGCTGGAGCAGAAGCTGGGTGTTGCGGGCGATACGCGCGGAGAAGTCGGTGGGCAGCGCGAGGGCCTCGTCAAGCGCGTTGGTGTGCAGCGACTGGGTGTGGCCCTGGGTCGCGGCCATGGCCTCGATGCACGTGCGCGCGACGTTGTTGAACACGTCCTGCGCGGTGAGGGACCAGCCCGACGTCTGCGAGTGCGTGCGCAGCGACAGCGACTTGTCGCTCTTGGGGTCGAACTCCTTGACGAGCTTCGCCCACAGCAGGCGGCCCGCCCGCAGCTTGGCGACCTCCATGAAGAAGTTCATGCCGATCGCCCAGAAGAACGACAGGCGCGGCGCGAACGCGTCGATGTCGAGGCCCGCCGCCCGGCCCGCCCGGATGTACTCGACGCCGTCGGCGAGCGTGTACGCCAGCTCCAGGTCGGCCGTGGCCCCGGCCTCCTGGATGTGGTAGCCCGAGATGGAGATCGAGTTGTACTTCGGCATCTTCTGCGAGGTGTAGGCGAAGATGTCGGAGATGATGCGCATCGACGGCGCGGGCGGGTAGATGTAGGTGTTGCGGACCATGAACTCCTTGAGGATGTCGTTCTGGATGGTCCCCGCGAGCTGCTCCGGCTTCACCCCCTGCTCCTCGGCCGCGACCACGTAGAGCGCCAGGACGGGCAGGACCGCGCCGTTCATGGTCATCGACACCGACATCTTGTCCAGCGGAATCCCGTCGAACAGCTGCCGCATGTCGTAGATCGAGTCGATCGCCACCCCGGCCATGCCGACGTCGCCCGACACGCGCGGGTGGTCGGAGTCGTAGCCGCGGTGGGTGGCGAGGTCGAACGCCACCGACAGGCCCTTCTGCCCGGCCGCGAGGTTGCGGCGGTAGAAGGCGTTGGACTCCTCGGCGGTGGAGAAGCCCGCGTACTGCCGGATCGTCCAAGGCTGCGTGGCGTACATCGGGGCGTACGGGCCGCGCAGGAACGGCTTGATGCCCGGGTAGGTGCCCAGGAAGTCGAGGCCGTCGAGGTCGGCCGCGTCGTACAGCGGCTTGACGGCCACGCCCTCCGGCGTGTCCCAGGACGGACGCTCGCCCGCCGCGGACCGCCACAGCCCCTCGGTGACGGCCGGGGCCTCCGGCTCGCCGAGGGACAGGTTCGAGAAGTCGGGGATGCTGCTCATACCGTCACTCCAAGGTCCCGGAGAGTGTCCTCAAGGACGTCGATCGCGTTGCACCCGGCATAGACGTTGCCATCGACCCCGGCGTAGTCGCCCTTGCCCGCGAGCCACACCTTGACGGCCCCGCGCTCGCGCAGGGCGCGCGCGGTCTCCTCGGCCTGCTCGGCGTACAGCTTGTCGCTCGAGCAGATGACGGCGACGCCGCCGTCGAACTCGTCGGCGGAGCCGGACACGGTCTCGATGCCGCCCGCCTGGAACAGGTTGGCCGCGAACGTCGCGCGCGCGGTGTGCACGGCGACCGGGCCGAGCGTGGCGAGGAACACCTTCGGCCGGACGGCCTGGGCGTCGGAGATGTCGCGCAGCGCCTCGAAGTCCTGCCCGTAGGTGTGCCGGGGCAGGCCGCCGCCGAGCGGCTCGGGCGCGGGCGGACGCTCCGGCAGGGTCTCGCCCAGGTTGGGGAACTCGCTCAGGCCGGTCAGCGGGGCCTTGCGGCGCGCGACGTCCTTGCGCCGCGCCTCCCACGTCTCGGCGAGCGCGTTCTCCAGGAAGCCCGAGTCGAGCGCGGCGGCGAGCCCGCCCTCCTTCTCGATCTCGGTGAAGAACTCCCACGCGGCCTGCGCGAGCGCCTCGGTCAGCGCCTCGACGTACCAGGAGCCGCCCGCCGGGTCCACGACCCTGGCCAGCGACGACTCCTCGAGCAGGAGCGTCTGGTCGTTGCGCGCGATCCTGCGGGAGAACGCGTCCGGCAGGCCGAGCCGCGCGTCGAACGGCTGGACCGTGACGGCGTCGGCGCCGCCCACCCCCGCCGCGAAGCAGGCGACGGTGGTCCGCAGCATGTTCACCCACGGGTCGCGCCGCGTCATCATCGCGCTCGAGGTGACCGCGTGGATCGTCGCGGTGGTGTCGGCGACGCCGGAGAGCGAGGCGACCCGCGTCCACAGGCGGCGCGCGGCGCGCAGCTTGGCGATCGTGGCGAACTGCCCGGCGTGCGCGGCGTAGCGGAACTCGAGCTGGCCCGCCGCCTGGTCGACGGTGAGGCCGGCGTCGGTCAGCTCGCGCAGGTAGGCGACGGCGGCGGCCAGGACCGCGCCGAGCTCCTGGGCGTCGGAGCCGCCCGCGTCGTGGTAGACGGTCCCGTCGACCGCGAAGGTGCGGATGCCGGGGAACTCCGCGACGACCTTCTGCGCGAGGTCCACCGGGACCGGCACGAGGAAGCCGGTGCGCGCCGCCAGGCCCAGCGGGTCCGCGCCGAGGTTCCCGCGGGTGTCCGGCTTGGCGATCTTGAGGAACGCCTCGGCGGCCTGCCGCGTCTGCGGCCCGGCGTCGATGACGACCGGGGCCAGCTCGGTGTAGACGTCCTTCAGGACCTCGGCGAGCGCGGTGACGGGCAGGCCCGCCGCCCCGACCGTCAGCCAGACGGACGTCGCGCCGTTCTCCAGGTCGTCGTGGATCGCGGCACGGGTGGCCGCGGGGTTCGGGTCGTCGTGCCGCTGCCTGACGTCCCACCCGAACGACGTGCCCTCGCCGTCGCGCGGCGCGGTCGGGAAGGGCCGGGACGGCACCGCCTCGTCGGCGGTGTACAGCGGGGAGATCGGGACGCCGTCATAGGACCGCCTGGTCAGCAGGTCCTCGACGGCGTCGAGTGGGGTGTCCTCGGTGGCGGCTCCGGACTTGCGGAGTACGCCCTTCAATAGCTCCCGCCAACGCTCGCGCTCAGCTTGGGGGAAGGCAGATGCCAACTCCATGGAAGGGATCGTAGGCGAGCGCTTATGGGGCATCCGCGACCGGGGTGTCAAGATGCGCTCTTCCATGCTTTCCACCCGATACGCGCAAGAATCACAGCGAAGACCACATTGACTGCGGCCAGGATGTAGTGGATCACGTAGAAGGCCGTGGCGCGCCTCGGGCCGCTGCCGAGATTCTTGGCCAACATGATCCACTCGAAGACCATGAAGGCGGCCAGTGCCATCAGGAACAGGCCGGTCGGACGAGATTTCACCCTTAGAGACTATGGGTCTGTCCCGGCCGGGCGGTTTAGGCTCTCGTCTTCATGGGACTTCCATTGCGCGCGGCGTCCGCGCTCGCCGCCGCCTCGCTCGTCGCGCTGCTCACCCCCGGCACCGCCGTGGCGGCCGCGCCGCCGAGACTCGGGCAGCTGAAGAAGATCAAGGCGGGCTCCTGGATCATCGCCGACGCCGGGACCGGCAAGGTGCTGGCCGCCAAGAACCCGCACAAGCGGTTCCTGCCCGCGAGCACCCAGAAGGTGCTGACCGCGGTGACGCTGATCCCGCTGCTCGGCGCGGACACCGCGATCAAGCCGACCGAGGAGACGTGCTACCCCGAGGGCACCAAGGTCGGCATGACGCCCAAGCTGACCTACAAGGCGGCCGACCTGTTCCGCGCGCTGCTCATGGTCTCGGCCAACGACGCGGCGATGTCCCTGACGATCCCGCAGGGCGGTCTTGAGCCGACGCTCGACCTGATGAACGCCGAGGCCAAGCGGCTCGGCGCGAACGACACGCTCGCGGGCTCGCCCAACGGCCTCGACGTCGACCTCGGCCTGAGCGTCAAGACCCAGTACACGACCTCCTACGACCTCGCGGTGATCCTCAGGCAGGGCCTGACCATCCCCGAGTTCGTCGAGTACTCCCAGACGAACGACGCGACGTTCCCCGCGCTGCGCCCCGCCAAGGTCGACAAGGAGACGAAGAAGAAGACCAAGGCGAAGAAGTACAAGATGCCGATCTACTCGCACATCCGGATGCTGCCGACGCAGTCGCAGGCGTACGACGGGTTCCTCGCGGGCAAGAACGGCTACACCAACGCGGCGCGCCAGACCTTCGTGGGCGCGGCAGAACGCGACGGCCGCACGATCATCATCGCGCTGATGGCCGCCGACAGCCTGTGGGACAACGCCAAGACCCTGTTCGACTGGGGCTTCAAGAACGCCGACCTCGCCGAGCCCGTCGAGTCGCTGCCCGCGCAGCCCTCGCCCGAGCCGACCGGGCTCGCCGCTGGCCCGGACGCGACGACCGCCGCCGCGCCCTCCCCCGACGACTCCGAGGCCACGGTGCCGCTCGTGCTCGCGGGCGTGGGCGGCGGCTTCGCCGTCACCGCGGGCGCGGCGGTCCTGGTGATCCGACGCCGCCGCAAGCCCGCGCCCGTGCCCGGCCCGGGTCCCGGTCCCGGGCCGCTGGACTAGCGTCCCCGGGTCTCGATCTCGTTGTCCGACGGCTCCCGGTCGGGGACCTCGGTGACGGCGCGGACGCGGATCGGGCCGTGCCCGTCCGGGCGCAGGGTCACGGTGAGCGCGCCGCCGGGGGCGAGGCCGCGCGGCCAGACGCACGCGCCGCAGTCGGCCGGGGCGCGGTGGCGCGCGTCGAACTCGAGGGTGAGCCGCCCGGTCCGCGCCCGGCTGACGTTCTCGATCCTGACCTGACGCCGGTCGACGGTCACCCTGACGTCGGTCCCGTCGACGGGTTCGCGCACGACCGGCGGGGTGAGCGTCTCCACGGCACGGCCCGTCTCTTTGACGGGTTCCGGCAGCGCGAGCACGACCGCGCACACGAGCCCGCCGCCGAGCGCCCCGAGCCCGAACGGCAGCAGCGCGCCGAGCGCCGTCCTCGGCGGCCGCTCGTCCCCAGTGATCACCCTCGGCACCCCTTCGGTAACGGAACGCGAGAACGCGGACGTCATGAAGGTAGCGCGCCGGGCACGGGTTCAGGCAGCGGTTCCGCGACGCGTCCGCGCTCCCCCGCCGCGGCGGCGCGCAGCGCGCGCAGGAGCAGCACCGCGGCCGTCAGACTGGACAGGACGAGCGCCGCCTCGACCCGGACCAGCGCGGGCCCGGGCAGCAGGCACGCGGCCCCGAAGACCACGAAGGCGGCCGTCCAGCACAGGGCGTTCACCCGGTGCGCCCCGAGCGCGACGAGCCCCGCCTGGAAGACCTGGGCGACCATGCAGACCCCGGTGACGGCGGCGAGGACCACGAGATGGCCCCTGCCGAGCGTGAACCCGTCGCCGAACGCGATCTCCAGCGCGAGCGGCCCGGCCACGGCCGCCCCCACGACGCCGAGGGCCGCGACGGCCGAGGTGGCCGCGAGGACCCCGCGCAGCTTCACCGCGAACAGCGCGCGGTCGCCCGCCGCGAGCGCGCCCGCGAGGCCCGGCAGCAGCACCGCCTGCACCCCCTGGAACAGGAACAGCGGCACCCGGACGATCACGAACGCGGCGAGGAACCTTCCGGCGGTCCCGTCGGCGTCGCTGAGCACCTGGACCGCGACGGTCGGCGCGTGCGCGACGGCCTGGGCCGCGACCCCCGCGAGCAGCAGCCACCCGAGGTTCGCCGACAGCTCCGACCAGGCGGCGGGCGGGCCAGGACTCCCGGCTCCGCGCAGCCCCGGCAGCGTCACCGCGAGCGCGACCAGCGGCGCGGCCGCCAGCAGCCACAGATACGGGCCCGGCGCGGCGACCCCCGCGCCGAGCAGCAGCCCGCACGCGACGATCCGGACCGCGCCCTCGACGCCGAGCTGCCCCGAGTACCAGCCGAACCGCCCGGCCCCCGCGAAGACCCCACGGCTCACGTAACCGGCGGCCATGACCGTCATGGAGAGCGCGAACACCCCGGCGTGGACGAGGCCGCCGCCGAACAGCGCGGGGACCGCGAGCGGCGCGAGCGCGACCGAGGCGACCAGCAGCGCCGCGAGCACCGCGCCCGCCGCAAGCGCGACCCGGCCGACCAGCGGCCCGGTGCCCGTCCGACGGGCCCGCCGCGCCGCGAACGCCCGCCCGAGCTCCTGCTCGAACGGCAGGAACGCGCCGATCCCGAACGTGTACACCAGCGTCCAGAGCGTGGAAAGAGCCGCGAACTCTGCCGAACCGACCGCCCGGGCGCAGACCACAAGGTAAACGCTCGCCGACCCACCGAGCAGGACAAGCCCGACACCCATGCGTGCCGTGCCCGAGCGCACGGTTCTTGGTTCGTCCACGGCGAGGTCGCGTCCATCGGCTGGGGGAAGGAAGGGGCGGATCAGGCTTCCAGGGGTGCGAGTGTGGGCATGTTATGCCCTAAGTGTCACTGGACGGTGACCAGAGGCGGCGCGCTTGAAAGGTAATGTCCCGAGGATGAAGGGGCGTTTCGCGCGCTTGAAGGCCGCGTTCTCCGGCGAGGCGCTCGGCGCGCGGATGCGGGTCGCGCGGTCGAAGTACCGCTGGCTCGACCATCTGACGCGGACCTGGTCCTGCTACACCGCGCGCGGCGGCGACGACATGGCCGCCTCCCTCACCTTCTACTCGTTCCTGTCGTTCTTCCCGATGCTCGCGCTCGCCTACGCCCTGCTCGGCTACTCCCTGCACTTCAGCGACACGTTCCAGGGCTGGCTGATCACCGCGATGAACGACTACCTGCCGGGCCTCGCCTCCCGGCTCGACGTCGAGCGGATCGCCGGGGCGCGGGTCGGCGCGAGCGTCGTCGGGCTCGTCGGCCTGGCCTGGACGGGGCTGGGCTGGGCGGGCAACCTCCGCAAGTCGATCCGCACCCTGTGGGGGCTTGAGCCGAAGGCCCCCGGCAACTTCTTCGTGCTGCGGCTGCGCGACCTGTGGGTGCTGGCGTTCCTCGGCGTCATGCTGATCTGCTCGGTCGCCGCGACGACGTTCGCGACGAGCCTCACCGGCCGCGCGCTCGACTTCACCGGCATCGGCGGCATCTGGGCGACGCTCACGCTCCGCCCGATCTCCATCGTCGTCGCGCTGGTGTTCAACACGCTGATCTTCCTCGTCCTGTTCACCAGGCTCTCGGGGACCAAGGCGTCGTGGCGGCACGTGTTCAAGGGCGCGCTGCTGGCGGCCGTCGGGTTCGAGGTGCTGAAGACGCTCGCCGCGCTGCTGCTCGGCATGGTCACCTCCAACCCCGTCTACGCCTCGTTCGCGGTCCTGGTCGGCGCGCTGCTGTGGATCAACATCGTGTGCCGCCTGATCTTCCTCGCGGTCTCCTGGACGTCGACGCGCAGCGTGGTCCGCCGCGCCGACCACCCGACGCGTTCCGACCCGGACGCCGCCTAGCCACGCCCGTCAGTGGTGGAAGCCGGGCTGGTGCGGCGCGCCCATGCCGGTCGCCGGGATGCGGCGCAGCGCCCGTTCCATGTCGTCGGCCAGGAGCGAGATCTCGTCCTTGCCGATCCCGTGCCTGACCAGGACGCGCTGGATCGTCGTCGCGTCGCGGTCGGGCGGCAGCGGGTAGGACGGCACCTGCCAACCCCTGGTCCGTAGCTGCTCGCTCAGGTCGTACGGGGAGAACCCGACGCCGTCGCGCAGCTTGTAGCTGACGGCCGGGAGCGCGCCCTGGCCGTCATAGAGCAGGTCGAACGGGCCCATCGCCCTGATCCGCTCGGCCAGATAGCGCGCGGTGTCCGCGTTGGCCTGCGCGATCTTGCGGTAGCCCTCGTGCCCGAGCCGCAGCAGCGTGTAGTACTGCGCGACGACCTCGCCGCCCGGCCGGGAGAAGTTCAACGCGAACGTCGGCATGTCCCCGCCGAGGTAGCTGACGTCGAAGACCAGCTCCTTCGGCAGATGGTCGGCCGACGCCCACACCGCCCACCCGACGCCGAGCGGGGCCATCCCGTACTTGTGGCCGGAGGCGTTGATCGACGCGACGCGGTTGACCCGGAAGTCCCACACGAGGTTCGGCTGGAGGAACGGCGCGACGAACCCGCCGCTCGCGGCGTCGACGTGGATGGGGATGTCGAGCCCGGTCGTCGCCTCGATCCTGTCGAGCTCGGCCGCGATCTCCGCGACGGGCTCGTACACGCACGTGTAGGTGACGCCGAGGATCGCGACGACCCCGATGGTGTTCTCGTCGACGTGGTCGGCGATCTGGTGCGGCCGCAGCCCCGTCGCGCCCTTCTCCAACGGGATCTGCCGCATCTCCACGTCGAAGTACCTGCAGAACTTCTCCCAGCACACCTGGACGGGCCCGCACACAAGATTCGGCCGCCCGACGTCCTTCCCGGCCGCCTCCCGCGCCTTCCGCCACCGCCACTTCAGCGCGAGCCCCCCGAGCATCGCCGCCTCACTCGACCCCGTGGTCGAGCACCCCACGGTGTCGTCGGCCGCGCAGTTCCACAGGTCCGCCAGCATCCGCACACACCGCGCCTCGATCTCGGCGGTCTGCGGATACTCGTCCTTGTCGATCATGTTCTTGTCGATGCACAACCCCATGAGGTCCCGCACCTCAGGACTGTTGTACGTGGTGCAGAACGTCGCGAGGTTCTGCGCCGACTCCCCGTCAAGCCGCAACTCCGCCCGAACCGCCTCAAAGGCCGCCCGAGGATCACTCTCCCCCTCCGGCACCCGCCTCTTCGGCAACACCCGCTCCGCCAACGGCATGCTGAACACATCGTCCAACAAATCAGTCTTCACCCGAACCCGATGCAACCCCATACCCCCCGCCTACCCCACGCGTCCCCCGGCGAAAGGGACGCGCAGGCCGCTTGACGAGTTCTTTCCGCCGCTAGGACAGGCGGTGGGCGCCGGGGGCGGCGGTGGCGATGAGGTAGTCGGGGGTGGGCCAGGAGGAGGTGGTGAAGCGGGTGGTGATGGCTTCGCGGATGGTGTCGAGGGTGTCGGCGCGGGCCAGGATGATCACCGAGCCGCCGAAGCCGCCGCCGACCATGCGGCCGCCGCGCGCGCCCGCGCGGACGGCCGCCTCGACCGCGGCGTCGGCCTCGGGCCAGGAGACCTCGTAGTCGTCGCGCAGTGACAGATGCGAGGCGTTGAGCAGCGCGCCGACCTCGGCGATCGCGCCGGCCTTCAGCAGGCCGACGGTCGCCTCGACCCGGTGGTTCTCGGTGACGACGTGCTTGACGCGGCGGCGCAGCACCGGGTCCTTCAGCCGGGACAGCGCCTCGCCGAGGTTCTTGACGTCGCGCAGCGAGGCGACGCCGAGCTGCCGGGCTGCCTCCTCGCACTGGGCGCGGCGTTCGCCGTACTTGCCGTCGCCGAGCGCGTGCCGCGCGTTGGTGTCCACGATGAGAATCCGGAACCCGCCGAGCTCCAGCGGGATCTGGGACGACAGGCCGGAGCGGACGTCGAGGAGCAGCGCGTGTTCCGCGGTGCACAGCAGCGACGCCGACTGGTCGAGGACGCCCGTGGGCACGCCCGCGTAGGCGTTCTCGGCCCGCTGCGCGACCGGCACGAGCTCCTTGGCCGAAAGGCCCAGGTCGTACATGTCGTTGAGCGCGACCGCCGTCACGCACTCCAGCGCCGCCGACGACGAAAGCCCCGATCCGGCGGGCAGATCCGAGGTGAACCGCAGCGTCGCCCCGCCGACCGGGTGTCCCGCCTCGCCGAGCGCGCCCGCGACCCCCGCGACGTACGCCGCCCAGCCCTTCACCGAACCCGGCCGCAACCCCTCAAGCGGGACGATCTCCGTCTGCCCGCCCGAGTGCAGTTCGAGCACCCCGTCGTCGCGCCGCGCCGCCTCGGCCGTGATCCCCTGCGGCAGCGCGAACGGCAGGACGAGCCCGTCGTTGTAGTCGGTGTGCTCGCCGATCAGGTTGACCCGTCCCGGCGCGTGCCACACCCCGTGTTCGACGCTCACGCCGACTCCCCCCTCGCGAACGCCCAAGCGTCGGCGACCATCGCGCGCAGGTCGCGTTCCGGCTTCCAGCCGAGATCGGCTCTGATCCGCTCCGACGACGCCACGAGCACGGCCGGGTCGCCCGGTCTGCGCGGCCCGACCGAGACCGGGATCGGGTGGCCGGTGACCGCACGGCACACGTCGATCACCTCCTTGACCGAGTACCCGCTCCCGCTCCCCAGGTTGTAGATCAGGTGGGTGCCGGGCTCGGCGGCCGTCAGCGCGAGCAGGTGCGCATTGCCGAGGTCCACGACATGGATGTAGTCGCGCACGCAGGTGCCGTCGGGGGTGGCGTAGTCGTCGCCGAAGACGTCGACGCGCGGCACCTCGCCCGACGGGACCCGCAGCACGTTCGGGATCAGATGGGTCTCCGGATCGTGCCGCTCGCCGAACCTGCCGTGCGCCCCGGCGACGTTGAAGTACCGCAGCGACACCGCGCCGAACCGGTACATCCTGGCGAACTCCGTCAGGACGCCGTCGATCGCGAGCTTGGTCTGGCCGTACGGGCTCGTCGGCCGCGCGGGCGCGTCCTCGGGGATCGGGACGGCTTCCGGCTCGCCGTACACCGCCGCCGTCGAGGAGAAGACGATCTTGTGCACGCCGTGCGCGCGCATCGCCTCGAACAGCGCGAGCGACTCGCCCAGGTTGCGGTCCCAGTACAGCGCGGGCTCCCGCACCGACTCGCCGACCTGCGACTTGGCGGCGAAGTGCAGCACGGCTTCGAACCCGCCCTCGCCGAGCACCTCCGCGGCGGCCTCGCGCAGCGTCCCCCGGACGAACCGCGCCGCGCCGGGCACCGCGTCGGCGTGTCCCACGGACAGGTCGTCCAGGACGACGACCTCGTGCCCCGCCTCGATCAGCAGGGCCGCGACGACGCTGCCGACATATCCAGCACCACCCGTGACCAGCAGCTTCACCGTAAATGACCCTTCATCGACGTCGGCTCGGGCAGTAGATTGGCTCTGAGGAAGCCTAGCCATACCGCCGACGGAGGTCGCACGACGGCACCGGGGCCGACGTGCCGTTTACCCTTGCCGCCCCCGGGAGATCACGCTAAGGCGGCGCTCGGCCCAGGGCGGCCCCTCATCGGGTGCCGCGCCGCGGGCCGGGTCTGGGAGAATCGAAGCGGCAGGGGTTACCGGCGGAGGAAAAGAGAGATGACCATGAACACGCGCCCCCGGGTCCTGTCCGGGATCCAGCCGACGGCCGAGTCGTTCCACCTCGGCAACTTCCTCGGCGCGGTGCGGCAGTGGGTCCCGCTCCAGGACACCCATGAGGCGTTCTACTTCCTCGCCGACCTGCACGCGATCACCGTCGAGTACGACCCCGAGGTGCTGCGCAGGCGCACCCGCGCGTCGGCCGCGCAGCTGTTCGCCGCGGGCCTCGACCCCGAGAAGTCGACGGTCTTCGCGCAGAGCCAGGTGTTCGAGCACGCCGAACTCCAGTGGATTCTGAGCTGCCTGACGGGGTTCGGCGAGGCGTCCCGGATGACCCAGTTCAAGGACAAGTCGGCCAAGCAGGGTTCGGCCGCGGCAAGCGTCGGGCTGTTCACCTACCCGATCCTGCAGGCCGCCGACATCCTGCTGTACACCCCGCACGTCGGCGAGAAGGACTTCCAGGTCCCGGTCGGCGAGGACCAGCGCCAGCACCTCGAGCTCACCCGCACGCTCGCGGGCAGGTTCAACCACAGGTTCGGCCAGACCTTCGTGGAGCCGAACGCCTACATCCTCAAGGCGACCTCGAAGATCACCGACCTGCAGGAGCCGGACAAGAAGATGTCGAAGTCGGCGTCGTCGCCGCAGGGCATCATCAACGTCCTCGACGAGCCCGCCGCGATGCGCAAGAAGATCATGCGCGCGGTCACCGACACCGGCACCGAGATCAGCTACGACCCGGAGAACAAGCCGGGCGTGTCGAACCTGCTGACCATCATGTCGGCGCTCACCGGCACCCCGATCATCGAGCTCGAGGGCCACTTCCAGGGCCAGGGCTACGGCCAGCTCAAGAAGGAGCTCGCCGAGACCGCGCTCGGGGTCTTCACCCCGATCCGGGACCGCACGCTCGAACTGCTGGCCGACCCGGCCGAGCTCGACCGGATTCTGGAGAAGGGCGCGAGCCGGGCCGCCGAGGTCGCCGCCGGCACGATGGGCGTCGTGCGCGAGCGGGTGGGGCTGCTCAGGCGTGGAGCCTGACACGGTCATCGGGGTCTCCATCGAGGTCCCCGAGCCCTACGCGGACGCGCTGATCCGGGCGAGGGAGTCCTTCGGGGACCCGCTCGCCCGGCGTGTCCCGCCGCACATCACGCTCGTGCCGCCGATGCCGGTGAGCGCCGCGGAGATGCCCGCGATCATCGACCATCTGGCCAGGGCCGCCACGATGATCGACCCGTTCCGGGTGCGGCTGCGCGGCACCGGCACGTTCCGTCCGGTGACGCCCGTGGTGTTCCTCCAGGTCGCCGAGGGCATCGGCCCGTGCTCGCTGCTTGAAGAGAAGCTGCGCAGGCCGCCGCTGGAACGCGAGCTGTTCTTCCCGTACCACCCGCATGTGACCGTCGCGCACAACCTCGACGACGCGGGCCTCGACCACGCCTTCAAGGAACTCGCCGACTACCACGCGGTGTTCGAGTGCGCGGCCTTCCAGCTGTCGGAGCACGGGGGCGACGAGGACTGGCGGCTCGTGCGCGAGTTCCCCCTCGGCCCCCGGCTCGTCACACCTCCGCCAGCGCGCTAGGGCCGAGCAGCACCTTCAGGTCGCCCGCGAACGCCCCGTACTCGAGGCTCACCTCGTAGTCCGGCAGGTTGATCATCAGGACCCGCCGGTTCAGCATCTCAAGCCGCAGGTGCACCGGGTTGTCGCCAGGGTGCGCCTTGAGGATGCGCTTCAGCTCCTCCACGAGGTCGCGGTTCACCCGCTCCTCACGCAGCCCGATCACGACGGGGGTCTTGCCGTCGGCGCGGGCCGAGGAGATGTCGAGGAACTCGATGCCGGTGGCGGTGAACGAGACTGTCGCGTCCTCGCCGTTGTCGCGGGTCTTGATCCGGCCGGTCACCGACACGACGAGGTCGGGCGCGAGGTTCGGCCCGTACAGCTGGTAGGTCTGCGGGAAGCACGGCACCTCGATCGAGGCGTCGTGGTCCTCGATCTTGAGGATCGCCCAGACGTTGCCCTGCTTGGTGACCTTCTTGTCGACGCCCGAGATGATCCCGGCGATCCGGAACTCGCCCCGCGTGTCGACCTGGCCGTCGAGGATCGAGACGATCGTGTAGTCCCGGTTCTTCTCCAGAATCCGCTCGGCCCCGTTCAACGGGTGGTCCGACACGTACAGGCCGAGCATCTCCCGTTCGAAGGCGAGTTTGGTCTTCTTGTCCCACTCGACGTCGGGGACGGTGACGCTGAAGGCGTCGGCGGAGGAGTCGTCGGCGTCCTCGAACGCGCCGAAGAGCGAGTCCTGCCCCATCGCCTCCTTCTTCTTGACGTCGATGACGGAGTCGATCGCGGTGTCGTGCACCTGGATCAGGCCGAACCTCGGGTGGCCGAGGCTGTCGAACGACCCCGCCTTGATCAGCGATTCGATCGTCCTCTTGTTGCAGACGATCTGCGGGACCTTCTTCAGGAAGTCGTTGAAGTCGCTGAACTTGCCCTGCTCGGTGCGCGCGTTGATGATCCCGTTGATCGCGTTCTCACCGACGTTCTGGACCGCGCCCAGGCCGAACCTGACGTCGTCGCCGACGGCCGCGAAGCGGAGCAGCGACTCGTTCACGTCCGGCGGCAGGACCTTCAGCTTCATCCTGCGGCACTCGGCGAGGTAGATCGCCATCCTGTCCTTGTTCGTGCCGACGGACGTGAGCAGCGCGGCCATGTACTCGGCCGGGTAGTTGGCCTTCAGGTAGGCGGTCCAGTAGGACACCAGCCCGTACCCGGCGGTGTGCGACTTGTTGAACCCGTAGGAGGAGAAGGGTTCCAGGACGTCCCAGACGGCCTTGGCCATCTCCTCGGTGTAGCCGTTGTCGACCATGCCGGAGGAGAAGGTGGCCCACTGCTTGTCCATCTCCTCCTTCTTCTTCTTGCCCATCGCGCGGCGCAGGATGTCCGCGCCGCCGAGCGTGTACCCGGCGAGCTGCTGCGCGATGGCCATGACCTGCTCCTGGTAGACGACCAGGTGGTAGGTCGTGCCGAGGATCGGCTCGAGCGCGTCCTTCAGGCCCGGGTGGATCGGCACGATGTCCTGCTGGCCCGCCTTGCGCAGCGCGTAGTTGACGTGCGCGTTCGCGCCCATCGGACCCGGACGGCCGAGCGCCAGGACCGACGAGATGTCCTCGAACCGGGCCGGGGCGATCAGCTTGGTCAGGTCGCGCATCATCGAGGAGTCGAGCTGGAACACCCCGAGGGTGTCGCCGCGCGCCAGCAGCTCGTAGGTCTTCTTGTCGTCAAGCGACAGGTTGAGCATGTCGACCTCGACGCCGCGGTTCTTCTTGATGTTCTCGACCGCGTCGCCGAGGACCGTGAGGTTGCGCAGGCCGAGGAAGTCCATCTTCAGCGCGCCCATGGACTCGCTCGAGGGGCCGTCGAAGCCGGTGATGCGGGCGCCGTCGTCGGGGCGCATGACGACCGGCATGACGTCGACCAGCGGCTGCGAGGAGATGATGACGCCCGCCGCGTGCACGCCCGTGGTCCTGGTCAGGCCCTCGAGGCCGAGGGCGGTGTCCATGACGCGCTTGACGTCCTGGTCCTCCTCGTACAGGTTGCGCAGCTCGGACGCCTCGGCGTACCTGGGGTGCTTGGGGTCGAAGACGCCGTCGAGCGGGATCTCCTTGCCCATGACGGCGGGCGGGAACGCCTTGGTGATCTTCTCGCCGACCGCGAACGGGTAGCCGAGCACCCGCGCTGAGTCCTTGACGGCCTGCTTGGACTTGATCGTCATGAACGTCACGATCAGCGCGACGTTCTCTTCGCCGTACCGCTCGGTGACGTAGCGGATCATGTCGCCGCGCCGACGCTCGTCGAAGTCGAGGTCGACGTCGGGAGGGGAGATGCGCTCGGGGTTCAGGAACCGCTCGAACAGCAGCGAGTGCTCGATCGGGTCGAGTTCGGTGATCCGGGTCACGTAGGCGACCATCGAACCCGTCGCCGAACCACGGCCCGGACCCACCCAGATGCCATTGTCCCGGGCATAGCGGCAGATGTCGGCGACCACGAGGAAGTAGCCGGGGAAGCCCATGTTCTCGATGACGCCGAGCTCGTACTCGATCCGCTCGGTGATGTGCGCCGGGACGGGCTCGCCGTACCGCTCGGCCGCGCCCCTGTGCGACTCCTTGCGCAGCCAGCTCATCTCGGTCTCCCCCTCGGGGACCGGGAACTTGGCGTACAGGTCGCGGAAGGCGAAGACGTCGTCGTAGGACTCGACGCGCTCGGCGATCAGGAGGGTGTTCTTGCAGCCGTCCTGCCAGACGTCGGAGGTCGGGTTCAGGCCGCGCATCTCGTCGGCCGAGCGGACGTAGTAGCCGCCGCCGGAGAACCGGAACCTGTCGGGCGCGCTGATCAGGGAGTTCGTGCCGACGCACAGCAGCGCGTCATGGGCCGTCGCCTGGTCGGCGGTGACGTAGTGGGAGTCGTTCGTCACCAGCGGCGGGATGCCCAGCTCCTTGCCGAGCTTCAGCAGGTCCTCGCGCACCCCGGTCTCGATCGGGATGCCGCCGTGGTCCATCAGCTCGAGGAAGTAGTTCTCCTTGCCGAAGATGTCCTGGTACTTGGCGGCGTGCTCGCGCGCCTTGTCGTACTGGCCGAGCCGCAGCCGCGTCTGCACCGCGCCCGACGGACAGCCCGTCGTGGCGATGATCCCCTCGTGGTAGAGGTCGAACAGCTCGTCGTCCATGCGCGGGTACTTCTTCATCCGTCCCTCGAAGTTCGCGAGGGAGGAGATCCGGAAGAGGTTGCGCAGTCCCTGGGCGCTGTAGGCCCACATCGTCTTGTGCAGATACGTGCCCGACGCCGACACGTCGCCGCCCAGGCCCGTCTGCTCGTTGGACTTGCGCTGGTGCGGCTCGCCCCAGAACACCGGCTGCTTGTGGAACCGGGACTCGGGGCTCACATACCCCTCGATCCCGATGATCGGCTTGACCCCGGAGCCCTTGGCCTTCTTGTGGAACTCGTACGCGCCGTGCAGGTTCCCGTGGTCGCTCATGGCGATCGCGGGCATGCCCAGCTCGGCCGCCCGGTCCGTCAGCTTCCCGACCTTCGCCGCACCGTCGAGCATCGAGTACTCGGTGTGAACGTGCAGGTGGACGAAGGAATCAGCCATGATCGACAGACCTCTCGCAGGGCGGACGGGGGCGGTCTCACCTTAGCGCCGCCCCCGGGTTCCCCGGGTTCGAACAGAGGGGTCAGCGGGTGATCGGGAGGGTGACCTTCGACGTGTTGTTCTTCTTGCCGGGGTCGAGGATGTTGGGGGTCTGCAGGCCCAGGGTGACCGCGGGCTTCTGGCCCGGCTTGAGCTGCTTGGTGACGGTGAACCAGACCTTGAAGTTGACCGCCTTCTTGGCCGGGAGGGTCTTCCAGACGCACTTGAGGCCGTAGGAGACCTTCTTGCACGCCTTGGGGAAGCCGGTCGCCTTCAGCTTCTTGGCGGGGAACTTCACGTAGACGCGGGTCGTGCCGCTGGCGTCCGGGCCGGTGTTGGTCACCTGGACCTTGACCGACGCCTTCTTGCCGACGCGGTACTTGCCGTTCTTCGTCACCTTCACGCCGACGTTCGCGACGGGCTTGTCGGCTTTCTTGGCGAACGCGCGAAGCTGCTTCAGCGTCCCGGGGAACAGGTTCTGGTCACCGGGGAAGAGCGGCTTGTCGTTGCCGTTCCAGAACTGCCAGAACGTGTACTTGCTGAAGCCGCCGAGCATCGCGGGTTCCGGGTACTTCACCGGGTCCTTGTAGTTGGCGACCCACAGCGGGTTCGTCAGCGCGAACGCGGCAGTGCCGTTCGGCTCGGCCGGGGAGCCGGTGCAGTTGCGCCACCAGTTCTGGTTCGAGTACAGCATCGGGTAGCGGCCGGTGCGCTTGAAGTAGGTGTTCGAGAAGTCCCTGATCCAGGCGATCATCTGCTTGGGCGTCAGGTTGTAGCAGTCGACGCGCAGGCCCGGCACCTTCGGCAGGGTCGAGTACGGGTCGCTCTCCATGTCGAGCGCGCCCGGCAGGGACATGCCGTCGGGCTTCCAGCCGCCGCCGCTGTCCACGAAGAAGTTCGCCTGGGTCGCGCCGGACGACTTGTCGGGCCCGGCGAAGTGGTACGCGCCCTGGATGATGCCGTACTTGCGCGCCTCTTCGGCGTTGCGCGCGAAGTACGGGTCGACGTACGGGGTCGCGTTGTCGGCCGTCGAGGTGCCGCGGGTCGCCCGGATGATGGCGAACTTGGCGCCGTTGTCGGCGATGGTCTTCCAGTTGACGTTCGGGCCCTGCCAGTAGCTCACGTCCAGGCCGGGGACGGTGTTCGGCGGGGCCACGGGGGCGGCGTGGGCGACCGAACCGGTCAGGATGGTCCCGGCGGCTAGGGCGGTGGCGACCAGGATGCTTCCGGCGACGCGCGGCACAGCGCAACTCCCCTGCTGTTGACTTCGGAGTGCCAGCACCCTAGCGCACGATCTTGATAGGAAACTGTCGGAAACCGTGAGAAAGCGCTAATCCCGCTGCAGTCGGACGACTGGGACGGATGTGAACGCGCCGTTGTCCTCCGGAAACGTCTCGCCCACCTTCGCCGCGTCGACCGTCGCGAAAATCTCCACCGCGCGGCGTCCCGGCTCGGGGCGCGCCCGGAACGCGAACCCGACCATCGCGCCGGGGTCGAGCGCGGCCGCGTCGCAGACCACGCGGCGCGGGCCCGTCAGACAGCCCGACGGGACCTTCGTGAACCGCGCGCCGCGCACCGCGACAGTCACGCTCACCTTGCGGGCCGGCCGCTTGCCCTTGTTCAGCGCGCGGACGTGGAAGCGGAACGGGCCGTCCGAGCCGCGCGGGGTGCGCAGGCGTACGGCGAGGTCCGTGCCGGGCTTCACACGGACCGTCGTGCGCGCGCTTGCGCCGTCGGCCTCCGCGACGACCGTCTGACGGCCCCGCGCCGTCGGCTTGACGATGCCGGAGACCGTCACCGTGCTGACCGACTTCGGGGCGAGTGTGCCCAGGCCGCACCTGACGACGCGTTTCTTCTCCCGGCATCCGGCGGGAAGGCCGATGACGTCGATGCCGCGCGGCACCGTCACCGTGAGACCGACCTTCCGTGACGCGCTCGCGCCCCGGTTCGCGACCGTCACCAGAAAGTCGAGGACCCCGCCGGGACGGGCGTCGCCCCACGCGTCGACCTTGAGGCGGAGCGCCGGGGAACCCGTCGCCACCGCGGGCGCGGCCCCCACCAGCATGCCGCCGGAAAGCACCAACACCCCGCACCACGTCACAGCCCGCACGGGCACTCCTCCCCCTCAGCGCGCGCGGCACGATACCCGCGCCGCGCGCGGCCCGCCCGACGGGACACGCGACGTTGCCTTCCCTTGGGCGTACGGGGCCGCGCGGGGAAGGTAAGAAGGGGGGATGGAGGAGATCGCACCGCTGGTCCCGTGGATCGGCGACGGCCCGCTCGCCCCGCCCGCCGACGGCCCGCTCGACGGGCTGCGCGTCGCGGTGAAGGACAACATCGACGTCGCGGGCTGGCCGACGGGCGCGGGCAACCCCGTGTGGCTCGCCGAGCACGCGCCGCCCGGGGAGGACGCCGAGGTCGTCGCGCGGCTGCGGCGGGCGGGCGCGCCGATCGTCGGCAAGGCGCACATGGACGAGCTCGCCTACAGCCTCGCCGGGACCAACGTCCACTACGGCTCGCCCCGCAACCCGCTCGCGCCCGGCCACTACACGGGCGGCTCCTCCAGCGGGTGCGCCTCGGCTGTCGCGTCCGGGGACGCCGACGTCGGGCTCGGGTCGGACACCGCGGGGTCGATCCGCGTCCCGGCCGCCTTCACCGGCCTGTACGGGTGGCGGCCTTCGCACGCGCGTATGCCCGCTTCGGGGATGGTGCCTCTGGCCCCCACCTTCGACGTGCCGGGGGTGATGGCACGTGACGCCGCGACGCTGGAACGCGTCGCGCTCGCGCTGCTCGACCCGCCCGCGCAGCAGACCGTCGCGCTCGAATGGCTGCTCGTGCCCGACGACCTGTGGTCCGAGGTGCCGCAACGGGTCCGCGAAGCCTACGAGCCGGTCCTGGGGCGGTTGCGGGGGCTGCTGAAGGCCGACCGCACCCCCCTGTTCAAGCGGCCCTCCCAGTGGCGTGAGGCGATCGCGGCGTTCGCGACGGTCCAGGGCGCGGAGGCGTGGCGGCTGCTCGGGCCATGGATCAGCTCGACGACCCCCGCGTTCGGGCAGTCCATCGGGGCGCGGTTCGCGCACGCCGCGCGGCTGACCGACCACGACGTCGCGCCCGCCCGCGAGAAGGTCGACCACGCGGGGGCGAGCCTGCGGACCCGTCTACGCGGGAGCGTATTGGCGGTTCCTACCGTGCCGTTCACACCGCCCGCCCTTACCGAGGACTTCCCGCGCGTGCGTCTTCTGCCCTTCTCCTGCCTCGCGCCCTTGGCCGCCGCCCCCGCCGTCACCCTTCCGCTGGCGGAGCTCGACGGGCTGCCTCTGGGGCTCACCCTCATCACCCAGCCTTCGACCGACGAAGACCTCCTCGCCCTCGCCCGGACGTCTTTGGTCTAGTCCCGGTCCTGGTAGGGGTCGGTGATGTCGCGGAGGCGGGTGAGGGCGTCGCGCAGCGCGGCGAGGCGGCGCGGGCCGAGGTGGGCGAGCCACTCGGCCTCGACGGCGGCGGTGGCTGCGTCGGCGACGGGTCTTGCCGACTCGGCGCGCGCGGTCAGCCTGACGAGCCTGGCCCGCCCGTCCGACGGGTCGGGCACCCGCTCGACGTACCCGGCCCGCTCGAGCTGCTCCACGAGGTAGGCCGCGGTCTGCTTCGTCACCTGGGCGGACTCCGCGAGGTCGGCCGCGCGCGACCCGCCGGGGTCGATCCTGGCGAGCAGCCGTGCCTGCGCGGGCGTCAGCGGGTGCCCCGCCTCCTCTAGCGCGGCGAACACCCGGCGTTCCATCTCCCGGTAGGGGATGAACAGCAGCACCCCGAGTCCGAGCTCGTCGGGCACCGGCGCACCTCCTTGACGATGGTCAGAACCTCTGTCTAATTTAGACAGAGAGCCTGACTTTATTTCGGACCATGCTAGCGCAACGGACGGGAGCGGACATGGGTGCGTCAACGGACAGAAGCGATACCCCGGGCAGGATCACCATGGACGACGCGGAGATCTGGCGGCACATCGACGCCGAACGCGCCTCGCTCGCCGACTTCCTCGACGCCCTCACCCCCGCCCAGTGGGCGACGCCATCACTGTGCGAAGGCTGGACCGTCCGCGAGGTCGCCGCCCACCTCACCGCGGGCCCCACCGCCCGCCTCGGCGACGTCCTGGCCGGGGTCGTCAGGGCGCGCGGGAACTTCGACCGCTTCGTCGACGCCACGGCCCGCCGCGACGCCCGCAAACCCACCGCCGAGATCACCGCGACCCTGCGCGCCTCCTCCGGCTCACGCCGCCTCGCCCTCGGCCAGCGCCTGTCCTACGCCCTCCTGGACATCCTCATCCACGGCCAGGACATCGCACGGCCACTCGGCGTCGCCCGCCCGATGCCCCTGGAAGCCGCCCGCTTCAGCACCGACACCGTCTACCGAATGGGCTTCCCCTTCCACGCCCGCAAACGCCTCAAGAACGTCCGCCTGGTAGCCACCGACATCCCCTGGACCGCAGGCCAAGGCCCAGAAGCCACCGCCCCCATCGCCTCCCTGCTCCTCCTCGCCTCCGGCCGCCGCTCGGCCGTCGCCGACCTCACCGGCCCGGGCACAGCACTCCTCACCTGACCCACAAATCCCCCCGCACCATCTCATCTCTATGAAAACCGCCACCCAAGCGGACGCTCCGTTGTTATCTGGCATACACGGGGTTTCCGACAGCAGGGGAAGTGCGGATGCGGGCTCGGCGCACGGCGCGCAACGCCGCGATCGCGACGGCGGTCGTCGTCGGCGGGGTGGCGGGCAACCAGATTCTCAACGACGGCGAGTTCGCCTGGCCGTGGATCGCGCCCGCGTTCGGCGCGGCGCTCCTCGGCGTGCTCGGCACCGGCGCGTCCGCACCGGGCGGCGACACGGCGCTGCGCGGGAGGCTCAGCCGCTACCGACGGCAACTGCACGCCTCGGTCTCCGACATGGAGACGCTCGGGCTCGTCACCCGCGGCGAGTTCGTCCTGCGGATGAAGCACGTGTACGTGGACGTCGCGCTGCGCCCCAGGCCCGCGCGCGAGACGTCCGGCGACCCCGGCGTCGGCGTCCGGGCCGATCCCGGCGAACGCCGCCCGCTCGCGGACTTCCTCGACGGCGGACGCGTCCTGGCCGTCATCGGCAGCCCGGGATCGGGCAAGACCACACTCGTCCGGCACACCGCGCTCGCGCTGTCCGAGCCCCCGGGCCCGCCCTGGCGACGCGCCTTCCGGCGCGCGAGGCGGGTGCCCGTCCTGCTGTACCTGCGCGGCCACACCGCCGCGATCCTCTCCGGCGACGCCCGCGGGCTGCCCGAGGTCGCCGTCGCCGCGCCCTGGCTGCGCGGGGCCGTCGAAGCCGACTGGCTCGCCGGACACCTTGAGGCGGGCCGCTGCGTCGTCCTGCTCGACGGCCTCGACGAGGTCGCCGACGAGGCCGACCGGCGGCGCGTCGTCGCCTGGGTCCGCGACCAGATCGCCCGCTACCCCGGCAACGCCTTCGTCGTCACCTCACGGCGGCACGGCTACGAGTCCAACCCGCTGCCCAACGCCGACGTGCTCCAGGTCCAGCGGTTCACCGCCGACCAGGTCGCGGAGTTCCTGCACGGCTGGTACCGCGCGGTCGAACGCCGCGCCCGCGAGGGCTCCGACGCCGACGTCCGCGAAGCCGCCGACGCCCAGGCCGCCGACCTCGTCGCCCGGCTGCGCGCCAAACCGTCGCTGTACGACCTCGCCGCCAACCCGCTGCTCCTGACCATGATCGCCAACGTGCACCGGTACCGCGGCTCACTGCCGGGCACCCGGGCCGCCCTGTACGCCGAGATGTGCGAGGTGCTGCTCCACCGGCGTCAGGAGAGCAAGTCGCTCAGCGACCCCACGGGGTTGTCCGGGTCGCAGAAGGAGGCGGTCGCGGGCCACCTCGCCTTCCAGATGACCGAGCGCGGAGTCCGTGACCTCTCCGAGGCCGACGCCGTCCGCGCCGTCGAGGAGCCGTTGCGCGAAGCCGTCGGCGACCGGCCGGGGCTCGCGCTCCTGTTCCTCGCCGAGGCGACCCGCTGCGGCCTCCTCGTGGAACACGAACAGGGCTGCTACGCCTTCGCCCACCTGACCCTCCAGGAGTACCTGACCGCCGCGCACATCCGCGAACACCCCGACCTGCTGCCCCTGCTCCTCGACGGCGTGCATGACCCCTGGCTGCGGGAGACGACGCTGCTGTGGGCGTCACGGGCGGACGCCACCCCCGTCGTCCGCGCCTGCCTGGACAGGGGCACGGTCCCCGCCCTCACCCTCGCCTTCGCCTGCGCCGACGAGGCCCGCCAACTCCACCCCGCGACCCGCGCCGCCCTCAACGCCCTCCTCACCGAGGAGACCGGCCCCAACCCCGACCGCCGCCGCCTCATCAACGCCATCACCGCGGCCCGCGCCCTCCAGGACGTGATCCGCCTCCACAACGGCACCGAAATCTGCGCCCACCCCGTCTCCCAGGACCTCTGGACCCGCTACCTGCGCGAAGCGATTCCCACCGGACACCACCCCGAACCCGTCGCGCCCGGCCCGGCGACCGGCATTCCAGCGAGCGAGATCCTGCCGTTCCTCGCGTGGCTCAACCGCCTCTCCGAAGCGACCACCGTCTACCTCCCGCCGTCCCCCGCGATCCTCTCCGGCCCCGACGCCGCAACCCTCCCCGCCGCATCCGGCCACACCCTGTGGACCCTCACCGACGACATCCCCCGCCTCCACCGCACCCTGGGCGCCACCTGGCCCTACACCCCCTCCCCCCAACGCCTCGCCGCCTACCCCGACCTCGCCATGGACTGGCTCGACCCCTACCTGAAGCTCGACGCCCGGGGCACCGGCCTCCGCCGCCCCCACCTCACGGCCTACGCGCGCATCTTCGCCCTCGCCCCCTACGGCTCCGCCACGCTCCAGTTCGTGTTCGCCCTCGAGGCCGCCGCGCTCACGACCGCCGAGGACGAGTGCGCGGCCGACCCCCTCGTCGCCGAGATCATGCGTCCGGTGTTCACCCGCCGCGCCGGCGAACTGCACCGTCTCCTCGGCCCCCGGTCCGTGGTGGAGACCGACCGTCGGCTGAACGCGCTCCTCGTCGTCCTCGACCGCGCCACCGACTTCGGCATGATCGACGTGCTCCCCGAGGACCTCACCCCTCCCGTCCCGGACCGGCGCCTACACCGGGCATGGCTCATGAGCCCCGCCACTCGACTGCCGGACTCGGCGAACGACTGGACCGTCTCGCTGTCCCGCGTGCTCGACCGCCTGCGGGACTTCCCGGGCATCGCCCATCCGCCGTCGCGCGAGCCGCCGGCCCAGCAAGCGGCCATGATGCGGAACGCGCGCACCCGCCTGACACAGGAGACGGCGCAGCGCTACCTCATCGCCGAGCGCCAGAAGACGACCAACGCGCTGAAACGCTTCGCGGACACCTGCGTCGCCCTTGACGACGCCCGCGCGTTCCCGTCCGCCTTCGGCGCACCCGTCATCCCCTTCCTCGCCGAGGTGGAGCACAGCTGCGAGTACCTGGGACTGACCCGGCAGGGCATCGCCGACCCGGACCGGTCATATGGGCTCAAAACGGCGTGGAACGAGCCGTACGACGTGCCCACGCCGCCCGAGGACCCGCTCCGCGCCTTCGACGCGATCGTCGAGGGCGTCCCGGAAGGGCGCGGACGGCGGCTCGCCGTCGCCGCCCGCACGATCGTCGCCGGACAGCTCACCAGAACCGAACCCCAGGACGCCCGCCTGTACTTCGCCGCCGTCTTCCTCCTCGTGGCCGTCCGCGCCATGCCCTACTGCCGTGCCCAGGCCGCGAACGTCTCCGCCCTCATCCACACCCTCGTCGCCCTCACCCCGTCGGTGCGCCTGCCCCCGCCCCCCGAAGCCAACTCCCTCCTCTACCTGACCCGAGCCTGACCGCCCGCCGCCCGGATCAGAGGGTGAGGCCGAGGGAGGTGATGAGGTCGCGTATCTCGTCGTGGTAGACGCTCGCCGGGTCGTGGGTGAGGGTGCGCAGGTGGCCGTAGATCTCCAGGGCCATGAGGCCGTGCATGCGGCCCCAGACGCGCATGGTCAGGGCGAGTGCCGCGGGGGGCAGGTCCGGGAACTCCTCGCGGGCGTGGGCGACCAGGCCCGGGGTGAAGTCGGCCCAGTCGTAGTGCCGGTCGTCTCCTCGATGCGCCTGGGCGGTCGGCCAGGCGGCGGCGACAAGGCCGAGGAGGCCGGTGCAGGCGCGCAGTTCGGCGGCCTTGCCGGGGCCGTCCTCGGGTGGGTGGTAGCCGGGCACCGGGTCGCCGTAGATGAGCCGGAAGCCCTCGGGGTTGGCCAGCGCCCACTCGCGCATGGCCCGGGCCCAGGCCATGATCCGGCCGCCGGCGTCGGTCGGCGGTACGGCGTCCCGGGCGGACTCCCCCGCCTCGACCGCCGACGTGTAGAGGTCGCCGATCAGGGTGGTGATCAGGTCGTCGCGGGTGGCGAAGTAGCTGTAGATCGCGCCGGCCGTCATGCCCATCTCGCGGGCGATGGCGCGCAGCGAGATGGCGCCCGGACCGCCGTCGGCCATGAGCTGCAGCGCGATCGTCTTGATCTCGTCGCTGGTCTGCACGCGTAGCCGGGCACGTCGGCTCACGGTCTGCTCTTTCACGCTTGACACTCTACAGAGTTGGACTACTGTACGCCGTGTCGTTAACTGAACGGCGTGTAGTAAATCAACGGCATGTAGGTGACCATGGAATCGCATCGGCTACGCCTTGGGCTGCTCGCGTTGACGCAGCTCATCGTGGCTCTCGACTACAACATCGTGTACGTGGCGCTGCCCGACATCGGAAAGGCGCTGGGCTTCAGCCCGTCATCGGCGCAGTGGGTGGTCTCCGCCTACGCGATCGGGCTCGGCGGGCTCCTGCTGTTCGGCGGACGGGCCGTGGACCGGCTCGGACCGCGTCGGATGTTCATGACCGGGCTGGCGCTGTACGGCGTCGCGTCACTGGCCGGCGGCCTGGCGTCCGGATCCGGGCTGCTGGTCGCCGCCCGCGCGGTGCAGGGCATGGGCGGGGCCCTGCTGACGCCGGCCACCCTCACCCTCATCTACCGGGGGTTCGCCGAGGGTCCCGACCGCAACCGGGCGCTTGGCGCCTGGGGCATGGCGGGCAGCGCCGGGCTGGCCGCCGGGTCCCTGCTGGGTGGGGTGCTGACCAACTACCTGGGCTGGGAGTGGGTGTTCTTCGTCAACGTGCCCCTGGCCCTCGGCTGCGCGCTCGCCGCGCCACGGCTGCTGCCCGTCGACCCCGCCCGCACACCCGGCGCCTTCGACGTGCCGGGCGCGGTCCTGGCCACCGCGGGCTCGGCGCTGCTGGTGTTCGGGCTGGCCAGCGGCCCGGACTCCGGATGGGGGTCGCCGCGCGTCGCCGGAGCGCTGGCCGCTGGGGCGATCCTGCTCGCGCTGCTGCTTGTGGTGGAAGCCCGCACCCGCGACCCGTTGATCCCACTGCGCCTGGCGCGCGGCCGCTCCCTGGCCACCACCACCAAGGAGGTCGGCGGCGCGATGAGCCTCGCCGTCTTCGTCGCGATCGTCACCGGCTCGCACTCCCTCCTGCACGGCCTCCACATCGCAGGATGGACGGCCGCCGCCGTCACCGGCGCCCTGATTACCCTCGTACTTGCCGACCTGGGTCCGTCAGAAGGCGAGGGCGTCCCAGGGGATGTGTAGGGGGAAGGGTTCGGGGAAGTCGATGGCGGGGTCTCGGGGTTCCCATTCGCCGACCGCGACGTAGAAGGCCGGGCGCAGCGGCTTCACCTTGAGGTCTGTGGCCAGGACGCGCGCCAGTTCGTACGCGCGCACGACGGAGATGTCCCAGGAAGCCGCGGAGTCGAGCTCGATCTCCCAGTACCAGGGAATCCCGGCTTCGGCGTAGCGGTCCATCTTCCACACACGCCGCTTCGGCGTGTCAGAACCGGACAGCACCTCACCGGCTATGACGACGTCGGCCGCGGTGGTGTCCGCTCCCCGGGGCAGGCATCTGCGGACGAGGAAGTCAGGGGTCAGATAGCTGGACTTGTCTTCGGAGAAGAACACGTTAGTCTCCACGCCGACCTGCCAGCACGGCGGTTGGTCCCCCTCGCCGCGGGCGCGCATGGCGCGCCGGGCGTGGGCTTCCAGTGCGTTCCGCATGCGGACGGCGAACTGTTGGTGTTCCATGGGCCCGCGCCGGTTCCACACCACACGGCGATCCCACAACTCGATCTCCGCGACGATCTCTTCCGGCAGCCGCTGAAGCTGATCCCAGGTCAAGAACTCGGGAACGTCGGCACCGGGTACGTCAGGCGCATTCGTCGGCATCGCGTCTCCCCCGCTCCGACTCAGGTCAGGTCCACGATAACGGATCGTGCCCTAGTGCCTGGGCGGGATCAACCGCGCGTATTCCTCGCTGTTGTGTCTGGGGTGGGGTGATCGTTTGCTGGGTGTTGGGTGGGGGGTGGGGTTTTGGGGGGTGGGGTGGGGTGACGACGTTGGGGGAGGGGGTGGGACCTTGGCGGGGGCGCGAGGGGTGCTGGAGGGGAGGGCCGGGCTCATTACGGGGGCGGCTCGGGGGATCGGGCGGGCCATGGCGCTTGCGTTCGCCGGGGAGGGGGCGAAGGTCGTCGTCGGGGATGTCGATGATGTTGAGGGGCGGAAGACCGTTTCGCTTGTTGAGGAGGGGGGTGGGACTGCGGTCTTCGTGGCGGCTGATGCTGCCTCGGGGGAAGACTTGAAGCTGCTTGTCGCGGCGGTTGTTGATCATTATGGGCGGCTTGATTGGGCGGTCAACAATGCCGGGCTGGGGACGCCTGACGAGCCGGGGAGGGAGCCGGGGCCCGCGGAGTGGGCCAAGGTGATGGGGGTCGGGCTTGAGGGGGTGCGGGCGGCGCTGGCGCACGAGATCGAGCAGATGCGTCGGCAGGGGGGTGGCGGGGCGATCGTCAATACGGCGGCCTCGCCCAGGTTGAACGTGTCGGGCGGGCTGTCGCCGTGGGTGGCGGCGAAGTCGGGGGTGCTCGGGCTCACCATGGCGGCCGCGCTGCGGTACGCGCGTGACGGCATCCGCGTCAACGCGCTCAGCCCCGGACGCACCCTCACGCCCGCCGTCGAAAAGCAGATGGCCGAGGACCCCGAGCGCACCCGTGAGCTCATCGAACGCATCCCCATGGGGCGGCTCGCCACCCCGGAGGAGCAGGCGCAGGCCGCGCTTTGGCTGTGTTCGCCGCTTTCGTCCTATGTCACCGGCGTCGCGCTCAACGTCGACGGCGGCGCGTCGATCGCCTGAACCCGTCAAACCGTCTGAAGGAAGGCAACCGATGCGCGATCCGCGTCTGCTGCGCGTCACCGGGTACGCCGCGGCCGCCGCCATGGGCGGGTTCCTGTTCGGCTATGACAGCGCGGTCATCAACGGCGCGATCCACGGGATCGAGACGCGGTTCCCGGCCAACCCCGGCGTGACGGGGTTCGTCGTGGCCGCCGACCTGCCCGGCGCGGCGGTCGGCGCGGCCGTCGCGGGCCAGATCGCCGACCGGATCGGACGGCTCGGCGCGCAGCGCGTCGCGGGCGTCCTGTTCGCGGTGACGGCGATCGGCTCGGCGCTGCCGTTCACCGTGTGGGACCTCGCGGCGTGGCGGATGGCCGGGGGCGTCGCGATCGGCATGGCGTCGGTCATCGCGCCGACGTACATCGCCGAGGTCTCCCCCGCCGCCTACCGGGGCCGCCTGGCCTCGCTCCAGCAGCTCGCGATCGTGCTCGGGATCGTGGTGTCCCAGCTCGTCAACTATGTGCTCGCCGCGGTCGGCGACGGCTCGGCCGGCACAATCGGCCCCCTGCACACCTGGCAGTGGATGTTCCTGGTGAACCTGCTGCCCGCCGCCGTCTACCTGCTGCTCAGCACGGTCATGCCCGAATCGCCCCGCTATCTCGTGCGGGCCGGACGCGACGACGCCGCCCGCGCGATCCTCGACCGGATCGAGGGCGGCGACACCGCAGCGCACGTCGCACGGATCAAGGAGGCGCTCGGCCAGCGCAAGGCCCGGCTGTCGGACCTGCGCGGACCGCGCTTCCTGCTGCCCGTCGTCTGGACGGGCATCACGTTGTGCGCGTTCCAGCAGCTGTGCGGCATCAACGTGATCTTCTACTACTCCGCGACGCTCTGGCAGTCCGTCGGCGTCGAGGAGAGCGGATCGCTCCTGCTCAGCCTGTTCACCTCGGTCATCAACCTCATCGGCACGTTCGTCGCGATCTCCCTCGTCGACCGCCTCGGCCGCCGCCCCCTCCTCATGACGGGCTCGCTCGGCATGGCCGTGGCCCTGGCGACGACCGCCTACGCGTTCACCCACACGGTCGGCGGCGTCCTCCCGTTCGGCTGGGGCCTCACCGCGCTGGTCGGCGCGAGCGTCTTCGTGCTGTTCTACGCGCTTTCGTGGGGCGCGATCGTCTGGGTGCTGCTCGGCGAGATGTTCCCGCTGCGCATCCGGGCCGCCGCCATGGGCGTCGCGACGGCCACCCAGTGGCTCGCGAACTGGCTCGTCACGCTGACCTTCCCGAGCCTCAGCGCCTGGAGCCTGCCGGGCACCTACCTCATGTACGCGGCCTTCGCGGCGCTGTCGTTCGTCTTCGTCCGCCGCCGCATCGCCGAGACGAAGGGCCGCACCCTTGAGGCGATCTCCGGCGCGGCATGATCACACGGGCGTCAGTTCCCGCTCGATGGCGTCCAGGAAGGGCTCGAGGTCCTTCGGGGTACGCGAGGTGATGAGCGTGTAGCCGGTTTTGTCGGTCACTTCGGGGCTGTCCTGCCAGGACGCGCCCGCGTTGCCGAGGTCGGTCTTCAGCGACATGTACGACGTGACGTTCTTGCCCTTCACGACGTCGGCCTCGACCAGGGCCCAGGGGGCGTGGCAGATCGCCGCGACGGGGCGGCCGGACGACGCGAAGCTGCGGATGATCTCCAGGGCGTCGTCGTCCATGCGCAGGTTGTCGGCGTTGAGCGCGCCGCCGGGGATCAGCAGCAGGTCGTAGCCCGCAGGGTCGACCTCGCCGAGCGTCTCGGTCGGCTCGACCACGTCGCCGGGCTTCTCGTCCCCGACGAGCGTGCGGATCGGCTCCCGCGACGGGGCCGCGATCTCGACGTCCGCGCCGTCATCGCGCAGCCGCTCCACCGGGACGGTCAGCTCGTCCTGCTCCACCCCGTAGTTGGTGACGATCGCCAGAACCTTCGTTCCGTCCAGTCGTCCACCGCTCATGATCTTCTCCTCTCACTCGTCCGTCTCGCACTAGAACGACGAAAACCCGCAAAGTCCGCCCATACCAACCAGAACTTCCCGGCAAACCCGAAGGCCCCGAACCTCCCGCGAGGGAAGTCCGGGGCCTCCGGTGGCCTGGACGGGCGGATCAGGGACGCGTCAGAGCGTCAGATTCAGAGGAGACCCAGGGCCTTGACGGCGTCGCGCTCCTCGACGAGCTCGGCGACCGAGGCGTCGATCCGGGTGCGGGAGAAGTCGTTGATCTCCAGCCCCTGGACGATCTTCCACTCGCCGTTCTCGGAGGTCACCGGGAACGAGGAGATGATGCCCTCGGCGACGCCGTAGGAGCCGTCCGACGGGATCGCGGCCGACGTCCAGTCGCCCTCGGGGGTGCCGTTGACCCAGTCGTAGACGTGGTCGATCGCGGCGTTCGCGGCGGAGGCGGCCGACGACGCGCCGCGCGCCTCGATGATCGCCGCGCCGCGCTTGGCGACGGTCGGGATGAAGTCCTCGGCGAGCCACTTCTCGTCGTTGACGACCTCGGCGGCGTTCTTGCCCGCGACCTCGGCGTGGAAGATGTCCGGGTACTGGGTCGCCGAGTGGTTGCCCCAGATCGTCAGCTTCTTCAGCTCAGTGACCGGTACGCCGGTCTTGACGGACAGCTGGGACAGTGCCCGGTTGTGGTCGAGGCGGGTCATCGCGGTGAAGCGCGACTTGGGCACGTCCGGCGCGGCGGCCGACGCGATGAGCGCGTTGGTGTTGGCCGGGTTGCCCACGACGAGGACGCGGATGTCGTCGGCCGCGCCGTCGTTGATCGCCTTGCCCTGCGGGCCGAAGATGCCGCCGTTGGCCTCGAGCAGGTCGCCGCGCTCCATGCCCTTGGTGCGGGGGCGCGCGCCGACGAGCAGGGCGACGTTCGCGCCCGCGAAGCCGTCGGTCGGGTTGTCGAAGATGTCGATTCCCGCCAGGAGCGGGAAGGCGCAGTCGTCCAGCTCCATCGCGGTGCCCTCGGCGGCCTTCACGGCCTGCGGAATCTCCAGAAGGCGCAGCTTGACCGGCACGTCAGCGCCGAGGAGCTGCCCGGAGGCGATGCGGAACAGCAGCGCGTAGCCGATCTGGCCTGCGGCGCCGGTCACCGTGACGTTGACAGGGGTGCGAGTCATTTCGCGATCACTCCAAGATGGGCGGGATCTCTCGGTATCGAGATACTGCACCCGTCAGGCTATCGCGGCGCATCACGCGAAGAGCCGCGCACCCCCGGTGAGATGCGCGGCTCTGGTGCGCGGAGCCGTCCTCCCGTGCTGAGGACGGGCCCGCGCGGAACGCCTTACAGGGCGATCTTCTTCTGGAGGTTGACGTCCAGGGCGTGCAGGAACTCCTCGGTGGTCAGCCACGGGGTGTCGTTGCCGACGAGGAGGGCCAGGTCCTTGGTCATCTGTCCCGCTTCGACGGTCTCGATGCAGACCTGCTCGAGCTTGTGCGCGAAGTCGGTGACGGCCGGGGTGCCGTCGAGCTTGCCGCGGTGGGCGAGGCCACGGGTCCACGCGAAGATCGACGCGATCGGGTTCGTCGAGGTCGGCTTGCCCGCCTGGTGCTGGCGGTAGTGCCGGGTGACGGTGCCGTGCGCGGCCTCGGCCTCGACGGTCTTGCCGTCCGGCGTCATCAGCACCGAGGTCATCAGGCCGAGCGAGCCGAAGCCCTGCGCGACGATGTCGGACTGGACGTCGCCGTCGTAGTTCTTGGTCGCCCAGACGAAGCCGCCGTCCCACTTGAGCGCCGCGGCGACCATGTCGTCGATGAGGCGGTGCTCGTAGGTGAGGCCGGCCGCGTCGAACTCGGCCTTGAACTCGGCGTCGAAGATCTCCTGGAACAGGTCCTTGAAGCGGCCGTCGTAAGCCTTGAGGATCGTGTTCTTGGTCGACATGTACAGCGGGAAGTTGCGGTCCAGGGCGTAGCGCATGGTGGCGCGCGCGAAGTCCCGGATCGAGTCGTCGAAGTTGTACATGCCCATGGCGACGCCGCCGCCGGGGAACTTCGCGACCTCGAACTCCATCGGCTGCGAGCCGTCGTCGGGGACGTAGGAGATCGTCACGGTGCCGGGGCCGGGCACGACGAAGTCGGTCGCGCGGTACTGGTCGCCGTGCGCGTGTCGGCCGATGATGATCGGCTTGGTCCAACCCGGCACCAGACGCGGAATCGTCTGCATGACGATCGGCTCACGGAACACCACGCCGCCGAGGATGTTGCGGATCGTTCCATTGGGGGAACGCCACATCTTCTTCAGGCCGAACTCTTCGACGCGCGCCTCGTCCGGGGTGATGGTGGCGCACTTCACGCCGACGCCGTACTTCTTGATGGCGTTGGCGGAGTCGATGGTGACCTGGTCGTCCGTGGCGTCGCGGTGTTCGATGCCGAGGTCGTAGTACTTCAGGTCGACGTCGAGGTAAGGCAGGATCAGGCTGTCCTTGATGAACTGCCAGATGATCCGGGTCATCTCGTCGCCATCGAGTTCGACGACGGGGCCCTCTACTTTGATCTTGGGCATGGCTGGTGGCTTTCCCTTTCCTCGCCCCTGCGGTCCCTTGTAAGGCTCACTGGGGAGGGTATCCGAGGGGGCTCACAGGTCTAGACCGCCACCCCCGGTTTTCATTGCTTGACAAAGTTCTCACTTACCCGCCACGCGGCGCCAGGAAGGCAAGGACGGCGAGACCCGTGCCGAGAACTGCCATGGTCCCCACATCCGTCCATTTTTTGCGTGTGACGAGAAACCCGAGCCGTGACTCGGGGAGCCCGACGCGCAAAGCCGCGCCGAGCAGCATCGAGGCGGCCATCACATAGGTGCCGACGCGAAAGTTCTGCCAGGCGGTGAGAAGTCCGAGAAAGACGCCCCCGGCCACCAGGGCGTAGTACGCCTGGCCTTTGAGGCCCGAGGACTCCCGGGGGGCCGTGCGGCGACGCCGTCGGCCGCCCTCCTGCCCGCGCCGGGGCCGGCCTTCGCCGCCGGGGGGAGCGGCGGGACCCGGATGTTCGCCTGTCATCACCCGGTGATTTTACGCCCTGCCATGGCAAACCCCGCGACGGCCAAAGTGCTACCCACGAGTAGGTCGTGTGACGTTCCACGCGACGGGTAACCCGCACGACAGGGGTCGCTAACTGAGTGGGAGGAACCACAGTGGAGGGGCCGTTCATACGCATCGAGGAGAGCGGCGCGGTCGTGCCGCTTCGCCCCGACGTCACGACGGTCGGCAGAGGAAGGGGGGTGGACATCCGGCTTGACGACCCGAGCGTGGCAAGGCTGCACGCGGAGATCGTCCGGCGCGGACCGTACGTCTACGTGGTCGACATGGGCCTGTCGCGCACGGGGACAAGGGTCAACGGACGTCCGATCGCCCGCAGGGTCCTCGAAGACGGAGACGTGATCAGCTTCGGCACCGCCCGAGGCCGCTTGGGGGGCATCCCCCGTGAGGAGGTCGATCCGGAAACCGAACTGCGCAGGGCCGTCGCGCCCGAGCTCACCCGGAGGGAACTCGACGTGCTGACGGCGCTGTGCCGTCCCGCGCTGTCGGACGAGGCGTTCGTCGCCCCGGCCGCGGCCAAGGACATCGCGCTCGAACTCGTCGTGACGGAGGCGGCGGTCAAGCAGCACCTGCTGCGGCTGTACCAGAAGTTCCGCATCCCTGAGGGCATCAACCGCCGCACCCGCCTCGCCAACGAGGTGATCGCCATGGGCCTGGTGCGCCCGCTGCCGACGGTGCAGATACCGCCGCAGCGTCCCGCCATCCCCGTCCCCCCGGAGCCGCGCCGTCCGGGCATCGCCGCGCGGACCCCCGTCACCCGCCGGGCAAGCTGAGGAGGCCCCGCGCTTTCGGGCGCGGGTCAGCCTGACCGGAACCGGACGAGTGCCCAGCCGACATCGGGGTCGGCTGGGCGACCACACGATCGTTTATCCGAGCGACTTCTCCGCCTACGCCGTGCCTTCCGCCGACGCTGTGCCCTCCGCCGACGCTGTACCTTCCGCCGACTCGACGACGTTCGCCAGCAGCATCGCGCGCGTCATCGGGCCGACGCCGCCGGGGTTGGGCGCGACATACCCGGCCACTTCCGACACGGCGAAGGACACGTCGCCCGCCAGCTTTCCGTCCACCCGGGAGACGCCGACATCCAGCACGGCGGCGCCCGGCTTGACCATGTCCGCGGTGATCAGCCCGGGAACGCCCGCTGCGGCGACGATGATGTCGGCGCGGCGGGTGTGCCGGACGAGGTCGCGGGTGCCGGTGTGGCACAGCGTGACCGTCGCGTTCTCGGTGCGGCGCGTCAGCAGCAGCCCGAGCGGCCGTCCGACGGTCAGGCCGCGCCCGATCACCACGACCTCCGCGCCGTTGATCGGCACGTCGTAGCGGCACAGCAGCGCCACGATGCCCTTCGGGGTGCAGGGCAGCGGGGCTTCCTTGAGCATGACGAGACGGCCCAGGTTCACCGGGTGGAGGCCGTCGGCGTCCTTGGCCGGGTCGATCAGCTCGAGGACGCGCTGCTCGTCAAGGCCCTTGGGCAGCGGGAGCTGCACGATGTAGCCGGTGCACGCCGGGTCGGCGTTCAGCTCGGCCACGACCGCCTCGACCTGCTCCTGGGTGGCGTCCGCCGGCAGGTCCCTGCGGATCGAGGTGATGCCGACCTCGGCGCAGTCACGGTGCTTCATGTTCACGTACGCGTGGCTGCCCGGGTCGTCGCCGACCAGGACCGTGCCGAGGCCGACCGAGACCCCCCTGTCCCTCAGGGCGTCGACCCGCTGCTTGAGGTCAGCCTTGATCTCGGCCGCGGTGGCCTTGCCGTCCAGAATCGTTGCGCTCATCGCTCTCCTCGCCTGCGTCGCCCCATTGTCCCAGCGGTCGGCGGGTGGGCCGTCCGGGGGCCGGGCGGCTTAGGCGAGGGCGGGTGGGCGGACGCTATCGGGAGTGCTGCCGCGCAGGTCGCCGAGTTGCTCGCGGAGGAAGCCGCTCGAGCGGTCGATCGTGTCGGCGAGCTCGTCGTCCGGGCGGGTCCAGGTCGTCCAGACGATCTCGCCGCGCTCCTGGTCGAAGTCCCAGAAGCCGATCAGGCGGCCCCGGTCGAAGATCGCCTGGGCGGGCAGGCCGCGCAGGTCGCCGTGCTCGGGATCGAGGACGCCCGCGAGGTCGTGCCGCAGGTGGTGCAGGCCGTCCAGCGCGCTTACGACCGCGTAAGACGGGGTCGCCGGTCGGGTGAAGTCGCCGAACTCGTCGACGTCCTGGATCAGGAGGTCGCCGTCCACCTGCGGGTGCAGGTCGAGCGGGGCGACCGCGCCGCGCGCCGCCTGCTCCGACAGGCCGGAGAACCAGCGGAAGTTCGCCAGGGACGCCACCCCGATCCAGCGCCAGTAGTGCTCGGCGAGCGCCGTGCGCGCCTCGGCCGAGTCCGGCACGTGCGGCGGGGTCCAGCGGACGTACCCGTGCCGCTCCCTGTCCAGGCGGCCCTCGATCGGGACCCTTCGGATCTCGCCGGACGCCTCGAGCAGCGCGAGCGCCGCGCCGAGCGCGATCCGGCCCGCGTCGCCGTCCGGGAGCAGGCCGTGCAGGTCGAGCCGCGACGCCTCGATCGGCTCGTCGGTCATCGCGTCCTGGATGAGGCTGATGAGCCGGTCGAGCGTCTGGTGCGGGACGCCGTGGTCGTCACAGGAGTCGACCTCGGCGCGGGCGGCGGGCGCGGCCATGCGCAGGCCGAGCCCGTAATCCTCCTCGGGAAGTATGTAGGTGCGGCCGAGCGCCGTGCGGATCTCGCAGATCCTGCCGTCGGCGACCGCCGCGTCGGTGCCGTCGCGGCCTGTGCCGGAACGGCTGAAGATCGTCAGATAGGGGTTGAACCCCCCGACGGACCGGGCCCAGCCCGTCTGCGCGAGCACCTCGTCGGGGCCTGCACCGTCCAGTGACCCGTCGAGTCCCTGGCGGGCCGCCCAGAACGCCCTCAGCTTCTCTTCGTCCATAAAGCCAGGTGTTCCCCGAACGACCCGGAGGTTTCGGGGCTTTGTGGGGGTTTTGCGGGTTTTGTAGGGGTTTTGGCGCGCCTACTCGGCGTCGCGCGCGCCCCGCCGCTCGAGCACCCAGTCGGTGGCCTTCCACCCCGCCTGCCCGGCGATCATCGCCACGCCCACCGCGGCGGCGAACCCGATGTACTCCCGCCCCTCGGCGACCCATCCCGAGCTCTCCACCATCAGCCCCAGAACAGCTCCCACCGGCACTCCCCGTTGTCCAAGCCGACGTCAAATCCCCGCCAGAGGCTACCCAACCCGTCACGCTGCCCGCGCCGTTCGCCCGAAGCCCGTTCCGGCAAACCCCCCGAACCGGCATCTCGTAGATCAAAAACCCCAAACCCAGATGATTCACCCGGAATCTTGCGGGCTCCGCACCCGTTGTCCCGGGTGGAGGCCGGGTCTCGGCGCGGCCTCATGTAACCAAACAGGTAGGTTTTATGGAGATCCCCGTTCCGCACGACGGGGACGCGCTCCCGAAAGGACACGTCAATGTCCCACCCTCTGCTCGTCGACGCCGCCTGGCTGCACGAACACCTCGCCGACCCCGGCATCCGCGTCCTCGACGCGACGACCTTCCTCACCCAGCCGGAAGGCGACGGCTACTACGACGTCGAGTCAGGCCGTCAGGCGTATGAGAAGGCCCACATTCCGGGCGCGGCCTTCGCCGACCTCCTCCACGACCTCGCCGACCCCGACGCCGCCACCACCTTCACCGCCCTCGACAGCGCCGCCTTCGCCGCGAAGATCGGCGCGCTCGGCGTCGGCCCCGACACCCACGTCGTCATCTACGACCAGGGCCCCAATGTCTGGGCCACCCGCCTGTGGTGGAACCTCCGCTACGAGGGCTTCGACTCCGTCTCCGTCCTCAACGGCGGTCTCCCCGCCTGGACCGCCGCGGGCCACGAGACCCGCACCGGCACCGAGTCCTACCCCGCCGCCGAGTTCGTCGCCTCCCGCCGCCCCGAACTCCTCGCCACCCAGTCCGACGTCCTGGCCGCCATCGACGCCCCCGACACCATCCTGGTGAACTCCCTCGACCCCGACACCTTCTCGGGCAAGCGCGTCACCTACGCCCGCCCCGGCCACATCCCCTCAAGCGTCAACATCCCCTTCATCAACCTCGCCGACGCCAACGGTTTCAAGTCCCCCGAAGAAGTCCGCCCCCTCTTCGATTCCGCCAACACCCTCGACCCCACCAAAAAGGTCATCACCTACTGCGGCAGCGGCATAGCCGCCACCGGCCTCGCCTTCCACCTGGCCCTCCTAGGCCGCCCCAACGTAGCCATCTACGACGGCTCCCTGACCGAATGGTCCGCCAACCCCACCCTCCCCCTCCAAACCACCTAACCCCAGAGCCCCCACCCGGGGCCCCAAGCCCCGGGGCCGACACCCTCGACGCCGTCCCGGAGCCGCCCGGTTCGTTGACACTTAATAACGGAACTGTAAATACGGACTCGGCGGACTTGCGTGGACAGACCTACCGGTAAGTAGATTCTTTCCCGTCTGAACGCTCTCTGGCGGGCCCGCCTCTCGCTCAGGCTCCTTGTCACCACCCCGTGAGGAGTCACCCTGTGCGTCTGAAGCACGCCATCACCGTCGCCGTCGCCGCCCTCGCCGTCGGCGCGGTGGCCTCCCCCGCCTCCGCCGCCCCCGCCGAGTGGAAGCCGAGCCCCGCCGACTTCGCGAACTGTCCCGCGATCCCCCAGGGCGCGGGCGCCTGGGCCTGGAACTGCATCTCCATCGTCGTCACCGGCGGCCAGCTCAAGATGGGCTCGATCACCCAGAACATCACTGAGCCGATGACGATCCCCGTCGCCGTCGGCTGGCACGAGAACAAGGTGACGATGATCAGCCAGAGCGGCGGCTTCTCCGGCTCCTGGATCGACATCCCGAAGGAGTCCGCGCCGCTGGGCATCGAGGGCTTCCAGGTGCAGGTCCGCCAGGCCGGGCCGATCACCCCCGGCAAGATGCTGCTGCCCGAGACCCTCAGCCTGAAGCTCGGACTGCGCAGCGCCTCGCTGCCCGCCCTGCTCGCCCCCGGCTGCTCCCTCGGCACCGACGCCGCGCCGATCACCGTCAACGCGGGCCTGTCCGGCCTCAAGCTCGGCCTCAAGAACTGGACCCCGGTGATCACCGCCAAGCTCGCCGACGACGCCTTCGTCGTGCCGAAGGCCACCGACTGCGGCCTCCTCACCGGCACTATCAACTCCCTGATGAAGCTCCCCAGCCCCTCCGGCGCCAACACCATGGCCCTCGACGCAAGCATCCGCATCAACAACTACGCCTTCGGCGACCAAACCACCCTCTTCGCCACCCAAAACACCATCAAATAACCCCACCCCACCCCCACCCCCTCCAAACCAACCACCCCAGGAGCCCCCATCCGGGGGCTCCCTCTAAGTCTCGGAGGGTCGCTGCCGACTCGACGAGTCCCGCGCGCTCCAGTGCGTCGAGGATCTCCGCGAAGGTCTTGGGTGGCCTGTTCCGGGCCTCCGCGATCTGGTGGACGCAGGAGCGCAGGGTGCTCTCGGCAAGGCCAAGTTGGTCGAGGACGAAGTCGTCGGGGCCCTTAGCCTCCAATCCGTACGGCGCGAGAGCGGCGGCGGGGAAGTCCCTGAGGTTCGAGGTCACGATCACTTCGGCACCACACCTGATCGCGGCGGCGACAACGTGCCGGTCGTCGGGGTCGGGGAGCTTGATCCCGTCGATCAGCCCCTCGTACCCCTCGACCAGCGCCCCGGGTACGGCGGCGTTCATAAGCTCGCGAAGGCGAGCCCACTTCTCCCCGGAGATGTCCGGTCGGTTCGCGGCGGCGTTGCGGATCATCTCGTCAAGGATCGCGTTCGACCAGTACGCCCGGACCAGGCCGGACCGCGCAACGCGGATCAGAAGATCACGGACTTCGTTGCCATAGAGCACGTTGGCGTCGTAGAGCACCACGAAGGCCATCAGTAGAGGTCCAGGTCCTCGGTGAGGGTGATCAGGGCGTCGGCGGCCTTGCGGGTGCGGGCCTCGGTGGCGTGTTTGTAGGCCATGAGGTCGTCGAAGCGGATGCGGCGGTGTCGGCCGACGAGGCGGTAGGGGATCTTGTCGTCTTCGAGGAGGGCGATGAGGTAGGGGCGCGAGACGTTGAGGACGTCGGCCGCCTGCCGGGTCGTCAGTTCGGCGTGGTTGGGGACGAGGGTCACGCCCCTGCCTTCGGCGAGCTGCGCGAGCATGTACGCGAACATCGTCACGGTGTCACGTGGCAGGACAAGAGCGTCCTCACCCGCCAACTCCACGTGCACACGGACGTCATCGTCACCTGGATAAGCCGCCAGGAAATCCTTGATCCGGCGCAGCGCCCGTCCCGCGTCCTGCGCGCTGACCTGCCCGGGTTCCAGCGACTTCGGTGTGCTCACCGTCATGACGCACCCCCTCCCATCTGCAGTATGTGCACCAAACGCAATAAGTGCAACCCCAGTGTTCCAGGGCCCCGGGAATGCGGACGCCCCCGTCCGGTGTGGACGGGGGCGGTCGGGTGGGTTAGTGGAAGAAGTGGCGGGTGGAGGTGAAGTAGAGGGTGGTGGCGGATTTTTCGCAGGTGGTGATTACTTCTTCGTCGCGGATGGAGCCGCCGGGTTGGACGATGGCGGTGATGCCGGCGGTGATGAGGATTTCGGGGCCGTCGGGGAAGGGGAAGAAGGCGTCGGAGGCGGCGACGGAGCCGGGGGCTCGGTCGGCGGCGCGTTGGACGGCAAGGGAGCAGGAGTCGACGCGGTTGACCTGGCCCATGCCCACGCCGACGGAGGCGCCGTCCTTTGCCAGGAGGATGGCGTTGGACTTGACGGAGCGGATGGCCTTCCAGGCGAACTGAAGGTCGGCGAGCTGTTCCGGGGTCGCCGCGGGGCCCGCCTTGAGGGTCCAGTTGACGGAGTCGTCGCCGGGGGCGGTGATGAGGTCGGCGGACTGGACGAGGAGGCCGCCGCTGATCTGGCGGAGCTCGGGACGCGGCTCGCGGGGGAGGTCCTCGGCGACCAGGAGGCGGATGTTCTTCTTGGTCTGGAGGATCTCCAGGGCCTCGGGCTCGAAGGCCGGGGCGACGACGACCTCGGTGAAGACCGGCGCGATCTGCTCGGCCATCTCCCTGGTGACGGGCCGGTTCGCCGCGATCACGCCGCCGTAGGCCGAGACGGGGTCGCAGGCGTGCGCCTTGCGGTGCGCCTCGGCGATGTCCGCGCCGACGGCGATGCCGCACGGGTTCGCGTGCTTGATGATCGCGACGGCCGGTTCGCTGAAGTCGTAGGCGCTGCGCCGCGCGGCGTCGGTGTCGACGTAGTTGTTGTACGACATCTCCTTGCCGTGCAGCTGCTCAGCACCGGCGAGCCCACCCGAGCCGGTCGTGTACAGCGCGGCCTTCTGGTGCGGGTTCTCCCCGTACCGCAGGACGGCCTTGCGCACGGCGGTGGTCCCGGTGAAGTCGGCCCAGCCGGACTCGACGGCGGTCTCGTCGGGCGCGTACGTCTCGGCGAACCACGACGCGACGGCCACGTCATAGGCCGCGGTGTGCGCGAACGCCTCGGCCGCGAGCCGCTTGCGCTGCTCGAACGTGAACCCGCCCGCCGCGACGGCCTCAAGCACATCCCCGTACCCCGACGGCGACGTCACCACCGCCACCGACGGGTGGTTCTTGGCGGCCGCCCGCACCATCGACGGCCCCCCGATGTCGATCTGCTCGACGCACTCGTCGGCCGACGCCCCCGAGGCCACGGTCTCCGTGAACGGGTACAGATTCACCACAACAAGGTCAAAAGGCTCGACCTCGAGCTCCGCCAACTGCGCGACGTGCTCGGGCAGCCTCCGGTCCGCGAGAATCCCTGCGTGGACGCGCGGGTGCAGGGTCTTGACGCGCCCGTCGAGGCACTCGGGGAACCCGGTGAGCTCCTCGACCTTGGTGACGGGCACACCCGCGGCGGCGATCCGGCCCGCCGTGGAGCCGGTCGAGACGAGCTGGACGCCCGCCTCGTGCAGGCCGCGCGCCAGTTCCTCCAGTCCGGTCTTGTCGTAGACGCTGACCAGGGCGCGCTTGATGGCGATCCGGCTCACGGCTGGGACCCCTCCTCGTTCTCCTCCGCGCCCGCGGGGGCGCAGACGCTGCACTTCATGGACACGTGGCGTTCGTCACGGTGGGTCCAGCCGTTGCGGGCGAGCCTGCCGATGACGTCGATGAACAGCCGCCGCTCGACCTGTTTGATCTTCTCGTGCAGGGATTCCTCGTCGTCGTGCCACCCGACCTTGACGGCCTCCTGGGCGATGATCGGCCCGGTGTCGACGCCGGCGTCGACGAAGTGGACGGTGCAGCCGGTGACCTTGACCCCGTACGCGAGCGCGTCACGGACGGCGTGCGCGCCGGGGAAGGCGGGAAGCAGCGCCGGATGCGTGTTGACGACGGTGAACCGGTCAAGGAACCGCGGCCCGAGGATCTTCATGAATCCGGCGGAGACCACGAGGTCGGGCGCGTGTTCCGCGACGCGCGCGGTGATGGCCTTGTCCCAGTCGGCGCGGGACGGGTGCGCCCCCACTGCCTCGACAAACGTGGGAAGTTCCGCCTGCTTTGCCCGGTCGAGTCCGGCGATATCAGGACGATCCGCGCCCACGGCAACGACCTGGGCCCCATAAGCTGGGTCCGCGCACGCGTCGAGCAGCGCTTGAAGATTCGTCCCCGCACCGGAGACGAGAACGACGAGCCGGGCGGTCAACGGAACTCTCCTGACGGAAGATCGTTACAGGTCAGGGGTTGTTCCCCCGGGACCTCGGCGGAACCGATTCCGCCGTGAGGACTCTATCTTCCGCGCGGAAGATCCATTGCAGCGGCCGTGTACGGCGGCGACGACCCAGGAGGAATTCGGTGAACGAGCAGGGCCCAGTGACCCCCGACACGCGAAGCCGGGCGGGCCTGCGCGCTCTCTGGCTCGGCCTGGGCGCCGTGGTGTTGACGATGTTCATCCCGCCCGCCGCGCTGATCATCGGGATCTTCGCGATCATCGTCGCGGTCCGCACCCGCAAGGCCGCCGCCAAGGGCGAGAAGACCCCCGGGGTGATCGCGGGCGCGGTCTTCGGCCTGTTCGCGACGGTGTTCTCGGCGGCGTCGCTGATCCTGAGCGCGATCCTGTGGACCGAGATCAACGGCCTGAACGACTGCAAGCAGGTCGTCAACACGCGCACCGACGAGCGCGCGTGCAACGACCAGTGGATCCCGAAGATCGAGGACAAGCTGAACATCCCGAGGGGCACCTTCGAGAAGTACGGCTACGACGACCTTCTCTAGACCTGTTCCAGACCTGTTCTCAAGGTCAGTCGCGGCGGCGGAGGATCGGCTCGGACTCCACGAACGCGAAGGGGTCGTCGTCGGCCCTGCGCTGCCTCGGCTGCGGCACCTCGGGGGCGACGGGCTCGGTGACGATCTCGTCCTCTTCGTCCTCGTAGTCGTAGACGTACTCGGGCTCGGCCTCACGCCGCCGCCGACGCCGTCGCTTCGGCCTTTTTTCCCGGAACATCCACCAGTTGACGATCCATGCCGCGACGGCCGCCGCGAGCCCGACCTCGAGCGCGGTCAGCAGCCCGACCCGCCACGCCGACGGCCCCATCGTCGCCATCCGCTCGTCGCCGAGCGGGCCGCCGGACAGCGCGGCGAGGCCCGTCATGACGGCCCCGGTGATCACGCCGGACAGGAACCCCCACAGCGGCGCGGCCTCGTAGACGGTGCTCGGGAACGACCGCACGGTCAGCGCCCCGCCGACGATCCCCGCCGCGAAGGGCGCAAGCAGCGCCAGCAGGGAGACCAGCGGTGCGGGCCCCGGCTCCGGCAGCGCAGCCAACGGGGGAAATGTCGGAAGCGCCCCGAGGAAGACCCCGGTGGGCGACACGCTGGTGCCCGCGCCGACCGCGAACCCCGGCCCGACGGCGAACGACACGCCCCAGATGATCGCGTTCGGCAGGTACAGCAGCTCGACGAGCAGCAGCAGGCCGCCGCCGAGGCGGCCCGGCGCGAGCAGCGCGTACAGGTCGGCCGCTTCCCGGTAGTTGACGGCCAGCGACGCCCCCACGAGGATCGCGCCCGCCGCGATCAGCACGGCGAGCGCGCCGAGCACGCCGGTGAGCACCGAGCGCGGCCGTTCCGGCAGCAGCCGCAGCAGCGCGCCGACGCCGGAGCGCACCCGTCCGCGTGAGGCGGAGATCGCCCGCGCCGCGCCCAACCCCCCGGCGAGGACGGCGAGCGTGAAGGCGGAAAGGAACGCCTGCCAAGGCGACGGCTTCAACGCGGGCATCTGCGCGATCAGCGCGAGCGCCACGGCGAACGTCGCGTAGGGCGCGGCGAGCAGCAACGCGACCTGCAGGACGCCCACCCGCTGCCGATACCGCGTCTCGGCCGCCCGGATGATCCACCCGCCGCTGCGATAGAGCAGCGCCGCGGGCAGCAGCGTCAGCCCGAGCGGCAGCAGCCCGACCCGACCGACCTCGGCCTCGAACCCCGCATGATGGGCGACGAGCCAGAAGTTCACGGCGAGCCGGAACACCCCCGGCAGACCGTCGCCGAACGTCGTGTCATGCGACGCGGTCGCCCAGCCCGCCAACGTCACGGTGGTGAGGATCACCAGCCCGAGCGCGACCGACCACGCCGCCGCGACCATCCCCGTCACCGCGAGCGGCCGCGCCTGCGGCACCCCGCCGCGCCCCGGCGGCGGCCCCGACCTCCCCCGCCGCGCCCCCTCCGCCTCCTCCAACGCCCTTCCCCCGGCCCCCGCACGCTCCCGCACTTCGGACCCCACCCCACCACGCTCCCGCACTTCAGCCCCGGCCCCGCCACGTTCCCGCACCCCGGCCCCGGCCCCGGCCCCGGCCCCGGCCCCGGCGGCACCCGACGCCCGCGCCGTGTTCCCCGCGCCACCCGGCTGCCGCGCTTCGGACCCCGCCCCGCCACGCTCTCGCGCCCCGGCCCCGCCCGACGCCCGCGCCGCGCCCCCCGCCCCACCCGGCTGCCGCGCTTCAGACCCCGCCCCGCCGCGCTCCCGCGCCCCGGCCCTGGCCCCGGCCCCGGCCCCGGCCGCACCCGACGCCCGCGCCGCGCTCCCCACCCCACCCGGCTGGTGCGCCCCGGACCCCGCGCCGCCCGGCTGCCCGGCCCTCCGCGACGCCGACGCCGACGGGCCCGCCGCGTCGCCCGACGCGGCCCGTGCCTCGGTGTCCGGCAGGGGCGGTGCGGTCTCCCCGTCGCGGACGACGCGAAGCCTTCGTCCGGGCTGCTCGGCGTTGCTCATGGGTTCATGCTGGCAGCCCCACCCCGCCCGCACCCCGCCCCCACCCGGCGTGTCGCATGACCTACCGCACAATTCCCCCCAACCCCCCAAACCGCTCGCCCGGCACAGCAAAAAGGCCGTCCCCAAGGGGGACGGCCTTTCACGACCTCGGGGTCCGTGCGGACTAGAGGTTCTGCATGATCTCGCGCATCAGGCGGGCGGTCTCGCTGGGGGTCTTGCCGACGCGGACGCCGACCTTCTCCAGCGCGTCCTTCTTGGCCTGGGCGGTGCCGGCCGAGCCGGACACGATCGCGCCCGCGTGGCCCATCGTCTTGCCCTCGGGGGCGGTGAAGCCCGCGACGTAGCCGACGACCGGCTTGGTGATGTGCTGCTCGATGTACGCGGCCGCACGCTCCTCGGCGTCGCCGCCGATCTCACCGATCATCACGATCGCGTCGGTGTCCGGGTCGTCCTGGAACGCCTGGAGCGCATCGATGTGCGTGGTCCCGATGACGGGGTCGCCGCCGATGCCGACGCAGGTCGAGAAGCCGAAGTCGCGCAGCTCGAACATCATCTGGTAGGTCAGCGTGCCCGACTTGGACACGAGGCCGATCCGTCCGGCGGGGGTGATGTCCGCCGGGATGATGCCCGCGTTGGACTTGCCGGGCGAGGCGATGCCCGGGCAGTTCGGGCCGATGATGCGGGTCTTGCCGCCCTTGGCCACGGCAAGCGCCCAGAACTCGGCGGAGTCCTGCACCGGGACGCCCTCGGTGATGACGACGGCGAGCGGGATCTCGGCCTCGATCGCCTCGACGACCGCGTCCTTGGTGAACTTCGGCGGCACGAAGACGACGGACACGTCCGCGCCGGTGGCCTTGATGGCCTCGGCGACGGTGCCGAAGACCGGCAGTTCCTTGCCCTCGAGGGTGACGGTCGTCCCGGCCTTGCGGGCGTTGACGCCGCCGACCACGTTCGCGCCGGAGCGCAGCATCCTGGCGGAGTGCTTGGAGCCCTCCGAGCCGGTGATGCCCTGGACGATGATCTTGCTGTTCTCAGTCAGCCAGATGGCCATTACGCACCTACCGCAGCGAGTTCGGCGGCCCGGCGGGCCGCGTCGTCCATGGTCTCGACCTGCTCGACGCCCTTGAGCGCGGCGTCGTTCAGGATCTGCCGGCCGAGCTCGGCGTTGTTGCCGTCAAGGCGCACGACGAGCGGGCGGTCGACGGTCTCGCCGCGCGAGCCGAGCAGCTCGTAGGCGGCGACGATGCCGTTGGCGACCGCGTCGCACGCGGTGATGCCGCCGAACACGTTGACGAAGATCGACTTCACCGACGGGTCGGAGAGGATGATCTCCAGGCCGGCGGCCATGACCTCGGCCGACGCGCCGCCGCCGATGTCGAGGAAGTTGGCGGGCTTGGGAGATCCGGGGAACTCCTCGCCCGCGTAGGCGACGACGTCGAGGGTCGACATGACCAGGCCCGCGCCGTTGCCGATGATGCCGACGTTGCCGTCGAGCTTCACGTAGTTGAGGTCCTTCTCCTTGGCCTTGGCCTCGAGCGGGTCGGCGGCGGCCTTGTCCTCGAGCTGCTCCTGGCGGGGCTGGCGGAAGGCGGCGTTCTCGTCCAGCGAGACCTTGCCGTCGAGCGCGCGCACCTGGTCGTCGGCGGTGAGGATCAGCGGGTTGACCTCGACCAGCGTGGCGTCTTCCTTGGTGAAGACGGTCCACAGCTTGGCGATGATGTCGGCGGCGCCGTCGATCGCGATCTCGGGCAGCCGGCCGGCGACGGCGATCTCGCGGGCCTTGGCCGCGTCGACGCCCTCGAGCGCGTTGATCTGGATCAGCGCGAGCTGGTCGTGCGGGACGTCCTCGATCTCCACGCCGCCCTCGACGGTGCAGATCGACAGGTAGGTCCGGTTGGCGCGGTCGAGCAGGAAGGAGAAGTAGAACTCCTGCGCGATGGCGCTGCCCTCCTCGACCAGGACCTTGTGGACCGTGTGGCCCTTGATGTCCATGCCAAGGATCTGGGTGGCGAGGGCTTCGGCCTCGTCCGGGGTGTCGGCGAGCTTCACGCCACCGGCCTTGCCACGGCCGCCGGTCTTGACCTGGGCCTTGATGACGACCTTCTTGCTGCCGGCCGCGAACAGCTCGGTAGCGATCGCCTTGGCCTCTGCCGGGGTGTGGGCGACCTTGCCGGTGGGCACCGGTACGCCGTACTCGGCGAAGAGTTCCTTCGCCTGATGTTCGAACAGGTCCACGAGGAGACGTCCTTCTGAAGGGATGACGGGTGATGACCGCACGTGCGGTAATCACGGCGGTCCGCTCCGGCAGGCAAGCCTAGCCAACGAGTTCGACGGCCCCCGCCAGCGGGGTTGCTTACCGTCGGGTAGTCGGGGGAATGGAACCGTCATCTGATGATTTGGCAGCCTCTGATCTACTAGCTGCGGATTCACCGGTGAATTTTTGGGGGGCTGCCGGATGTGGCGACGCCGGGCGCGGCTAACTGTGGCACTCATCACCCTTGCCGCCGCCGCGACGTGCAGCGCCCGCGACCCTTTGTCCGGCCCGCCCGGATATGAGAGTCCGGGGCTTGTCGGAGGCGGCGGTTGGCCTTACGCGCAGGCCGCGGTCAGCCCCGAGGACGCCGAGGGCGCGTCGTACATTCTCGACAGTTCAGTTCTGCGGCTCGCCGACGGCAGGGTGATGCTCATCCCACACGGCAGCACCCAGCCCGTGACTGTCCCGATCACCGACCCGAGGGTCGGCGCGGCCGTCAAGGGCGACCGCGACTGGCTGAACTCTGGAACGGTCCCGGGGGCCTCGCTCGAGCACCGGGGCATGGCCGCGCGCGCCCTGCTCGACCTGCGGCTGCTCACCAACGAGACAGGCGCGTCGACGGCGTCGTGGTACGGGATGTGGAACTACGTGTGGCCGCGTGACGCCGCCTTCCACGCCGCCGCGTTCGCGGTGACAGGGCATCTCCCGGAAGCGCGCTCGGTGCTGTCGTTCCTTGCCCGCGTGCAGGGCGGCGACGGCAGCTGGGACACCCGGTACCGCACCGACGGCAGCGCGGTGGACGACGGCCGCGCGATCCAGCTCGACGAGATCGGCTGGGTGCTGTGGGCCACCTGGTTCACGTCGCGGTTCGACCCCGGCGGCGAGGAGACCGCGCCCTGGCGCATGGTGAAGGCCGCCGCCGACTGGATCGCCGGGAACCTCGGCCCCGACGGGCTGCCGCCGGCGGGCTCTGACTACTTCGAGCGCAGGCCGTCGGCCGAGCAGGACCCGGGCCGTCCGACGCTCGGGGTGTCCGCGCCGCTGCTCGCGGGCCTGCGCTCGGCGACCGCGCTCGCCGACGAGGGCGGCCACCGCCGCGAGGCCGCACGCTGGGGCAGCGCCGCCAAGACGCTCGATGAGGCGATCCGCCGCGAGTACGGCCCGCACGGCTACCCCCGCTCGCCCATCGACGGCGGCGACATGGACGCGTCTGTGACGTTCCTCGCACCCCCGTACGCGCCGCGCGACCTCGGCGTCGACTTCGCGCTCGGCCGCGCCGCGGAACGGCTCGGCCTGGAGAACGGCGGCCTGCTGCCCGGCGAGAACTGGGCGGGCTCCCAGACGACGGCCTGGACCCCGGAGGTCGCGATGTTCGCCCTCGCCGACGCCGCATCAGGCCGGACCGTCCAGGCCGGAGCCTGGCTCGACTGGCTCGCCGCCCACCGCACCTCCCTCGGCGTCCTCCCGGAGAAGGTCGACGCCGACCACCGCCCCGCCTCCGTCGCCCCCCTCGGCTGGACCGCCTCCCTCGTCCTCCTGGCCCTCCACGCCCTCACCGACCCCCTCCCCACCCCACCCACCCCCAACCCCCCACCAACACCCCAAGCTAAGCGCGCACTCACGCCCCGCACCCACACGCCGCCGCACGACGTCGGCCAAGCGCGCTCACGCCCCGCACCCCACGCGCCACCAACAGCGCGAGCTAAGCGCGCTAGCGCCACGCACCCAACGCGCGGCCGTACAACGCGCGCCAAACGCGCTCACGCCCCGCACCCCACGCGCCACCAACAGCGCGAGCTAAGCGCGCTAGCGCCACGCGCCCAACGCGCGGCCGTACAACGCGCGCCAAGCGCGCTAGCGGCCCATGCGCGACGCGCCGCCGAGCAACCGGGTCAAGCGCGCTAGCGCCACGCGCCCGACGCGCGGCCGTACGACGCGCGCCAAGCGCGCTAGCGGCCCATGCGACGCGCTGCCGAGCAGCCGGGTCAAGCGCGCTGGTCGTCTGGGGTTTCTGTGAGGGCGGCGGTGATGTCGGGGTCGGCGGGGTCGAGGGCGTGGGCGCGGGCGAGGTCGGCGGCGGCCTCGGTGTGGCGGCCTGCGGCGCGCAGCGCCAAGGCGCGGTTGAACAGGAGGCCGGGTTCCTGGTTGAGCTCGACCGCGCGGCCCAGGTCGGCGATCGCGGCCTCGACGTCGCCGCGCTCGTAGGCGAGCATGCCGCGTCCCGCCCAGGCGACCGCGAGCGACGGCTCGGTCCGCACCGCCCGGTCGAACGCCGCCCGCGCCCTGCCGACGTCGCCCGCCGCGTGCTCGATCTGCCCGAGCGCGCACAGCAGATACGGGTTCCCCGGATCGACGGCGAGCCCGTGGTCCACGTCGGCGCGCGCCCTGTCGTACTCCTCGACGGCCGTGAGCAGCCCGGCCCGGTTGGCGAGCGCGTCAACGAAGTCGGGGTCCAGTTCGAGCGCGTAATCCAGGTCGGCCAGCGCCCCCTCAAGATCACCGCGCGCGTACCCGATCTCCGCGCAGTTGTAGTACGCCTCGGCGAAGGGCGGCCCGACCCGCGCGGCGGTCCTGTAGTCGGCCAAGGCATCGTCCTCCCTACCGAGCTTCGCAAGGAGGTTCCCCCGGTCCACGTAGTAGTCGGGATATCCCGGGTCGGCCGCTATGACCGCGTCCAAGTCGGCAAGCGCACCCTCGAGATCCCCGACGCGCACCCGCAGCTGAGCCCGGTTGGCGCGCAGCACAAGCCGGTGAATGCGCTGCGCCCCCTCAGGCAGGTCGGCGTCCGCGAGCGCGATGGCCGCCTCAACCAGCTCCATCGCCTCCCCCGAGCGTCCGCGCCGCGCCTGGATGAGCGCCTTGCCGTTCATGTCGAAGCCGAGCTTGACCGCGCGGTCCGGCCGGTCGGGCAGCAGCCCGCACAGCGCGATCCCGATGTTCACCCAGGCCAGCGCGGCCTCGAGGTCGCGCCGCGCCGGATCGTGGTGACGGGTGAGCAGCATCGCGCTCGTGTACGCCATGGTCGACTGCCGCGCGGGGTCGGTGGTCCGCGCGCGTGCCTGGCACAGCAGCTCCTCGGCCTCGTCCTCGCGCTCCAGCGCCCCTAGCCCGACCGCGACGGCGTGCACGATCGCCCACCAGTCGGCGGTGTCGGGCTCGGCAAGGGCGAGGCCGCGCCGGCCGATCTCCACAACGGCGTGGTGGCACCCGCGCTCCTGGCACCACTCGACGGCGGCGCGCGCGGCGGCGGGCCCCTCGACGGCCTGCCCGGACGGCCCGCCCCAGAACGGCGCGGGCCCCTTGGGCGCGGGCCCGGAAAGGTCGCACACGATGACGGTGAGGCCGGGCACCCTGCGCACGAGCACGTCGACTATCTCGCGGTCGACGGGGTCGGCGGCGGCGTACCCGGTGACGAGGAAGGACGCGGGCGCGGCGAGCGCGTCGCGGACGAACTCGGCGAACCCGTTGGCGACGCGCAGGGTCCGCTGCGGCGCGGGGATCAGAATCCGCTCGGCCCGGGGAACCGTGTCGCTCAAGGTCGTCCTGACGAGCGGAACGGGCAGATCGGGCGCGATGGCGCGCAGTTCGATGTCGCGGGCGGCGATCACGTCGGGCGACGCCGACGGGAACAGCGCGCGGGCGAGGACGGCCGCGGCGGCGTAGGGCCCGCCGGTGTGGCGGTCGGCGTCGGCGGTGGCGAGCAGCGGGGGGACGCCGGGTGGCGGAACCGGCGTGTCGACCGTCATGAGGGGCACGGGTGTCTCCGGGTTTTCTGGCGGCGGACGCGGACGCTGGTGGACCGGTCCCGTGCGGACGGGACCGGCCCCCCGGTCACGCGTGTTTGGCGCTCGCCTTGCCCCGCAGTGAAACCATGCCCTTCTTGTGTACGACGACCTGCTTCACGAACCAATCCCTCCCTGGAAACGGCGAAGCCCCGGCGACGCGGAACACCCGTGCCACCTGCTCGGTAGGGCTACCGCCCTGGTTCCGCCATAGATCAACAGAGAAGCACTATTGCGGTATTCGTCGTGGTTCCCTAAGCTCTGACCGCTTTCGGACATGTGTTACTAATTTGACGAAACCAAATGACGAAGACCCCCTCAAATGAGGGGGTCTTCGCGGTCCGCGCCTAGGGCGAAAAGTCCTTGATTCCCATGTCACCCGTGTGCTGGGCAGCCGGGACGGCAGCGCGCGGTGTGCCGCACGAGAAGCGTCGCCAGAACCCGCGCGGCGAAGTTCAACACGGCGCGGACGACAGGTCCGGTGCCGGGAATGTAAGGCGCGCCCTGTCCCGACCATTCGACGAGGGTCCCGTCGCCTTTCGGAGTGAGCCGCACATCGGCCCGATAACCCTTGATCGGACGCGGAAACAGCATCGTGTAGGCATAATGCTCGCCCGGCACATACGCCACACACTGCTCCCGGACGGGGAAGATCGCACGGACCGCGCCGACCCCGTCGGGCTCGGGGGACCCGTCGACGGCACGGCGGGCGCGGGTCGGCAGCCGCATCCACACCGGCCATGCCTCGGCGATCGCGAGGTGCCGGAACACCCGGTCGGGGGCGGCCGTGGTGAGGGCGGAGAATGTCGCGTTCTGGAGCATGCGCCGACTGTAAGGCCGTGCTTACGCCAGCGACAAGGGCCCGTCTGTCGGCGGTCGGCCATACACTCGAAGGCGATGTCGACTGCAACCTCTCACCCTCTCCTTGACGGGCTGAACCCGCAGCAGCGCGCCGCCGTGGTCCACGCGGGCGGCCCCCTGCTCATCGTCGCGGGCGCGGGCTCCGGCAAGACAAGGGTGCTCACGCACCGGATCGCCTATCTGCTGTCGGAGCGTGACGTCCACCCCGGCCAGATCCTCGCGATCACCTTCACCAACAAGGCGGCCGGGGAGATGAAGGAGCGCGTCGACGCCCTCGTCGGCCCGCGCTCGCGCGCCATGTGGGTGATGACCTTCCACTCCGCCTGCGTGCGCATCCTGCGCCGCGAGGCGTCCCGCCTGGGCTTCCCGAGCTCGTTCTCCATCTACGACCAGGCCGACTCGCAGCGGCTGATGGCCCTGGTCTGCCGGGAGCTCGACCTCGACCCCAAGCGCTACCCCCCGAAGTCGTTCTCCGCGCAGGTGTCCAACCTCAAGAACGAGCTGATCGACTACGAGACGTTCAAGACGCGCGCGACCACGCACATGGACCAGACCCTGGCCGAGGCGTACGAGATGTACCAGGCGCGCCTCCAGCAGGCCGGCGCGATGGACTTCGACGACCTCATCATGACCACGGTCAACCTCCTCGACATCTTCCCCGACGTCGCCGAGCACTACCGGCGACGCTTCCGGCACGTCCTCGTGGACGAGTACCAGGACACCAACCACGCCCAGTACGAGCTGGTGCGCAAGCTCGCCGCGCCCGTCGAGGGCCTCGGCCCGGCCGAGCTGTGCGTGGTCGGCGACGCCGACCAGTCGATCTACGCCTTCCGCGGCGCGACGATCCGCAACATCCTCGAGTTCGAGCGCGACTACCCCGACGCGACCACGATCCTGCTCGAGCAGAACTACCGCTCCACCCAGACGATCCTTTCCGCCGCCAACGCCGTCATCGAGCGCAACGGCGACCGCAAGCCCAAGCGGCTCTGGTCCGACCAGGGCGAGGGCGAGAAGATCACCGGCTACGTCGCCTCCAACGAGCACGACGAGGCCGCGTTCGTCGCGGGCGAGATCGACAGGCTCGGCGACGAGCACGGCGTCAAGCCAGGCGACGTCGCCGTCTTCTACCGCACCAACGCGCAGTCCCGGGTGTTCGAAGAGGTCTTCATCCGCGTCGGGCTGCCCTACAAGGTCGTCGGCGGCGTCCGGTTCTACGAGCGCAAGGAGATCCGCGATCTCCTCGCCTACCTGCGCGTGCTGGCCAACCCCGAGGACACCGTCTCGCTGCGGCGCATCCTCAATGTCCCCAAACGCGGCATCGGCGACCGCGCGGAGGCGTGCGTCGAGGTGCACGCGGCACGCTCGCGGATCTCGTTCTGGCAGGCGCTGCGCGAGGCCAAGACGGTCCCGGGCCTTGCCACCCGCTCGCTCAACGCGATCAACGAATTCGTCGCGCTCCTTGACGAGCTGCGCGCGCTCGTCCCCGGGCACGGGCCCGCCGAGATCGTCCAGGCGGTCCTCGACAAGACGGGCTACCTCGCCGAGCTGAGGGCGTCCAAGGACCCGCAGGACGAGACCCGGGTGGAGAACCTCCAGGAGCTGGAGAACGTCGCCCGCGAGTTCGAGGACCTGCTGGCCGACGGCGACGACACCCGCGAGGAGGGCGACGCCGAGCCGCCCAACCCGCTCACCGCGTTCCTCGAGCGCGTCGCGCTCGTTGCCGACTCCGACCAGATCCCCGACGACGGCGAGGGCGTCGTCACCCTGATGACGCTGCACACCGCCAAGGGCCTCGAGTTCCCCGTGGTGTTCCTCACCGGCATGGAGGACGGCGTCTTCCCGCACCTGCGCGCCCTGGGCAACCCCAAGGAGCTCGAGGAGGAACGCCGCCTCGCCTACGTCGGGATCACCCGGGCGCGCGAGCGGCTGCACGTGTCGCGGGCGCAGATGCGCTCGTCCTGGGGCGCGCCGCAGTCCAACCCGGTGTCCCGGTTCCTCAAGGAGATCCCGCAGCACCTCGTGGTCGAGAAGGTGGCGGAGATCACCGCCGCGCCCGCGCTGGCGGCCGCCGCGTCACGCCCGGGGGTGCGGTCGCCGGGCAACCGGGCGGTGCCGAACCTCGCCGTGGGCGACCGCGTCACGCACGACAAGTACGGGCTCGGCACGGTCGTGTCCGTCGACGGCGTCGGCGACAAGGCCGCGGCGTCGGTCGACTTCGGCGGCGACTACGGGGTGCGGCACCTGCTGCTGCGCTTCGCGCCGGTCGAGAAGCTGTAGCGCGCTAGCCGCAGGTCGCCGCGAGGGAGTCGGGCTCGGCGGCCTGCGGGGACTCGCCGTCAGTCGGCGTCGCGGTGGGCGACGGCGTCGCGGCGGCCGGGCTCACCGCCGCGGTCGGCTTGGCGGGCTTGGCCAGGGTCTCGATGACCTTGGCGCGGATCAGCTCCCAGTCCGGGTAGGCGGTGCTGATCAGCGGCGGCACGAACTGGACGCTCTTGACGTCCTTGCCGCGCATCTTCTTCGACAGCCTGATCAGCGGGGGCAGCGAGTTGCCCGGAAGGTCGGTGGACACCGCGCGCTTGGCGGCCCCGGCGATCCCGTGGAAACGGGTCAGCAGCGTGCCGGGGTCGGCCTGCTGCGACAGCGCGTAGAGCAGGCACTTCTGCCGTGACATGCGGTTGTAGTCGTCGCTGTTCGTGCGGGTCCTGCCGAACCACAGCGCCTGCTCGCCGGTGAGGATCTGGTCGCCCGCCGGGATGCGGCCCTGGTTCTGCCTGCCGTAGATCAGCTCCTCGGTGACGTTCACCCTGACCCCGCCGACGGCGTCGACGAGCTCGGCGAACCCGGCCATGTCCACCATGACGTAGTAGTCGACCTTGAGGCCGAGAATCCCTCCGACGGTCTCCTTCAGCAGCTCAGGACCGCGCTTGCCGTCGGCCACCCCGGGGACGATCTCCGGGTGGTCCTCGGCCCACTGGAAGACCTCGTTGAGCAGGCCGGGCGTGCCCGCGCCGTCGCCCTGGAAGCCGTCGGGGAAGGCCGCGCGCGACACCGGCGTCGGCATCGGCACGTCCTCGAGGTTGCGCGGGAGGCTGAACAGCGTGGTCGTGCCATTGCGGGTGTCGATGCTGGCGACGGTCATGCTGTCGGTCCGCACACCGGGCCGGTTGGGCGCGGCGTCGGCCCCGATGAGCAGCAGGTTGATGCGTTCCACCCCGCCGAACGGGTTCTTGCGGGTGCTCTTGGCGAAGACCTCGTCCACGAAGTCCTGGGAGACGCGGGTCAGCTCCACCGCGTACGCCAGCGGCGCGGCGACCGCGAGGCACAGCACCACGACCAGCGCGACGAGCACCGGACGCCCCGGCGACACGAGCTGGTAGGACCGCACGATGACCGCCGCCCACACCGCCCCGACGACCACGATCCCCAGCCGCAGCACGTTCAGCCACTGCGGCTGCACGAACCATTCGGTCGCGTTCTCCCGCAACGGCCACACCAGCAGCGCCACCCCCACGGTGAGCGCGACCTGAAGCGCGAGCAGCAGCGCCCCGGTCACCCGCCGCCCGGTCGCGAAATGCGCGGTGCCCCACACCACGGCCGAGCCCAGGGTGATCCAGATCGCACGCTTCATCCCCGCCAAGATACCTTCGCCCCGCCTCACACTCCCGAACACCCGTCAAGACAAAAGACGCCTGACGCCGGAGAAATGTTGCCATACCTCCCAAAAAACCCGATCTTGCGGCGCTGCGTGAACCCTTCGGCGGCCTTGTGGAGAAGCAGAATGTGACACTTCTCCCTACGCACAATAGTTCCGACAATCCGGACCCACCCGTCCCGCTCGCCCCCGACCCGCCCCGGGAGCCGTCGGACGGCGCGCTGATCGTCGCGTCGCGCGAACGGCCCGAGCTGTTCTCCGTCCTGTTCGACCGGCACTCCGGCGCCCTCTACCGGCACGTCTCCCGACGCGTCGGGCCCGAGGCCGCCGAGGACGTCGTCGCCGAGACGTTCCTTGTCGCGTTCCGCAAACGGGGGCGTTACGACCCGGCTTATCCCGTCGCCCTTCCCTGGCTGTACGGGATCGCGACGCGGCTCGTCGCCCGGCATCGGCGCGAGGAGACCACCCGGTACCGCGCCTTCTCGCGCGCCCACACGTCACCGTCCGTGGCCGCCGAGGACGAACGCGTCGTGACCGATCTCACAGCCGTCTCGGCGGGCCCGTCACTCGCCGCGGCCCTCGCCGCGCTGTCCCAGGGCGACCGCGACGTCCTGCTCCTCATCGCCTGGGCCGACCTCACCTACGAGGAGACAGCCCGCGCGCTGTCCATCCCCGTCGGCACCGTCAGGTCCCGGCTCAACCGCGCCCGCCGCAGAACCCGCGCCGCCCTCGGCGTCAACCCCCTGGAGCTTGACTGACATGGACGACATGACGGAACTGCGCACCCTCGGCCGCACCCTCGAACACGCCCCTCCGTCCGGCCTTTCCCGGCCCGAGTTCACCGGCCGGACCCGTCGCCTCCGCGGCTGGCCCGCGCTCGCCGTCGCCGCGGCGCTGACCGCCGCGACCCTCACGGTCCCCGCCCTCCTGTGGCCCACCGGCGAATCCGCGCCCGCCGTCTCCCAGACGGGTGACGGGCACGTCGCCGCGCTTGTCGAACGCGCCTCGGACCCCTCCGCGTGGCCCTCCGCCGACCCGTCCGACGGGCCCCAGGTCGTCGTGACCCAGGCCGACACCCCTGACGGATGCGCGCCCGACGCCACGCCCTACCGGCTGTGCCGGGAGGCCGCCCATCCCGTCGCCGACGCGGAAGGGCTCGCCGGATGGGCCTCGGTGACGACGTCACGGCTGCCAAAACCGGGGCATATGCGCTGCCCAGGCGACTCAGCCGATCGCTGCGACGCGATCGAACCCGCGCTGCTCGCCGATCTCGTCAAGGAGCTCAGGGACCTCGCGAGCAACACGGCCGGAACCGACAACGCCGCCGCCTTCCGAAAAGTCCACCTCGCCCTGTTCAGCACACTCCGCGAAGAACGCACCCGGGAAAAGCTCGCCGACGCGCTCGCCCTGATCCCCGGCGTCACCACCGACGCCGACGCGCACGACTGGATCGGCCGTCCCGTGACGTCCTACGCGTTCACCACGCCCGACGGGGTGCGCCAGGAGGTCTTCCTCGACGCGAAGACCGCCCATTACCTCGGCAGCCGGGAGACAAGTGCGCAAGGCAAGACCGTGTACACGTCGGCGGTACTGAAGCTCGCCCTCGCCGATAGCCCTTAGACGAGGCGGCGGGCGGCGGCCCAGCGGCTGAGCTCGTGCCGGTTCGACAGCTGGAGCTTGCGCAGGACGCTGCTCACATGGGTCTCGACCGTTTTGACCGAGATGAACAGCTCCTTGGCGATCTCCTTGTAGGCGTAGCCGCGCGCGATGAGCCGCAGGACCTCGCGTTCGCGGGCGGTGAGCTGGTCGAGTTCGGGGTCGGCGGCGGGGGCGTCGGTGGCGCTGAACGCGTCAAGGACGAACCCTGCCAGACGCGGCGAGAACACCGCGTCCCCGTCGGCGACCCTGCCGATCGCCTCGGTCAGCTCGGGCCCCGAGATCGTCTTGGTGACGTACCCGCGCGCACCGCCCCGCACGACGCCGATGACGTCCTCGGCCGCGTCCGACACCGAAAGCGCGAGGAACCGCGTCGTCTTCGACGGCAGGACCCTGCGCAGCACCTCGACGCCGCCGCCGCCCGGCAGGTGCACGTCGAGCAGCACCACCTCCGGCTCGGTCGCGGTGATCACCGAGACCGCCGAGTCGACGTCGTCGGCCTCGCCGACCACCTCGATCTCCGGGCCGAGCTCGGCGCGCACACCGGTCCGGAACATCTGGTGGTCGTCCACCAACACCACACGCGTCACTTCTTCAGCTCCAACCTGATCTCGGTGCCCTCGCCGGGCGCGCTGCGGACCCGGGCGGTACCGCCGTGCCGTTCCATCCGGCCGATGATCGAGCCTCGCACGCCCATTCTGTCGTCAGGGATGGCGTCAAGGTCGAATCCCTTGCCCCGGTCCCTGACGAAGATCTCCAGTTCGTCCCCTGAGACCTCCGCGTACACCGAGATGTTCGGCGCGCCGGAGTACTTCGCGGCGTTGACCGTCGCCTCGCGCGCCGCCTGGATCATCGCGCCGATCCGGTCGTCGAGCGGGCAGTCGCCGACGCACACGACCTCGATGGGGACGCCGTGCAGGTCCTCGATCTCGGCGGTCGCCTCCTTCACCGCCGCCGCGAACATCTGCGACGAGTCCGACTTCGGCTGGTACAGCCAGGCGCGCAGGTCGCGCTCCTGCGACCTGGCGAGCCGCGCGACCTCCTTCGGGTCGTGCGCCCTGCGCTGGATGAGCGTCAGCGTGTGCAGCACCGAGTCGTGGATGTGCGCGGCGACCTCCGCCCGCTCCTGCGACCTGACGCGCTCGGCCCGCTCGTTGTCCAGTTCCTGCCACAGCTTCACCAGCCACGGCGTGATGACGACCGTCACGCCGGTGAGGATGATCGCGGTCGCCAGCAGGACCTGCGGGATCTCCTGCGGCGACACCCGCTGCGCGAAGAACCCGCCGATCCCGGCCGTCACCAGCAGCGCCCCGAGCAGGCTGCGCCACCACATGCCCTGCGGCAGCGCCGCGAGCCGTTCGCGCTGGTCGCGTCCGGCCTGCTGCCACAGGATCACCGCGCCCATCCCGACGACGAGCAGCGGCCACAGGGCGATCTGCGCGATCCCGGACACACCGGTCACCAGCGACAGGGCGCCCCCGAGCAGCGCATACGCCAGCAACTGCGCGGGGTCGCGTCGCTTGGCCTCCTCCTCGCGCGCCGCGGTGAGTATCCAGAACGCCCCATAAGCCGCTATCCCGTAAGCCCCCGCCGCCCCCAGCACCACGAACGCCAACCGCACGACGACCGGCTCAAGCCCGAACTGCCCCGCCAACCCGGCACATACCCCCGCGAGCAGCCGCCCGTCCCGCCGCCGCTCCAACCGAACAATGCCGTCAGTCCCCATGCCCTCGATTCCACACCCTCCCAGGCCACCCCGCATCAGGGCCCGCCCCCCATTTCCCCTCAGGGTCCCCCACCGACCCCGACCCCGCGAACTGGGGGTTCGCCGGATGGGCGAATCAGGGTCGGGTCAGGGCTGTCCCGGATGGCGGGGGGCGACGGGGCAGGGGACGATAAGGGGCATGACGACCGACAGGCTGGCCCGGGGGGCCGAGGGGCGCCTCGTCGCCGGGGTGTGCACCGGGATCGGGAGGTACACCGGCATCGATCCGCTGGTGTTCCGGATCGGGTGGGGGGTGCTGGTCTTCGTCACCTGGACCGCGATCCCGCTCTATGTGCTCGCGGCGGTGCTGATGGCCGAGCCGGGCGGCGGGCCCGGCGTCGTCGAGCGGAGCGCGCGGCGGGTCATCCCGGGGTCGGCGGTGCTCGCGCTGCTCGGGATCGCGCTCGCGGGCGGCGTCATCCTCGACGTGGTGCTCAGCGGCGCGGCCGGCGGGCTCGACGCGGGCGCGCTCGGCGCGATGATGATCCTGCTGCTCATCGGCATGATCGCGCAGACGCGCGGGGTCGACCTCGTGGAGACCGCGCGGACCCTGCCCGAACGGCTGCGCGGCGAACCCCTCACCCCCCAGACCGTCCCGGCGGCGACGGCTTCGGCCGCGACGTACGCGGGGCCGTCGGAGTGGATCGACCTCGCGACGCTCCGGCCGATCCCCGCCCAGCCGCCGTCCGGGGTGCAGATCGACCTGAACCGGATGAAGACCCCCGAAGCGCCGGTGGAGCCGTCCGGGGCCACGTCGCCGCAGCCGCCGCGCAGGCGCGGGACGCCCTGGCTGACCCTGACGACCCTCGTCCTCGCGGGGGCGGCGGCCTGGGCCGTCAGCGCGACCCGGCTGAACCCGGACCACCTCCAGCAGCTCGCGTTGAGCGCCGCCCTCGCCGTCGTCGGGCTCGGCCTCGTCGCCGGGACCTGGTTCGGCAGGCCGCGCGGGCTCGTCGGCGTCGGGGCGCTGCTGTCGATGGCGCTGCTGGCCAGCGCCGCGACCACGGAACTACCGCCAGGAAGCAGGTTCGGCGACGTGGAATGGCGGCCGGTCGACCCCAACGCGACGACCCAGCCGTACCGCCTCGTCGCCGGCAACGGCACACTCGACCTCACCACCCTCGCGCTCAACCCCGGCGACCGCTACCGGGTCGACGCCAAGCTCGGCGTCGGCGGCATCCGGATCGTGCTGCCCGCGCACGCCCGCGTCGAGCTGCACGCCGCGACGAACCTCGGCGACATCACCGTCGAAAAGAAGATCAACAGCGGCCCGCGCGCCCGGGTGGACCAGGTCCTCGACGGGTCGGGCCAGAACCCGCCGACGCTCGAGGTGCACGTCAAGGGCATGCTCGGCGATGTGGAGGTGATCCGCGGTGGCGGATAAGACGGACAAGACAGTGGCGCACAGGACCGACCCCGGCGCGTTCGCCGCGGGGATCTTCTACCTCGTCGTCGCCGGGCTGTTCGGCGGGGCCGCCCTGGCCTGGCTCGACCCCGTGCCGCTGAAGTACCTCGTGCCCGGCCTCGCCGTCGGGTACGCGGCGGTGCTGATGATCGGCGTGCTCAGCCGGGGGCGGCGCGGTCAGGCGTAGGCGTGCAGGGTGACCGCGTAGCCGTCGCCGGGGTTGACGACCTCGTGCATCCGGTCGCCCGCCTGAATCCGCACCCGGTTGGCGCGCAGCGGCCGGACGGTCGCGCCGTCGTCGCCGACGACGACCTCGGCGAGCTCGCCCGCGATCACCGCCATCGCCTGGAGGTGGCCGCCGTGGTCGTGCGCGGGAAGCCGGAAGCCCGGCGCCCAGATGATCAGGGTGAGCCCGTTGTCCAGATCCACCCGGACCCGCTCATCCGGGACGAACTTCACCCGGTGCCACCACTCGTCGGGACGTGCCGCGGCCTGGCTGACCCGCCAGGCCAGCTGGCCCACGGTCGGCGGGGCGTCGGAGATCACCGGCGCGGCGGCGGCCATGGTGATGTCAGGGAAAGTCTCGGCCTTCAACGAAAGATCCTTCGGGTGGTCGACTGACGGGGCGGAGTACGCGGGTCAGCGACAACAACACGAGAAGGCGGAGAACATGCGGGCAACTTTACCCGGCATCGCCGCCCGCGTCATGCGAACCCCCGGACAGACCCGTCACGGACCTCCTGTGGCAGCCGCTGCCCGCGCGACGTAGGGTTTCGCGCGGAACCAGGGAGGCCCGATGGAATTCGACACCGAGTTCGCGCTCACCGCCGACGCCGACACCGCCTGGCGCGCCCTCCTCGACGTCCCGCGCGTCGCGCCGCTCATGCCCGGCGCGGTCCTCGACGCGTCCGAGGACGCCGAGCACCACGGCAGGGTGAAGATCAAGTTCGGCGCGACGACGATCACCTTCAAGGGCGTCGTCCGCACCGCGGTCGTCGACGACCTCACCCGCACCGCGATCTTCGAGGCCACCGCCCGCGAGGCCCGCGGCGCGGGCACCGCCGAGGCCGTCTTCCAGGCCACGGTCCTCCCCACCCCCGACGGCTGCCGCGTCATCCTCCACACCCGCGCCACCTTCACCGGCCGCGCCGCCGCCCTCCCCACCCCCCTCATCCAAGAAACCGCCACCAAACTCCTCACCCGCTTCGCCACCTCCCTAACCCCCTCCCTAACCCCCCAAGACCCCCCCTCAGAACCCCTCCCACAGCCCCCCGGCACCGCCGACGAGCCCTCCGAACCCCTCGCCCAGGCCCCGAGCCCCACCGACGAGCCCTCCGAACCCGTCGCGCAGGAGGCAGGCCCCGCCGACGGGCCCTCCGACCCGAGCCCTTCGGACGGGCCCTCCGAGCAGGAACCCGACCCCGCACCCTCCTCGGCACCCCTCACTCAGGACCCGAGCCCCGCCGACGGACCCTCCGAACCCCTCACGCGGGAGGTCGCCGAGCCGACGGATCCGACCGACGAGCCGGACAAAGCGGACGCACCCTCCCAGCCCCTCGCACAGGAGGCGGACCCCGCCGACGAGCCCTCCGAGCCCGTCGCGCAGGAGGCGGGCCCCGTTGGCGGGCCCTCCGAGGCCGTCGCGGGGGAGGTCGCTGAGCCGACCGTCTCGCCGGAGGAGGCTGGGCACGTTGTGGGCGGGGGCGGCGCGGCGTTGGCCGATGTTCCGGCTGTGGATCCGGTGGTGCCGCCGCGTCCTGAGCCGGAGGGGCCGATCACGGCCGGGGGGTTGATCGATGAGGTCGGGGTCGGCGGGAAGCGGGTGTGGCGGCTTGTGCCGGTGGCGGCGGTCGTGGTGGCGCTGCTCGTCGTGGTGCGGGCCGTGACGCGGCGGCGGGCCGGCTGATCAGGGCGACAGGAGCCGGTCGACGGCCCGACGGGCCGCCCGCCCGGTCTCCGCGCCGGTGTAGCGGGCCGCGAAGGCGGCGAGCGCGTCACCGTGCCGGGAGACGACGTCGTCAAGCGCGCTAATGCGGTCCACGAGCTCCGACGGGTCCCGCACGACGGGCCCAGGAACCGTCTCCTCGTACGGCACGAGGAACCCGGGGTGCCTGCGGTGCGCGTCGAGGTCGTAGGGGTGGAACACCATGGGCCGCCCGGTCAGCGCGTACTCGAACACCGCCGACGAGTAGTCGGTCACCAGCACGTCCGCGATCAGGTACAGGTCGGCCATGTCGGGATACCAGGTGACATCGCGCAGGAAAGCGTCATCGCGCAGCCCGGTCCCGCCCGTGTCCGGATGCGCCCGGATCAGCAGCACATGGTCGCGCCCGAGCCGCGCCCTCGCCTCCTCGAGGTCGAGCCGCAGCTCGAATCGCGCGACCGACCCGTGCCCCGCCCCCGCCCGCTTCGCCGGGGCGTACAGCACGACCCGCCGCCCCAAGGGAAGCCCGAGCCTTTCCCTGACGCGCACGGCCCGCTCCCCCGCGTCTGCCGCGAGGAGCACGTCCCCGGCCGCCGTCCCGACCTCGAGCACCTCCCCCTCATGCCCGAGCCCCTCCCGCAACAGGGCAGAAGCCCCCGAACCAGGAGAAAGCACAACATCAGCCGACACCCCCGGCGGTTCGGCCGCACGCAGCAGCGGCGTACGCCCGGTCCGCATCCAGGTCCTTCCTTCGCCCGACCTGTGCCAGGGCTGTGGAGGCCCGTCACTGACGACGTACCGTGCGCGCGCTAGAAGCCGGTAAGCCTCCCGCGTACCCGTCCCGACTATCCGCGCCCCTTCCGGCGCGGCGAAGCCGTCGTCGGAGCTGAGCCACACAAGGTCGAGCCCGGTAGCGCGGCCGCGCAGCTCCTCGAAGACCGCGCGCGGCCCGCCCGCGCAGGTCGCCCCCCTTCCGCTCAGGAACACCGCGGTGTCCGTCACGGGTTCGGCGCGGTACCTCGGGTAGTCCACCTCGCGCAGCCTTCGCTGCGCGTACGCGCCGCGTTCGTCGTCGGCAAGCGCGCGCGCTGCGTGCAGCCTGAACCCCTCGCCGTACGTGGGCCGGTAGACGCGTCCGCCAAGGGGCAGTGCGGGAGGCAGCACAGGCAGCAGCCGCCGTTCCAGCACAACCGGCCGCTCCACCTCCCCGCTGACGGCAAGGAGCTCCCATGTCCCGCTGGCGAGCGGCGCGGGCCCGAGCGGCCCCGGCAGCGCCGACGGGTCGACCACGATCCGGAACGCACGTCCCGTCCAGCGCACGGTGAGCCTGTGCCGCGCGTGCCCGCGCCGCAGGACGACCTCGTCCGGCTCGTCGGCCCCCGGCGAGCGTTCTCCGTCGAGCGCGAGCGCGTCGTGCTCCCAGCGCAAGTCGGTGAGCGTGAGCCCGGCGGGCCTGACGACGACGGCGGCGGCCCCGTACCGGGTCCGGGTGACGGCGAGTTCCGTCGCCCCGTCGGCCCAGCGGATCTCGGCGACCGAGGGCTCCACGAGGGGCGTGAACTTCTGCTCCGACGCCGCGATCCGCAGCTCCCACTGGGCGCTCCCGGCGAAGGACTCGCCTCGCGAGGTGTTGAGCTTCGCCAAGGGGACCTCCGCGGTGAAGATCTGGCCTTCGCGCCGCGCGGGGAAGGCGATCCTGCGCGTCCCGCACGTCGCGACGAGCGCGGCCTCTCCCGGCGCGGACGCCCAGCCCCGCATGGTGAGCACGCCTTCGGGCGTCACGGACGTCGACGTCACGAGCGACCGTACGCGCCGCACCCTGACGAACAGCCCCTCGTCGTCGTACATGGCCTGCGCCCGGAACCCGACCCCTACGTTGAGGTACGGCGTCCAGGAGGCACGTCCCGCAGCCGGACGGTTCAGGGTCGCGGTCCGCTTGAGCCCGCCAGAGGACAGCTCAAGGTAGATCCGCCAGTCCCCGCGCGGAAGCGCCGGGATCTCCAGGACGAACCCTGAGTGGTCGTGGCTGACCGCCGACTGCTCGGACTCCACGGTCGCCTCCGGCGCGCGCACCCTGCGCAGCGCGCAACGCTGCCGCTTGCCCGTCTTGCCTTCGACGGCCCAGGCGCGCATCCGGTCTTCCGCCCTGGTCTCGATCCGCGCGATGTAGGCGTATCCCTCGATGAGCAGAAGGTCGCCGTCCCACCAGACGTCCTTGACGCGGGTGCTCAACGCGAGCTCCGACGTCACGTCGTACATGTCGTCGGGTACGGCGACCCGGCTGTCGCGCAGGAAGGGGTAGTCGGCGAGCCAGCGTCTGCGCAGCTTCCCGTAGGGCCGGACGGGCGCGGACTCGGCTTCCGCCTCGAACCTGAGGACCTCGCCCAACTCGTCAAGGAGTCCCTGGCCAAGGAGGTGGTTGCGAAGTCGCGCGTAGGCGGGCAGGTCCTTGCCCGCGCTCTCGTCAAGGCCGCCCACGAACTCGCGGATACGGGCCGCGGCCTCGGCGTCGCCGGACGCGTCGATCGCCCACGCGAGCTTGGGGAGGTCGAACTCCAGGGTGAACCTGTCGAACGCGGGCAGCGCCTCAGCCGCCTCGGCGGCTATCACCGCGCGCATCTCGCGCAGTACGGCGAGCCTGTCCCAGGCGTTGGCGGGCTCCCCGGAACGCTCGGTGATCGACGCTTCCCCAGCGTCGCGTACACGCCACAGGTACACGGGCCCGCTGATGACGTCCACACTGCGCGCCTTCACGTGCGAGCGCAGCGCGACGGGGATGTCCTCGTAGAGCCCGGCGGGGAACGCGAGCCCGTTGCGGTCCCAGAAGGCGCGCCGCCACACCTTGTTCCAAACGATCCGGTCGGCTACTAGGTCGGGGAAGCGGCTGATGTGGGTGGCGAGCCTGTCCCCGGCGAAAGCCGCCCGGTGCAGGGGCGAGTGCCGTACGCCGCGGCTGCCGAACCTGCGCAGCCCGCCGGACGCGAGGTCGGAGCCGGTCCGGTCGAGCGAGCCGATGAGGCTGGTGTAGGCGTCGCGGTGGACGAGGTCGTCCCCGTCCACGAAGGCGAGCAGTTCGCCGCGCGCTTGGGAGACGCCGAGGTTGCGGGCCGGGCCCGGCCCCCGGTTCTCCTGCTGGATCAGCGTGAACCGCCGGTCCTTGTGCGTGTACGACTTGGCGACCAGCGCGCTTCCGTCGGTCGACCCGTCGTCGACCATGATCACTTCGAGGTCGGCGAAGGTCTGCGCGGCAAGGGAGTCGAGGCACGCGGGAAGGTACCGCTCGACGTTGTAGATCGGGACGACGACGCTCAGCCGAGGGCTCATCTGGCCTTCCTCTTGCGCTTCTTGCGGGACACGCCGAAGACCCTGTCGTCGCGGGACCTGTCGAAGACCCGGCCGAGCACCCGCGTCGAGGCGAGGCCGTCGTCCAGCGGGCAGAACCGGGCGGCGAACCCGGCGCTCGAGCCGGACGGGTCGCGCAGCGCGGCGGCCAGTGCGGACATGTCATCCAGAACGGGACCGGGCCCCTCGACATGGACGTCGAAGTAGTTCCTGCGCTCGACCGGCCGGTGGCAGTACACCGGACGGCCCGTGACGGCGAAGTCGAACATGAGCGCGGAGACGCCCGTGACGAGCACGTCGGCGGCGAGGCACAGGTCGGTCGGGTCGTGGTCGGCCGCGGCGAGGAACACCGTGTCGGGCACCTCGGCCCGCAGCGCGCGGGTGTCGAGCGAACGGTCGTGCAGGACGATCCTGGCGTCGGCGGGCAGCCCGAGCCGCGCCCGCGCCGCGCGCGTGCCCTCGGTGAGGTCCAGCGCCGCCAGGACGTCGTTGCGCGGGTAGCCGGACTCCACCACCGGGCCGTCGTAGTCGAAGGCCCTGCGGAGGATCTGGGTGCTGTAGGCGTTCGGGGACACCAGGTGGTCCCACTGGGCGACGTCCGCGGCGATCCGCTCCTGCCGCGCGGCCTCGGCGAACCCGCGCGGCTCCCTCGGGTCGAACCCCACGCCGGCGAGCGGCGCGCCGTGCCACGTCTGCAGGTAGACCTGGCCTTCGCGCTTGCGGAACCACTCGGGGAGCAGCCCGTCGCTCACCACCCACCGGGACGTCGCCAGGGCCGCGTAGTGCTCGGCGCTGTCCCGGACGACGCAGTCGACCCCCTCCGGGACGGCGAAGGAGGCGTCGCGCGCGACCCACAGAAGGTCGAGGTCGGGACGGCGTTCGCGCAGCGCGTCGAAGAGGGCCCGTGGGCTTCCGGAGCAGCGCGCGCCCTCATGGGCCTCGAAGACGACGCGGTCGAACAGGGGCCGCGCGCGCAGCCTCGGATAGTGCTGCTCGGCGAGCCTGCGCTGGTGGAAGCCGCCGCGTTCCTCGTCGCGCAAGCCGGGTCGGACCCTTAGCCGCAGACCGTCGCGTGCGGTGACGCGGAGGTCGAACTCGGCCCTGCGGTGGCCGCGCGGGCCGGGGAGCCGCGCGGCGGCGGTCCGGTCGATGGTCGCGGGGACGCCTTCGCCGTCTACGACGTCCCACTCGCCGCCGCCTATCGGGACGAGGTCGTCAAAACGGATGGGGATGTCGCCGTCGGCGTCGCAGGGCAGGGCGCGCAGGTCGCCGGTGCCGGTGTGCCGCAGCCACAGGCCGTCGCCGCCGCACAGGTCGCCGGACAGAAGCACGCCCGCGCCCTCCGGCTCGGCGCGCAGCACCCGCGGGCCCGGCGGACGCTTCCGCAGGGCGAGGACGCCGTCCTCGTCGCGGACCAGGACGAGCCCGCAGGACGCGACGGGGGGCAGGTCGCCGGCCGTCAGGGGGGTGTCGCCGAGCCTGAGGGGCGTCCACGCGGCGCTGAGACCGCCGAGGGGGACCCGGACGCGGAATCCGTCCTGTCCGGTCCACTCGAGGGGTATCGCGGCCGCTCCGGCCGTCAGGGGGCCTTCCTCGCCGGGGGCCCATCCGGTGAGGACGAGGTCGCCGTCCTCGACCGAGCAGCCCGTCACCAGCGCGCGCAGCGGACGCAGCCTCAGCGCGAACGTCCGCGCGCACACCGGCTGCGCCCACAGGCCGGTCTCGACCCGCACCCCGGCCGGCCGGGCGCGCCGCCCGTCGGACGTCCCCGCGGCGTAGGCGGTCCGGCGTACGCCGCGGTGCGACAGCGTCACCTCGAGCCGCCACTCCCCCGCGTCGAGCCGCGCCGCGTCAACGATGGCGACGAAGCCGCCGCCACGGTAGGAGGCCGCCGCCTGCGCGGAGCGCGCCGTGAGGTCCGGCCTTTCCGCGCGCTGGAAGTCGACGGGTACGCGGCGTCTGCCTCCGGCCTCCACGAGGGTCAGCTTGAGGTCGCCGTCCCCGGTGCCGGGCAGGTCGAGCAGCTCGATGTAGGCGTGGCCGGTGATGCGCAGCAGGGAGCCGTGGACGTGCTCGACCTCGTCCACGGCCGTCGTGAACGTCATCTCTCGGGAGGCCCGTAGGAGTTCCTGCGGTACGCGGTTGTCGAACAGCTGCGGATAGTGGTGGTACCAGGTCCGCCAGAGCATGCCGCGCTGGATGACGCCCGCGCGCGTCCCCCAAGCCTGCTCGTACCGGGTCACCTCAAGGAAGTCATCGAGCAGGCCCTCCGCCGTGAGGTGACAGCGCATCCGGTGCATGACGGGCACGTCGTGGAAGATGTCGCGCGAGACGCAGGACAGGTAGGCGTGGGCGGCGGCGAAGAGCTCGCGCCTGCCCTCCTCGACCTGCGCGACGGCGTGCAGCACCCGCACCAGCTCGCCGGTGACCGCGCTGCGGTCGAACTCCGCCCGGGTGCGCGGCGCGTGCTCGGCGAGGTGCGCCGACGCCTCCGCGAGCGCGCGCACCAGCGCGAGCAGGTCCTGCCGTACCGGCGCGGGATGCCCGTGGACGAGTTCGGGCAGCACGTCGGTCCGCGCGGCGAGGACATGGGCGGCCACGCCGAGCAGGAGGGCCGCTTCGGGCCCGTCACGGAAGGACAACCCGTGCCTGTCCCAGAACGAGCGCCGGAAGACCTTCGCGCCCAGCGTGCGGTGGTGCAGCACCAAGGGCTCGCTGCGCAGGCCGGGCTCCGTACGCGCCCCGCCGAACAGCCCCTCCGGATAGCGGACCCCTACGGCCCTGCCTATCGCCAGGTCGGAGCCGGTCCGCTCCAACGACGCCACAAGCGGCAGCGGAGAGAGCAGGTCACCCGGGTCGGCGAAAGCGAGGTAGGAGCCTGTGGCGTGGCGGACGCCGACGTTACGCGGCTCCTCCCCGGCCTCGCCCTTGACGAGGACGAAGCGCTCGTCCCCCGTCGCGTACTCCTTGGCGATCGTGTCCGCGCCGTCGAGGGATCCGTCGTCCACCATCACCACGCGCAGCCCGACCGCGCCGGACGCCCCGACCCCGGACAGGGCGTCGAGGGTGTCGGCGAGTCCTTCGCGGTCCCGGAAGGCGACCACCACGCTCAGCACGGGCGGCACGTCACATCCCCTTGAACACGTGCTCGATCACCCGGGCCGCCGCGCCCCCGTCGTCGAACGGGCAGAACTCGGCGCGGAACGCCTCGTCCGCGCCCTGCGCCACCCCCGCGCGCAGCGCCGCGACGACGTCGCCGGACGTCCGCAGCAGCGGTCCCGGGGCCTTCTCCTCGAGGTCCAGGTACAGGCCGCGCACCTGGTCGCGGTAGCGCTCAAGGTCGGGCGCGAACACCACGACGGGACGGCCCGTGCCCGCGAAGTCGACCATCGCCGAGGAGTAGTCGGTCACCAGGACGTCGGAGATCAGCAGCAGATCGGCGGCGTCAGGGTAGGCCGACACGTCGCGGACGAAGGCGTCAGGACGGGGCCAGCCCGCCCCCTTACGGGCGTTGCGGTGGGCCCGTACCAGCAGGACGTGATCGCCGTCCAAGGCCCGGCGCGCGTCATAGACGTCAAGGGCGAGTTCCTGCGGGGTCCCCGAGAAGCGCAGGTCGTCACGCCACGTCGGCGCGTACAGGACGATCTTCTTGTCTTCCGGGATTCCCAGCATCGCCCGTACGGCGGCGGCCCTCTCCTCCTTGCCCGGACGGTAGAGCACGTCGTTGCGGGGATACCCGACCTCCAGGACCTCCCCCTCGTAGCCGTACGCGCGGCGAAGGATCGGCGTCGCGTACGGGTTCGGGGACACCAGGTAGTCCCACTGCGGCGTGTCACTCCGGATGTGGGCGAAGGCCGCCTCACGCCGGTCGGCCATCGCCTCGATGTCGAGGCCGAGGTGCTTGATCGGGGTGCCGTGCCACGTCTGGAGGTACACCTGGCCCTCGCGCTTGCGGAACCAGCGCGGCATCCGCACGTTCCCGACGACGTACCGCGCGCGGGCCATCACCTCGTAGTGCGCCCGCGACCCCGCCAGGACGACCTCGCTGCCCGACGGCGGCGTGAACTGGCCGTCGGCGCTGATCCAGACGAACTCGAGGCCCAGGTCGCGCATGGCGAGCTCGTCATGGACGGCCCGGGGGTTGCAGGACGCGGCGCGGCCGCTCATCGAGTCGAAGACCACGAGGTCGAGCAGCGGCAGCGCCCTGCGTCCCGCGTAGTGGCCCGACTGAAGGCGCTCCTGCGCGCGCGGGCCCTTCTCGTCGGGCGCGTGGTTGGGCGTTACGGCCAGGACAAGGCGGGTCCCGCGCTGTCGCGGCGTGAAGACGTGCAGCCCTTCGATGCGCCGCTGCGGCAGCCTCCTGCCCGTCCATACGGCGTCGCGCAGCTCCCAGTGGCCGCTCGCCAGAGGGATCTCGTCCCCGAAGGACAGCACGCGCGTGCAAGGCACCCTGACGCCTTCGGCGGTCCCCGGGACGGTCACCTCACGTCCGGTCTCGCGGTGCCGTAGGACGAGGCTCTGCGGGGTGTGGGAGCCGGACAGCAGAAGGTCGCCCTCGGACGTCCACGTGACGAGGTCTATCCGGAACTCGGCACGCCCGTTCTCCTTGAGCCGGGCCATGGCCCGCCGGACGGGGGCCGGCACGTGGGCGGTGGACCAGCGCAAAAGCTTGAGGACGGGCACAGGACACCTCTCCTATCGCCACTCAACGTCATGATCAGCGCACAGAAAGTAACAACACGATGGCCGACCCGCCACCGTGAGCCACCGGCGCGCAGGCGTGACCGTGACGCTCAGCATGGTCACATTGCGCACCCGCTGCTCACGTTGAGTGAGTAGATGGAGGTCCCTTGACGCAATCTTGAGGTTGCGCCCGCCTCATGATCCGCCCGGTCAGGCGGCTATGTGGACTTTCCAATCCTTGTCCCGCACCGCGCGGCGCATCGTCTCGGCGAGCAGGCCGAACTCCTCGGCGCGCGGGGACGTCGCGCGGTGGATGAGCCCGATGCGGCGGTAGGGCGCGGGCTCGGCGAAGCGGTACAGGGCCATGCCCGCGCGGCCGGACTCCATGGGAACCGCCGACTCCGGCAGCAGCGTCACGCCGAGTCCGCCCGACACGAGATGCACGAGCGTCGAAAGGCTCGTCGCGTAGGTCGCCGCGGCGGCTTTCGCGCCGACCTCCCGGCACACCTCGAGCGCCTGATCCCTGAGGCAGTGGCCTTCGTTGAGCAGGAGCACGTCGAGGTCGCCGAGCAGATGCCGCTGCACAGGCTCGTCCACCTCAAGCGCGCACGGGGCGGCGAGCACGAACTCCTCCCGGTACAGCTCGTGCTCCACGATCCCGGGAACCGTCACGGGCAACGCGAGCACGACGACGTCAAGACGTCCAGCGAGAAGTTCTGTGACGCATGTCGCTGTCTGCTCCTCCCGCACCGAAAGCTCAATGTCGGGAAAATCACAATTAAGAGCGGGCAGCAGGGTCGGCAGCAAATAAGGCGCGACGGTAGGAATGACCCCCAGCCGCAATGGACCGGCCAAAGGTCCCTTGTCCGCCGCGACCTCCTCTGCCATGCGGTCGAGTTCGGCCAGTACGATCGCCGCCCGGCGCGCCACGATCTCCCCCGCGGGCGTGAGCAGCACCTTGCGTGTGGTGCGTTCCACAAGCCTCGTGGCCAGCGCGTCCTCGAGCGCGGCCACCGCCGCCGACAGGGCGGGCTGGCTCATGCGCAGCGCCGCGGCGGCGTCGCGGAAGTGGAGATAATCCGCGACGGCGAGGAACGCCCTCAATTGGGCGATCGTCGGACGACTGATAGCGAACTCCTATCAAGAAACCACTGTTCCCTCGATTTCCCCCATGACGATACCTGCGAGATCCTGACTGCCGTCACCGACCCCATTCAACGGTCAGCCTCACCACCGGCGACAAGTTCCCCGAGTTCTCCCTGACTACTTCGCCTCGGCGATGGGCATCATCGCCTGCGGCTGCGCCGTCTCCGCCACCCTGCGCCTGCGCGGTGAAGAGTCCTCCTTGCACCTCGAACCCCTCATGGCCACACCCACCGGACGGCTGCGCTGGGCCGCCGCGCACCTCACCACGGCAGCGGCGGGATCCGCGGCGATCCTCGCGGCCGGCGGGCTCGCCGCAGGAGTCGTGCACGCCCTCGGCGCGGGCGAGGCCCACGACGCGGCCCGCGTCCTGGGCCTCGCCCTGGCCCAGATCCCGGCCGTCTGGGTCCTCGGCGCGGTCGGTGCGGTCCTGTTCGGGCGCTGCCGCGCCTCACCGCCCTCTCCTGGGCGGCGGTCGGGGCCGCCGCGCTCCTCATGCTCTTCGGCGCGGCCCTCGACCTCGACCCGGCGCTGCTCGACCTGTCACCGTTCGCCCACGTCCCGAAGCCGGGCGCCGACTTCACCCTCGTCCCGCTCGCCGTCCTGATCTGCCTCGCCCTGGCCCTCACCGCGCTGGGCCTCACCGCCTTCCGGCGCCGCGATCTGCCCGTCGGCTGAGACCGCACCGCCGCCGCGGCGTCGCGGCGCCGCCTGTGCTCCAGGGCGCGCTGGTGCCGGGTGCGGCCGGCATGCACCCGCGCCCCAATGAAGGTAAGGACGCTCCGGCACTGTGCCCCGGCCCGTCAGCGCCGGGCGCATCGACACACCGTCGAGACCGGGCGACACGGGTGCTCCGGCGACGTCCGCGAGCGTGGGCAGCAGGTCGTAGTGCGCGATAGGGACGGTGCTCCGCTTCCCGGCGGTCGCCGCCGGCAGCCTCGGCGACCAGGCGACGAGCGGGATGCGGATGCCGCCCTCGTACAGGCTGCGCTTGTAGCCGCAGAACAGGCCCGCCACTGCGAAGAAGTCCGGGTCGACGCCCTTCTCCTCGTGCGGCCCGTTGTCGCTGGTGAACACGATGACGGTGTCGTCGGCCAAACCGAGTTCGGTGGCCGTGTCGATGACGCGGCCGACGTAGGCGCCCAGGAGACCCACCTGGGCGGTATGCGCCCGGTCGGGGCCGCTCCACTCCGTGTCGGTGTAGGCGCCCAGATCGGGGATGGTCGAAGGCGCGTGCGGCAGGGTCGGGGCCGTCCTCGTCGGGTCCGAAGCCCCACTTGCCGAACAGGCCGGTGCGGTAGCCGAGCCCGGCCAGCACGGACGCGAACGTGGGATCGGCCCCGAGCGGGAGGTCCCGTGGCGCGGCGGGCTGCGGCGCACCGCGGTGTGGCCCGAGTGCGGCCCGGTGAACAGCGACGCCCGGTCCGGCGCGCAGACCGGAGAGGAAGCGTACGCGTCGGTGAACATGAGGCCCTCGGCGGCCATCCGGTCGATCCGCGGCCTCGCGATCTTCCGCTGCCCGTAGGCCCCGATCTCTCCCCAGCCGACGTCGTCGCCCAGGATGACGATGAAGCCCGTGCAGGTCATGTCGAACTGCGCGCATAGTGCCAGTCGGCCCGGCGGGTGGTGACGGCTTGCAGCCATCTGGCTGGTATCCGGTTGGGGGTACCACCCAAACGGCCGCAACCCCGGACACATGTCCGGGGTTGTTCGCGTTTTTAGGGTAGGTCGGTTCTGTGGTGTGGCCTGCGTGCCATCGCGGGTTGCCCGTGGGCGGGGCTCTGCCACTAAAGGCACATGAGTGGACCCGAGAGTGCCGGAGCCGGGCCGCAGGAAGTCCCGGGAAAGATAGTGCGAGGACGCCGTGACCCGTGCCAGGGCCGCCGATCTACCATTCGTAGAGTCATGATTGGTAAGTGAGTCGGGAGGGCCACCGGCAGGACTGGTGGGGGCCTGGAGAGCTCGAGTGGACACTTCGAGCGGGGCCAGCGGATTTTTGCCTGCGAAGAGATCGGGTCCGAGACGTTCGCGCCCGTCCGGCTTTTGCGCTCCTCGGCCCGAGGGAGTCCACCGTTCCGCCGCTGTTCTTTCGGAAGATCTCGCCTGGGGAAGCGTCGAATTGACTGTCGGGGCCTGGCCGGGAGAGCCTCTCCGTTAACGCGAAAAACGGCTGCTTGACGTGAAGATTAGACAGACGCCATATTAACTGTGCTCCGATGATCGAGCATCGTCAGAGCGCTGGAATCGTCCTGCGGACGTGTGGGACGCGATGAGCTCAGCCCTGGGTGGTGTTCGAGGCTTGCAAGGGCAAGCGCTCGGAAGGCTGGTACGCACACTGCGGCGGTTACGTGGGCGGAGAAACCTGAGGTCTCTCCGCCCTCGCCGACCGGGATTCAGCCGAGCGTGCTTCGGCTGAACGCCTACCGGGGGTTCAGCCGGGTGTTCTTCGGCTGGGCCCCCTCTGCTGACGCTTGGAGAATGAGATGTGGTTTCGACGGATCGGCGTGCTTTCGGTTCTCTCGTCGGTTCTCCTCGGGTGCTCGGCCGCGCCGGGGGCTCCGGAGGGGGCCGATGGTACGAAGGGGTCGGATTCGCGGCTTGAGATCAGCAGGCCGCTGGACGCCTATCTGCCGACCGAGGAAGAGCGCGCGAACCTGGGCACGGCCGTGACGCGGCTGACCAACGCGTGCCTCGAGAAATTCAACATCGCGGACCTGCACCACGTCCGCCCGTTCCTCCACCTCGACGGGATCCTGGACGACCAGCGGCCGCTCGGCTATTTCACCGTGCAATACGCTGAGAAATACGGATACCATTCACCGCCCGTTGAGTTCCCGCAGGAAGTGGCCGAGCAGGGGGAGAAGACCGGCCCCTCGACGTCTTCGTCGGCCGAGGAGATCAACGTGGCGTACGGCGGGATCCAGGAGTACGCGGGCAAGCCCGTCCCGGCCGACGGGTGCCGAGGAGAAGCGATGCGGACCCTGTCGAAGGGATCTCCGTCCGGCAGCTCCTCCAAGGAGTCCGAGAGCGATAGGGAGAACTATCTCCTTCATCTGCGGGCCGAGTCGTCAGAGCGGTCGATCGCCGATCCCGCCTACCTCGACATGCAGGAGAAGTGGCGGTCGTGCATGCGGAGCAAAGGCTATTCGTTCGCCTCGCGGAACAAAGCGGCCGACAACCCCGACTGGAACACCGCCAAGGCGTCGCCGAAGGAGATCCGGACCGCCACGGCGGATGCCGAGTGCATGGACCAGGTCGATTACCTGGACATCTTCCTGAAGCTGATCGTGAAGAACGACGAGGTCCTCGTCGAGGAGAACGGCGAGCGCCTCCAGGAGATCAAGGAGATGTGGCAGACCCGGGTGCGCAACGCCAATGACCTCGTCTCCGGCGGCTGACCACGCCGGGAAGCGGTCGAGCACCGCCGAGCCCAGGAAGCGCAACCCGACGAACATGGCGGAGATGGACGAGAACCCCGGCGGCGCGCCGCGCGCCGCGAAGACGACCGCGGTGCGCACCGCCCGGAGAAGGCGGTGGCTGCTGGGCGGGGTCGCGCTGGCCGTCGCGGTGTCGGGGGCGGGGCTGGGGGCCTCGTCGCTGATCAAGTCGCCGCAGCAGGTGGCGGCGGAGGCGGGGCCGCCCGAGGCGTCGGTGATCACGGTGGCGGTGGAGAAGCGGCGGCTCACCCAGCGGGTCGTGGCGCGCGGGATCGTGACGCCGACCAGGGCCGTCGAGGTGGTGCCGGTGGCGTCGGGCGGGGCTGGGAAGCTCGTCGTGTCGAAGCCGCCGCTGAAGGTCGGGGCGCGGGTGCGGGCGGGGGACGTGGTGTCCGTCGTGTCCGGGCGGCCGATCGTCGCTCTGCCGGGGAAGGTGCCTGCCTACCGGGATCTGCGGGACGGGATGAAGGGCGACGACGTCCTTCAGGTCCAGCGGGCGCTCGCGGGAATCGGATACGGCGTCTCCGACACACCCGGCGTGTACGGACCTTCCACGCAGGCGGCGGTGAAGCGCCTGTATGAGGACAGAGGGTTCGATCCCATTCAGGAGAAGCGCGCGACGCCGGCGCCGGCCGGCCCGGGTGAGCCGGCCAAGCCCCGCAGAACAACCGTGCTGCCCTCCGGCGAGGTGTTGTTCGTGCCGGTGTTCCCGGCGCGGGTCACGAAGGTGAAGGCGCGGCTCGGGGCCGTGGTGGAGGGGCCCGTGCTGATCCTGGCCGCCGGGAATCTGCGGGTGGACGGGCTGCTGAGCCCGTCCGACCGCAAGCTCGTCCGCAAGGGCGACAAGGCGATCATCATGGACGAGATGACCGGGAAGGAGCATCCGGGGCGCGTCGTGTCGATCGGCGCCTTCACCTCGGGTGACGACGGCCAGGGCCATCCCCTCGGCGTCAGGCCGACCGGGGACCTCCCCGACGCCCTGTCCGGCCTCGACGTGCGGCTGACGATCGAGTCGGCCTCCACCGAAGGGAAGGTCCTCGCCGTCCCCCTGTCGGCGATCTTCGCGACGGCCGACGGTTCCACGCGGGTCGTGCGGATGACGTCCGACGGCAGCGGGGAGCGCGTCGAGGTGACGACGGGGGCGCAGGCCGACGGGTTCGTCGAGGTGTCCGGCGACCTCGCCGAAGGGGATCTCGTCGTCGTCTCCGAGGAAGCCGCGCCGTGATCCCGACGCTCGCCGGGCCGCCCGTCATCGAGTTCGACGGCGTCGGCCTGACCTATCCCGGCCCGCCGCCTGTGCCGGCACTGCACCCGGCGCGGCTGCGCGTCTCGCGCGGCGAGTTCGTCACCGTGGTCGGGCCGTCCGGCTCGGGGAAGTCGACCTTCCTCAATGTGACGGGCCTGCTCGACCGGCCGACCGAGGGCGTCTACCGGCTTGACGGCATCGACACCGCGGCCCTGGGCGAGGCCGACCGGACCGCGCTGCGGGGCCGCAGGATCGGGTTCGTGTTCCAGTCGTTCCATCTGCTGCCCCAGCGCACCGCCGTGGAGAACGTGATGCTCGCGCAGGTGTACACGGGGGTTCCGCGCCGGCGGAGGCGGGCGCTCGCGGTCGAGGCCCTTGAACGCGTCGGCCTGGCGCGGCGCATGGAGGCGGCGGCGTCTCGGATGTCGGGCGGAGAGCGTCAACGCGTGGCGATAGCGCGCGCGCTGGTGGGCGAGCCGAGCCTGCTGCTGTGCGACGAGCCGACCGGCAACCTCGACTCGGGCACCGCCGAGCGCGTCCTCGGGCTCTTGGAGGACCTGCACGCCTCGGGTATGACCCTTGTCGTGGTCACCCACGATCCAGGGGTGGCCGCGCGCGGCGCGCGCTCGGTCGTGATCCGCGACGGCCGGCTCACCGAGGGGCTGACGGGCGCATGAGGCGCGCTCCGTTCCGTGCGGGCCGCCGCCCGCGTCCGGTGGAGCCGACGGTGTTCGGGCTCCGTGATCTGCTCGACGAGGCGCTCGCCGCGATGCTGGCCCGTCCCGGCCGGGCCGCGCTGACGGTGCTGGGCACGCTGCTGGGCGTCGCCGCGTTCGTCGCCGTCCTCGGCCTGACGGCGACGGCGTCGGGCCAGATCTCGGCGCGGTTCACCGCCCTGTCGGCGACCGAGGTCCTCGTCGAGGACGCGCCCGAGGATCCGGCGACCGCCGACGAGCCGTATCCGGCTGACGCCGAGGCCCGGCTGACGAGGCTCAACGGCGTCCGGGCGGCCGGCCTGTTCTGGCAGCCGTCCACGGGCGACGAGACGCCTCTGGTGTACGCCCGCCCGCCCGGCCTCGGCGACCCGGGCGAGCAGTTGACGGTGACCGCGGCCTCCCCCGGTTATCTCGACGCCGTGCACGCCGCCTTCCGGGCGGGTCGCGGCTTCGACTCCTGGCATGAGAAGACCGGTGCGCGCGTGGCGGTCCTGGGGCGGGCGGCCGCGGCCCGGCTCGGCATCACGCGCGTCGAAGAGCAGCCCGCGGTCTTCGTGGGCGACACGGCCTTCACCGTCATCGGCGTGATCGACGACGTGGAGCGGCACGCCGAGACACTGCTGTCCGTCCTCGTCCCGGCGAACACCGCCTCGGCGCTGTGGGGGGCGCCGGAGACGGCGGGCGGCATGGCGCCCAAACTGCTCATCGACACCGAGCTCGGGGCGGCCCGGCTCATCGGAGACCAGGCGCCCCTGGCGTTGCGCCCTGACCAGCCGGGCCGTTTCAAGGTGACGGTTCCGCCCGACCCCAAAGAGCTCAAGACCGGGGTGAACGCCGATCTCGGCACGCTGTTCCTCGCCCTGGCCGCCATCTGCCTTCTCATCGGCGCGGTCGGCATCGCCAACACGACCCTGGTCGCCGTCCTGGAGCGCACAGGCGAGATCGGCCTCCGCCGCGCGCTTGGCGCCCGGGGACGTCACATCGCCGCCCAGTTCCTCGCGGAGTCCGCGTTCCTCGGGCTGCTGGGCGGCCTCACCGGCGCCTCCCTGGGCGTCGTGGCCGTCGTCGCCACCGCGGTCGCCCAGCGGTGGACGCCAGTCCTGGAGCCGCTGACCGTTCTGCCCGCCCCCCTCATCGGCGCGCTCACGGGCCTGGTCGCCGGCCTCTACCCGGCCTGGCGCGCCACCCGCATCGAACCCGTTGAGGCGCTCCGCCGCTGACCCGCACCCCCGGACCCGCCCCGGCGAGGGGACGGCCCGCGGCGCGGACCCAAACGGCGGCCGGCCACCGCTGATGCGGCGCTGGGGGAGGAGGTGGTGGTCGGGGTGGACGGGGAGGCCGGACGCCTCGACGGGCTCGTCGAGTACTACCGCCGCGTCGCCGGCGAGCACCCGGACTGGGCCGACTACCGGGCCGCGATGGTCCGCCAGGCACACCTCCTACCTGCACAGGCACCTCGGCCATGCCACCGAACACGCACCTGGTATCGACCCGATCGGCCCTTTGGCGTATGTTGGGGACCTCTCGTAGTGATCTGTGCCACCTTTGCGCCGACCCCGGCGCGTTGATAGATCCTGACTATCAACAACACGGGGTTTTCTCGATTTCTCTTGTCAATGATCGTCGGGCAGCCTTGTCCCGTCTGCATCGGCCATTAGGTCGGTGCTTCCTCAGGCTTCCCACCGACTCAAGGTGGGCTCGCGATCACAGAGTGGAGTTGAGCCAGTGCTCTCCATCGGCGACAAGTTCCCCGAGTTCTCCCTGACGGCCTGCGTCTCCCTCGACGCGGACAACGCCTTCAAGACCATCACGCGTGACACCTACGAGGGTTGGAAAGTGGTGTTCTTCTGGCCGAAGGACTTCACCTTCGTCTGTCCCACCGAGATCGCCGAGTTCGGCCGTCTCAACGAGGAGTTCGCCGACCGCGACGCCCAGGTGCTCGGCGCGTCCGTCGACAACGAGTTCGTGCACTACAACTGGCGCAAGAACCACCCCGACCTCACCGACCTGCCCTTCCCGATGCTCTCGGACCTCAACCGCGAGCTCGCCTCGGCGCTCGGCATCCTCACCAAGGACGGCGTCGCCCAGCGCGCCACCTTCATCGTGGACCCCGACAACGAGATCCAGTTCGTCATGGTCACCGCGGGCTCCGTCGGCCGGAACGTCAAGGAGGTCCTGCGGGTCCTCGACGCGCTGCAGTCCGACGAGCTGTGCCCCTGCAACTGGAACAAGGGCGAGAGCACCCTCGACGTCAACAAGCTGCTCGCGGGCGCCTGATGAGCATCGACGACCTCAAGTCGGCTCTCCCATCCTACGCCAAGGACATCAAGCTCAACCTGGGTTCGGTGACCACGACCTCCCAGCTGACCGAGCAGCAGCTCTGGGGCACCGTCCTGGCCTGCGCGCTGGCGACCAAGAGCGCGCGGGTCATCTCCGCGGTCTCGGCCGAGGCGGGCGACTACCTCAGCGCCGAGGCGTTCGAGGCGGCCAAGGGCGCCGCCGCGATCATGGCGATGAACAACGTCTACTACCGGGCGACGCACCTCATCGGCGACGAGACCTACGCGACCCTCCCCGCGAAGCTGCGCATGAGCATCATCGCCAAGCCGGGCGTCGACAAGGTCGACTTCGAGCTGTGGTGCCTCGCGGTCTCGGCCATCAACGGCTGCGGCCGCTGCCTCGAGTCCCACGAGAAGGTCCTGCGCGACGGCGGCCTGTCCCGTGAGCTCATCCAGGAGGCCCTGCGCATCGCCGCCGTGGTGAACGCCACGGCCGCCGTGCTGGAGTCCGAGTCGGCCCTCACCCCCGCCTGACGACCCCGCACCCTGAGCCTCCGAAGGCCCCCACCGCAACCCGCGGCGGGGGCCTTCGTCATGAAACGCCCGAAACGCCGAAACCACTGGTCAGCGAACCGAAAGAAGTTATCCACAGATCCGGCCGCCCCCCGTTCCGACGGCCGCACACCGGCCACAATCGCGTCATGAAAACAACACGTGAACCCACACGACGCACCCCCACCGAACTCACCCCACCCACCACACCACCCCAGACCATCCCGCCGAAACACCGCCCCAACACCCCCTCGAACACCTCCCCGCCCCGGCACCGGGCCCCCAACGCCCCACCCTCCGGGCAGCACCCGAAACGCCGCCCGGGAAGGCCCTCACCCCCGCCGCAAAACTGCCGCCCACCCCGCCACACAAGCCACCCAAACCCACCACCAACCCCCTCCCATCACCCACCAGAAATCCCCCTGACCCCCACCTCCCAGCCGAACTGTCCGGACGAACCTGCCCGGGGGGATCTGTTCGGGGAGCGCGTCCGGGCAGGTGGGGACGGGGGTCCCATGCAGGCAGGACACCTCTGCGGCGAAGGTGGGAGGTATCACCAGGACTCCCAGATCACTGGGATTGAAGATCATCGGGCTTTGCAGGAGGGCGCGTGGACGAGATCAGCCGATGGGCCGAACGCACGATGCGGGGCCGTCCGGTTCCAGAGGATCTGATCCTGCTCGCCCGCATCCAGGCCGACCGTTCCCCCGACGCCGACTTCGAGTCCGACCCCCTCCACGCCATGGAGGTCACCGTCCTCACCCCCGACCACGCCGCCCAGATCCCGCCGGAAGCCGCCGCCCACCCCCACTTCGCCCCGATCCTCACCCTCCCCAACGGCCACACCCTCGGCTACTGGCTCCCACCCACCGCAACCCCTCCCCCCACCCCCCAAATCGCCGCCCTGACCGACACCGGAACCCTCTACACCCCACCCCGAGGCACAACCCTCACCGAATCCCTCGCCATCGAACTCACCCCCCACCCCGCCGCCTTCCGCCACCTGGCCCGCCGCCTCTCCACCTCCGGCCTCCCCCTAACCGCCCACCACCCCTCCCAACTCCCCACACCCCACCCCAACCCCCACCCCAAAGCCGCCTAACCCCACCCAAAAAGCCCCCAACCCCAACCCACACCCAAGCCCAAGGCCCCCGACCCCAACCACGCCCGGCCCTCAGAACCCCGGCCCAAACACACCCCGACCCCTCAGCGACCGCGCCCAAACACCGACCAGCCCCAACAGCAACCGGCCCGAGACCCTGAGGACTTTCGCAGCCAGGGATGCCGCCGCCAAAGGGGGCCATCGCGCATGCTGTGCAGCGCACAGGGCACCCACCACCCCTACCCACCAGACTCAAGCGCATCCACCCAAAGGCCACCACCCCCACCAGCGCCCCGCCCCAACCGCCACCGCGTCCAACAGCGCCCCGCCCCAACGGCCACCGCGCCCGACGACGACCACGTCCGACGATGACCAGGCACGAGGGCAGCCGACCCAATGGCGACCGGGCCGAGCGCGTCCGGCTTCGACGGTGACCGAGCTGAGGGCCGCTGGGTCGAACGCCGCCCGAGCCAAGCAAGACCCGGCCGAACACCGGCCGGGCCCAACGACCACCGAGTCCAACGCGACTGGGGCTGAGGGCTATCGGCCCAACGCGAGCGGGCCCAAGCGCTACCCGCCCGATGGCGACCGGAACCAGGCGCGGCCCGGGCCCGACGGCGACCCAGTTTGAGAGGGGTCCCGGTTGAGGCGGCGGACCGGAACGCGCGCCCTTCACGCGGGCGTGGCTAGCCGGGACGCTCTGAGGACGTCGCGACCGGACCCAAGCGAGGCCGGGCTTGAGGGCAACTGCGTCCGACGGCGACGGCCAACCCAACGGCGACCGAACTCGAACGCGTCCGCGTCCGCGGGTTACTAGGCATGAGGGCGGCCGACCCGACGACGACCGGGGCCGACGGTGACCGGGCCTAAGGGCCATTGGCCCGAACGCCACCGGAGACAAGCGTGACCTGGGCCGGTGGCGGGCGGGCCCAACGACCACCGGGGCGAAACGCGACTGGGGCTGAGGGCTACCGGCCCAATGCGAGCAGGCCAAGCGTGGCCCGGCCTGATGGTGACCGGGGCCAGCGCGGCTGGGCCCGATGGGGACCCGGTCTGAGGGGACCCGGTCTGAGGGGGCTGATCGGGAAACGTGTGTGCTTCACGCGGGCGTGGCGAGTCGGGGTGCTCTGAGGGCGTCGCGGCCGGAGCCAAACGCGTCCGGGCCCGACGGCGGCCGCGTCCGATGGCGGCCGCGTCCGATGGCGATCAGGCATGAAAGCGGCCGACCCGACGGCGACCGGACCTGAGGGCCGCCGGGCCCAAACGCCGCCAGCCCGGCCCAAGCACGACCCTGCCCGACAGCGGGCGGGTCACAAGGACCGGGCCCGGCAGCGACCGGTCTGAGGTCTGCCGGCTCAACACGCCTGGACTTGAGCGCGTCCGGTCACTACAGCGACCGACCCGACGATGATCGCGCGGAAGGCGACCGCGCCCGACAGCTACCAGGCACTAGAGTGGCCAACCCGATGGCGACCGGGCCCGAACGTGTCCGGGTTCGATGGTGACCGAGCTGAGGGCCGTTGGGCCCGAACGCCGCCGGAGCCAAGCACGACCCGGCCGGGTCCGACGGCCATCGGGCCCGAATGTGACTGGGGCTGAGGGCTGCCGGGTCGACGTGAGCGGGCCCAGGCGCGATCTGGACCGATGGTGACCGGGGCTGAGCGCGGCTGGGCCCGACGGCGGCCCGGTCTGAGGGAGACCCGGCCTGGGGGACCCGGCCTGGGGGCGACCCGGCCTGAGGACCCGGCCTGAGGGGGCTGATCGGGAAATGTGTGGGCTTTACGTGGGAGTGGGTAGTTGGGGTGTTCTGAGGGTGTTGCGGTTGGGGGCGCTGTCGTTGAGGGGGTGTTGGGGGTGTTGTGCGGGGTCGTGGGTTGGGGTGGGTGGGGGTGGGGCTGTCGCGTGTTGGTTGTGTGTGTCCGCTGGGTGGCGGGTGGGTGGGTGCGATCCGTAGGTAGGGGCGTTGGGTTGGGGTGGGTGGGGGTGGGGGCGTCGCGGGTTGGGTTGCTTGTGGCTGGCGGGGTTGGGCGCGGGTGGGGATGCGACGGGGCGGGCGGGGGTGGTGGCGTGTGGGAGGACAGCGGGGTCGGCGGGTTGTCCGGGTTTGGCTGGGGGCGGCGCGTGCTGGTTGGTGCGTGCCGGGCGGGCGTGGGTGGTGGAGCGTGGGTGGGAGTCGGGATGGGTGGGAGGGCGTCGCGTGCTGGTTGGTTTGTGCTGGGCGGGTGACGGGATGGACGGGGGCCGTCGCGTGCTGTCTCGTGCGTGCTGTTTTGTGCGTGCTGTCTTGTCTGTGCTGTGCTGGGTGGCTGTGCTGGGTGGCTGTGCTGGGTGGGTGGGTGGCGTGGGTGGAGGCGTCGTGGGGTGGGGTGGGGTGGGGTCGTGTTGGGGTGGGGTTGTGTGTGGGGGTGTTGGGGTGAAGGCTTTGGCTTGGGGAGTGCGGGCGGGGCTGTCGCGGGGGGTGGGGTGAGGGGCTGTCGTGGGGGGTGGGTGGGGGCGGGGGCGTTGGAGTGGGGAGGTCTTGGTTTGTGGGGGGGTGTTGGGTTGTGGGGGGTGTTGGGTTGGGGGGTGGGTGGAGGGGTGGGGGGAAGGGGGGTGGAGGGGGAAGATCCTTATGTTGGACTGAGGTGGGGGGGAGCATCATGGGAGGATGGGGGTGGGGCGCGTTACGCCCGGGTCAGCCGCTTTTTCACATGTCTAGGAGTCCCGCGTATGCAGCTGTCGATTGTCGTCGCCCAGGCTGACGTTCCGGCGGACGGGATCGCGGGATGGGCGACCGACCTGATCGAGAAGGTCGGCGGGCCGGGGGCCGGGTTGCTGATCGCCCTGGAGAACCTGTTCCCGCCGCTGCCCAGCGAGGTGATCCTCCCGCTGACGGGGTTCACCGCGGGACAGGGCAAGATCACCCTGTTCGAGGCGCTGTTCTGGACGACGCTCGGCGCGGTCGTCGGCGCGTTCGCGCTGTACTGGATCGGCAGGCTGATCGGCCGTGAGCGCATGTACTGGGTGTGGGAGCGGATGCCGCTCGTGAAGGTCTCGGACCTGGAGAAGACCGAGGCTTGGTTCGTGAAGCACGGCACGAAGGCCGTGTTCTTCGGACGGATGGTGCCGATCTTCCGGAGCCTGATCTCGGTTCCCGCGGGCGTCGAGAAGATGCCGATGCACACGTTCCTGCTGCTGACGACGTTCGGCAGCCTCATCTGGAACACGATCCTCGTGATGGCCGGCTACTGGCTCGGCGACCAGTGGCACATCGTGGAGACCTACGTCGGCGTCCTGTCGAAGATCGTGCTCGTGGTCGTGGTGGTCGCGGTCCTGGTCTACGTCGTCGCGCGGTTCCGCGGCCGGGGCGGCAACGGCGCGTCGACCGCCAAGCACCGCGCCTCCTGACGAAGCGAGACGCGCCAAAACGCCGAACGCCCGGGTCCCCCCGCGAAGGGGGCCCGGGCGTTCCGCTGTCCGACGGCCTCACGAATCCGACGGCCTCACAAGGCCGTGTCAGCGGCTACTTCTTCTTGGGCGCGCGGTACTTCTTCCAGATGGCCCGGACGCGGTCGTGCTGACCCTTGGTGAACTCGGTCATGCACGCGTCGGTCCCGTAGTCCATGTAGTTGTGGATCGGGTCGATGCCCTCGGTCGGGCAGGTGTCGGGGTTGGCGTCGACCGGGCATCCGGCCGTCGGCTCGCCCTGGTCCGGGGTGTCGGCGACGCGGTCGCCGGCGACGCACCCGCTCTGGTACGGGTAGTCACGGCCGAAGGTGTGGTACAGCCCGAGCCAGTGGCCGACCTCGTGCACTGCGGTGTTGCCGAGGTTGTAGCCCTGGAACGCGCCGCCGGGCAGGGTCTTGTAGTGCAGGACCGTGCCGTCGAGCTTGGGCGACTTCTTGGCCTCCCACGGGAAGCGCGCCCAGCCGAGGAGCTCGTTGCCGAGGTCGGCGGTGTAGATGTTCAGTGACGCCTTGCCGCCCTTGTGCAGCTTGCGCTTGTAGGTGGTCTCGTACTTGAGGGCGTTCTTGAACCAGGTGCCCTTGTTGGTGTACGTGATCTTCTTGACAAAGAAGTTGATCTTCAGATTGTGGCCCGCGACGCCGCCCTTGTACGCCTTGTCAAGGACCGCGATCTGGGAGTTGACCTGCTTCTTGGTCAGCTTCCCCTTCTTCCCGTAGTGGATCACGTGGAAGTAGACGGGGATGTGCAGCCACTTGGTGGCGCGCTGCGACGTGGAACGCGACAGCAGGTCCTGCTTGGTCAGCTCGAATTGGATCGCGGCCTCGACCTTGGGGTCGATCGAGCTGTGCGGCTCGACGGACTTCGACCCGTTCACGACGCGGGCGACGCTCGCCTCATCGGCGTGGTCGTGGTCGTGGTCGTCGGCGTGCGCGACCGGCGCGACGACGGACGTCGCACACTCCTCGGCCACGGCGGGCGCGGGCGAGGCGAGTGCGGTGCCGGTCGCGAGCTGCGGAACGGAGGCGGTCGCCGCGACGGTCAGGCCGAGTACGACCAGCTTCCCTACGCTCTTCACTTGGCTCCTCGGGGGGGTCGGGGTCGGGGGTTGGATCAGGGGGGATGCAAATCTACAAGACGCCTCCGTCACTATGCCGTGATTACTGATACGAACTCAGTGATTACTGACATGAAGCCAGTGATTCCCGACATAGGGCGGAGACCCCGCTGCTCAGTTGCCCGCACTCTGCGTTCACCCAGCGTGCGGGGCATCTAGAATTAGTTGACTCCGCTTTCCCGCGAAAGGTTCTCCGTGCCCGCCACCAACACAGTGTCCGCCACCGAACAGTCGTTCGACACTGTCCTCGTCGTCGACTTCGGCGCGCAGTACGCCCAGTTGATCGCGCGGCGCGTCCGCGAGTGCCACGTGTACAGCGAGATCGTCCCGTCGACGATGCCGGTCAGCGAGATGCTGGCCAAGAAGCCGAAGGCCATCATCCTGTCCGGCGGCCCGTCCTCGGTGTACGAGCCGGGCGCGCCCGCCGCGCCCGAGGGCCTGTTCACCACGGGCGTGCCGGTCTTCGGCATCTGCTACGGCTTCCAGGTGATGGCGCAGACGCTGGGCGGGATCGTCGAGCGCACCGACGTGGCCGAGTACGGCCGCACCGACCTCGACGTGATCGAAGGCGGCTCCCTCCTTGAGGGCCTTCCGCTCGCGCAGAAGGTGTGGATGTCGCACGGGACGTACGCGTCCAAGGCGCCCGAGGGCTTCACCGTCACCGCCACCACGTCGGTCACGCCGATCGCCGCGTTCGAGAACCCCGAGGCCGGCCTGTACGGCGTCCAGTTCCACCCCGAGGTCATGCACACCGAGCACGGCCAGACGGTCATGCGCCGCTTCCTCGAGCTCGCGGGCGTCCGCCCGAACTGGACGATGGTGAACATCGCCGAGGAGTCGATCGAGGCGATCCGCCGCCAGGTCGGCGACAAGCGCGCTATCTGTGGCCTGTCCGGCGGCGTCGACTCCGCGGTCGCGGCGGCGCTGGTGCAGCGCGCGATCGGCGACAAGCTCACCTGCGTGTACGTCGACCACGGGCTGATGCGCAAGGGCGAGTCCGAGCAGGTCGAGAAGGACTTCGTCGCCGCCACCGGCGTCGACCTGCGCGTCGTGGACGCCGAGGAGCGCTTCCTGTCCGCGCTCGCGGGCGTCAGCGACCCCGAGGAGAAGCGCAAGATCATCGGACGCGAGTTCATCCGCGTCTTCGAGGCAGCGGCCCGCGAGATCTCCGCCGACGGCGACGTCGAGTTCCTGGTCCAGGGCACCCTGTACCCCGACGTCGTGGAGTCCGGCGGCGGCACGGGCACCGCGAACATCAAGTCGCACCACAACGTCGGCGGCCTGCCCGACGACCTCGAGTTCTCCCTGGTCGAGCCGCTGCGCGCGCTGTTCAAGGACGAGGTCCGCGCGCTCGGCGAGCAGCTCGGCCTGCCCGGCGAGATCGTCTGGCGGCAGCCGTTCCCCGGCCCGGGCCTCGGCATCCGGATCATCGGCGAGGTCACCCGCGAGCGGCTGGACCTGCTGCGCGAGGCCGACGCGATCGCCCGCGAGGAGCTGACCCGCGCGGGGCTCGACCGCGACGTCTGGCAGTTCCCGGTGGTGCTGCTCGCCGACGTCCGCTCGGTGGGCGTGCAGGGCGACGGCCGCACCTACGGCCACCCCGTCGTGCTGCGCCCGGTCAGCAGCGAGGACGCCATGACCGCCGACTGGTCGCGCCTGCCGTACGACCTGCTCGAGCGGATCTCCACCCGGATCACCAACGAGGTGCGCGAGGTGAACCGGGTGGTGCTCGACGTCACCAGCAAGCCGCCCGGCACTATCGAGTGGGAGTAGTCCCGCCCTTCAGCACGAGGTCCATGCCGCTGCGGTAGACCTCGGCCGGCACCCGGTCGGGGTCGAGCAGGTGTTGCAGCGCGAGGCCCATCTCCATGGCCATCGCGTGCGTGGCGCGGCTTGCCGCGGCTTCGGCGTCGGCGTCGGCCGCGTCCTCCGGCGTGATCCTGCGGGCGATCTCGCGGCGCTGCTCCTCGGCCCATTCTGCGAGCCGCCAGCCGGCCGCGCCGTCGCGCATGCCGTAGAGCCAGAACTCCACGAGGAGCTGGGCGAGGAGCCTGTCGTCCTCGGACGCGTCGACCCAGCGGCCGTGCAGCCGCGGCGCGTGCGACGCGCAGCGTTCCATGAGCGCGATGACGAGGTCAGGCTTGCCCGCGAAGTTGGAGTAGACGGCGCCCTTGGTGAGGCCCGCGGTGTGCGCGACGTCGTCGAGCGCCGCCACGTGGATGCCGCGTTCGGCGAACAGTCTCTGCGCCGCGTCAAGCAGGGCCTTGCGCGTCTGGATCCTCCGATCCTGTCGGCCTTTCCGTGGCTTCTGCCCCACCGCACCGGTCATCGCCGCTCCTCCCCAGAAGTCTCACCTTCGAGATACACCGGGAGGGCTTGGTCGTTCCACACTTTACTGATGTGGAACGGTCTAAACCGCTGCGATCATGTGGTCTGACCACAGATGACCGCTTGGCCATTGTTAGTTACTTGCGGGTATCCAAAGCTGGCCACTCGGTCATATGCTGACGTTCATGGCAACCCAGACGGCTTCTCCGAGCCCCCTCTCCGACGCGGCCATCGCCAGGATCACCGCTCTGGTGACCTCGGACGGGGGCAGCACCGTCATCAACGCGCCGTACACCGGCGAGCCCCTGGCCGTGATCCCCACCTCGTCGGCGAAGGACGTGGAGAGCGCCTACGCCAAGGCGCGCGCCGCCCAGCGCGCCTGGGCCGCGCTCAGCCCCGCCGACCGGGCCCGCCCGGTGCTGCGCTTCGTCGACGCCTTCCTCGCCCGCCGCGACGAGATCCTCGACATCCTCCAGTGGGAGACGGGCAAGGCACGCCGCCACGCCTTCGAGGAGTTCCTCGACGTGGCCCTCGGCTCCCTGCACTACGCGCGCAAGGCCCCGAAGCTGCTCGCGGCCAAGCGCCGCCAGGGCGCGTTCCCGCTCATGGTGAAGACGCGTGAGCTGCGCCACCCCAAGGGCGTCGTCGGGATGATCACGCCGTGGAACTACCCGATCAGCATGGGCGTCGGCGACACCGTCCCCGCGCTGCTCGCGGGCAACGCCGTCGTGCACAAGCCGGACACCCAGACGGCGCTCAGCGTGCTGTGGTGCGTCAACCTGATGATCGAGTGCGGCCTCCCGAAGGACCTGTGGCAGGTCGTCCTCGGTGAGCCGGGCGAGATCGGCGACCCGCTCATCGACGCCGCCGACTACGTCTCCTTCACCGGCTCCACCCGCGCCGGACGCGGCATCGCCGAGAAGGCCGCCCCGCGCCTCATCGGCTACTCGCTCGAACTCGGCGGCAAGAACCCGATGATCGTGCTGGAAGACGCCGACCTCAAGCGCGCGGCGCGCGGCGCTATCCGCGCCTGCTTCTCCAACGCCGGCCAGCTGTGCATCTCCATCGAGCGGCTACTGGTCCACGAGAAGGTCTTCGACGCCTTCCTCGCCGAGTTCAAGGCCGAGACCGAGAAGATGAAGCTCGGCTCCGCGCTCGACTTCGAGGCCCAGATGGGCTCCCTCACGCACAAGCGGCAGCTCGACACCGTCTCGGCGCATGTCGAGCAGGCCGTCAAGGCGGGCGCGACGCTCGTCGCGGGCGGCAAGGCGCGGCCCGACCTCGGCCCGCTGTTCTACGAGCCGACGATCCTCACCGACGTCACCACCGACATGGACCTGTGCGCGGGCGAGACCTTCGGCCCCGTCGTCAGCGTCTACAAGTTCGCGACCGAGGAGGAGGCCGTCACCCGCGCCAACGACACCTCCTACGGCCTGAACGCCTCGGTGTGGACCCGGAACCTCGCGCGCGGCCGCAGGGTCGGGTCGCGCATCCAGGCCGGGACCGTCAACGTCAACGAGGGCTACGGCGCTGCGATGGCGTCGCACGACGCGCCGATGGGCGGGATGAAGCAGTCGGGCGTCGGCCGCAGGCACGGCGCGGAAGGGCTGCTGCGCTTCACCGAGGCGCAGACCGTCGCCTCCCAGCAGTTCATGGAGCTCGACGCGCCCCCGAACGTCGCCTACCAGACGTACGCCGATCTGCTGACCGGCGCGATCAAGACCCTCAAGCGGTTCCACCTGAAGTGAGAGGCGCGGGAATGGACGACAGCGCGCACAAGGACTACGACGTCCTGGTGATCGGCTCGGGGTTCGGCGGCAGCGTGACCGCGCTCCGGCTCACCGAGAAGGGCTACCGCGTCGGCGTCATCGAGGCGGGCCGCCGGTACGACACGCGCGGCGAGGGCACCGGGGACAGGCCGCTGCCCAAGACGTCATGGCGGCTCGGCTCCTACGTGTGGGCCCCGCCGCTCGGGCTCACCGGCATCCAGCGCATCCACCTCGTGCGCGGCGCGAAGGGCGGCATGGTGACGGTGCTGGCCGGGGCCGGCGTCGGCGGCGGCTCCCTGAACTACGCCAACACCCTGTACGTGCCGCCCGCGCCGTTCTTCGAGGACGCGCAGTGGGGCCACATCACCGACTGGCGTGACGAGCTCGCCCCCTTCTACGACCAGGCACAGCGGATGCTCGGGGTGGTCCAGAACCCCGCGCTCACCCCCGCCGACCGGGTCATGAAGAAGGTCGCGGAGAAGATGGGCAAGGCCGACACCTTCCGGCTGACGCCCGTCGGCGTGTTCTTCGGCAAGCACGGCGGCTCCCGTGAGGCCGACCCGTACTTCGGCGGGGAAGGGCCCGAGCGCGTCGGCTGCACCCAGTGCGGCGAGTGCATGTCGGGGTGCAGGCACGGGTCGAAGAACATGCTCACAGAGAACTACCTGTATCTGGCGGAGAAGGGCGGCGCGCGCATCATGCCGCTGTCCCGGGTGACCGACGTGCGGCCGATCGACGGCGGCTACGCGGTCGACCTCGTCCGGACCGGGACCCCGTTCCGCAACCGGAAGACGCTGACGGCCGAGCACGTCGTCTTCGCCGCCGGGACGTACGGGACGCAGAAGCTGCTGCACAAGCTGAAGGCGTCGTCGCTGCCGAAGCTCTCCGACCGCCTCGGCGTCCTCACCCGGACGAACTCCGAGGCGATCCTCGGCGCGGAGCGTTACAAGTACGCGGGCGAGGACTTCTCCAAGGGCGTCGCGATCACCTCGTCCTTCCACCCGGACGAGCACACCCACATCGAACCCGTCAGGTACGGGCACGGCTCGAACCTCATGGGCATGGTCCGCTCGCTGCTCATCGACGGCGGCGGAAAGCCCCGCTGGCTGAAGTTCCTCGGCGAGGTCGCGCGCCGCCCGTGGGACCTGCTGCGGCTGGCGAACCTGCGGCACTGGTCGGAGCGGACGGTCATCGCGCTCGTCATGCAGACGCGCGACAACTCGATCACCGTCCACGGCCGCAAGGGCCTGTTCGGGTGGGGCGTGCGGGCCGAACCGGGCCACGGCGAGCCGAACCCGACGTGGATTCCGGTCGGGCACGAGGCGGTCAGGCTGATGGCCGAGGAGACCGGCGGGCTGCCCGGCGGCAACTGGGGCGACCTGTTCGACATCCCGCTCACCGCGCACTTCATCGGCGGGTGCGTCATCGGCGACTCGCCCGAGACCGGCGTCATCGACCCTTATCACCGGGTGTACGGCCACCCCGGCCTGCACATCGTCGACGGGTCGACGATCTCGGCGAACCTCGGCGTGAACCCGTCGCTGACGATCACCGCGCAGGCCGAGCGGGCCATGGCACTGTGGCCGAACCGGGGCGAAGGCGACAAACGCCCCGAACTCGCGACGCAGTACCTGCGCCTCACCCCGATCGCGCCGAAGAACCCCCTGGTCCCGGCGACGGCCCCCGCCGCCTACCGCCTCCCGATCGTCGGCATCTCCTAACGGCTCAGATCGCGGCCGTCGGGACTATCTCCGGCGCGCCCCTGAGCAGGGCGTCGGCCTCCTGGTCGTCCTCGGACGACTGGGAGGCGCGCTCGGCCTCGATGCCCGTCCGGTAGTACTCGATCTCGCGGCGGGCCTGCTCGGCGCTCCAGCCGAGCACCGGCGCGACGAGTTCGGCGGTTTCCTCCGCCGCGCCGAGCCCACGGTCCCAGGTCTCGAACGAGATCCTCGTGCGCCGCGACAGGATGTCGTTGAGGTGCCGCGCGCCCTCGTGCGACGCCGCGTAGACGACCTCCGCGCGCAGGTAGTCGTCGGCCCCGGTGAGCGGCCTGCCCAGGTCGGGGCGTTCGGCGACGAGCGCGAGCAGGTCGTCGATGAGGGTGCCGTAGCGGCGCAGCAGGTGTTCGATCCGCGCGACGTGCAGCCCGGACGAGGCGGCGAGCCGGTACCGCGAGTTCCACATCGCCTGATATCCGGCCCCGCCGACGAGGGCGACCCTGTCGGTACACGACGCGGCGATCCTGCCGTCGAGCCCGTGCACGACGGCGTCGACGGCGTCCTTGGCCATCACCCGGTACGTCGTGTACTTGCCGCCCGCGATCATCACCAAGCCAGGGACGGGATGCGCGACGACGTGCTCGCGCGACAGCTTCGACGTCTCGTCGGACTCCCCCGACAGCAGCGGCCGCAGCCCCGCGTAGACGCCCTCGACGTCGTCATGCGTCAGCGGGACCGTGAGGAACGCGTTCACATGGTCGAGCAGGTAGTCGATGTCGGCCTTGGACGCGGCCGGGTGCGCCTTGTCGAGCGTCCACGTGGTGTCGGTGGTGCCGATGATCCAGTGCCGCCCCCACGGGATCACGAACAGCACGGACTTCTCGGTGCGCAGAATGATCCCCGACGAGCTGTGAATCCGGTCGCGCGGCACGACGAGGTGGATGCCCTTGGACGCCCGCACATGGATCTGCCCGCGTCCGCCCACGAGGTCCTGGATGTCGTCGGTCCACACGCCCGTAGCGTTGACGACCTGCTTGGCCCGCACCTCGAGCTTGTCGCCCGACTCGAGGTCGCGCACCCGCACGCCCGTGACGCGCTCGCCCTCGCGCAGGAACCCTACGCACTGCGTACGCGACGCGATCTGCGCCCCGTACCCGGCGGCCGTACGCAGCACCATCATGACGTACCGGGCGTCATCGACCTGCGCGTCCCAGTACTGCACCGCGCCCGTGAACGACGCCTTCTTCAGTGACGGCGCGACCCGCTGCGCCTGCCTGCGCGACAGATGCCTGTGCCCCGGGACACCGCGCGTCGCGCCCATCGAGAAGGACAGCGCGTCGTACAGCGCGACCCCCGCCCCGACGTAAGCGCGCTCCCACACGTGATGCGTCATCGGGAACAGGAACGGCACGGGACGCACGAGGTGCGGCGCGATCCGCTGGAGCAACAGGCCGCGCTCGGTCAACGCCTCACGTACGAGATCAAAGTTGTACTGCTCCAAATACCGCAGACCACCGTGAATCAACTTCGACGACCGCGACGACGTCCCCGAAGCGAAGTCCCGAGCCTCAACGAGCGCGACCTTCAACCCCCGCGTCACGGCATCGAGCGCCACCCCCGCCCCCACGATCCCCCCGCCCACCACAACGACATCGAACTCCTCAGCGGCCATCCGCCCGAGCGCGTGCTCCCGCTCCCCAGGACCCAGCTTCGACGCGCCCAGACCGATCATGTCCCCACTCCCCCGCCCTCGGCTTTCCCGTTGTCCGTTCCCAAGCTAGATCCCTTCGCAACCCCCAGAACAGCACCCCCCAACAACAATTACCCACCGGTAACACCCCCTCACCCAACCCCACCCCAAAAGCCGGCCCCGAGCGCCCAACGACGCTCAACCCCGGCGAAAAACCCCCAACCCCGGGCACGACCCCAACCGCGCGGACGCCCAGGCCGCACAAGCCCCGCCACACCGCGCCACGCGCGGAAGACCCGGAAGCACAACGCCCACCCGGCCGCGCCGCGCTCGACCGCGCGCGGAAGCGCGGGAAGCGCAAGGCCCCGCCCGGGTGTCGTCAGGCGGTTGGGCGGGGCCGTTGGGGTGTTACTGGGGGGTGACGACTACCTGGACGCGCTGGAAGTCCTTCACCTCGGTGTAGCCGGAGGTGGCCATCGCGCGCTTGAGCGCGCCGATGAGGTTCATCGAACCGTCGGCCACGTGGGAGGGGCCGAACAGGATCTGCTCGAGGGTGCCGATCGTGCCGAGGTCGAGGCGGGTGCCGCGCGGCACGTCGCCGTGGTGTGCCTCGCTGCCCCAGTGGTAGCCGCGCCCGGGGGCCTCGGTCGCGCGCGCGATCGGCGAGCCGACCATGACGGCGTCCGCGCCGCACGCGACGGCCTTGGCGATGTCGCCCGACGAGCGCATCCCGCCGTCGGCGATGACGTGCACGTACCGCCCGCCGGACTCGTCGAGGTAGTCCTTGCGCGCCGCCGCGACGTCCGCGACCGCCGTCGCCATCGGCACCGCGACGCCGAGCACACCGCGCGTGGTGTGCGCCGACCCGCCGCCGAAGCCGACGAGCACGCCCGCCGCCCCGGTCCGCATCAGGTGCAGCGCCGCCTGGTAGGTCGCGCACCCGCCGACGATGACGGGCACGTCCAGCTCGTAGATGAACTGCTTGAGGTTCAGCGGCTCGGCCCGCCCCGACACGTGCTCGGCCGAGACCGTCGTGCCGCGGATCACAAAGAGGTCGACGCCCGCGTCCACCACGGCCTTGGACAGCTTCGCCGTCCGCTGCGGCGAAAGCGACGCCGCGACCGTCACGCCCGCCTCGCGCACCTCGGCGATCCGCTGCCCGATCAGCTCCTCCTTGATCGGCGCGCTGTAGACCTCCTGGAGGCGGCGCGTCGCGCGCGACTCGTCAAGCGACGCGATCTCCGCGAGCAGCGGCTCGGGGTTCTCGTACCGCGTCCACAACCCCTCAAGATCGAGGACGCCGACGCCGCCGAACCGCCCGATCTGGATGGCGGTCGCCGGGCTGACGACCGAGTCCATCGGCGCGACGAGCAACGGGATCTCGAACCGGTAGGCGTCGATCTGCCAGGCGACGCTGACCTCCTCGGGGTCGCGCGTCCGACGGGACGGGACGATGCCGATCTCGTCAAAGGCATAAGCCCGGCGCCCGCTCTTGCCGCGCCCGATCTCCACCTCAGCAGCCACCATCTAGCCCTTCATAAGTGCGGCCCCGCAGGGCCGCGCGACCTCGTCACCCCTCGGGAGGGTGCTCGACGCAAAGCCGAACCCGGCGAGTCTATCGACCCTGGTAGTTGGGGGCTTCCACGGTCATCTGGATGTCGTGGGGGTGGCTCTCCTTGAGGCCCGCCGACGTGATCTGCATCAACCTGCCGCCCTCCTGGAGGTCGGCGATCGTGCGGCTGCCGGTGTACCACATCGCCTGGTGCAGCCCGCCGACGAGCTGGTGCGCGACCGCCGCGAGCGGGCCGCGGTAGGGCACCTGGCCCTCGATGCCCTCGGGGATCAGCTTCTCCTCGGACGTGACGTCGCCCTGCGCGTAGCGGTCCTTGGAGTAGGACTTGCCGCGCTCCCGGTTGCGCATCGCGCCGAGCGAGCCCATGCCCCGGTACATCTTGTACTGCTTGCCGTGTACGAACACCAGGTCGCCGGGGGACTCGTCGACGCCCGCGAGCAGCGAGCCGAGCATCACCGTCGACGCGCCCGCCGCGATCGCCTTGCCGATGTCCCCTGAGTACTGCAGGCCGCCGTCGCCGATCACCGGCACCCCGGCCGGGGCGCACGCCCGCGCTGCCTCGTTGATCGCCGTGATCTGCGGCACGCCCACCCCCGCGACGACGCGCGTGGTGCAGATCGAGCCGGGCCCCACCCCCACCTTGACGGCGTCCGCCCCGGCGTCGACCAGCGCCTTGGCCCCCGCATAGGTCGCCACGTTGCCGCCGATCACCTGCACCCGCGAGTTCGCCTTGATCTTGGCGATCGTGTCGAGCACGCCCTTGGAGTGGCCGTGCGCGGTGTCCACGATGACGGCGTCGACGCCCGCGTCGATGAGCGCCTGCGCCCGCTTGATCGACTCCTCGCCGACGCCGACGGCCGCCGCCACGACGAGCCTGCCCTCCTCGTCCTTGGTGGCGTTGGGGTAGCGCTCGGTCTTGGTGAAGTCCTTGACGGTGATCAGGCCCCGCAGGCGGCCCTCGCCGTCGATCAGCGGCAGCTTCTCGATCTTGTTCTTGGCGAGGAGCGCGAACGCCTCCTCGCGTCCGACGTTCTCCGGCGCGGTGACCAGCGGCATCGGCGTCATCACCTCGGCCACCGGACGGGACATGTCCGTCTCGAAACGCATGTCCCGGTTGGTCACGATGCCCAGGAGTATGCCGCGTTCGTCCGTCACGGGGACGCCGGAGATCCGGTAACGCGCGCACAGCTCCTCCACGTCGGCCAGCGACGCGAACGGCGTACACGTCACCGGGTTGGTGATCATGCCGGCCTCGGACCGCTTGACCGTGTCGACGTACTGGGCCTGCTCGGCCACCGAAAGGTTGCGGTGCAGCACGCCGATGCCGCCCTGCCTGGCCATCGCGATGGCCATCCTGTCCTCGGTGACGGTGTCCATCGCCGCCGACAGCAGCGGGATCTTCAGCTCGATGCCCCTGGACAGCCGGGTCGTGGTGTCGGCGTCACCGGGCTGCATGTCGGAGAAGCCGGGGAGGAGAAGGACGTCGTCGAAGGTCAGCCCCACGGGAGCGAACTTGGCGACGGGATTGATCGCGGCGGCGTCCGAGGCGGGGTTCATGATCGGCCTTTCCTGCGGGGTTGGCGGCTTTTGGTTACCCATCGTAGGGGTAACACCCTCCGGGACCTGCGACTTCCCGCCATCCCCGCCAGCGCAGTAGTTTGGGACTGTGCACGACGAGACTCCGCTCGACCCGTTCGCCGGCGACCCGGACGACCCGGCCGCCGCCCTCGGCGAGCTCGAAGAGATCGCTCCGCTGAGCTCGGCGGAGCGTGACGACGTGCTCGCCGACCTCGCCGACCTCGAGGTCTTCCGCACCCTGCTGGAACCGCTCGGTGTGCGCGGTCTCACGGTCGACTGCGAGGACTGCGGCCGAACCCACTACATCGACTGGGACCTGCTGCGCGGCAACCTCAGACAACTCCTCGACGAGGGCCAGCCCCGCGTCCACGAACCCGCGCTCGACCCCGACCCCGTCGACTACGTCACCTGGGAGTACGCCCGCGGGTACGTCGACGGCGTGATCGACAGCGAAGAGGGCAAGGGCTAGCCGGCCCTCACGCGCTCTGCCTCGGGTCCTCCAGGGCCTCCATTGCCGCCGCCATCGCGCGCAGCCTGGCCAGCGCCCTGTGCTGCGCGACCCGCACCGCGCCCGCGCTCATGCCGAGCACCGTCCCGGTCTCCTCGGCCGACAGCCCGCGCACCACCCGCAACAGCACAAGCTCCCGCTGCTGCGCCGGCAGCCTGCCCAGCATCTCCCTGGCCTGCGCCGCCTCCAGATACCTGACGACGGTCTCCTCAGGCCCCGGCCGCTCATCCGGGCCGTCCGGCAGATCCTCCGTCGGCACCGCCGTCCTGATCGCCGCCCGCAACGCGTCGGCGATCTTGTGCGCGGCGATCCCGAACACGAACGACGCGAACGGCCGCCCCATGTCCCGATACCGCGGCAACGCCGACAGCACGGCGATGCACACCTCCTGCGCGACGTCGTCCGCCGCGTGATACTGCCCCGAAACCCGCCCGAGACGCGCCCGGCAGTACCGCACCACCATCGGCCGCACCTGCCCGATCAGCACCTCGGTGGCCAACTCGTCCCCCTGAACCGCGAGCACCGCAAGCTCCCGCAGATCGGGCTCATTCTCCCCGTTACGGACCGGCCCCGGCCCAAGCCGATGATCGGTCCCGACGATCGCAGCCTCCGTCACGAGAGCACTATGCCCACCCGAAAGGTTCAACTCTTCACAGATAACGGCCACGAAATGGTCACGTTGCTTATGGCCGGCGGGACGGTCCGCTCGCCTGGCGGCTCGCGGACCGTCCCGCCGGCTGTTCGGGCGCTTCGCGATCCTGGGACTGCCCTCCGGCCCTGGGGGGCCTCCGGGCAGCCCCAGGGCGCCCTCACACACCCCCCGCAACCCCCCACCCCCCGACCCTTTCCAAACCCCCACCGCATCCCGCCATAACCACCCCCCTTAACCCACCACAAATCCCCAAAAACCCAACCCCACCCCCAACCCACCCCAAATTCCAAACCCCCAACCACACCCCCCACCGCCCCCCAAAATCCCCACACCACAAGCACCCCCAGAAGCCACCGGGAAGGCCCACCCAGAGAGACATCACGGGGGTTTGGTCAGGGCCACGCAGAGAGAAGTCCCGGGGGTTCGGTCAAGGCCACGCAGAGAGAAGTCCCGGAGGTTCGGTCAAGGCCACGCAGAGAGAAGTCCCGGAGGTTCGGTCAAGGCCACGCAGAGAGAAGTCCCGGAGGTTCGGTCAGAGCCGCGCAGAGAGAAGTCGCGGGGGGTTGGTCAGGGCCGCACAGAGAGAAGTCACGGGGGTTTGGCCACGGCCGCGCGGTGGGGGGTGGCGGGGGGTGCCGTGAGGGCGCCCTGGGCTGCCCCGGAGGCCCCCAGGGCCGGAGGGGCAGCCCAGGATCGCGAAGCGCCCGAACAGCCGAAAGGCCGACCCGCGAGCCGCCAGGCGAGCGGGTCGGCCTTTCGGCCATAAATGCAGCCTTTCGGCCAAAAAGGCTAGTGCCCGTGGCCGTGGCCGTGGCCGCTGGCGGGGGCGGGGGCTTCCTCTTCGGGCTTCTCGACTACGAGGGCCTCGGTGGTGAGGAGCATGCCGGCGATGGAGGCGGCGTTGGTGACGGCGGAGCGGGTGACCTTGACGGGGTCGATGACGCCCGCGGCCTTCAGGTCGCCGTACTCGCCGGTCGCGGCGTTGTAGCCGTGGCCGGTCTGCAGCTCCTGGATCTTGGAGACGACGACGTAGCCTTCCTGGCCGGCGTTCTCGGCGATCCAGCGGGCGGGCTCGACGAGCGAGCGGCGCAGCGCCTCGGCGCCGGTGGCCTCGTCGCCGGTCAGGCCGAGGGAGTCGAAGCCGTCCTTGGCGACGTGCGCGAGCGCGGAGCCGCCGCCGGAGACGATGCCCTCCTCGATCGCGGCGCGGGTCGCGGAGATCGCGTCCTCGAGCCTGTGCTTCTTCTCCTTCAGCTCGACCTCGGTGGCCGCGCCGACCCGCAGGACGCACACGCCGCCGGCGAGCTTGGCCAGGCGCTCCTGGAGCTTCTCGCGGTCCCAGTCGGAGTCGCTGTTGTCGATCTCGACCTTGATCTGGCGGACCCGGTCGGAGATGGCCTGCGCGTCGCCGAGGCCGTCCACGATCGTGGTGCTGTCCTTGGTGACGGTGATGCGGCGGGCCTGGCCGAGCACGTCGAGGCCGACGCTGTCGAGCTTGAGGCCGATCGCCTCGGACACGACCTGGCCGCCGGTCAGGATCGCGATGTCGCCGAGCATCGCCTTGCGGCGGTCGCCGAAGCCGGGGGCCTTCACCGCGACGGACAGGAACGTGCCGCGGATCTTGTTCGCGACGAGCAGCGCGAGCGCCTCGCCCTCGACGTCCTCGGCGATGACCAGCAGCGCGCGCTTGCTCTGCGCGACCTGCTCGGCCAGCGGCAGGAACTCGGTCACGTTGGAGATCTTGCCCTCGACGACGAGCACGTAGGCGTCCTCGAGGATCGCCTCCATGCGCTCGGGGTCGGTCACCATGTGCGGGGACAGGTAGCCCTTGTCGAACTGGAGGCCCTCGGTGAACTCGAGCTCAAGCCCGAAGGTGTGGGCTTCCTCGACGGTGATGACACCGTCCTTGCCGACCTTGTCGAACGCCTCGGCGATCAGCTCGCCGATCTTGGCGTCCTGCGCGGAGATCGTGCCGACGTGCGCGATCGCCTCCTTGTTGTCGACCTCGGTGGCCGACTTCAGGAGCAGGTCGGAGACGTGCTTGGCGGCGATGTCGATGCCGCGCTTGAGGCTGAGCGGGGACGCGCCCGCCGCCACGTTGCGCAGGCCCTCGCGGACCAGCGCCTGCGCCAGGACGGTCGCGGTGGTGGTGCCGTCGCCCGCGACGTCGTTGGTCTTGGTGGCGACCTCCTTGACGAGCTGGGCCCCGAGGTTCTCGTAGGGGTTCTCCAGCTCGACCTCACGGGCGATGGTCACGCCGTCGTTCGTGATGGTCGGAGCGCCGAACTTCTTGTCGATGACGACGTTGCGGCCGCGCGGGCCGATCGTCACCTTCACCGCGTCGGCGAGGGCGTTGACGCCGCGCTCGAGGGCGCGCCTGGCGCCCTCGTCGAACTCAAGGATCTTGGCCATTTTTTCGGGTTTTCCCTCTGTCTGCCGTGTGAAGCGCGCCGCCCCGGCCGCCCGGAGGGCCGCCGGGGCGGACGACGCGAGCCCGAGGGCTCTTACTTCTCGATGATCGCGAGGACGTCGCGAGCGGACAGGACGAGGTACTCCTCGCCGTTGTACTTGACCTCGGTGCCGCCGTACTTGGAGTACAGGACGACGTCGCCCACGGCGACGTCGAGCGGCACGCGGGCGCCCTTGTCGTCGACCCGGCCGGGTCCGACGGCCAGGACGGTGCCCTCCTGCGGCTTCTCCTTGGCGGTGTCGGGGATGACCAGGCCGGAAGCGGTGGTGGTCTCGGCCTCGAGCGGCTGGACCACGATGCGGTCCTCAAGCGGCTTGAGGGCAACCTTGGTGGCGGTCGACACGTCGAACCTCCCCTTCGGATGTGAAGTGTGCGTACGTACGTAGGAGGCGACCTCGACCGGCCTGTCGTCGCGGGTGCCAGACCGGGCTCGTCGCTTTGGCACTCTCCACAGGAGAGTGCCAGTCGTGAGATTATTCCGTGCCCCGACACCAGTCAACCGGACTCTCTGTCACCGGGCCGGCTCTACCGTTGGGGGATGGAGACCGAAGCCTTCGCGGCGCTGCTCACCCCCGCCGGGCAGGAGGTTCTTGCCCAGGCCATGGCCGCCGACACCTCCGAGGGCGGGCTGCTCGCGTCGGCCTCGCGGCTACGGGGCACTCACCCCGCCGAACTCGTCGGCGCGGCGTTGACGCAGGTGCGGTTGCGGGTCAGGGCGGCCGCCAAGTTCGGTCCTGACGCGGCGCGCATGTACTTCACGCCGCGCGGCCTCGAACAGTCGACCCGGTCGGCCGTCGCCGCCTACCGTGCGTCACGGTTCACCGGGCCGGTCCTCGAACTGTGCTGTGGAATCGGCGCGGATCTGCTGCACCGGGCCCGTGCCGGGGTCGCCGGGACGGGCGTGGACCTCGATCCGCTGACCGTCGCCGTCGCGCGCGCCAACCTCGCGGCCTTCGACGTCGACGGGATCGCCGGCGTCCGGCTCGGCGACGCGCTCGACCAGGACCCGTCCGGCTTCGCCGAGGTCTTCGCCGACCCCGGCAGGCGCACCGCGCGCGGCCGCGTCTTCGACCCCAAGTCCTACGAGCCCCCCTTGGACGACCTCCTCACGCTCGCCATGAAGGCCCCCGGCGCGTGCGTGAAGGTCGCCCCCGGCATCGCCTACGAGGCGATCCCCGAAGGGGCGAGCACCGAGTGGATCTCCGAGGACGGCGACGTCAAGGAAGCCGCCCTGTGGCTCGGAACGCTCGCGGTAGGACCCGTCCGCAAGGCGACCCTGCTGCGCGGCGGCGAGGTCAACTCCCTCGAACCCGACCCCAGGACAACCGTCCCGTCCGTCCGCCCGTGGGGCCGCTACCTGTACGAGCCCGACGGAGCCGTCATCCGGGCCCACCTCGTCGGCGAGGCGGCCGCCCTCGTGGACGGCGGCCTGGCCGACCCGCGCATCGCCTACATCACCTCCGACGCCCTCGTCCGCACCCCCTACACAGCCGCGTACGAGATCCACGAGGTGCTGCCGTTCTCCGTCAAACGCCTCAAAGCCGCCCTGCGCGCCCACGACGTCGGCGTCCTCACCCTCAAGAAGCGCGGATTCGCCGCCGACCTCGACAGGCTCCGCCGCGACCTGCGCCCGTCGGGTTCGCGGGCCGGAACCGTCGTGCTCACCCGGATCGGCGACGCCCCCGTCGCGCTCGTGTGCGCGCCCGTCTGAGGCGCCCGTCTGAACGCCGTCTGAACCGCCGCCTGAAAGCTCCGTCCGAAAAGCGCGGCGCAAGGCGCGGTTCAGGATAGGGCAAACAATGCGGCGGGCAAATGGAATCACTTTTCCCCGGCGGGCCAATAATTCGTGGTTCCGGCCCGCGACGGCACCGGAGCACCCCGGTTCCGTTTCCCCGGAAACCACCCCGGAACCCCCGCCGCACCTGCGGCAGAACACCCACATCAGCTGCCCGAACCCAAGAGATCCGGCTTTTCTCACTAAGCAGATGATCTACCGCTTCATCCATGATCCCAGCGCATTCCAACGCCGTCTTATCGCTTTGTGATCAAGCACTAAAGTGAGCACTTCACATCAATGCACGAGCCCTTCGGTTATTCAGGGGGCACGGGCGTGAGAAGGGGCATGCGTTGGAAACGAATCACAACTTCCTGCAGACGGGGGGTCAACCGGTCTCGGACCGGATGCGGGAGTTGCTCGCCCGGGCGGCGCAAGACCACGTGTACGAATCAAGGTCGCAGGGCCAGGTCCTGGACGAGATCCGCCAGCGGCTCGAAGGCATGGAGTGGCTGCTCCGCGAGGTCAGGGAACGCGAACTCAGCAGCCTCACCGGCCAGCTCGACGGGGTCCGCGGCCAGGTCGAGGAACTGACCGGAAAGGCGCCCGACTGGGCCGAAGGGCTCGGCGAGCACCTCGAGGCCGTCGGCGAGCGGATCAAACCCGTCAGCGAACTCCCGGCGCTGTGGGCCGACGTCGGCGTCGTCGCCGAGAACGTCGACGAGAGCCTCACCAGGCTGCAGTCCGTCATGGACTCCGCGCAGCACATCGCGGACGCCACGGCCGCGGCCTCCCAGCGCATGGAGGAGATGACCAAACGCCTCGACAAACTCCAGGGCGCGATGGAGGCCGCCTCCGTCAGGTTCAACCGGCTCGACAAGTCGCTCGCCGAACTCGGCCACCGCTCGGAGAAGCTGGAACACACGGTCACCGGAATCACCTCCCGGGTCGAGCAGTCGCTGTCGGACATGGCCGAGCGCGTCGACCAGGGCCTCGGCTCCCTCGGCAGCCGCGTCGAGGGCCTGGGCGGCAGGCTGGAGGGCCTCGACGGCCGCCTCGACGGACTCACCGGCAAGATCAACGGCTTCGACAGCCGCTTCGACGCCCTCGGCGAACGGATCGGCCAGCTCCCCGCCGCACTGGAGATCAACGAGATCCACCGCAGGCTCGCCGAACTGGCACAGCGCCCGTACGTCGACTACAGCGAGCGGTTCGACGAGCTGGAACGCCAGGTCAGCACCGTCACCGACCCGCTCATCGTGGAGCTGCGCAGCAGGCCCGACCGCGGCGAGATCGAGGACACCGTGTCCAAGATCGTCGAGAGCGCGTACAGCGGGCTCAGCAAGCGGCTCGAGGAGACCGGGCGCGACGTGCAGGACGACGTCAAGCGCAGGCTCGAAGGCGCGCAGGACGACGTGTCCCGCAAGTTCGAGCACGTCCGCGAGGACATCTCCAAGAAGTTCGAGGACATCCACCTCGACGTCGCCAAACGCGTCGAGGGCGTCTTCGACGAGGTCGTCAAGCGGTCCGATGCCGTGCACGACGAGGTCACCAAGCGGACCGACGCCGTCCACGAGGAGGTCGCCAAGCGGTCCGAGGCGATGCAGACCGAGCTCGGCAAACGCGTCGAGGGCGTGCAGGCCGAGGTCGGCAACCGGGTCGGAGCCGTCCACGAGGACGTGCTCAAGCGCCTCGCCACCCTCGAGGAGACCATGCTCGCCCTCGCCGAGGCGCTGCTCCGCCCCCGCAGGGACGGCAAAGAGTAGCCGCGCCTGATTCACGGCGCCTGAGGCACACGGCCTTACGGAGGGAGCGTCCGACGCCCCTCCGTAAGGCCACGTGCGCGATCAGGAAAGTGTTACGTTCAGCTTCCGCAAAATCACTCCTCTTCCCCTTCGGAATCCGTTTACATGGACCCCGTGACCACCGCCGACACCACAGCCCGCCCCACCAGGGCCCTGCCGCTGGGCAGGCCGCCCAGCGCGGCGACCCTGCGCTGGGTGTGCGAGTGTCTTGGCGCCGGCAGCGTGGTCAGGCTCCAGCGTCCACTCACCGGCGGGGCGAGCCGCACCAACCACGCGCTGCTCGTCGAGACCCGCTCCGGCAGCGTCCACCGGCTCGTGCTGCGCCGCTGGACCGAGTGGGACCCCGAGTACCCGCCCGAGCGCGAGATCGCCGCCCTGCTGCTGCTCGCGGGGTGTGAGATCCCCACCCCGCAGCTGATCGCCGCAGACCCGTCAGGGGGACGCTGCGACGCGCCGGCGCTGCTCATCACCCGGCTGCCGGGACACCCGCCGCGGCCGCTGCCCGAGGACCTGTCCGAGTACCTCATCCAGCTCGCCGCCGCGCTCGTCACGCTGCACGACGTCAAGGGCGCGACCACCATGCCGCCCTACACGCCGCACAACCGCCTGGTCGTCCGCAGGCCGCCGTTCCACGCCCGCAACCCCGGCGTGTGGGACAAGGCCCAGGAGGTCGTCGCCGAACCCCAGCCGGAGTTCGTGCCGCACTTCATCCACCGCGACTACCACCCGGACAACTCCCTGTGGGCCAACGGACGGCTCCAGGGCGTCGTCGACTGGGACAAAGCCTCCTACGGTCCCATCGGCGTCGACGTCGCGCACATGCGCTGGAACCTCGTGGCCCGCTACGGCCCGGACGCCGCCGACGCCTTCTCCGCCGCCTTCGAACAGGTCCGCGGCAACTACGACCACCACCCCTACTGGGACCTCCGCACGGTCATCGACCTGCTCCCCGAGGACCCCGCCCACCTCCCCGCCCCCCTGGTCGACCGCCTAGAAGA
>NZ_JAWZTE010000015.1:0-172637 GCF_033875155.1 Actinocorallia sp. A-T 12471 | reverse complement strand
ACGTAAGGAAGGCCCTGGGAGAAATCCCGGGGCCTTTCTGCATTTCTGGAGTGATGCGTTTTTCGGAGTGGGCTTTGCTGGTGTTGGCTCAGGACTTCATGGTGAGTTCGTCGGTGGCGAGGCGGGTGAGGCGGGGGCCGTCGATGGTGTGGCCGAGGCCGGGCTGGGAGAGCGGGACGGCGATGACGCCGCCCGTGGCGCGCAAGGGCGGGGTGAGGTATTCGGGGCCGCCGACGAATTCGGTGATGTCGCTCGGGAGGGAGCAGCCGGGCAGGCTCGCCAGGGCGACGGAGGCGGCTTTGCCGATGCCGAACACGCCCGAGCCGCCGCACCAGATGTCCCAGCCTGAGGCGTAGGCCAGGTCGTGGGCGGCGCGGGCGGCGGTGAGGCCGCCGAGGGTGCCGACGCGGAGGCTGAGGGCGCGTCCCGCGTCGAGGTCGATCGCGGCGCGCAGGGTGTCGAGGTCGGTGATGTCGGGGGCGACCGCGGCGCGCACGTTCCGCTGGAGTTCGGCGTGTGGGTTGAGGTCGGGGAAGGGCCGTTCGATCGCGACGAGGTCGTAGGCGTCGAGCGCTTCGAGTGCCGCGAGGTGTTCGGGGCTTCCGGTGTAGGAGCCGTTGCCGTCGACCTGGAGGGCGAGGGTCGGGTACGCGGCGCGGACGGTGCGCAGCGGTTCGATGTCCCAGCCGGGGCGGATCTCGAGGGTGACCCTGCTGAATCCGCCGCCGATGTACCGGTTGACGAGGGTCGGCAGGATTTCGAGGGTCGCCTGGACGGGGATGCGCGCGCCGGTGACGACCGAGGTGCGGGTGCCGCCGAGCGCGTGCGCGACGGGCACGCCGTGCAGGCGTCCCCACAGGTCCCAGGCGGCTATCTCGGTGGCGGCGGTGGCGCGGGGCCCGCCCAGCGCGCGCAGGCCGCCGAGGTCTTCCGGGTGGTCCCATTCGAGGCGGGGGAGCGCGGGGCCGATGCGTTCGCGCAGGTCGGTCCATGTGTCGTCGTCGAGGAGTGCGCATTCGCCCCACCCGACGGTTCCGTCGTCCGCGGTGAGGCGGACGAGGACGCTCTCGGGCCGCCGTCCCCGGTGCAGGGCGACGCGGAAAGCCCGGAACTCCCGGATCGACGGCATCGTCACCCCTTTCGACGGCGTGCTCTTCCCGACCATGATCTCACGTCCCACCCCGCCCCTCGTGAACCAAGCAAGTGCTTGGTATGCTCGCCGCATGACGGTTCCCCAGTACCCGGCCCCGCGCGGCCTGCTCGAAGGCAAGGTCGTCGTCATCACCGCGGCCGCGGGCGCGGGTATCGGCGGCGCTACGGCCCGCCGCTGCCTTGAGGAGGGCGCGAGCGTCGTCGTCTCCGACGCGCACGAGCGCCGCCTCACCCAGTCCGCCGACGACCTCGCCAAGGAGTTCGGCGCGGACCGCGTCGCCTCGATCGTGTGCGACGTGACCGACGAGGACCAGGTCCAGGCGCTCTACGCGCACGCGGTCGTGACGTTCGGCGGGATCGACGTCGCGGTGAACAACGCGGGCCTCGGCGGCACGGACTCCCTCGTGGACATGCCCGACGAGCGCTGGGACCGCGTCCTGGACATCACCCTGAACGGCACGATGCGCTGCACCCGGGCGGCGCTGCGCCGGATGCGGGACCAGGGCCACGGCGGCGTGATCGTCAACAACGCGTCGGTGATCGGGTGGCGGGCGCAGAAGGGCCAGAGCCACTACGCGGCCGCCAAGGCGGGGGTGATGGCGTTGACGCGCTGCGCGGCCCTTGAGGCCGCCGAGTACGGCGTCCGGATCAACGCGGTCGCGCCGTCCCTCGCGATGCACCCGCATCTGGTGAAGGTGACGAGCGAGGAACTGCTCACCGAACTCACCTCCCGTGAGGCGTTCGGCAGGTACGCCGAGCCCTGGGAGGTTGCGAACGTGATCGTCTTCCTGGCCGGCGAGTACTCGTCCTACATGACGGGCGAGGTCGTCGCGGTCAGCAGCCAGCACCCCTGAAGGAGAGCAGCAATGGCAGAAGCGTACATAGTCGACGCGGTACGCAGTCCCGTCGGGCGGCGCAACGGAGGGCTGGCGGAGGTCCACCCGGCCGACCTGGGCGCGCACGCGATCAGCGCGCTGATCGAGCGGACGGGGATCGACCCGGCGGCGGTGGACGACGTGGTGTTCGGCTGTGTCGACACCGTAGGCCCGCAGGCGGGCGACATCGCGAGGACGGCCTGGCTGGCCGCGGGGATGCCCGAGGAGGTCCCCGGCACGACGGTCGACCGCCAGTGCGGGTCCTCGCAGCAGGCGGTCCACTTCGCGGCTCAGGGCGTCCTGTCGGGCACCCAGGACCTCGTGGTGGCGGGCGGCGTGCAGAACATGTCGAAGATCCCGATCGCGTACGCGATGATCGCGGGCGTGCAGCTGGGCTTCGCGGGTCCGTTCGCGGGGTCGAAGGGGTGGGCGGCGCGGTACGGAGATCAGGAGGTGTCGCAGTTCCGCGGCGCGGAGATGATCGCCGAGCAGTGGGGCATTACGCGCGAGGCGATGGAGGAGTTCGCTTACAACTCCCACCAGCGCGCCATCCGTGCGATCGACGAGGGCAGGTTCGCGAACGAGATCGCGCCGCTCGCCGGGGTCGAGCACGACGAGGGGCCGCGCCGCGACACCACGCTGGAGAAGATGCGCGGGCTGAAGACGCTGGTGGAGGGCGGGCGGCTCACCGCGGCCCTCGCCTCGCAGATCTCCGACGGGTCCGCCGCGCTCCTCATCGCCTCCGCGCAGGCGGTCCGCGACCACGGCCTCACCCCGCGGGCGCGCATCCACCATCTGAGCGTGCGCGGCGAGGACCCGGTGCGGATGCTGAGCGCGCCGATCCCCGCGACGTTCCACGCGCTGAAGAAGGCGGGGATGTCGATGGACCAGATCGACTCGGTGGAGATCAATGAGGCGTTCGCCTCGGTGGTGCTCGCGTGGCTGAAGGACACCGGCTACGACCCGGCGCGGACCAACCCGAACGGCGGCGCGATCTCCCTGGGCCACCCCCTGGGCGCCACGGGGGCGCGGCTGATGACGTCACTGCTCGGCGAGCTCGAGCGGACCGGCGGCAGGTACGGCCTCCAGACGATGTGCGAGGGCGGCGGCCAGGCCAACGTGACGATCATCGAGCGCCTCTGAACCCGGCCCCTCTGAGTCTTCTCTTGCGGTAGCCGCCGTCCTCCAGCCCTGCGAGCCGTTCGAAGGGGTTGTAGGACGCGTGGTCTCCGCACAGTGCGAGTGACGTAAGGACGCACGCCAGGTAGGGGAGGAGCATCACGATGCCCAGGCACCACGCGTACTGGGTGGCGTGCCTCCCCTCGTGGGCGAGCAGCCTTGGCCTGCCCTCCAGCGCGCGCAGGTCGCGGAAGAGGATGACGTTGCCGAGGGTGAAGGCGGGTGCGACGGGCAGGGGAAGGCGGTAGCCGTCGGCCAGAAGGAGGCCGTCCGGGGTGCGCCGGACGACGCCGTGCCCTCCGACGCGTGCGAGCACGAGGCCCAGAGGCGTCGACAGGTTGACGATGTTGACGACCTGTCTCAGCTGGTGTTTCGGGTGCATTCCTTAAGTGTCGGGAAGGGACGCGTAGGCCGTCCACCGTTTCAGGACGGGCAGGTGGCGTCGAGGGACGCCGCCGTGCCGGTCGTCTCGTGGGCGCGGGAAGGCGCGGCGTCCTGGACGACGGTTCCGGCGTCCGCGTGCTCCGTGCCCCGCAGGGGCTTCGCGGCGGGTGCGAGGAGGGCGTCGGCGGACAGGCGGCGGATGCGTTCCCAGTCGGGGGCGGAGGTGTCGATCAGCGGCGGCGTGAACTGGAGGCTGGTGATCGTGCCCTTGTCCTTGACCTTGCCCGCGAGCTTCAGCAGCGACGGCAGCAGGCGCTGCGGGACGTCGGTGGAGATGGTGTGCCGGGTGGCGGCGGCGAGCTGCTCGAAGCGGGTGAGGACGCGGGCGGGGTCGGCCTGGCGTGCCATGGCGCGGATCAGGCACTTCTGGCGTGCCATGCGGACGTAGTCGCTGCTGTAGGTGCGCGACCTGCCGTACCACATGGCCTCGCTGCCTGACAGCCGCCGGTATCCGGCGGCGAGACGGCCCTCGTTGTACTTGCCGAAGGTGATGTCCTCGGGGATGCGCAGCCAGACGCCGCCCATGGCGTCGATGAGCTGGGCGAAGCCCTTCATGTCCACGAGGACGTGGTAGTCGACGGGGAGGCCGAGGACGCCGGAGACGGTCTGCTTCAGCAGGGCTGGGCCGCGCTTTCCGTCGGGGACCCCGGGGACCATGTCCGGGTGCTCCTCGGCGTACTGGTAGATCTCGTTCAGGAGTCCCGGAGTGAGCGCGCCGTCGCCGGTGAACCCGTCGGGGAAGCGTTGGCGGGCCGGCCCTTCGGGCAGCGGAACGCGCTCCAGGTTGCGGGGCAGCCCGAGCAGGACGACGTCGCCGGTGCGGGTGTCGACGCTGGCGAGGGTGACGCTGTCGGTGCGGACGCCGAACCTGTTGCGGCCGGAGTCGCCGCCGAGCAGCAGCACGTTGAGCCGTTTCTTGCCCGCGAAGACGCGTCCGTCGCCCTTGTCGGCGTGCTCGCCGAAGATCGCGGTGAGGGTGTCGCGGGCGACGAGGGTGCTGTGCGCGGCGAACGCGAACGGCGCGGCGATCACCAGGCACAGGCCGGTGACGGCGCTGACGGCGAGGATCCGCGCGGGCGCGCCGAGCCCGACGGGCCTGACCAGCTTCCACGACGCCGCCACGACCACGGCCCAGCAGACGGCGAGGCCGACGCAGCCGACCATCATGAGGGTGAGCCAGTCGGGCTGGACGGCGAGTTCGGCGATGCGGCCGCGCCAGCGGGTCGCGCCGAGGCCGATGCCCATGAAGACCGCCGTATACGCGGCGGCGAGCAGGGAGCCTGTCAGGCGGCGGCCGGACGCCAGATGGGCGACCCCCCAGAGCAGGGCCGAAGCCAGGGTCAGCGCGAACGCCCGGACCAGCTGCCTGCCCTGCCCATGCCGCATGGACCCTCCCCCGATCTCGGCCCCATGGACTCCGAGGGGAGGTATGCCCGTGAATTCGGTCGGCATCTCGGTCAGGAACAGGTCGTGCCCAAATCATGGACGGCGCTGACCCTGCCGCGACCGTCGGCGGCCAGCGCGCGGGCGGCGGTCCTGCGGATCAGCCCGTAGTCGGGCGAACCCGGCTCGATCAGCGGCGGCTTGAACTGGACGCTCGCGACCGGCGCGCCGCGCACGCGCCCGGCGAGCTCCAGGAGGCCCGGCAGGAGCCCGCGCGGCAGATCGGTGTGCACCGAGGTCCGGAAGGCCCTGGCGAGCCGCTGGAAGCCGCGCAGCACCTTCAGCGGCGTGGCCTGGCGTGACAGCTCCCACAGCAGGCATTTCTGCCGGTCCATCCGCGCGTAGTCGCTGCTGCCGGTGCGCGAGCGCCCGTACCACAGGGCCTCGCGGCCGTTCAGGCGCGCGCACCCTGCGGGGATGGTCCCGGCGGCGATCTGCCCGCGCGGGACGGGGACGGCCCGGGGGACGCAGACGCGCAGGCCGCCCAGGGCGTCGACGATCATGCGGAAGCTGCGCATGTCGATGAGGGCGTAGTGGTGCACGGGCACGCCGAGCACGTGGGAGACCGTGCGCTTGACCAGTTCCGCGCCGGGCCGCCTTACGCCGACGGGGACGTGGTGCGCCTCGCCGAACTCGTAGACGGCGTTGAGGAGCTCGCCCTTCGGGAACGGGATCTTGCGCGAGCCGTCCCAGACCGGGACGCGTTGGAGGTTGCGGGGGAGGCTGAGCAGGACGGTGGAGCCGTCGAGGGTGTCGATGCTGGCGAGGGTCATGCTGTCGGTGCGTACGCCGACGCGTCCCACGTCGGCGTCTCCGCCGAGCAGGAGGACGTTGAGGCGTCGGGGGCCTCTCCAGCGGGTGTCGTCGGACGCCGAGGACGGGACGGGGGCCTGGCCGTCGGGAGATCCGTCGGGGGCTCCGGTGCCGGGGGAGTCGGAGAAGACGCCGGTGATCAGGTCGCGTTGGACGTCGCCGTAGTGGGCGACGGCAAGGGGCGGGGTGGCGACTGCCGCGCACAGCAGCCCTACCGAGACCGCTCCGACGAACCGTACGCCCGCCGAAGGGGCGATCGGCCGGACGGCCGCGTAGGAGGCGATGACGAGGCCCGTCCAGGCCATCGCGACGAGGACGCACGCGAAGATCAGCGCGGTCAGCCAGCCGGGGCTGACCGCGACCTCCGCAATCGACGGGCCGGCCGCGGCGAGCACGAGGAGCGCCGTCGTGGCGGCCGACACCCAGCCGAGGAGGATCAGCCGTCCGGTGCGCACCCGGCCCGCCCGCAGGTGGGCGAGGCCGGGCACGAGCGCCGAGACCGCCGTCGCGAGGAGCGCGGGGCCGAGCCCTGACGCGCGGAGCGGCCGCCGCACCGCGCGGAAGGTGGGGGCGGCCCCGAGCAGGTGGTTCTCCATGGCCGAGCATGATCACAGCGCCGTGTTCCATGATCACGTAGCCGGACCGCCGGATAACGGGTCCATCACCGTGCCGTCACCAGCTCGTGGACAGCGGCATCCCCTCGGCGTACCCGGCGGCCCCCTGGACCCCGACGACGGCCTTGTCGTGGAACTCCTCGAGCGATGACGCGCCGGCGTAGGTGAACGCGCTGCGCACGCCCGCGATGATCACGTCGATGAGGTCCTCCACGCCTGGCCGTTTGGGGTCGAGGTACATCTTCGACGTGGAGATGCCCTCCTCGAACAGTGCCTTGCGGGCCCGTTCGAACGGGGTGTCTTCCGCGGTGCGCAGGCGGACCGCCCTTGAGGAGGCCATACCGAAGCTCTCCTTGTAGAGCCTGCCGTCGGCGTCCTTCTGCATATCCCCTGGCGACTCGTAGGTACCGGCGAACCACGAGCCGACCATGACGTTCGACGCCCCCGCCGCCAAGGCCAGGGCCACGTCACGCGGGTGGCGGACGCCGCCGTCGGCCCAGATGTGCCGGCCGAGCCGCCGCGCCTCGGCCGCGCACTCGAGGACCGCGGAGAACTGGGGCCGTCCGACCCCGGTCATCATCCGCGTGGTGCACATGGCCCCCGGCCCGACCCCGACCTTGACGATGTCGGCCCCGGCGGCCACGAGGTCGCGCACCCCCTCGGCGGTGACGACGTTGCCCGCGACGACCGGGACGCCGGGATCGAGCGCCCGCACGGCCTCCAGCGCGCTGATCATCTTCTCCTGGTGGCCGTGCGCGGTGTCCACGACGAGGACGTCGGCTCCCGCGTCGAGCAGCGCCTTGGCCTTTCCCGCCACATCCCCGTTGACGCCCACGGCAGCGCCTATCCGCAGGTCTCCTTCGGAGTCCACAGCCGGGCTGTACAACGTGGCCCGTAGCGCGCCCGTCCTTGTGAGGACCCCGACGAGGAGTCCTTGCGGGTCGACCACGGGCGCGATCCTGTGCCCGCGCGTGTGCAGGACCTCGAACGCCTCCTGGGCGAGCACGGTGTCCGGCAGTGTCACGAGGTCGCGGGACATCACGTCGCGCATCTGGGCGAACCTGTCGACGCCCTGGCAGTCGGCCTCGGTGACGATCCCGAGCGGCCTTCCGTCCTCCTCGACGATGACGGCGTTGTGCGCGCGTTTCGGCAGGAGGCTGAGCGCCTCCCCGACGGTGTCGGACGGGCCGAGCCGGATCGGGGTGTCGAAGACCAGGGACCGCTTTTTGACCCAGGAGCTGACTTCCGCCACGACCTCCGCCGGGATGTCCTGCGGGATCACCGCCATCGCGCCGCGCCGGGCGACCGTCTCGGCCATCCGGCGTCCGGAAACGGCTGTCATGTTCGCCACGACTAGCGGAATCGTGGTTCCGGTCCCGTCGGAGACCGTCAGATCGACGCCGAGCCGCGACCCGACCGACGAGCGCGACGGGACCATGAAGACGTCGTTGTAGGTGAGTTCGTGAGCGATGCGCTCCGCGTTGAGCAGCCGCAAGATGACGCCAATCTTCAGGGGAACAACTCCGCCCCGCTTCCTACCCACGGGCGTGACGCGGAAATTCCCCCGGTGCCTCTTGACATCCTTTGTTAGATCATTGAAGTTTTCTCACAGGGCCTTGGCGGGGAGGAGAACGAACCTATGCAGGTCAGGCTCCTTGGCCCCGTGGAGCTACGCGACGGGGAGCGCGGCGCGGTGCCGGTCGGGCCCCGGGCGCGCGCCGTTCTCGCCGCGCTCGCGCTCGAGGCGGGCCGTCCGGTGAGCGTCGAGCGGCTGATCGGCGCGGTGTGGCCGGACCGGCCTCCGGCGACGTCCACGACCCAGATCCACGGCTGTGTCTCGGCGCTGCGCAGGGCGCTCGGCCCGGCCCGCGACCTGCTGGTCACCCGTCCGCCCGGCTATCTGCTGCGCCTTGAGGCCGAGGCCGTCGACGCGCTCGGGTTCGGCGCGCGGGTGCGCGAGGCGCGCGCGGCCGAGCGGGCCGGGGACGCCGAGCGCGCCTCGCGGCTGCTGCGCGAAGCGCTGGGCGGCTGGGAGGGTCCGGCGCTCTCCGGGGTGCCCGGCCTGTACGCCGAAGCCGCCCTGCTCGAGGAACAGCGGCTGCTCGCGCTCGAGGAGCGGATCCGCGTCGATCTCGCGCGCGGCGCGGCGGCCGAGCTCGTCCCTGAGCTGACCCGGCTGTGCGCCGGGCACCCGCTGCGCGAGCGGTTCCACGCGCAGCTCATGGTGGCGCTGGCGCGCTCGGGCCGCCGCCCTGAGGCGCTCGAGGTCTACGGCAGGGCCCGCCGCGTCCTGGTGGCCGAGCTCGGCGTGGAGCCGGGACCCGAGCTGAGCCGCACGCATCTGAACGTGCTCACCGGCCCGGGGGCCGCCGAGACGACGCTGCCGCACGATCCCGCCGATTTCACCGGTCGGGAACCGGAGTTGGCGCGTGTTTCGGCGGCGCTCGCCGCGCCGGGCGGCGCGCTGCCGATCGTCGCGGTGAGCGGGCGGCCGGGCGCGGGCGCGACGGCGCTCGCGGTGCGCGCGGCGCACCGGATGCGCGCGCGCTTCCCCGACGGCCGCCTGTACGTCGACCTGCACTTCACCGCCGATCCCGTCGAGGTGCTCGGGCGGCTGCTGCGGATGCTCGGGGTGGCGGAGCTGCCCGTCGGCAGGGCCGAGCGCGCGGAGCTGTACCGGGCGCGCACCCACGGACGGCGGCTGCTGATCGTCCTCGACGGCGCGGGCGGCGAACGCCAGGTGCTGCCGCTGCTTCCGGGCGGCGACGGCCCCGCGGTGCTGGTCACCGGACGGACCCGCCTGAGCGCGCTGCCGGGGGCCGTCCATGTGGAGCTCGATCCGCTGCCGAGGGGCGACGCGCTGCTGCTGCTCGCGCGGATCGCCGGGGCCGAGCGGGTGGCCGCCGAGCCCGGCGCGGCGGCCCGGATCGTCGATCTGTGCGACAGGCTTCCGCTCGCGGTGCGCGCGGCCGCGGCGCGGCTGGCGGGCAAGCCGCACTGGCGGCTCGCCGACTTCGTGCGGCGGCTCAGCGACGAGGACGCGCGGCTCGGCGAACTCGCGCACGGCGACCTCGACGTGCGGCCCGGCCTCGCCGCCACGCACGCGCGGCTGTCCGCGCCGGCGCGCCGCGCGTTCGCCAGGCTCGCCGACGGTTCCTTCGATCGGGAGGGCCGCGCGCGTCAAGAAAACCCGGAAAACCCGTCATATCTCGAAAGTCGGGAGAATCGGGAAAGCAGGGACGCGCTTGAGGAGCTTGTGGACGCGAGACTGCTGGAAGCCGTGCCCGGTCCGTCCGGGCATGTCGGCTTTCGCCCGCCCGGTCTCGTGCGCTGCTTCGCCCGGGAGTTCGCCCGGGAGCTCACCTCGCGGCCAGAAGTGGGAAACGCCACCGAGGAATGGGGCTGATCACAGGTGCTGTTCCGACGTGCGCGGCCGGGGCTCGGCCGTTCTTTCGCACACGACAGGGGATCGCGTAGCCGGTTCCTGTGCGGTGGAACGGGGCAAACACGAGCAAGATCAAAATTTCCCACTTCCGGCTGGAAAATGTAAGGATCTTGCGAACCCCATTCGACAGGAGGACTCCCCTTGCTGGACGCAGTGGACTCCGTGCTGGTCCGCGAACTCCAGCGGGACGGCCGGGCGACGTTCCAGGCTCTCGCGGATCGCGTCGGGCTCTCCCGCACGGCGGTCAGAGCCCGGGTGCAGAGCCTGCTCGAACACGGCGTCGTCCGTGTCGTCGGCATCGTGCACGCCCGCGTCATCGGGGCAAGCGCAGTCGGTCATCTCGCCGTCACCAGCGCCGGTCCCGCCCGTGAGACCGCGCACGAGGTGGCCAAACATCCCGCGGTCTGCTTCACCGGCCTGTCCACCGGAGGGAGGTCGGTCCTCGCCGAGGCGCGCGCCCGCGACGACGTCGCGCTCGCCGACGTCGTCGATGAGATCCGACAACTCCCCGGCGTCGCCGCCGTGGAGGTGTTCCGCTCGGCCGAGGTCGTCAAGGACGCCCACTCGGTGGTGCGCCGCCTCGGCGACGTGGCCCTCGACGACATCGACTGGAGGCTGCTTCAGGAACTGCAGCGCGACGGACGCGCCCCGTACACCAGGCTCGCCGGGATCATCGGGCTGTCCCAGGCGGCCACCAGAGCGCGCGTGGTCAGGTTGATGCGCTCGGGGGTCATCCAGGTGACCGGGCTCGCCGATCCGGCCGCCCTGGGCAGCCAGGAGCTCGCCTCGTTCGGCGTCGTCGTCGGCGGGTCGGTGCGGCGCGCGGCCAAGGAGATCGGCGCGCTCGACGGCGTCCGCTACCTGTCGTCGGGCTTCGGCAGGTTCGATCTCCTCGGCAGAGCCGAGGCGGGCTCCGCGGCAGGGCTGGTCGACGTGCTCGACGCGGTCCGCGCCACGGGCCACGTCCGGGAGCTCGACTCGTGGCAGGTGCTGGAGATCGTCAAGGAGTCCTACGCGGCGGAACTGCCGGACCGGGCGTGAATCGTTGGCGTAACTAGTTACAACCGGTGGCTTTCCGTCATGTTCGGGACCGGCGGGCCCCGGTGCCATACCGTCGAGTGCATGAATCTGCGGCAGTTGCGCTACGTCGTGGCCACCGCCGACCACGGCACGATGACGTCGGCGGCACAGGCGCTTTACGTCGCTCAACCAGCTCTCTCCCGGGCCGTGCGGGAGCTGGAGCGGGAACTGGGGATAGAGCTGTTCGCCAGGTCCGGACGGGGGGTCGTGCTGACCGCCGCCGGCGAGCAGGTGGTGCGCCAGGCGCGCATCGCGCTTGAGGCGGTCGACGCGATCGAGGCGGTGACGCGGGGGCAGGGCCGGGGGTCGGAGCTGCGGATCGCCGCCACGCCGACGCTGGAGCCGGAGCTGACCGCCCGGCTCCTGCCGTCGTTCGCGCGCGACCAGCCGGCGGTGAAGGTACGGGTGGTCCGCTGCGACGGCCGGGAGGCGGTCGGCGCGGCGGTGCGCTCGGGGCGGGCCGATCTTGCCGTCACCGACCTTCCGGTGCCGGGCGACCTGGCGGCGCATCCGTTCGACCAGCGCGAGGTCGTGCTGATCTCACCGCCCGCGCTGAAGCTGCGGGACCCGGTGTCGCCGTCGGCGATGGAGGGCCTGCGCCTCATCGTCCCGACGCGCGGCACCGCCCGGCGCGCGGAGCTCGACGCGATGCTCGCCAAGATCGGGGCGAACGTGGTGGTGGCGGTGGAGTCCGACGAGCGCACCGCGTGGCCGGGCTGGGTGCGCTCGGGCCGGGGCTCGCTGCTGTGGTACCGCAACCAGGTCGAGGACACCGAGGGCCTCGTGGTGCGCTCCCTCATGCCCCCCGTGACGCGGACCATCGGGCTGGTCCACGCGCACCGGCCGCTGCCCCAGGTGGCGCGCGAGTTCCTCGCCTACGCCAAGGAGCACGGAAGCTGAGGGGGAGCTGACAGACCGCTAAGACAGACCCAGGGAGACGACGTGGTCGAGGGCGCGGCGCGCTCCGGCCACGTCGTGCACGCGGAACACACGGGCGCCCAGGTGGGCGGAGACGCCGAGGACCGCCATGGTCCCGACGCCGCGCTTGTCCACCGGGCGGCCGAGAGCCTCGCCGATGAAGTCCTTGTTCGACACCGCGACCAGAACCGGCCATCCGGTGGCCGTCAGCTCGCCAAGGCGGCGGCTTATCTCCAGTGACTGGCGGGTGTTCTTGCCGAAGTCGTGGGCGGGGTCGATGAGGATGCCGTCGGGACGCACGCCGAGTCCTACGGCACGTTCGGCCTCGGCCGTCACGTGCGCGATGACGTCGGCGACGACGTCGTCGTAGGCGACCCGGTGGGGACGGGTGCGGGGACGCTGGCGGCCCGCGTGCGCGCACACGAGGCCAAGGCCGTGCTCGGCGGCGACGGCGGCGAGCTCGGGATCGGGGCCGCCCCACGTGTCGTTCAGCACGTCCGCGCCTGCCCGCGCGACGGCGTCGCCGACCTCGGCCCGCCAGGTGTCCACGCTGATCACCACCGAGGCGTGGCGCTCGCGGACGGCCGCGACGGTGTCGACGACACGGCGCAGCTCCTCCTTGACGTCGACGTCGTCACCCGGCCCTGCCTTGACGCCGCCGATGTCGATGATGTCGGCCCCGTCGGCGACGGCCCTGTCCACGGCGGCCATCGCGGCGTCGAAGCCGTAGGTCGCGCCCCGGTCGAAGAAGGAGTCGGGGGTGCGGTTCACCACCGCCATGACGGCGGGGCCGTCAAGGGTCCGTCGGCCCAGGCGCAGTGTCCCCCGGTGCGGTGTCACGGTTTCCCCTCTCCCCGAATGGGCGATCACCCGGCGAGCCATCCTAGGTTCCCCGGCACGTCGCAGGGCACTGGCGAATCGGATTCGGGCGAAACCCTCCCCGGACTACTCAGATGGACACGGAGGTAGATAACCTCTTCTTTCACACATTAAGTGTTCATGTTCTTGACGGTCCGTGCCCCAGGGCACATCAGAGGGGGGTTCCGCTGACCAGGCGAGCGCTCATCACCGGCATCACCGGGCAGGACGGGTCCTACCTCGCCGAGCACCTGCTCGAGCAGGGGTACGAGGTCTGGGGCCTGGTGCGCGGCCAGGCCAACCCCCATGTGGCGCGGCTCCGCAAGCACATCGGCGATGTCAAGATCACCACGGGTGACCTGCTTGACCAGGGATCGCTGATCTCCGCCGTGGAGCGGGTCCAGCCGGACGAGGTCTACAACCTCGGCGCGATCTCCTATGTGCCGATGTCCTGGCAGCAGGCGGAGCTGACGGCCGAGGTCACCGGCATGGGACCGCTCCGGGTGCTCGAGGCGATCCGGGTCGTCAGCGGGATCAGCTCGTCGCGCACCACCGACCCGCGGGCGCAGATCAGGTTCTACCAGGCGTCGTCGTCGGAGATGTTCGGGCAGGTCCGCGAGACGCCGCAGAGCGAGCTGACGCCGTTCCACCCGCGCAGCCCCTACGGCGTCGCCAAGACCTACGGGCACTTCATCACCCAGAACTACCGCGAGTCCTACGGGATGTTCGCGGTCAGCGGCATCCTGTTCAACCACGAGTCGCCGCGGCGCGGGGCCGAGTTCGTCACCCGCAAGATCAGCCTCGGGGTCGCGCGGATCAAGCTGGGGCTCGCCGAGGAACTGCGCCTCGGCAACCTCGACGCGCGGCGCGACTGGGGCTTCGCGGGCGACTACGCCAAGGCGATGCGGATGATGCTCGCCCAGGAAACCCCCGAGGACTACGTGATCGGCACCGGCGTCACCCGCTCGGTGCGCGAGCTCGTGGAGCTGGCGTTCTCGACCGCCGGGCTCGACTGGGAGCGGCACGTCGTCCTGGACGACCGCTACACCAGGCCCGCCGAGGTCGACCTGCTGTGCGCGGACCCGAAGAAGGCGCGCGAGCAGCTCGGCTGGGAGCCCGAGGTGTCGTTCGAGGAGCTCGTGGCGATGATGGTCAAGTCCGACCTTGAGCTGCTGTCGTCCTCCGGGCGTCCCGACGAGGAGCCTTTCAGCCCCGACCACTGGTAGGGCAGCGGCCCGGAACCGGCCAGCGGGCTTGTGGGACCGGCGGGGCCGCCGTCAGCGTGGGGCATGTGCGGCGATCACGGCATTCCCGGCGGGCTTCCCGCCGCGGTGGCCGCCGCCCTCGCCGCATACCGCGAGACCGTCGCGCCCGGCGGGTGCCTGACGGGCACGCTTTGACGCGCGAGGCGGGCCCCTGGTCGTCGCGGGAGGGGCCGTGGCGCTGCCTGAGACCGTCCGGGAGGCGCGCGCGGCCCGGCTGCGGCTGCGGTCTCCTGAGCCGTCCCCCGAGGGGCGCGGCTGGTTCCCCGAACGCGGCCTGCGCAAGTCGGACGCGCCGCCTACCAGGACGCCATATGGGGCCGGGCGTACGTTCGCCACCAACGGCCCCTGGCTGACGCTCGACGTCGCGGGTCGGGAGCCGGGGGAGAGGGTCGCCGCGGAGCCGGGCTACTGGCTGCGGGTCTGCGCCGCCGTGACGGGCCCGCGCAACCGGGTCCGGATCTACGATGCCGACGGGATCGTCGCCGAGCTGGATCGACCGCCTCGCCGACCTGCTCGTCACCCGCGCGAACGACCCAGACCCCGCCCTCCCCGCGCTGCTGGAGAGGGCGAGGTCGGTGTACCGAGACCGGCTCAGCCCTTGATGCAGACGAGCTGGCGCAGGTGCGCCACGACCTCCACGAGGTCGCTCTGGGCCGCCATCACCGACTCCAGGTCCTTGTAGGCCCCGGGGATCTCGTCGAGCACGCCGGAGTCCTTGCGGCACTCCACGCCCTTGGTCTGCTCCTCGAGGTCCGCGACGGTGAACCGCTTGCGCGCCTGGTTGCGGCTCATCTTCCGGCCCGCGCCGTGCGACGCGGAGTTGAACGCCGTGTCGTTGCCGAGGCCGCGCACGATGTACGTGCCGGTCGCCATCGAGCCGGGAATGATGCCGAGATCGCCCTTGCCCGCCCGGATCGCCCCCTTACGGGTGACGATCACCTCGACGCCGTCGTACTCCTCCTCCGCGACGTAGTTGTGATGGCAGGAGATCGGCTCCTCCCACCGCACCTTGCGGCCGCGGAACTGCGTCTCGACGGCGTTCACCGTCAGCGCGAGCATGACCGCGCGGTTACGCCGCGCGTATTCCTGCGCCCAGAACAGATCGTGCCGGTAAGCGGCCATCTTCGGTGTTCCGGTAAGGAACACCGCGAGGTCCGGATCGGGCAGATCCTGGTTGTGCGGCAGGTTTCGCGCGGCCTCGATGTGGACTTCGGCGAGCTGGTGGCCGATGCCCCGCGAACCCGAATGCAGCACCACCCAGATCGCGCCGTCCACGTCGGCGCACAGCTCCCAGAAGTGGTTTCCGCCGCCGAGCGAGCCCATCTGCTTGCGGGCCCTGCCCGTCTCCCGGCGCACGGCCGGGTGGAGCTCGTCGAAGGACTTCCAGAAGTCGTACCAGCCGCGCTCGCGCAGGCCGGGAACGCCCGAAGGGTCGACCTCGCCGCGGTGCATCCCGCGTCCGACCGGCATGACCCGTTCGACCTTCGAGCGCAGCGGCCCGAGGTCGTCGGGCAGGTCCGCAACGGTGAGTGAGCTCTTGACGGCGGTCATCCCGCAGCCGATGTCGACGCCGACCGCGGCGGGCGACACCGCGCCGCGCATGGCGATGACCGAGCCGACCGTCGCGCCCTTTCCGTAATGGACGTCCGGCATGACCGCCATGCCGTGCACCCAGGGCAGCGAAGCGACATTCCGCAGCTGTTCCAGCGCCTGCGGCTCGACAGTTTCCGGGTCGCCCCACATGCGAATGGGAACGGCTCCGCCGGGAAGCGAAGTGAATGGCATCACCGGCTCCTTTCCTCGTTCGATTCGGTGGGCGCCTCGACCAGAATCAAAGCCGAAAGACAGGACGGAGATCAAACCATTTTCGGCCGGTCACAGATCGGGGTCGTGCGGCTTGGCGTCGGCCACCGGCCGCAGCGCCTCGCGCAGCGGAACGATCATCATGGAGAAGTCGGCGGTCGCGATGATCCGGTGCTCTGGGTCCTTCACCCGGCACTCCACGATGACGAGTTGACGGCCCGCCTTGATCACCTCGGCGTGCGCGTAGACGGTGTCGCCGTTCGGCCTGCCCAGGTACCTGACGTGCAGGTCGGCGGTCACCAGGCTCTGCTCGCCCGGCCGGAACCCGCTGCCGCGCGCCGCCGCGGTGCCCGCCGCGACGTCGATCAGCGTGGCGATCGCGCCGCCGTGCAGGTTGCCCGTGCTGTTGAACGCCTCTTCCCGGACGGGCATCGACACCACCGCGTGGCGCGTCCCGATCTCCACGACCTCCAACGCGAGGAGGTGGTGCAGGGGAGTGTTGCGGCGCAGTTCGTCGCGGATGAAGGCGCGGTCGGTCTCCGGAAGGTCGGCCACCTTGATCACGCCGTCGCCAGAAACCTGCTCGCTCATGCCTGCTCCCCTCTAGCCGCCGGCGCGCTCGGCCCGGCACGCGCATCCCCGTGCGCGCGACGACCCATTATCCGAGCGGCCTCCGACAGAGTCCGGCGAGGGGTGCCGCGCGCGCTGCGGAGCCACTTCCATAACTCAAAGTATTCACCCGACCGCGAATCTGTGCTCATGGGGTCCAAAGTTCTTCGCCGCCGTAACACACGTGATAAACCGGTGCAGCGCCCACCGATACCGGTGCCGGCCGACCGGTGATGTGTTAGGTGAGTTCAGTGTTCGAGGAGGGTGTGCCGATGCGGCACGCGCGCGACGGGGCGACTGCCGCGATGAACGCGGCATCCCAGGTGCTTGCCGCCCGGGGCAAGGCGGAGCCACAGGAGTTCGACAACGCCGACGTGCAGTGGGCGGCCCGCGCCCGCGACGGGGTGTGGGCGCCGACCCGGAACCGCCAGCGCATCCACGTCGGCATCGACTGCTCGCCCGACCGGGCGGCCACCGTCCTGCGGCCGAGCCTGCGGGTCTTCGTGGGCGTCGACGTCGACACCGACATCGTCGCGCAGACCACCGCGGACGGCATCAGGCTCGTCACCGTCGTGCACGGGCCCGAGGCCCCCACGTCCTTCCGGTTCCCCATCGGCCTCGCCGACGGCCTCGCCCTTGAGGCGATGCCTTCGGGCGGCTTCGACGTCGTCAACCTGCGTTATGGTGCTACCGTCGGCCGGTTCTACTCGCCGTGGGCGTGCGACGCGCTGTTCCGTCCCCTGGCCGCCCGCCTTGAACTCGACGGGGGCGCGCTCGTCATGCGGCTGCCGCACGAGGGGGCCGCCTACCCCGTCGTGGCCGATCCGCACTACGGGATCTGAGCGGGGGCCTTTCGCGCGCCGCCGGACTACACTGCGGTCCATGATTTTCCCCCACGACACCGAGCACGCCCTCGAAGTCATGGTGGATCTGGTCAACAGCGCGGCCGAGGACGCCGAGGGGCTCGCCGACCTCGCCGCGCTCGCCGCTTTCGTGGAGGGCACCGGGGCGAGCGACGTGCCGCCGCTGGCGGCCGCCGACCTCGCCGAGGTGCGGGCCCTGCGCGCCAGGTTCCGTGAGGTCTTCGACGCCGCCGAGGTCGCGCAGGCGGTCCCGCTGATCAACGGTATGCTCGCCGAGCTGAGCACCGCGCCGTACCTGACCGACCACGACGGGCACGGCTGGCACGTGCACTACTTCGCGCCCGGCTCCCGGATCGGCGAGCACCTGGCCGTCGACTGCGGGATGGCGCTCGCCTACGTGCTCGCCGCGGGGGAGCTCGACCGGCTCCGCCAGTGCGCCGCCGACGGCTGCGACCGCGTCCTTGTCGACCTGTCGCGCAACCGCTGCCGCCGCTTCTGCGACAGCCGCACCTGCGGCAACCGCGCCCATGTGGCGGCCTACCGGGCCCGTCGCCGGGCGGGCTAGCCGCCGCCGCGCGACCCTCGCACACGGCCTATGCTGGGATGATTCGCGCGCGAGGGGAGCTGGGACGGGTGCTGCTGCTGGACGGGCACGGACGGCGGGCCACCGACCTTCGGGTGTCGCTCACCGACCGGTGCAACCTGCGCTGCTCCTACTGCATGCCGCCCGAGGGCCTCGACTGGCTGCCCAAGCCCGAGCTGCTCACCGACGACGAGGTCGTCAGGCTCGTCACGATCGGCGTCGAACGCCTCGGCATCACCGAGGTCCGCCTCACCGGCGGGGAACCGCTGCTGCGGCGCGGCATCGTCGACATCGTCGCCCGGATCGGCGCGCTCGCGCCGCGTCCGGAGATCTCCCTCACCACCAACGGCATCGGCCTTGCCAAGGTCGCCGCCCCGCTGCACGCGGCGGGCCTGGCCAGGGTGAACGTCTCCCTCGACACCCTCGACCGCGAGGTCTTCCGCAGGCTCGCGCACCGCGACAGGCTCCCCGACGTCCTCGCCGGCATGGCCGCGGCGGCGTCGGCGGGGCTCGCGCCCGTCAAGGTCAACGCGGTGCTGCTGCGCGGCGTCAACGAGGACGCGGCGGTCCCGCTGCTGCGGTACTGCCTCCAGCACGGGTACGAACTGCGGTTCATCGAGCAGATGCCCCTTGACGCACAGCACGGCTGGCAGCGCTCGACCATGGTGACCGCCGAGGAGATCCACGCCCTGCTCGCCGCCGAGTTCACCCTGACGCCGCTGCCGTCGGCCGACCGGGGGAGCGCGCCCGCCGAACGGTTCACCGCCGAGGGCGGGGGGCTGCGCGGGCGCGTCGGCGTGATCGCGTCGGTCACCCGGCCGTTCTGCGGGGCCTGCGACAGGGTGCGGCTGACCGCCGACGGGCAGATCCGCAACTGCCTGTTCGCCAGGGAGGAGTCCGATCTCCGGGCGGCCCTGCGCGGCGGCGCGTCGGACGCGGAGATCGCCGAGCGCTGGGCGGCCGCCGTGCGCGGCAAGAAGGCGGGACACGGCATCGACGACCCCACGTTCCTGCAGCCCGACCGCCCGATGTCGGCGATCGGCGGCTGAGGTCCGCGCGCGGGGGGAAGGGAAGCCGTTATGAGCACTGCGCAGACCGACGGCGTTCCGGGCCCCGGCGTGCCCTATGACGCGGTGATCCTCGCCGGAGGGGCGGCCCGGAGGTTCGGCGGTAAGGACAAGCCGGGCGCGCTCGTCGCGGGGGTGCCGCTGATCGAGCGGGTGGCGCGGGCCGTGGAGGGGGCGTCGCGGACGATCGTCGTCGGGCCGGTGCGTCCTGGCCTCGAGGCGGTGTTCGTGCACGAGCACCCGCCGGGGTCGGGACCGGTGCCCGCGCTGCGTGCGGGCCTCCAGATCGTCTCCGCGCCCCGCGTGGTGCTGCTGGCGGCCGACCTGCCCTTCCTCACCGCGCCGGTCGTCGCTGGCCTCCTGGCCCATCCCAACGCCGTCCTGGTGGACTCAGGGGGCCGCGACCAGTGGCTGACCGGGGCGTGGCAGACCGACACGCTGCGCACGGCCCTGGAGACGTACGGGGGCGGCTCCCTGCGCGGGCTGCTCGATCCGCTCGCGCCGGTCCGGGTGGCGGCGGTGCCGCACTGGTCGGACTGCGACACCCCCGACGACCTGGCCAGGGCCGAGGAGCGGCTGGGCTAGGGCACGCTCAGCCGTCGGTGGGGGCGAGGTCGCCCACGGCGACGACGTCCTTGAGGAAGTCGCGGCGGCCGAGGAAGTCGGCCAGGCCCGCGCGGTGCTCGTCGCACGCCGTCCACACCTTGCGCCGCTCGGGCGTGTGCAGCTTCGGGTTGTTCCAGCGCAGCGCCCAGACGGCCTCGGCGCGGCAGTCCTTCGCGGAGCAGATGATCTCGGGGTTGTGCACCGTTTGTCCGTTCTTTGTCTGCTGTGGATGTCGTTTCGCGGACGGTCGAGGCAACGTGGACCTTGCGCCTTGAACCAGGCGACCCAAGAGGATCGGGGGACCATCATGGGTGACAGGAAGAAGCCGGCCAAGACGTCCGGCAAGGCGAAGAAGGCCGCGCTCAAGGCTACGCGCGCCGCGAAGCAGGAGAAACGCGAGGCGAGGGACGACCGCCCGGTCGCCATGCCGCCGGCCAACCGGAGCGAGTGACCCGCGGCGTATCGAGCCGGGGCGCGGACCGCTGTCCGCGCCCCGGCGCGCGTCAGGCGCGCAGGGCGGCCCCGGGCGAGCCGCGCAGGAGCCTCGCGAACCTGTCGCCGACCTGGCGCAGGCGCAGTTCGAGCACATCGTCGAGCAGGTCGAGCTCGGCCGCGGTCGGCACCACGCCGCCCGCCCAGCCGGTGACCAGCGTCCGCCACAGCAGCACGTGCCCGGTCGGGCCCGCCGGATAGTGCGCGGCGGCGGCCTCCGGCAGGTCGAGCAGGATCTCGGCCACCGAGTTCAGCAGCGCGATCCGCACCGGACGCGCGGCCGCCGCGGCGAACGCCCGCGCGATGTCGAGTTCGGCGCGCAGCAGCGCCCCGGGGGCCGCGCCCACCGCGCTCAGCTCTTCGAACGCGCCGAGCGCCGCCACGGCCGGACGGTGGTCGTGCCTTGCGGGATGCGCGGCGACGACCCTTGCCGAGCGCGTCAGGACGTCGTGGTAGAGCTCAAGGACCCCCGAGAACAGGCCGACGGCCGTGTCGGGGAGCAGCCGCGCGTGCCGCAGCATGACCCGGCAGACGTCCAGGCCGCCGTCACGGCGGAGATCACGCACCACGAAGCCCCTGCCGCGCCGCGCCTCCACGAGCCGCGCGGCCTCGAGCCGCACAAGGACGAGTTGCGCGGTCGCCCGGTTCACCGAGAACTCCTCGGCGAGCTGCCTTACCGAGGGGGCCAGGCCGCCCGCCGGATACGTCCCGGCGACGATCCGGCCCGCCAGTGTGTCGGCCACGTCGGTGACGATCGTCGGTTCCCGCACGCCATGCCCTCCCGCAAGTCCGTGTCCGGGGCAGTTTAGACGGGTACGATCCGGTGCGATGCGCGATGACGATCTTCAGGAGAGGATCACCCGGCATCTGTTCGAGGTGCTGAGCGAACTGCGCGTTTGCGTCACCCGGATGGCGCGGGTCCTGCCCCTGTACGAGGAGCTCCTCCCGGACGGCGCGGGGCCGTCCTACCGGGAGGCGCTGGTCAGGCTGCGGGGGGCCGCGCCCGTCATGCTGCCGGGAGCGGTCCACCAGGCGCTCGCGCACGATCTCGGGCCCGACTGGTCGGGGTTGTTCCGCTCCTTCGCGGACCGGCCCGTGGCCCTGGCCACACACGGGCAGGTGCACCGCGCGGTGTGGCACGACGGGCGCGAGGTGGCCGTCAAGATCCAGTTTCCGGGGGCGCGGCAGGCGCTCGCGCACGACCTCGGGCAGCTCGACCGGCTGTCGCCGCTGGCGGCGGTGCTGCTGCCGCGCGTCGGGTCCGTCGCGTCCGGGCTGCTCGCGGTGCTCGCGCGGGAACTCGACTACGCCAACGAGGCCAAGGGGCAGCGCGCGTTCGCCGCGGCGTTCTCGGGTGATCCGGATTTCCGCATCCCGGCCGTCGTCGCCCAGGCGGGGGCCTGCCTGGTGACCGAGTGGCTGGGCGGCAGCCCGCTCGTCGCCGTCGCCAGGCGCGGCACCCGTGCGGAACGCGACCGCGCGTCGCTGCTGCTGTTCAGGTTCGCGCTCGCCGCGCCGGCCCGCTGCGGGCTCGTCCACCTCGATCCCGACCCGGCGAACTTCCGGCTCATGCCCGACGGGCGGCTCGGCGTCCTCGACTTCGGCGCGGTGGGGCCGCCGCACCCGTCGGAGCTCGGGGCCCTGCTGCGGACGGCGGCGGGCGGGCGGCTGCCCAGGATCGTCGCGGCGGCCCGCGCCCACGGGTTCGCGCCCAGCGGCACCGACGCCGACCTGCGGCCCTTCGCGGCCCTCCTGCGCTCGATGACGGCGTTCGTGCGCGAAGACGCGTTCGCCTTCAGCCCGCGCTGGGTCGCCGACCGCGTCGGCGAGGCCACCGCCCCGGCCATGCTGACCGCGGCCCGTCACCTGGCCCTGCCGCAGCCCTACCTGCAGACCGCGCACGTCATGCCCGCCCTGCTCGCGGTCCTCGGCGCGCTCGGCGGCAGCGGGTCCTTCCGCGACGAAGCGGCCGCCTATCTGCCCGGTTTCGCCTGAGCCCTGAGTTCCGGGCATCGACGGTGCGTCATACACTGACACCCCGTGAGTGATTCGTCGGCATTGTCATCGGTTCCGCCCGCGGGGGTGAGCGGCCTGCACCGCGACGCGGTGCTCAAGTTCTTCTACGGCCCGATGGACTGCGGCAAATCCACCCTCGCGCTTCAGATCAACTACAACCACCGCAGGCAGGGGCGGCGCGGACTCGTCCTGACGAAGCACGACAGGTCGGGCGGGCCGCGCGTGACGAGCCGGATCGGCCTCGACGGCGACGCCTACGAGGTCGGCGACGACTGCGACCTCGGCGAGCTCATCCGCCGCGCCCAGCCGCGCCTCGACTACGTCGTCTGCGACGAGGTGCAGTTCTACACTGTCGCGCAGATTGAGCAGCTCGCCGACCTCGTCGACGACTGCGACATCGACGTGTACGCCTTCGGGCTTGCCTCGGACTTCCGCGCCGAACTGTTCCCCGCGGCCCGCCGCCTGTTCGAGCTCGCCGATGAAGTCTCCCGCCTCCAGGTCGAGGTCCTGTGCTGGTGCGGCCGTCCCGGCCAGCTCAACGCCCGCACCGTCGGCGGCCGCCTGGTCCGCTCCGGCGAACAGGTCGTCATAGCCGACACCGACGAAACCGCCGAGACCCGCTACCGCGTCCTGTGCCGCCGCCACCACCGCTCCGGCGACCTGGGCCGCCCCGAAACGCCCTGACCCCCGCGCGGGCCTCGGCAGGGGCGGCTAGGCCGGTGTGGGGGGAGTGTTGGCGTGCTGGAGTTCGCGGAGGGTGACGAGGGCGACAAGGGCCAGGCCCGTCAGGGGGACGGCCGCCGGGGTGAAGGTGCTGGCGAGGACCAGGGCCGTGGTGATGGCCACGGGGGCGGCGGTTCCTCCTGAGCGGCGGTGCAGGAACCAGAGCGCGGTGAGGAAGACCGCCACGGGGACCGTCACCGAGGCCGACGCCAGCGCCTCGGGGATCTCGGTCTGGCCTTCCTCGCGGGAGGCGACGATGGACAGGCCGGCGCCCACGGCGGCGCTCGAGGCGAACACCATGTAGTGGCCGTAGCCCCACACGAGGGCGGCGCGCGCCGACGTCAGCAGGACCGCGGCGTCACGCGAGAAGTACAGCCACCACAGGGCGGTCATCACCAGGACCCCGCCCAGCGCGGTGACGACGAGTTGCGCGGTGTGGCCGAGCGCGAACGCGTCCTGGAACGCCAGGGCCGCCGCGCCCACCGACTCGCCGAGCACGATCAGCGTGAACAGCCCGTACCGCTCGGCGATGTGGCCGGGATGCCACGACGTCTGCGCCTGCGCGGCGAGGACCGGGACCGCGAGGTCCAGCAGCGCGCACGCCGCCCACGCCGGGCCGCGCAGCTCGGGCGGCACGAACAGGAAGCCCACCCACAGGCACTGCAGGGCGACGAGGCCGACCGCCGAGCGCACGGCCGTCGCGCGCCCGGAAGGGTCCTCGACGGCGACCCGCAGCCACTGGCACACCAGCGCCGCCCGCATCACCCCGTACCCGATCACCACGACCGTGAAGTCCTCGGCGGTGAACGCGCGCCCGACCCCCGCGGCGATGATGAGCGAGCCGACGATCTGGACGAGGACCGCGCAGCGGTACGGGACGTCGTCGGTGTCGTAGGCGGAGGCGAACCATGTGAAGTTCATCCACGCCCACCAGATGGCGAAGAAGACCATGAGGTACGCGCCGAGGCCGTGCATGACGCGTCCCTCGTCGACCGCGTGGTGGAGCGCGGATCCGGCCTGCGCGACGGCGACCACGAAGCACAGGTCGAAGAACAGTTCCAGCGGGGTTGAGGCGCGGTGCTCCTCGGCGGGGTCCCGGGCCTGCATCGTGCGATGCAAGTTCGCCATGCCCGGCGATCCTAGGACCGCGGGAAGTCGGCGCTCCGCAACCGGCCGGGTACGGCGGGTCAGCTTTCCTTCACACGGGAGCCGCCAGATACGCGAGCAGCCGCTCGACCGGCCACGTGTTGACGACGTCGTCGGGCGTGAGCGCGGCCCGCTGGGCGATCCCCACGCCGTAGTGCTGGTTGCTCAGGTGCGGGACGGCGTGCGCGTCGCTGTCGATGGAGAACTTCACGCCCCGGTGCTTCGCCCTGCGCACCAGATCCGACGGGAGGTCCGCGCGGTCGGGGAAGGAGTCGATCTCCAGCACGGTGCCGGTGCGGGCGGCGGCGTCGAACACCGCGTCCCAGTCGGCGTCGACCGGGGGACGCCTGCCGATCTTGCGGGTGGTGGGATGGCCGATGATCTGCACGCCGGGGTTCTCGCAGGCGGCGATGAACCTGCGCGTCATCTCCGCGCGCGGCTGGGAGAAGTGCGAGTGGACGCTGGCGACCCGCACCTCGAAGCCCTCGAGGACCTCGAGCGGCCAGTCGACCGAGCCGTCCGGGCCGATGTTCAGCTCGGTGCCGTGCAGCAGCCGCATAGCCGGGTACTTGTCCTGCAACGCCGCGAGGGCCGCCCGCTGCTCGAGCGCCTTGTCGAGCGTCATCCGCTGCATCGCCAGATCGGGCGCGTGGTCGGTGACCGCGTAGTAGGCGTGGCCGAGCGCGGCGGCGGCCGCGACCATCTCCTCAAGGGAGGCGACGCCGTCGGTGAGATCGGTGTGCGTGTGCAGATCGCCCTTGAGGTCGGACGCCTGCACGAGCGCCGGGAGTTCGTGCTTGAGCGCTGCCTCCACCTCGCCCATGTCCTCCCGTAGGGCGGGCGGCACCCACTGCATGCCGAGGGCTGCGTAGATGTCCTCCTCGGTGGCGGCGGCGATGACGCGCTCGCCGTCGAACAGGCCGTACTCCGACAGCTTCCAGCCCTTGCGCACCGCGATCTCGCGCAGCCGCACGTTGTGGTCCTTGCCGCCGGTGAAGTAGACCAGCGCCGCGCCCCACGACTCCTCGGGCACGAGCCGCAGGTCGACCTGGAGGCCGCGGTCGGTGCGCACCGAGGTCTTCTTGTCGCCGGACGCGACGACCTCGGCGACGAAGGACTGCTCGCGCAGCGTCTCCATCAGGCCCGGCGAGCCGACCGCGAGGATGTCGATGTCGCCGACCGTCTCGCGCATCCGGCGCAGCGACCCCGCGTAGGCCATCCGCTCAGGCGGCGAGGGGTTGCCGCCGAGCGCGGCCATCACCTCGTGCGCGAGGTCGAGCGCGATGCCCCGGTGCACCCTGCCGCCCGAGCCGCGCATCTGCTCGATGCCCGCGAGCAGCTTCTCGACGGTCTTGGGGCCCATGCCCTTGACGCCCTTGAGCTGGCCCGCCGCGATCGCCTCGGCGAGGGCGTCTGCGGAGTCGATGCCGAGTTCGCGGTACAGGAACAGGGCGGTCTTCGGGCCGAGGGAGGGGATGCGGGTGAGCCGCCGCACCCCGTCGGGCACCCTGGCGCGCAGGGCGTCGAGCTGGCGGAAGCTGCCGCGCGCAAGGAACTCCTCGACCTTCTTGGCGATCGCCTCGCCCACCCCCGGCACGTCGCGGACGGAGATCTCACGCAGGTCGCGCGGATGCCCCGCGATCGCCTTCGCCGCCTTCTGGTAGCTGCGCACCCGGAAGGGGTCGCCGCCGTCGAGGGCGAAGAGCTCCGCGTATTCGTTCAGGGCCTCGGCGGCCGCCTCGTTCGATCGAGCCATGAATCCACACTACGACCGGGGTCTGACACTTTCCGCGACGAGCCCGCCGCGCCCCGCCGCCGGGTGCGGCGGGCCCGTCGCGGGGGCGTCAGGGCAGGGCCGGGAACTTCCCGCCGCCCGAACGGGTGAACACCACGACGGAGTTCAGCTCGAACACCGAGAAGGTCAGGTCGTTGCGCAGGTCGCGGTCGAGGTCGGCGACGATCGCGCCGCCCGCCTGGCCGTGCCCTTCGGCGAGGACGTGCGTGGTGAAGGAGCCGTCGCGGCGCTGCTCCAGCCAGAACAGGCGCGGGTCGCCGTCGCCGGACACCGCGATGTCGACGTCGCCGTCACCGTCGATGTCGCCGTCGCCGATGACGCCGGGAGCCGCCTGACCGGGACGCGGCCGCGCGACGATCCCGGAGGAGATCGCGGTGGGCGTCCACACCTGACGGGGGTCCTTCGGCACGGCGTAGGTGACGACCTGGGACGCGGGGTCGGGGGAGCCGGGAGGGAACGCGGTGTTGGTGTGGTTGGAGGCCACCCAGACGTCCTTGCGGTCGCCCCTGAGGTTGCGTACGAGCTTGATCTGGATCGACTTGCCTTGCGTGGCGTCGATCGTGTGCGTCTTGTACTTGCCGCGTCCGAGGTTCTCCAGCCAGACGTAGGACGCGCCGGACTGGAAGTACTGGGCGCTGGCGACGTCGAGGTCGCCGTCGCGGTCCACGTCGGCGACCTCGGGCAGCGCGCCGCCGCCCGCGCCGAGCGTCACGGGCTCGGCCTCGAACCCGCCGCCGCGCTTGCCACGGAACACCTGGACCCAGGCGTTGGCGGGGGCCTGGCCCGGCAGCATCGCCACCGGGCCGGGGAAGGACTCGCCGATCGTGACGAGGTCGAGGCGGCCGTCGCGGTCGAAGTCGACGGGCACCGCGCCGTGGTAGAAGAGCGGCTGCGTGCCGGGGGCGACGAGGTCGTGGCGGGTCCAGCCCTTGCGGGTCTTCTCCCACCAGGTGAGCGACCCGCACAGGGCGGGGGCGCACTGGAAGAACCCTCCGGGGACGGCTATGTCGGCGTCGCCGTCGCGGTCGAAGTCGGCGACCGAGGGCTCGTTGGGGTAGGCGATCCCGGCTTCGGGGCCGAAGACGCGCTCCTTGGTCCAGGCGTCGATGTTCCGGCCCATCTTGTAGACCGCGAGCTCTCCGGAAGGCGTCGGCCCGCCCTGCACGATCGCGCCGAAGCCGGTGGCGACGATCTCGGGACGGCGGTCTCCGGACACGTCGGCGGCTACGGAGAAGGCGGCCCCCTGGAGGGCTCCGTCCACTACGTGCCGGGTGAAGGAGGCGGGCTTGGGCGGGTCGGTGGGCTTGAGGGAGAGACGGGGTCCTCCGGCCGAGGCCGGGAGTGCCACGCCGCAGGCGAGCCCTACCGCGAGCGGAAGGGCGAGACGGCGAATCTGGCGCAAGGCGCCACCTCCGTTGGGAGTCCGAGGGGGAGCGAGGTGGGACGGCACCTGGATACCACACGTTTCGTCATGCGGAATAGCGTTTCTTCAGTGGTAACAAGTTCCGTTTTGTCGGTCAGGAGGGCGGGACGCGTGCCGAAGCGGTGCGGCGAATGTGAATAATCAAGGCCATGGCGGACGGCTGGCCCCCGGCGGGCGAGATCAGGGCGATCCTCGACACCACGGGCCGGACCCACGCGATAGCGCGCGGACTGCTCGACGAGCACGACCGCGCCCTCGCCGAGATCCACAGCGCGCTGGCGCCCCTGCGGGAGGACAAGGCGAGGGCCGAACTCGCCGGCATCCCCGTCACGCGGCTCAAGGACGTCACCGAAGGGCGGCTGCGCCTCGGCGGGCTTGAGGAAGCCGGATACGCCACGGTCCTCGACGTGCTGGACGCGAGCGCGTACGACCTGCAACAGGTGCCCGGCGTAGGGCCGCAGACCGAACGGCAGATCACCGCCGCCGCACGGCAGGTCGCGGTAGCGGCCGCCGAGAGCGTCGCCGTACGGATCGACGCGGATACGCGCGACCCCCGCACGACCTCCCTCGTCACCGCCCTGCACCGCCTCGTCTCCGCGGGGCCGGGACTGCCGCGCGCCATCGAGACGGCCCGCGCGCTGGATCGCGACCTGGGAGCCGCGCTCGCCGACGCCGCCCCCGCGCGCGGAAGGCTGCGCAGGCTCTTCGCCGGAGCACAGCGGCGCGACCTCGCCCGCGCCGCCCTGACCCGGCTCGCGGAGGCCGCCGCCGACCGGGACGCGCCACGCCTCGTCGCCGACGCGGCCCTCGACCTGTCACGCCAGCCCGCCGACGCGGCGGCCGCGTGGATCGACTTCGAACTCCAGTCGCCCGCGTACTACGCGCTCCTCGCCGACCTCACCGGAACCGTCCCTGACCGCGCGCGTACCGAGGGCTTCCTTCCGCACGAGATAGCCGAACGCGTCAACGCCCAACCCCTCGACGCCGCCTTCCGCCGCGTCACCCTGCGCGGCTACCAGGAGTTCGGCGCGCGCTTCGCCCTCGCCCAACGCCGCGTCATCCTCGGCGACGAGATGGGGCTCGGCAAGACGGTCCAGGCGATCGCGGCCCTCGCCCACCTGCGCGCCGAAGGGGCCGAACGGTTCCTTGTGGCCTGCCCGGCGAGCGTCCTCATCAACTGGACGCGGGAGATCGCCCGGCACAGCACCCTGAAGCCGTACAAGGCGCACGGGCCTGGGAGGGCCGAGGCGCTGGCGGCATGGCGGCAGAGCGGGGGAGTCGCCGTGACGACCATCGACGGCCTGCACGCCCTCGCCGCCGAACCCGTCGCGATGCTCGTCGTGGACGAGGCGCACTACGTCAAGAACCCCGTCACGCGGCGGGCCAAGGCCGTCGCCGCTTGGGCGGACCAGGCGGAACGCGTGCTCTTCCTCACCGGGACGCCGATGGAGAACCACGTCGCGGAGTTCCGCAACCTCGTCACGATGCTCCAACCCGAACTGCGCCTCGACGCCGAAGACGCAGTCGCCGGAGCGCAGGCGTTCCGGCGTGCGGTGGGCCCGGCGTACCTGCGGCGCAACCAGGAGGACGTGCTCACCGAGCTGCCCGAACTTCTGCATACCGACGAGTGGGAGGAGTTCAGCGACGCCGACCTCGCCGCGTACAGGCGGGCCGTCGAGGCCGGGAACTTCATGGCGATGCGGCGCGCGGCGTACGCGTCGCCGGAGGGGTCGGCGAAGCTGGTGCGGCTCAAGGAGATCGTCGCCGAGGCCGCCGAGAGCGGGCGCAAGGTCGTCGTCTTCTCCTTCTTCAAGGACGTGCTCGCTACGGTCCAGCGTGCGGTGCCGCGCACGCTCGGCCCGATCGCCGGCGATGTGGCCGCCGCGAAGCGCCAGGAACTCGTGGACGCCTTCACCGCCGTGGACGGGCACGCGGTCCTGCTCGCCCAGATCCAGGCGGGCGGCGTCGGACTGAACCTCCAGGCCGCGTCCGTCGTCGTGCTGTGCGAGCCGCAGGTCAAGCCCGCGCTCGAACACCAGGCCGTCGCGCGGGCGCACCGCATGGGCCAGGTCCGCACGGTCCGCGTGCACCGGCTGCTCGCCGCCGACTCCGTCGACGAACGCATGCTCGCCCTCCTCGCCGGCAAGGAGGCCGCCTTCGACGCCTACGCCCGGCGCAGCGACCTCGCCGACGCCGCCCCCGAGGCCGTCGACCTGTCCGACGCCGACCTCGCCCGCAACCTCATCGCCGAAGAACAACGCCGCCTCACCACCTCCCCCTAACCCACACCCACCCACTAACGCCTCCAGCACGCACCCGGCCATGTTCGAGCACACCCCCGGCAGCACCCCCGACAAGCGTCCGTCAGTGCTCCGAGCGCGTGCCCCGGCAAGCGCCCCCGACAGGTGTCCGGCAATGCTTCCGGCAAGGTGTCTGATCGTGCTTCGAGCGAGCGCCCCGGCAGCGCTGCCGACGGGGCGTCCGGCAGCGCCTCGCCCGCGCGGCCCGGCAGCGCCCCCGACATGCGTCCGGCCGTGCTTCGAACGCGTGCCCCGGCAACGCCCCCGACGGGGCGTCCGGCCGTGCTTCGAACGCGTGCCCGGAAAGCGCCCCGGGCAGGCGTGCGGCAGCGCTTCGAGCGCGCGCCCCGGCAAGAGCTCCCGACAGGTGTCCGGCAGTGCTTTGAACGCCTGCCCGGGCAGCGCTTCCGACGGGCGTCCGGCGGTGTTTTGAACGCGTGCCCGGCGGTGCTTGTGACGAGGGCTCGCGGGGCTCCTAGCGCGCGCTTGTCTTGGGTGCCTTGGGGTGGGCTTCTAGCGCGCTGACCTGGGAAGATTGTTCGAACGTGTGTTTGCTAGAACTGGTGTTCGGGGTTATTGTGGGTCGCATGATGCTTCAGGGTTCCCTTTTCGACCTGGCGGACGAGCCCCGTCCGGGCGAGCTGGGCCCCGCGGTCCGGCGCACGCGGCTGTCCCACGGGGCCTGGATCGACGTGCGGCCAGGCTGGCTTTCTGGCGCGGCTCCACTGTTCGAGGAGCTTGAGGCCGTCGTGCCATGGCAGGCCGAGGAACGGGTGATGTACGACCGCGTGGTCGCCGTCCCCCGGCTGACCCGCTACTACGGCGAGCGCGAACCGCTCCCGCTGCCGATCCTCGAGGACCTGCGCGACCGCCTGTCCGCCCACTACGCCGCGGAACTCGGCGAGCCGTTCCGCACCGTCGGCCTGTGCTACTACCGCGACGGCCGCGACAGCGTCGCCTGGCACGGCGACCGCATAGGCCGCGGCAAGACCGAGGACACCATGGTCGCCCTCGTCGTCCTTGGCGCGCCACGCCCCCTGCTCCTCCGCCCCGCCGACCACAGTGGCCCCACCCTCCGCCGCGACCTCGCCCACGGCGACCTCCTCGTCATGGGCGGCTCCTGCCAACGCACCTGGGAACACTCGGTCCCCAAATCCACAACCGCCCCCGGCCCCCGCATCAGCATCCAATTCCGCCCCACCGGCGTCCGCTTACCCACCCCACACCCCCACCAGCACCCTCCCCCGGCCTACAAAGGGGTGGGCGGGCGGCCGCGACGCACGGGTACACGGGGTGCGCAGTCCCCGTCCGCGCGCGTAGATGGACTCCAACGCGCCGAACAGATGCATGAGCGTGAACCCCCCACCCGCCCGCTCGTAGACCGAGCAGCAGGCCCCCGCTCGCGGCGAACAGCGGCACGGCCCCGCCCGCGCGCGCGTAGACCAGGCCGCGACGGTGTCGGGCAGAGTCGTCGCTGACGAGTGCCCGCCCGCGCGCAGACGCGCAGACGCGCGGGGCGTGTGGGGCGCGTGGGGTGCGCTCCTTCGGGTACGAGCAGGTCTCGATGCGGATGGCGGATGGCGGATACGCGGGGTGTGTGGGGTGCGCTCCCTCGGGTACGAGCAGGTCTCGGTGCAGATGGCGGATGCGCGGGGCGCGTGGGGTGCGCCGGTATGTGGGTGCGCGGGTACGTGGGGTGTGCGGGTGCGCGGGTGTGCGCGGGTACGTGGGGTGTGCGGGTGCGCGGGTGCGCGCGGGTACGTGGGTGTGTGGGTGCGCCGGTACGTGGGGTGTGCGGGTGGGTGGGGTGTGCGGGGGTGCGGGTGGGGGGAGAGGGCGGGGGTGGGGGAGGGGGTGGGGGTACGGTGGGGGTGGGAGGGGTGTGGATGTTTGAGGTTTTGGGGGGTTGGGAGGTTGAGGGGAAGTTTGGGGTGGGGGTTGAGTTTGGGGAGTTGGGTGGGGGGTGGAGAGGGGAGGAGGTTCGGTGTTTTGTGGGGGATTTGGTGATTGACGATGATCTTGTGTCGGATTTTGTGGATCATCCGGTTCATCATGTTGTGGTGGATGGGGATCTGACGGTTCGGGGGGATCTTGATTGGGCGGCTGATGGGTTTGGGGTGTTCTTCCTGGTCACTGGGGATTTGCGGGTGCGTAATGTGCTGCTGCACGGTGGGGTTGGGGTCGCGGTGAGGGGGGCGCTTGATGTGCGGGGGGTTGTTGTGGGGGCGCATGAGGGGGAGGGGGCGGGGTTTCTGCGGGTTCATGGGGATGCGGGGTTCGGGCTCGCGGTCGCCACCGGGGATTTTCGGTTGGATTTTCGGGGGGAGACGGCTGGTCCTGTTGCTGTGGCGGGGGGTGCGACTGTGCTCGGTGTCGCGGAGGTGCGGGAGGCCGGGGAGTTGCTTGATCCTGGGCTTCTGGATCGGGCCGGGCGGCCTTTGGCGCATGAACTGGCCGACTGCCTTCGGTCGGGGCGGCCGCTCTTCCTTTGACCGCGTCAGCTGACCTGGTCGGCTGAGCGCGTCGGCTGAGCTGGTCGGTGACCGGTCGCTGTGTGCGTTTGCGATGCCGTCGCTGGGGCGGACTCGGTTGCTGCGCAGGGCTGTGTCGCCGCGCGTGTGGGCGAAGTCGTCGGTGTGCCGGATTCTGGTGCCGTGCGGGGGCTGGGTTGGTGTGCGGGTGTGTGATGCCGTGGGTGTGCCGGATTCTGTTGCGTGTGCGTGTGCGTGTGCGTGATGCCGTGGGTGTTTTGGGCTTGGTTGCCGTGTAGGGCGCGTTGCCGTGGCTGTGTGGGCTTGGGGAAAGGGATGTGGGGGGACGGGGGGCGCGTTAGTGGATAAAAGGGTCTTTTAGGGGTGAAGGTGATGGATGGGCTGTTGGCTTGTTTGCGTTTGTGTCCGTGTGGGGTTGCCGGCTGGGGGTGGTTGGGTGGGGTCCGGAAAAAGGGGGGTCGGGGGGTGGGGTGGGTGGGGTGTTCTGGGGGTTGGGGGGGATGTCGCGAAAAGTGGTTTCGTGGTGACGGAGTGGGGGTTTCTTTCGGGGGGAAGGTGTTGGTTGGGAAGTTTATGCCGTTCTGTCCTTGGGGTAGGCGTCGAGGTGGGAGTGGGGGTGGCTGTGCCATTCTCCTGTGGTGGGCTTTGAGATGGGGGAAAGGGCGTTGGGGGGAGGGGTGGTGATGGGCGGTTCGCCGTTGTGTCTGGGGGATTACCGGTTCTGACGGGGGTGTCGGGGGCGGTCCGGAGGGTGCGGTGGCGGCGGGGGAGGGGTGCGTTTGACGTCGGGTGTGGTGTTTTCGCAGATCGGGTCAGGGTTGTCAGGGGCGGGGCGGAATGGGGGGTGGTGGAAAGGGATCCGCGGGAGGGTGGGGAAGGGGGGATTGGGCGGAAAGATCATGGCGGGTGGATGTTCTTTCCGGTGAATCTTTGGAAGCATGGGCGGTGAATAGTTCGCTTTTACCGCATGATGCTGATGTGCCGGACGGCGGAAAAGGCGTTAACGCAAAAAGTGGAGTGGTCGTTCATGTGGGTGGACGGGTAAATGCTCGGCGCGGTAGGGCGGAGCGGGAAGGCGCCGATGCGGGGAACGGTCCGGCGTCCCCACCCCGGGCTTCCCGCACGGCGGGTCAGCGACGACAGGCCCGCCGCGATCTGGCTCGTCGGCTGTCACGGCGGGGCCGGGGCGACGACGCTCGCCGCGCTCCTCGGCGTGCGGGACGCGGGACGCTGCTGGCCAGTCCCACAGAACGGGCGCGCCAACGTGGTGCTCGTCGCCCACCCGGACGCGCCGGGCATGCGGGCCGTGCACGTCGCGGCCCGCCAGCACGGCGGGAATCCCGCGCTCAACGCGGGGATCAACCTGCTCGGTCTCGTCCTGAACTCCTGGGCGCCCGGTCGGCTGCCGCGCGACCTGCGCCAGCTGCGCGAGTCCCTGTCGGCGGCGGTCCCGCACGTCTGGGAGGTCGAGTACATCGAGGCGCTCCGCCTCGGCCGCCCGCCCTCGGAGATGGGCCGCCTCCCCCGCTCGCTCCGGACCCTGCGCCGCGACCTCGTCAACGAGGCATGGGTCAGCTCCCTCCAACGCATCAACCGCGAACCCGACTAACCCCCACCCTCTCGCCGCGCCCACCCGCCCTGCCCGCGCCGGCGCGATCTCCTTCATCGGCTTCCCGAGGTGAGTGCGCGCGGGCCGCGCGGGGATCGCGTCGGCGGGACGTGCGAGAGCAGACCGCGCAAGGGCCGTGGGGCGTGGGCTTACAAGAGGCGCAACTTGAGGGACGCGCCCATAGGGTGCAGGGACTCGGCTTGGAGGGGCCGGAGGGTGGGATGGGCGGGCGGCCAGGTGGTCGGTGAGTGGCGCGTTTGCGGGTGAGGGTAGGTGGGGGTGGCCTGGCGGGCAGGTGGTCGGCGGGGCGTGGGAAGGGTCGGGAGGTGGGTCGGGCGGGCAGTTGGCGAGTGGCGCGTTCTGGAGGTGCGGGGAGGAGGGGGCGGCCGGGGAGGGGAGGAGGGGGTCCGGCCGCCCGGTCTCTCGGTGGGGCGGGGGCGAGGGCGGGCAGTGGGTCGGGCGGGGGCTTGGGCGGGTGGTGGGTTGGGGGTGGGGTTAGGGGTCGGGGGTGGGGCGGCGGCGGGTGGGGAGGGGGAGGCGGAGGAAGGGGGAAGGGGTTTTGGTGGTGGGGTTTGGGGTGGGGGTGGGGGGTGGGGGGGAGAGGGTTGATTTGTTGTGGGTTATGGCGGCGTGGGTGGCGGTGAGTTCGGCGCGGGCGGAGGAGAGGGCGTGGTGGAGGGCGGCGAGTTCGTTGCGGAGTCTGTCGGTTTCCAGGAGGAGGCGTAGGGGTTCTGTGCCGCCGAGGTGGGCTACCCAGGCGCGGAGGTGTGTGTTCTCGGCTTCGAGTTGCTCGATGCGGGCGCGGCGGGAGCCCCAGGCTGGGGCGCGGCGTCCGGCGCGCGGCCGAAGTGGGCCCGCTGCTGTAGGGGCGGCGCTTGGTGGGACGACGCTCGCTGCCGGAAGGACGGCGTTTGGCGGGAGGGCGCTTGTTGCCGGAGGGGCGGCGAACTGGGCGATCGGCGCGAGGCCGATGGGCGGGATGGCGCCCGGTCCTGGAGGGGCGGCGAAGTGGGGGATTGGGGTGGGGCCGGTGAGGGGGCCGCTTGTGGGGGGTGGGGTGAAGGGGGGTGGGGGCCAGGGGGTGGGCGGTGATTGGTAGGGGACGTATTGGGCGGTGGCGGGGTGCAGGGGGAGTGGGGCGAACTGGATCGTTCCTGAGGGGGGACGGACGTCGCGGGGGCGGGCGGGGCCGTCGGCGGGGGGCTCTGCGGCGGGTCTGAACTGGATCGCGGTGAGGGGGGCCGCCTTGTGCGGGCTGTCTTCGGAGACGTCGTCGATGCCCGTTTCGCCGCTCGCGACGGGGTCGGGGGAACCTTGTCGGGGGGACATGGCCCCAAGATAGTCGCCCGTAGTGACGGAGTGGCCACAAAAACAGATGATTAAGCCGAGAATTTCGCGACGGATGCCGTCTTGTCACCCAGCGCCGACGGCGGCCCGCTCGCTCGCCCGGAACTCGACGGCCTCGGCCGCCTCCTTGTACTCCAGCACGTAAGGCGTCTCCCGCGTCAGTGAGTGCAGCGCCGCGCGGACCTCGGCGGGTGTCGCGTAGAAGAACTCACGCCGCTGGTTGACCCGGTTGACGCGCCGGTCGGCGAACCGCCGGTGCAGCGCGGCCTCGAGGGTGACGGCGTCCTCGCTGAAGATGAGGGTGTGCACGTCGAAGCGGAAGGGCACCGAGGCGTCGCCGAGTTCGCGGACCCGGTCCATCGGGTCGAGTCGGCGGGTCAGCCCGATCTTCACCATGCCCTCGCCGAACGCCCCGAGGTTGGAGATGACGTACACGTGCCCGGCGTGGATGTTGGCGGCGCGGCCTTCGACGTCGACGATGGCGGCGTCCACGTCGGCGAGTCTCGCGCGCAGTTCGGTGAGTTCGGCGGCGTCGCCGTCGCGGGCTTCGAGGCGGGAGAGGGCCGAGGCGACGTGGGAGCGTTCGCGGAGCAGTCGGGACCGCTCCCGCTCGAAGTCGCGGGCCGCCTTCTCCTCCTCGCGCCGGGCCTCGCGCTCGGCGCGCATGCGTTCCTTCTCCTCTTCCTTCTTGGCGAGGTAGTCGGCGGTGAGCATGAGTTCCTGGACGCGGAGCTGGTGGAACCCTGGCGCGACGCGGATGGTCATCGTGCGGCCGAGGCGTTCGATTGTGGTCGCGGTCTTCGTCAGGCGGCTGATCGCGGACTGGAGGCGGTGGGGGCGCATGGTGCGGACGAGGTGGTCGGCCTCGGCGTTGTAGGCGCGCAGCATGAGCTTGGAGAAGTCGCGGACCATGCGGCGGCCTTCGGCGAGCGAGCCGTTGACCTGCCAGGCGGTGGAGCCCTCCACGGCGTACTGGCCGCGTATCTGGTCCTTGATGTGGCCCTGGAGGGAGTCGAGGCTGATCTTGTAGTCGACGGCCTCCTCCAGCCGGTGCTGGTACTGGTAGAGGCCCGCCTCCTGGAGGAGGGCGATGTCGTGGGTCTCCACGACGGCGGCGCGCGCGGCGGCGAGGTCGGCTTGTGCGGCCGCGAGCTCCTGCTGGGCGGCCGCGAGTTCCCGGCGCACCCGTTCGGTCTCCTGGAGCAGCCTCTGGGGCTCCTGTGCGCCGAGGTGGTCGGCCCACGCGCGCAGCTGCGCGTTCTCGGCCTCGAGCTCGGCGATGCGGGCCCTGCGGCCGCCCCAGCCCGTCGGGGCGGACGGCGCGGGCACCGGAAGCTGGGGGAACGGCGCGGCGGGTGGCTGCGCCACGGCCGGAGCCCGAACGGGCGCGACGGGCGCGACGGGCGTGACGGGCGTGATGGGTGCGCCGGGTATGGCGGTCGCGATGGGCGTGATGGGTGCGATGGATACGGCGGGTGCGATGGATGCGGCGGGTGTGGCGGGTGTGGCGGGTGTGGCGGGTATGGCGGGTGCGCCGGGTGTGGCGGGTGTGGCGGGTGTGATGGGTGCGGTGGTCGCGACGGGTGCGATGGGCGCGGCGGGCGTGGCGAGCGCGGGCGGGACCGGCGCGACGGGCGTGACCGGCACGGCGGGTACGCCGGGTACGCCGGGTACGCCGGGTACGCCGGGTGTGGTGGGTGTGGAGAGGGCGGTGAGGATGGCGGGGGCGTCGTCTGCGTGGAGGTTGCCGAAGTCGAGTTCGCCGCGGTCGGCGGTCTGGACGGCGAGGAAGAGCCGCTGCCGGTAGGACGGCCGGGTCTCGGCGGAGACGACGGCGGCGCGCTCGGCCTGGAGCTCGACGGTCAGGGCGGCGACGGCGTCGGTCCGCAGGGCAAGGACGCGCAGGTCGGTGACCGCGAGGTGGCTGCACTTCGGCAGCGCCTTCACCGTCGTGACCAGGGCGGTCACGTTTTCCACAGGGCGGAGATGCGGCCGGAGCAGCGCGATGACATGCTCGGCTTCGTCCGGACGCAGTTCGACGCCGAGGTGAACCGGGTGGGGGGTCATGCGCCCACGCTAGTGACCTTGGGTGACGGTTCGGACACGAAACTTCCACGATAAGGGGTGTGTCATGCGGCGGGTGGTTCTGGGGTCGGCGTCGGGGACGCGCAGGGAGATCCTGCGCAAGGCCGGGCTTGAGGTCGAGGTCGTGGTGAGCGGGGTGGACGAGGAGTCGGTCCGGGCGGACAGCGTGCGTGAGCTGGTCGAAGTGCTCGCGGTGAGCAAGGCGCGGGCGGTCGCGAAGGAGTGCGGGGACGCGGTCGTGATCGGCTGCGACTCGCTGCTGGAGTTCGACGGGAGGCCGCTGGGCAAGCCGAAGAGCGCCGAGGAGGCGGCGGCGTGGTGGCGGGAGCGCCGGGGCAGGAGCGGCGTCCTCTACACCGGCCACTGCGTGATCGACGGCAGCACCGGCCGTGAGGCGACCGCGGTGGGGGAGACCGTCGTACGGTTCGGCGATCCCACGGATGAGGAGATCCGCGCCTACGTGGCGTCGGGGGAGCCGTCGGCGGTCGCGGGGGCGTTCACCATCGACGGGATCGGCGGCTGGTTCGTCGCGGGGATCGACGGTGACGCCAACAACGTGCTCGGCCTGTCGGTCGTGCTCCTGCGCGACATGCTGCGCGAGCTTGACATCGACCCGGTCGGCCTGTGGGGGCGTTGAAGGGGGCGGCGGTGGGCGTCCGGGGGGCGTGGACTGCCCACCGCCGGTCGGTGGGCGCGGCTAGATGACGCCGCGCGCGGTGTAGGAGGCGATGGCCTCCTCGGTCAGCGAGAGCAGGCCGCCGTAGATCTCGGCGTTGTGCTCGCCGAGTTCGGGCCCGACGGAGCGGACCTCGCCGGGCGTGCCGGAGAGCTTCGGGAACACGTTCTGCATGGGGAACTCGCCGAACTCGGGGTGGGCGAGCCGGATGATGGCCTCGCGCGCCTTGAAGTGCGGGTCGGCGAGCATGTCGGACGCGCGGTAGGTGAGTCCTGCGGGGATGCCCGCGCCGTGCATGAGGTCGAGGACCTCGGAGCTCTTGCGGGCCGCGGTCCACTCGCCGATGAGGGCATCGAGTTCCTCGGCGTTCGCGCCGCGCGCTCCGTGGGTGGCGTAACGCGGGTCGTCGGCGAGTTCGGGACTGCCCATCACCTCGGCCAGCCGACGGAACACGGTGTCCTGGTTCGCGGCGATCAGGACGGGTCCGTCGGCCGTCGGGTAGACGTTGCTCGGCGCGACGTTCGGCAGCACGGACCCGGTGCGCTCCCGCTGGTAGGAGGCGATCTCCCAGTCCGGGATGAGCGATTCCATCAGCGCGAACACCGCCTCGTACAGCGCGGAGTCCACGATCTGTCCCTTGCCGGTCCGCTGCCGCGCGTGCAGCGCGACGAGCGTGCCGAGCGCGGCGAACGTCCCGGCGAGTTCGTCTCCGAGGGAGATTCCGGCGCGCGCGGGAGGCGAGTCGGGGTCTCCGGTGACGTAACGGATGCCGCCCATCGCCTCGCCGATCGACCCGAACCCCGCGCGCGGCGAGTACGGCCCGCTTTGTCCGTACCCGGTGACCCGCGTGATGATCAGCCCGGGGTTCAGCTCCCACAGCGTCTCCGGCGCGAGCCCCCAGCGCTCAAGGGTGCCTGGGCGGAAGTTCTCCACGAGCACGTCGGCCTTGGCGATGACGCTCCTGGCGAGCTCCTGTCCGTCGGCCTCGCGCAGGTTGAGGGTGATGGACTTCTTGTTGCGGGCGAGGATCGGCCACCACAGCGACTTGCCGTGCGGCTTCTCCCGGCCCCAGTCCCGCATGGGGTCGCCGGTGCCGGGCGGCTCGATCTTGACGACCTCGGCGCCGAAGTCGCCGAGGAGCTGGCCGCAGAACGGGCCGGCCAGGAGCTGGCCCATCTCGACGACCCGCAGGTCGTCCAGCGCTTGCGCGGTCATGAATCCCTTTCAGTTCTCGCCGGGAAGCCGCCAGCACGGCCGCGCAGGCCGGGGACGGGCTTGGCCAGGACGCCGCCGAGCCACGCGCCGGTCGCGGCGACCGCGTCCTCGTCGAGGCCGGTGACGTGCCCGGAGCGGTGCAGCGCGTACAGCAGGTCCTCGGTGGCGATGTTGCCGGTCGCGGCGGGCGCGAACGGGCAGCCGCCGAAGCCGCCCGCGCTCGCGTCCAGGACGGTGACGCCCTCCTCGACGGCGGTGAGCGCGTTGGCGTACCCGGTGTTGCGCGTGTTGTGGAAGTGGAAGCGCAGCGGCACCCCAGGCGCGGCGGCCCGCACCCGACGGGTGAGGTCGCGCACCTGGCCGGGGACGCCGACGCCGATGGTGTCGGCGAGCGCGATCTCGTCGGCCCCGGTCGCGGCGGCGCGCCGCGCGATCTCCGCGACGCGCTCGGGCGGCGTCTCACCCTCGAACGGGCACCCGAACGCCGCGGCGATGGTGACGCTCTTGCGCACACCGGCCGGGGTGTCGGCGGCGATCTTCTCCCAGGCGTCGAGCATCTCGCCGGTGGTGACGTTCTGGTTCCGCTTGCTGAAGGTGTCGGTCGCCACGACGACGACGTTCACCTCGTCAACCTCGGCGGCCATGGCCCGGTCGAGTCCGCGCCGGTTGAGGACGAGCCCGATGTATGACACGCCTTTCCCGCGCGGCACCCCCGCCATGACCGCCTCGGCGTCGGCCATCTGCGGCACGAGCCGCGGATGGCTGAAGGACACCGCCTCGATCCGCCGGGCCCCCGCGGCGACGCTGCGGGAGATCAGCTCGATCTTGTCGTCGGTCGCGACGATGACGTCCTCGTTCTGGAGCCCGTCGCGCGGCCCGACCTCGACGACGGTGACCTCAGTGCTCACGCAGGAGCCTCCCGGCGCCCTCGACCCGGTCGGTGATGCCGTTCTCGCGCAGCGCCATCCACCAGGTGGCGGCGTTGATCGCGATGACGGGCAGGCCGAGCCAGCGCTCGGCCTCGTCGGCGAGGCCGACCATCGAAAGGTTGGTGCCGCACTGGATGACGGCGTCGACGTCGCCCTCGGCGAGTTCCTTGATGGCCGCGCGCAGCTCGTCCTCGGTGACGTGCGCGATCGACACGGCGGTCGGGCACTTGAGGCCGATGATCTTGTCGACCTCGAAGCCGAGCTCGGAGAAGAACGTGACGACGTTGGCGTCGCCGACGGGCTGGTAGGGCGTGACGACGCCGATCCGCCGCGCCCCGTAAAGCTTGAGGGCGCGCTCACAAGCCTCGGCCCCGGTGGCGACCTGGAGCCCGGTGAGGTCGTGGATCTGCTTGACGAACTGCCGGTTCCCCTCGACGCCGCCCCAGAACGTCTCGGCGGACATGCCCATGACCATGTAGTCGGGCTCGCACGTCATGACGCGTTCGCAGGCCGCGCCGATCTCGTCGCGGATCTGGTCGAGGAGCCGTTCCATCCCCTCGTCCCCGGCCATGTTCTGGTCGCGGATGTGGATGCGGGAGAAGTGGGACGTGACGCCGGGGACGCCCATCCGGTAGAAGTCGGGCTCGACGATGGTGTTGGTGGAGGGCGCGATGACGCCGAACTTGCGGCGCCAGCCGAGTGCGTCGGTCATGCCGGGGTCTCCTGGTTCTTGCGCTTGCTGAGGGTGAGGACGCGCCAGGACGCGAAGGCGAAGACGGCCTGGGACGCGGTGTTGATCGACTGTTCGATCCACTGGAGGGTGATGGTCTGTTCCTGGCCGCCGAGGGGGCCGAGCGCGTACTGTCCGGCGATCCACAGCAGGAACAGCTTGTGCCGCCGGAACAGGTAGACGGCCGCCGCGGTGCTGACGCCGATGGTCAGCACGAGCATCGGCATGGTGTCCTGGATCGCGAACGACGTCGCGATGCCCGCCATCCAGACGCCCGCCGCCGCGGCGATCGGCAGCCGGGGTTCGAGCGCCTTGATGAGGGTGAGGAATCCCGCCGACAGCAGCGGGAACAGCAGCAGCGGCATGACCCACAGGTCGATGTCGGTGCTCGCGATGAGGAGTTTCCACCCGCACTTGGCGAACCCGCCGAGCCCGAGCAGCACGGCCGCGGTGCGGACCAGGCGGGTGTCGAGGTCGTCGAGTTTGGCGAGCAGCAGGACCCCGGTGACGGTCAACGCGACGGGTACGAAGTCCTCGAGGGCGAGGATGACCGGGTACTCCATCTCGCTCACGAGAACAGGTCCCGCTTGCGGAATCCGGCGGTGGCGAACCGGAACGCGATCTTGCCTCCGGTGAGCCACGCGACGCGGCCGCCGTTCTTGGTCCCCTTGAGGATGCCTTCGGCGAGGAACGGCGTGACGGTCTCGACCTTGTCGGCGAGGATGTTGAAGATCTTCTTGGTCTTCTCCAGCTCCTCGGGCGTGTAGTCGTGCGTCAGCAGGTCGGTGAGGACCATGCCGGGCGAAAGGTGCGCGGCCTTGACGGGCGTGCCCTTGAGCTCCTTGGCGAGGCTGTCGGTCACGTAGGTGACCGCGCGCTTGGTCGCGCCGTAGGCGGTGAGGTTGGGCATGGTGCGGCCGTCGCTGCCGAAGCCCTCCATGTTCCACACGGTGCCCGAGCCCTGCTCCAGCATGTGCTTGACCGCGACGGCGCTGCCGTTGAGCACGCCGAGCAGGTTCGCCGAGACGACTGTCTCGAGTTCGGCGACGGGAAGGTCGGCGAGGTGCTTGCGCGACGTCGTCACGCCCGCGTTGTTCACCCAGTGGGCGACCGGCCCGAGCGAGGCGGCCTTCTCCCACAGCGCCTCGACCTGGGCGCGGTCGGTCATGTCGCACACGATCCCGGTCGCGCCGAGTTCGGCGGCTGCCTCGTCCACGCCGGAACGGCCGCAGATGACGACGGTCGCGCCGCGCGCTATCAGCTCCTTGGCCATCCCGTGGCCGATGCCCCGGGTGCCTCCGGTGACGACGACTACCGCCATGTCAGCACCCCGTGGATGACGCCCGACAGCCGGTTGCCGTCGAACACCTCGTAGTTGACGGCGAGGGTGGTCCCCGCGCTCATCCCGGGCGTCGCGTCGATCATGAACTCGCGGCCCTTGATCTTGGTGACGTCGGTGAAGTGGACGCTCGGGAAGTTCGCGCGGCCGAACGCCTGGGCGTTGCCCCACGCGTCGGGGCCCTCGTAGAACATGCGGGTGCCGTCGCGGCGCTGCTCGACGGTGTAGGACCGCTCGATCGCCCCCGACCAGGTGACGTGCGCGCGGGTGCGCAGCAGGTCGATCGGCTCGAGCTCAAGGGTGACGGTGACGTCCCCGACGAGCTTCTGGTCGGGCCCCCACAGCTCGCAGACGCCCTCGTAGGCCCCCGCCTGCTTCGTCGGCAGGATGAACGGGACAGGCCCGTTACGGGTCTCGGCGGCGAGATGCCCAGGAATGTCGTAGTCGGCCGAGGTGGGCCGCTTGTAGACGCCGTTGAAGCAGCCGACGACCGTCCACCCCTGGTACAGCACCGACGAGTACACCTGGGTCTCGCCGTCGGGCAGGTTGTGGTTCCAGGTGTTCAGGTCGACCTGCCACCCCGGCCCGTAGTAGTGGGCGTCCACGAAGCCGCCGTAGGGCTGGCCGGTGCCGTAGAAGTCGGGGCCGGTGTAGACGCGGTCGGCGTCGGAGTCGATGACGCCGAACGCGAACGGCGCGCCGAGCCGGAACTGGCCCGCGAGCTTGCCGCCGCCCTCGAGGCCGCCGTCCATGTAGTACGTGGTCTTGCCGTCCTCGAACACCGAGGAGCGGCGGATGTCCTCGTACCCGCACCAGACGCCCTGGGCGTCGAACAGCGACGGCCGTCCGTGCCACTCGCCGGCGATGCGCGCCTGCCACTCGCTGGGTTCGCTCACAGGTCGACCTCGTTGCTCATCAGGTGCGCGCGCAGCCGCGCGGAGGTCTCCTCGCCGACGAGCCGCGTGACGTTCGCCCACACCGGGTCGACCTCGGGGCTGAACAGGTACGAGCGGTTGAGGGCGTCGCGGGCGGCGAGGTCGGTGTCGTGCAGGGTCGCGACGACGTCGTCGGGAAGGCCGCCCTCAACGAGGCCCTTCCAGTGGCCGAAGTAGTCGTCGACGAACGTGTCGACCTGCTTGAACTGCTCGGCGTCGGCGCGGTGCACCAGCATCCAGGGCGACATCATCGCGTACTGGCGCGGCCCGATCGCGGCGCGCGAGGCCCCGAACAGCTCCTTTGACCTGTCGAACGACGGCGTCAGCGGCTCGAACGCGGCGTCGAGGTAGCCCAGGTGGGAGGCGAGGTCCGCGCGCGGGACGAGGTCGAGGTGGAAGGCGAGCTGCCCGCCGGCCTCGACGGAGTCGAGCGTGAAGTGCGGGATGGGCGAGTCCGCCGGCAGGAACGCGAAGATCATGTGGCTGTCCATGCCGATCTGCGGCACGACGAGCCCGATCGTGACGACCTTGGCGAGCTTCGTCCCGGTCCGCACCTCGAGCCGTCCGACGGGGTCGGGCCCGAACGGCCCGGCGAGGTCGTCGCCGATGACGAGCTTGAGGTCGTCTGTCTCCTCGAGCTTGGCGAGGGTGCGGTCGAAGAGCCCCTTGGGGAGAGAGGTCACTGCTGGCCTTCCTTGGCTTCGGCGTCGCCGGCGATGATGGAGTCGTCGACGCGGGGGTGTTCGCCACGGGCCTTGTGCACCCAGGCGCGGGCGAGTGCCGGGTTGTTCTTGCGGGCGGGCGAGGGGATGACGGTCGCCTCGCGGCGCGGCACGTCGCCGACGATGCGGTCCTCGTCGCCGAGCATCCAGCCCTTGTCGGCCAGCTCCTGACGGCGGCGGCGGTAGTGCACCGCGATGAGGTCGGACTTGACGTGCAGCTCGGCGGCCAGGTCGGCGGGCAGCAGCTCGGGCCGGGTGCCGTCCACGACCGGGGCGTCCTGGGCGAAGATCCGGTAGATGCGCTTGAGCGCGTTGGCGTCGGCCCAGTCGGCGGTGAAGAAGTCGCGCAGGGCGACGAACTTCACGAGCGTCTGCGTCTCGCTGATCGGCACGTTGCTGTCGTAGATGATGATGTTGCCCATCGGCAGCCGCACGTGCAGCTTGATCATGTTGGGCAGCATCCAGCCCGCGCTCGTCTCGACCGGCGGGCGGTCCTTCAGGTCCTTGGACCCTCCGGTGATCTTGCCCCACAGGCCCTTCGGCTTGGGCGGGTACAGGCGGACCGTGGCGAAAGCCGACCACTCGTCCGGCATCTGCACCTCGTACTCCTCGACCTCAGGACGTTCGGGGTTGCCGAACGCGCCCTGGTGGACGAACGGGGTGTGGGAGATGTCGCAGCCGTTCTCCAGGATGCGCTCGTAGTTGGAGTTCCACAGGTAGTCGCCGTAGACCGGCTTCCACTTGCCGCCGTTCTTCTTCAGGTCGTCGAACTCCGGCCACACCGGGATCGGCGGCCGCTCCTCCTCGGGCAGGTCGCCCATGAACGCCCAGACGAACCCGTACCGCTCCTCGGTCGGGTAGGAGTCGACGCGCGCCTTGCGCGGGATGCCGCGCCCTTCGAGGTTGGCGGGGATCTTGACGCACTTGCCGTCGGGCTCGAACTCCCAGCCGTGGTAGGGGCAGACCACGCAGTCGTCCTTGGTCCAGCCGCCCGAAAGCGCAGCGCCCCGGTGCGCGCACAGGTCCGACAGGCAGACGACCTGCCCCTTGGACGTGCGGTACAGGACGAAGTCCTGGCCGAGACAGGTGATCTTCTTCGGCTTCGAGGTGACCTGGTCGGAGAACTCGACCGCGTACCAGAAGTTCTTCAGCATTATCGCTCCAGCAGTTCTACGGAGCCCGGCGGGTTCTTCCGCACTCGCTCCAGCGGTTCTGGGTCGTCCCGGAGCAGGGCGGCGAGGAAGGCGGTGAGCACTTCCAGGTAGTCGCTCCTGCTCTCGGCCGGTTCCCGGGAGGGCTCCAGGTCGAGGAAGGCCCGCGCGGCGGTCGGGTCGACGGGGTCGGCGACCGCGAAGTGGTTGGCGCCGTCGAGCCTCGCCAGGAAGTGGCCGTCGCCCGGGAGCGCCTCGGTGAAGGTCCGGCTGACGGGGTCGGCCGAGCCGTCCTGCCCGTAGCGGTCGCTGCTGCCGAGGATGACGCCGTCGCGGGTGCCGACGGCGAGGAAGACCGGGGTGTCGACCTGGGCGGGCAGGACGGTTCCCGCGGGCCACCCGAGCATGGTCGCGACCATGGTGTGGGTGCCGTAGCCGAAGACCGCCTTGATGCCGGGGAAGAACCGCGCGGACTGCAGCGCGACGGTCCCGCCCGCGGAGTGCCCGCCGAGCGCGACCCTGTCGAGGTCGATCGAGTCCTTGAGCAGGTCGATCCCGGCGAGCGCGTCGAGGATCGCGGGGACGGCAGGGCAGGTGGGCCGGGTGCCGTAGACGCCGGGCTTGGCGGCCTCGAGGTCGACGCCGGGGGTCAGCCCGACCTGCCCGCCGAACAGCTCGGCGACCCGGTCGAACGTGACGACGACGTAGCCGGCCTTGGCGATGTCGACGGCGAGGGTCCGGTAGGAGTCCTGCGCGACGTTGACGCCGGAGATGAAGACGACGACGGGGAACTTGCCGGGGGCGGGCGGGAAGACTCCGGTGAGCCTTTCGGCGTCGGTGCCCTCGGCGATCGCCGGGTAGTAGACCTTGAGGTGCGCGGTGTCGAAGGGCGGTTCGCCGTGGGTGGTGGCCGCCGTCCAGAGGGACCTGATGAGGGTGGTCACGGGCGCGGCAGTTCCCGGTCGCCGCCCCACAGGGCGCGCACGAGCTTGTCGGTGAGCTCCTCGCCGAAGAAGCGGACGCCCATGGAGTTGGCGGGGTCACGCTCGGCGATGTTGCGGCGGATGGTGAGGTCGGTCTCGCGCAGCGCGGCGCGCTCGTCCTCCGGCACCTCCTCGGCCTCGTCGACCCAGGCGAGCCAGCGGTCGACGTGCTCGTGCGCCCACTTCTCGACGGCCTTCAGGTTCTCCTCCGACAGCGGGAAGGAGTAGCACTGTGCGGTCGGGGACAGGCTCGTCCGGATGAACGCGGCGGGGCTGGTGAACCAGGTGAACTCGGGGTTGTCGTCCTTGAACCGCAACCACGGCTCGTTCACCGGCGCGTAGTACTTGTCGTAGTACTCGCCGTCGATGACGAGGGAGACGCGCGGCACGGAGTCGATGTAGAACCAGCCCTCGGGCCACACCAGCAGGGCGATGCCGAGGTGGGGGACGCGGATGTGCGGGCCGAGCCAGACCGTCAGGTGGAGGTTGGCGAAGCTGGCCGCGGGGTTGCCGAGCCAGGAGTGCACCATCCAGTCGACCTCGGGGCCGGAGTAGGCCGACACGCGGCCGCCGGGACCCTCGGGGTAGGTGCCGTAGGACTCGAGCTCCAGGGTCGACGGGTCGCGCGTCGTCTCGAACCGCGCGTCGATCTTGGCCTTGAGCTCGAGGAGGAGTGCCTGGTAGCGCTCGAACGTCACCGTCACGTCGGTGACGGGGCGGCTGTCGAGCATCTGCTCGACGGACTGGATGGTCTCGCTCATCTGGTTCGTCCGTCCTGGTTCCATGGGGTTTGATTCGCTAGGGGAAACACTGTTTCCATTCTTGGTCCGCAGGGGTGAGCTGTCAACGCTCACGCTGTTACGGTGCGGTTTCCGTCGGGCCGGGCGGCCGGTCAGGAACGCGTCGCGATCAGGCCGGACAGGGCGCGCCAGGCGCGTCCGCCGACCAGGTCGGTGTTCTTGGAGACGAACCTGTTGACGGCCTGCGCCGGGTGCACGACACCGTAAGTGACGCCGGGGCCTGCGTCGGCGACGATCGGGTGGCTGATGCGTCCGGTGAACGGGCCTTCCCAGGCCGTCCAGAGGGTGAAGTCGGCGGGCAGGTCGAGGATCTGGCCGCCCTCGGACCATGCGGCGACGACGTTGACCCGGTTCTCGGCCGCGCGCTCGGGCAGGCCGAGTTCGGTCTCCCAGGGCTCGCCCGCGCTGCGCGGGACGGCGACCACGTCGGCGTCGGCGATCGCGGCGAGCCGGAACGTCTCGACGGTCACCGCGTCATCGCCGACGACCACCGCGAGCCGCCCGAACGGCAGCGTGATGACCTCGACGGCGTCGCCGAGCCGGGTCGCCCAGGGCGTCGCGGGGCTGGCGTGCAGCTTGACCTGGGCCCCCGCCTCGCCTTCGGCGGAGACCACGAGGCCGATGTGGGCGTCGCCGTCGCGCGCGCTGGTGACGGCGTGGGCGGAGGTCCCGGCAAGGGCCTTGCCGAGCTCCGCGACGACCTCGGCCCGCTCGGCCTCGCCGAACGCCAGTTCGGGGAGCACGATCAGCTCGGCACCGGCCGCCGCGGCCTCGGCGGCGCCGGAGGCGGGGTCGGCGGAGGCGACGACGGCGACCTTGACGGCCTCGGCCCCGGCGGGCGCGGTCCGCTCGACCGGCGCGGACGCGATCGGCCCGTACAGCTCGGGACGGCGGCGGGCCAGGACGTCGACGCCGTCGGCGCGCACCTTCAGATCGGCGGCGGCGACCTCGATGTCGGCGACCGCGACGGCCTCGCCGGTGCGCGGGGCCTTGGCCACCACCGTTCCGTCTGGGGAGACGATCTGGCTCTCGCCCGCGCCGTGCAGCCACTCCTGCGGGACGCCGAGGCGCTCGGCGATCGCCGGAAGGTGCTCCTCGGGGAGCAGGGAGCCGACCTTGTTGGCGGCGATCACCCACACCTTGTTCTCTGCGGCCCGTACGGGGATGTGGAGGCTGGCCTCGTCCACGGCGAACGAGTTCAGGCTGTTGAGCAGCACCTGCGCGCCCCGGACGGACAGGTCGCGGGTGACGTCGGCGGTGACGCCCTCCATGCACGCGTACAGGCCGATCCTGCCTACTGCGGTGTCGATGATCGGCCCGGGCTCCTGGCCGGGGTCGAGGTGGTCGCCTTCCGCGCCCATGAGCGTGAGCTTGTCGGACTGGCCGAGCAGCGCCCCGTCCGGGCCGTAGAGCAGGCTCGTCGCGGTGGTCCTGCCGCCCTCGCGGGCCAGGGTCACGTTGAGCTTGACGTACGCGCCGTGCCGCGCGGCGCGCTCGGCGATCGCCCGGAGGAAGGGCCCGTCGAGCGTGCAGGCTTTACGGTGCGCCGTAACTCGGCTTTCATACCAGGACAAATGGTTGCAAAACTCAGGTAGCACGATGAGTTCCGCGCCCTCGGCGGCGGCGGCGTCGATCATGCGCACGCAGGCCGCGAGGTTGGCCTCGACGTCCTCGCCGGCGGCGAACTGGACTGCTGCGACCCGCAACTTGACCGGCAACTTGGACCCTCCTGGTTCCTCTAGCGAAACGCTGTTTCCAAAACATACAATCAGTCCCACCCGATGGGAAGAGATTCCGGAGAGCGGAGAGCCGCCGTGCTGACCCATGTCGTCCTGATGAAGTTCACCGACCCCGCCGACGCCCCCAAGGCGAAGGAGCTGCTGGAGGGTCTAGTACCCGCCGTCCCCCACATCCAGAAACTCACCGTCGGCCTCGACGTCGTGCGCGCCGCCGTCTCCTGGGACCTCGTCCTCCTCACCGAGCACGCCGACCTCGACGCCCTCAAGGGCTACCAGGACCACCCCGCCCACCTCGACGTCGCCCAGTGGCTCCGCCCCCGCCTGGCCGCCCGCGCCACCGTCGACTTCTGACCCCCCGACCACGGGCCCGCCCGCCCGAGCGGGCCCGCTCACGCCGAAGGCCGCCGCGGTGGGGTGCCGCGGCGGCCTTCGCACCTTCACCGAGGGTCGGGGCCCCGACGAGGTGAGCTCAGCTGGGGGAGCGTGGGGTGAGCGACCAGGGCCCACGGCTTTCGATCTCAAGGAGGCCGGGTCCGGGGATCTCGATGCTCCCGCGAAAAGGGGCTGCGGTCTCCAGCAATTGGGCCGTCCACCTTCCGTCGAACCCGCGCTGGTTCACCCAGCAGGACTTGTTCTTCTCGTGCAGTTCCAAGGTCGCGGTCATCGGATCGCCCCGGTAGACGACCACGTCGGCCTGTTCGCCGCTGACCGGGCCGGTCAGTTCCTTGAGCTCGCCGCTCGGCAGGAATCTGGCCCTCCAACGGGCCGGGCTCGAGCCCGAGCGCACGCTGGCCTCGACTTCGACGTGGGTGTATTCGGGATCGACCACATAGCGTGCGGTCCCCGAGTGGAAGAATCCGATGATGTTGCCGCGCTGGTAACGCTCGGCGGTGTCCACGATTCCTGTGGTCCGCACGTATCCGAGGAAGCCGCTGCGCAACTCGATGATGGTCGCCGCGTTGGGATACCTGGGAACCTCGAGCACCGTGGTCCGCCAACCCCGGAACGGATATTTCACCTTTTCGCCCATGATCGGAGCCTAGTGAGCGTTGACCCGCCCGCGCGGGAGCTTGGGGGGAGTGGGGGGGTTTCTTAGTTGACTGTGGGTGAGGGGGAACTGACGCTTGGGTTATGACGATGCAGGTGGGGCCGGTTGTCGATCCGGTCGCGGATGAGTTGTACAAGGGTGTTTTCATGGCGCCGCCGGATGATCCGTATTCGGCTTATCGGCGGTTGCGGGAGAGTGCGCCGGTGCTCAGGTCTTCGGATGGGGCGTTGGTGTTGTCGCGGTATGCCGAGTGTGATGCGGCGTTGCGGCATCGGGGGTTCGGGAAGGGGGACGAGCAGCTGGGGTTCGCGATGGCCGCCGAGGTGGGGGAGGAGGTGCGCAAGGCGCGGGAGCGGTATGGGCGGACCATGCTGATCACGAATCCGCCGGAGCACACGCGGTTGCGCAGGGCCGTCAGCAACGCGTTCACGACAAGGCATGTCGAGGAGTTGCGGCCGCAGATCGCGCGGCGTGCGGACGAGCTCCTCGCCGAGCTCGCGGGCAGGCCCGGGGCGGACTTTCTTGAGGGGCTGGCGTTGCCGCTGCCCGTCAACGTCATCTCCGATCTGCTGGGGGTGCCCGAGGAGAACCGTGGGACGTTCACCGCGCAGGTGCGGCGGATGATGTCGCTGATGGAGCCCGACGAGGGGATGGACGGGTTCCGGGCCGCGATGAAGGCGCGCGAGGAGCTGGGCGACTACTTCGGGGAGCTCCTCGAGGACAAGAGCGCGCGTCCGGGCGACGACCTGCTGTCCCGGCTGGCGACCGCGCCCGAGGACGTCAGGCTCACGCGGGACGAGATGATCTCGACGGCGCTGCTGCTGTTCACCGCGGGGTTCGTCACCACGACGAACCTGCTGGGCAACGCCGTCCACGCGCTGTTCTCCCGGCCGGACCAGGAGGCCGCCTTGCGGGCGGACCCCGGGCTCGTGCCGTCGGCGGTCGACGAGTTCCTCAGGTTCGACTCGCCCGTCCAGATCGACCTGCGCGCGGTCCTCGAGGAGACGGAGTTCGCCGGGGCGCGGATGCTGCCCGGCCAGGTCGTCGTGACGGTCATCGGGGCCGCCAACCACGACCCGGCGATCGCCGAGCGGCCCGACGAGCTCGACGTCACGAGGAACGCGCCCGTGCACCTGTCGTTCGCCTCGGGGGTCCACTTCTGTCTCGGGGCGCACCTGGCGAGGGTGGAGGCCCAGGTGGTCCTTGAGCGGCTCTACAGCGCCGCGTACCCGTCCCTGGAGCCGGCCGGGGAGCCCGTCCGCTCGGCGGGCCTCGCCCTGCGCGGCTTCGCCCGCCTGCCCGTCACCCTGACCCGCGCCTGACGGAAACGGCCCGGCGTCCGCGATGAGGCCGCAGACGCCGGGCCGTGCTCGATCAGGCTTCTAGACGGGGTAGGCGGCCGCGCCCATGCCCGCGCCGCCCGCGCGGAACGCGGCGGGGAGATGGATGGCACAGGTCTGGGTGTATTCGGCGATGCCCTCGTCGCCGTACTCGCGGCCGAAGCCCGAGCGCTTGACGCCGCCGAAGGGCGCGCGCAGCGCCATGCCGGTCCTGCCGTGCGTGTTGACGAAGGTGAACCCGGCCTCGAACCGGCGCGCGAACGCGAACGCCCGCTCCTCGTCGGCCGACCACACCGACGCGCCGAGGCCCAGTTCGCCCGCGTTGGCCCTGGCCAGGACGTCCTCTTCGTCCCGGTAGGTCAGCACGGGCACGACGGGCCCGAACTGTTCCTCCGCGACGACGGGCGAGGCGTCGTCAAGCCCGGTGAGCAGCGTCGGCCGCACATAGTGCCCGCGTGCCACGTCCACCGCGACCCGCCCGAGCGGCACCGGCGAGCCGAGCGCCGCAAGGGCCCGCAGCCGCGAGGCCGCCGCGGCGCTGATGACGGGTCCGACCGTGGTCTCCGGATCGAGCGCGTCGCCCAGCACGACGACCCTGGCCGCCGCCGCGACATAGGCGTCGCGGAACTCCGCGTACCTCGCCTCGGGCACGTACAGCCGCTTGGCCGCCATGCAGACCTGGCCCGCGCTCTGGAACGAGCCCATGACGAGCCGGTCCATCGCCGCGTCCGAAAGGTCGGCGTCATCGAGGAACACCGCCGGGTCGTTGCCGCCGAGTTCCAGCACGGCCGGGGTGATCGCCTGTCCGGCGAGCGCCCCGATCGCACGGCCCGCGGCCTCGCCGCCGGTGAACGCGACCTTGCGCACCAGCGGATGGGTGACCAGCGCCGTGCCGGTCTCGACCTCGCCGTGCACGACGGTGACGAGCCCGTCGGGGAACCGCGCGAGGATGCGCGCGATCGCCAGCGGCGCGAGCGGCGACGGCTTCACCACGATCGTGTTCCCCGCCGCGAGCGCCGGGCCGACCTTGAGCATGGTGAGGATGACCGGCGCGTTCCACGGCGTGATCGCGCCGACCACCCCGAACGGCCGCCGCCGCAGCAGCAGCCGCCCGGACGGGTCGTCGGTGTGCGCGTCGGCGAGCACCTCGGCCGCCCGGGAGGCGACCCACCGCAGGTAGACGCCGGCGAAGCGGATCTCGCCCCGGCAGTCGCCGAGCGGCTTGCCGCTCTCCCTGGCCAGCAGCTCGGCGAGGGCTTCATCGTCCTCGAGGCTGCCCGCGACCCGCTCCAGCACCGCGACCCGGTCGGCGACCGGGAGCGCGGCGAACTGGCGCTGGGCGGCGTCGGCCCGGGCGACGGCGGCGGCGACGTCGTCGGGCGAGGCGGTCTTGACCTCCCCGACGACCTCGCCGATCCGTCCGGGGTTGTCGACCGCGATGACCGTCCCGCTCACACGTCCACCGTCCGCAGCGACGCGATCATCGAGGTCCGCAGCAGATGCGCCCGCGCGCGCACGGGGTCGCCCGCCAGCTCGCGCAGCCCGGCCTTGTGGCTGTCCGGATCGCGCAGCTGCTCCCAGTTGGAGTGCGTGATCTTCTGTACGTAGGACTCGGCGACTTCCCTGCGCCTGGCGCACGCCGCGTCGAGCGCGTCGAGATCCCCGAGCGCGGCGGTGACGGCTACAGCGTCATGAATTCCGCTGTTCAGGCCCATCCCGCCGAGCGGGTTGTTGACGTGCGCGGCGTCGCCGACGAGCACGACCCGCCCGGTCCTGAAGTCGGCCGCGACCCGCTGGTGCACCCGGTACAGGGTCGAGTGCGCGACCTTCCACTCGACGTCGACGACCCCGCGCAGCCGCTCGGGCAGCCTGGCCAGCTCGACCTCGTCGGGGGTGTCCTCGGGCGTCGGGAACAGCACACGCCAGTGGTCGGGCGTGCGCAGCAGGACGAGCCATTCCTCGGGGTCGAACACGTAGTTCACCGCGGCGATACCGTGGATCAGCGCCTCAAGGTCCTCCTCGGTGGAGGCGACGAGGAACCGTTCGGGGTAGGTGATCCCCTCGAACTGCACGTTCAGCGCCTTGCGCACCCGCGAGCTCGCCCCGTCGGCACCGATCAGCCAGTCGCCGGTGTACCGGGTCCCGTCGGCGGTGATGGCGGTGGCGGTTCCGGCGTCCTGGACGACGTCCACGACGGGCGCGTCGAAGACGACGTCGCCGCCCTCGGCCCGCAGCATGTCGAGCAGGATCGGGGTCAGCTTGCTCTGCTCGCACTGCACCCGGTACGGGTACGGGGTGTCGCCCGCGAGCAGCCGCATGTCGAGTTCCGCGACGACGCCGCCGCGCCGCTCCCGGTACTGGAACGTGTGCGACACGAGGCCGCGTTCCATCAGCCGGTCGAGCGCGCCGAGTTCGGCGAGCATCTCCAGCGTCGGCGGGTGGTAGGTCGAGGCGCGCGACTCGGCCGCGAGCCCCGACCCCGCTTCGAGGACGGTGACGGCGAACCCGCGCCGGGCGAGCCCGACGGCCGCGGTGAGCCCGACGGGCCCGGCCCCGGCGATGACGACGCGCATCACGCCTCCCGCGAGTGCAGCGCGAAGCCGCCCTCGGTCCCGACGACGCGGGGGTTGGTGAAGAACCGCAGGGTCTCGGCGGTGCCCTCCTCGCCGAGGCCGGACCGGCCCCAGGCGGGACGCGGCGCGAACAGGTGGAGGCTCATGATGCTCGACCCGTTCACCTTGACCTCGCCGGCCCTGACCCGCCGCGCGACGGCAAGCGCCGCGTCCTCGTCGGGCCCGAACACATAAGCCTCGAGTCCGTAGGCGGTGCCGTTGGCGAGCGCCAGGGCCTCCTCGACGGTCCCGTAGGCGTGGACCGTCGCGACGGGCCCGAAGATCTCCTCGACGGCCTGCTCGGGAGGCACCCCCGTCACGAGCGACGGAGACAGGAAGTTGCCTTCCTCGGCCACCTTGAGCGCGGTGTGGACGGTCCCGCCCAGCGCGGCCCGTTGCGCCTGCACAAGCGCGCGGTGCGCGGAGTGGACGAGGGGTCCGTAGTCGGTGGACTCGTCAAGCGGGTCTCCCGGCTTGAGCGTGGCGAGCCTGTCGAGGACGGCGGACACGATCGCGTCGTGGTCGTCGGCCGGGACGATGAGGCGGCCCAGCGCGCGGCACCACTGGCCGTTCAGCGTGGTGAGCAGGTCGACGGCGGCGCGCGCGGCGACCTCGATGTCGGTGCCCGGCAGGATGACGAGGGGGTTGTTGCCGCCGAGTTCGAGCTGGACCGGCTTCACCCCCGCCCCGCACGCGGCGGCGACGGCCGCGCCGCCCTTGGCCCCTCCGGTGAACGACACCGCGCGGACCCGCGCGTCGAGCGTGAGCTTGCCGCCCACCGACGCGTCGCCCTGGACGAACTGGAACACCCCGTCCGGGACGCCCGCCTCACGCAGCGCGGCGTCGATGACCTCGGCCATGAGCTGGCTGCCGTAGGGCACGTACTCGCTTGCCTTGAGGATCGCGGGGCAGCCCGCGGCGAGCGCGTTGGCGACCTTGTGCGCGCCCATCGGCGCGGGCGCGTTCCACGGGGTGAGGCACAGGGCAGGACCCCACGGGAGAAGCAGCACCTCGGTCTCGCGGCCGTCCTCACGCTGGAGCTTGCGGGTCAGCCAGCCTTCGCGCAGCTGCCCGGCGGCCAGCAGGAACGACCCGGTGATGATCATGCCGAGCGGGAGGGTCTGCCGGATCGGCACCCCCGTCGCGAACGACTCGAGCGCGGCGATCTCGGCGACGCGCGGCGCAAGGGCTGCGGCGACGGCCTCAAGGGCGGTCGCGCGCGCCTCCGGCGAGGTCGCGGCCCAGGCGTCCTGGACGGCGTCGGCGGCGGCAAGCGCCTCCTCGACGCGCGCGGCGGAGGTGGCGAGGGCGGGCCCGAGGGCTTCACCGGTCAGCGGGTTCTCGCGGACCAGGGCGAGTTCTACCTCGGCGTCCCGCCACCGCCCGGCGACGAGGTCGCGCAGCGGCGCGGGCGTGACGGTCACGAGTTCACGCTCGCGAAAAGCTCGTTCTCCCGGTCGTCGGTGATCATCGAAGCCGCCTCCAGCCTGCCCCGCTCGGGCGGGAACGTCATGACCAGCGCCATCGCCAGGTCGCGCAGGCCGCGGCCGATGACCCCGTCCATGGTGGCGGCGGACGTGCCGCACGCCTTGAACGCGCCGACGACGACGTCGAAGCACGCCTCGGAGATGCTCCCCTTGGCCATGCGCCACTGACGGTACACGTCGGACTTGGGCAGCAGCGGCGGCTCGGAAGTCTCGAGTTCGAGCTGGCGGCGCAGCCAGTGGTAGGCGGTCTCCAGGCGCTCGGTCATGTCGCCGATGATCACCTGGTGCATGGGGGAGCTGGCGATGGACTTGCCGCTGTCGGCGAACCGCTTGGTGGTCAGCCGCTCGAGCGCGTGGTCGTAGACGCCCTGGGCCGCGCCAAGGTAGGTCGCCATGATGGCCAGCTGGTTGCCGACGAAGCTGCCGCGGCTCATCTGGAGCATCTTCACGAACGAGCCGGGGACGGTCAACGCGTCCTCGGCCGGGACGAACACGTCGGTGAGGGTGATGCCGTCGTTGGCCGAGGCGCGCATGCCGAGGCCGTTCCACTTGTCGCGCGACGCGACGCCCGGCGACTCGCGCTTGACCAGGAACAGCGAAAGGCCGCCCGCGTCGGTCGTGCCGGCGACCTTGGCCGTCACCAGGTAGACGTCGGCGACGCCGGTCGCGCAGCCGAAGGACTTGACGCCGTTCAGCTTCCAGCCGCCCTCGACCGGCTCCGCGCTCGTCGCGATGGCGATGTTGGCGCTCGAGCTCTTGACCTCCTCGCTGGCGAAGTTCGCCAGCCACGTGCCGCCCGCCATCGAGGTGAGGACGCGCTTGGCGAACGCCTCGACCACCGGGTTCTCCTCCTCGGAGAACAGCCCGGCCTCGATCGCCTCGAGCGGCAGCAGGCCGCGCGACGCGCTCGTGTTGTGGAAGAAGTAGGCGAGCGCCGTCGACGGGCACGCCGAGCCGAGCGTGAAGGTCGCCCCCGCGAGGTCGCGCAGGCCGCCGCCGAGCCCGCCGAACTCCTCGGGCACGATCAGGCCGAGGATGCCCGCCTCGCGCATCAGCGCGACGTGGCCGATCGGGAACTCGCCGAGCTCGTCGGCCTTGGCCGCCGCCTCGCGCAGCGCGGGAAGGACGCTCTCGACCTTCTCCATCCGCGCCCTCTCGGCGTCGGTGAGGGTGGTGAGCAGCCTTTCGGCGATGAGTGTCATAAGGAGGTCCTTCCGAGTCGATAGGTACGGCCGGGCAGGGGAGACCCGCACGCCGTCTCCAGGTCGGCCGCTGCCGCGACCAGGGCGTCCCGGTCGGCGGCGCTTGCCACGTCCAACCGGGTCGCGAGGAAGAGCACGTCGACGGCGCACAGGCCGTCGTCGAGCCCCCCGAGGGTGACGTCGAAGTGGCGCACACCGCTCTTCATGGCGGTGAGCGCGTTGGCCAGGCCGAGCCCGGCGTGTTCGGCGAGCCGCACCCGCACCGGCACGTCCCCGGCGACGGAGACGGCGTCGCGCAGCAGCTCGCGCAGGTTCAGCGGGGACGCGGGCTCGTCGCCCTCGTCAAGGGCGATCTCGTCGCAGCCCGCGGCGACGAGATCGGCGACCGCCCCGATGGAGGCGTCGCGGCGGTCCCGCGCGAACGCGTCGGGAATCCGGCCGACGGCCTGGGCGCCCTTGGCGCGCGCGGCGGTGACGAGCCTGCCCGCGCCGTCGGCGTCCCGGTACAGGAACTCGACGGTCCCGGTGTCGGGCAGCGCGTCGGGGACGTCGAGGGCGTCGACCAGCGCGGACGCCGCCGCCGCGTCGGGATCGGCCGCGCCGACCCGCGTGCGCAGACCCGCTTCGCGGACCCGGCGCAGCAGCTTGGCCGACGGCAGCCCGCGCCGCTCGAGCGCGGCGGCCAGGCCGGTGTCGGCGAGGCCGATCTCGGCGGGCAGCGGGTCGGCGAGCTGGCCCCAGGAACGCGAGTGGAACAGCAGCGGGCTGGTGGCCCGCGGCGTGTCGGCGGCGAGGACTTCGCCGACGAAGATCGTGTGATCGCCCCCCGGGTAGGCGTGTACGACCCGGCAGTCGAGCCAGCCGAGCGCGTTGCCGAGCACGGGCGCGCCGGTGACCGCGGTGGCCCAGTCGCCGCCCGCGAACCGTTCGGCGGGCGCGGCGCGTCCGGCGAAAGCCTGCCCGAGGTCCGCCTGGTCGCGGCCGAGGATGCTGATGCCGAACAGTCCGCTCTCGGAGATGAGCCGATGGCTGTACAGCCGCTTGTCCAGGCACACGAGGACGAGCGGCGGATCGAGGCTCACGCTGGAGAACGAGCTCGCGGTCATGCCGTGCCAGGTCTCACCTGCCGTGGTCGTCACCAGGACCACGCCGGTGGGCCACTGGCCGAGCACGGATCTGAAGGTCTCGGCGTCGACCGCCACCTGAGCCCCCCTCGTTTCGCTTATGGAAACACTGTCCCGCAGAAGGTAACAACGCCCGCGAGTCGGTGTCAACGCGTTTCCCGTGACGTTTCCCATAAGGAAACGTTCTGTCCTACACTGCCTCCGTCGGATCATCTGAGGAGGAGCTGAACCGTGCCGAGGACCGCGTCGAAGACCGGCGACGAGCCGGAGGGCCAGAGCCGCTCCATCGCCGCCGTGGAGCGGGCGATGGACGTGCTGCTGCTGTTCGGCCGCAGTACCCGGCCCGATCTGGGGGTGACGGAGATCGCGACCGAGCTCGGCCTGACCAAGGCCGCGGTGCACCGCATCCTCACCGCGCTGCGCAGCAAGGAGCTCATCACCGTCGACCCGGTGACCCGCCGCTACGCGCTCGGCCACGCCGCGATCTCGCTCGGCCGCGCCTACATGGCAAGGATGGACCTGCGCGCGATGGTCGGCCCGGAACTGCGGCTGCTGTCGCGCCAGACCGGCGAGACCGCGACGCTGTCGGTGCGCCGCGGCGACACCCGCATGTACGTCGATCAGGCGGTGCCCAACCAGGAGCTGCGGATGGAGGTCAGCCTCGGCATCCCCTACCCGCTGCACGCGGGCAGCTCCTCCAAGGCGTTCCTGGCGTTCCTGGACGAGGCCGAGGTCTCCGGCTATCTCGCCCGCCACCCCCTGAACGCGCTCACCGACAAGACGATCGTCAGCGAGGAGTACCTGCGCGCGGAACTCGCCAACATCCGCAGGCGCGGCTACGCGACCTCGCTGGGCGAACGCCAGGAGGGCGCCGGCTCGATCGCCGCCCCCGTGTTCGACCACGACGGACGCGTCCTGGCCGTCCTCAGCGTCTCCGGGCCCGCGACGCGGTTCAAGAGCCACATGAAGGAGTACGCGCCCCTGCTCATCGCGGCGGCGTCCCGGGTGTCGGCCCAACTCGGCTTCCCCGAGCGCTGAGCGCCCGCCGTGCTTTCGCGCGGCGGGCGGGGACACCCGCGCCGCCGCGCCGCCCGCGCGCACCGGTCAGAGGTTGGCGCCCGGCTTGAGCACGCCGAGCACCGCAGCGATGAGGACACTTGCCCAGATGCCGAACACATAGGGCACACAGCCGTCGATCGAGCGCTTCAGCGCCGACTCGGTCTCCGGGGTGCTTCCGTGCTGCATGAGCGAGGCGAACGCGGGGCCGAACGGCCGCAGCGCGATCCTGATGCCGAGGCCGCACGCGATCGCCAGGGCGTAGAAGAACACCTTGCCCGCGAGCCACTTCGGCTCGGTGGTGACGCCGAACGGCTCGGCCGCGAAGAACGTGTACGCGGCCATGCCGAACAGCGCGGTGATCAGCGTGATCCGGATCGTCCAGTCGGTCTTGCGCACCCACGGGAACCTGCCGTGCGTCCTGTGGTCCACGATCGTCGCGGCGAGCCAGCCGAACGCGAACAGCCACGTCAGCACGACAAGGGGCCAGGCGAAGATGTCGTGGCCGCCGATGTTCGCGCCGTGCGGGTCCATCGCCATCAGCGTGACGCCCGACGGCAGGAACAGCACGAGCGTGATCTTCGGCCCGAGGTCGAGCCCGCTCATGATGTTCAGCGCCGTCGCCCGGGACGCGGGCGCGAGATCGGGTTTCAGGACGAACCGGCTCGAGTAGTACACGCCGAGGTCGCCGCCGAGCCAGAACACGAACAGCACGATGTGCAGGACGATCCACCAGCCGTACGGATGTGGTCCCATGGTCAGTCTCCGGAGGTGAGGGGGCCGACGCGCGGCGCGTCGCCGAGCCCGGTGACCGCCGCGGCGAGGGCCTCGGCGGCGGGTTCGCCTACCGCGCGGGCGGCGTTGAGCAGGAACTTCGCGCGCAGGTCCGCGGCGGGCAGCGGGTGGCCGGGGCCGCCGCGCGAGGAGTCGACGCGGTGCTCGAGCACCGAGCCGCCGCGGGTGGTGACCCGGACGACCGCGGCGAAGGCGTTGGGGAAGATCTCGCTGGCCCGCTCGTCGGCGAAGCAGGTCACCTTGGCCGCGAGGTCGAGGCGGGCCGGGTCCTGGTGCGCGCCGTCGGCGAAGTCGTCAAGGTAGACGCCTAGGCCGCCGCCGCCGAGCAGCGCGGTCGCGACGGTGAACGGGCCGGAGAACTTCGCGTGGTAGGCCGAGCGCGGCCGCGCCTTGTCCTCGGGGGGTTCGGCGACGGTCCGCAGCGTCGGCGCGGGGAAGCCCGCCTCGATCGCGACGACGTCGGCGGGGTCGAGGCCCTGCTCGCGCAGCGCGATCGCGCAGTCGATCGCCGGGTGGGTGAAGTGGTTCGTCGGATACGGCTTGTAGACCGTGCGGGTGGTCTCCCAGCGCTCGCCCAGGCCGTCGAGCAGGGCCGACGCGTCGTAGACGCCGCTCAGCCACGCCTGGAAGAACCCGAACCTGCCCTCGATGACGGTCGGCGGGCCGGTGACGCCGTGCGCGGCGAACGCCGCGGCGGCGACGCCCCCGTGGGCCGCCCATCCGCAGTGCACGCGCTTGACCGTGCCGCCGGTCCGGTTGGCCTCGAGGACGCCCGAGCCCATGCTCGCGGCGATGCCGACGGCGTCGGCGACGCCCCCGGCGTCAAGGCCGTAAAGGAGGGCGGCGGCGGTGGCCGCGCCGAGCGTGCCGCAGATGGACGTGGCGTGCTGGCCGCGCTCGAAGAACGTCGAGTTCCGCAGGCCCTTGTCATAGGAGGCCATGCCGAGCCGGTTGCACACCTCGATGCCCGCGGCGACGGCGGCGAGCAGGTCGCGGCCGCTCGCGCCGACCTCCTGCGCAACGGCCAGGGCGGCGGGCACCACCGACGCGCTCGGGTGCAGCACCGAGGGCAGATGGGTGTCGTCGAAGTCGAGCGCGTGCGCGTAGGTGCCGTTCACCAGCGCCGCGTTCGGCGCGGGCAGCACCACGTCGGTGCCCAGCACCTCGGCGGCCCCGCCGGACCCCCACGTGGAAACGGTCCTGAGGACGGCGTTTCCCGGGTCGGTCTCTGACGTTTCCTCCGCGCGTCCGGCGAGGCAGTTGCCCGCCACGTCAAGGATGCGTTCGGAAACGTCCTTGGCGACGGCGGCGGGGATGCCCTCGTCCCGGCAGGCCGCCGCGAACTCCGCGAGGGCCTGGACCTGCGTCTTCGGCGCGTCACTCATCGGGAAACCCCCGCGTTCTCCGCGGCGGTCGCGGGGAGGACCGCGAGGGGGCGGACGGGGGCGCCGGTCGCGCCGACGATCGGCAGCGGGTTCAGGACGAGAAGGAACTCGCGCGCGCCGGACTCGAGGAGGGGGAGCAGGCGCATCGTCTCGATGATGTTGATGCCCGACTCGACAAGCAGGATGCGGTGGACCGGCAGGAGCGCGTGGCCCTTGCCGGGGGCGAGGTGCTCGAACGCGATGGTCTCGCCTCCTGCGGCGCGCACGCCGAGCCCGGCGAGCCACTTGCCCGCCGCCGCGCCGGGTCCGGGGACGCCGTCGCGCGCGCCGATGAACTTCTCGGGCTCGTGCCAATGCCGCGACCAGCCGGTGCCGATGAGCACCACGTCGCCGGGGTTGATGGTGAGCCCAGATGCGGCGCGTTCCAGGTCGTCCACGGTGATCTCGTAGCCCGCGGGCAGCACCGGGACGCCGTGGACGGCGGCGACGTCGAGCAGGACGCCCCTGCCGACATAGGGGGTGAAGGAGTCGATGCCGCCTTCGGCGAAGCCCCGGTGGTCGGCGACGGCGGGGGAGCCGCCGTGCACGAGGCCGTCCTGGGAGACGTGGGCGAGCGCGTCGACGTGCGTGCCGACGTGCCCGCCGGTGATGATGATCTCGTTCGACGCCGAGCCGCCGTCGGCCCGCACCATGTCGCCGTGGCGGCGTTCCAGCAGCATGCGGAACGGGGGATGGTTCGGGGACTGCGGCATCCCCGTCTGCATCGGCTGGGCCAGGTCGAGGACCGTGGCGCCGGCCAGATCGTTCCACAGCACTGTCAGTCGGCTCCTTCTCGCGGGGCGGGTGGACGCCGGGAAACCACCCCGGGGTCGCGAATGGAAACGACGTTACACGGTGGGGAACACGTTGGGAAAGGTGTGCGGCGTCTCCCCGGGGGTTTCGCCAGGGGAAACCGCGCTGTGCGGCTCGGCGTCAGGCTGACGCGCGGGATTCGGTGCGGGCGAGCTCGGCGAAGATGATGAGCCGGTAGGCCGCCGAGAACTTCGGGTGGCAGGTCGTCAGCGTGAGATACGCCTTGGTGGCCTTGGCCCCCGGCTTGCCGGGAACCGGGGCGAGCACCGACATGTCGGTCGGCAGCACGATCTTTGACGACGTCATCCGGTACACGTAGGTCCGCGTCGCGGTGTCGATGAGGATCTGGTCGCCGGGCACGAGCTCGCCGAGCTTGTTGAACGGGGCCCCGTACGTGGTCCGGTGGCCGGAGAAGACGCTGTTCCCCTTCTGCCCCGGCATCGGGGTGCCCGGGTAGTGGCCAGGCCCCTTGGCGAGGTCGGCGTTGGTGACGCCCTCGACCGCCGCGTAACGCCAGCCCTCGAAGCGCGGGATGCGCAGGACGGCGAACGCGTCGCCCCGGTCGGGCGCGGCCTCGACTAGGCGCGGCTTGCCTGGCTGCTGGGCGGAGGCGACGGTCGTCTGTTTGCGCCACAGCGCGTCGAGGTCGTCGTTGAGGCCCTTCTGGGCCCTGCGCGTGTAGTCGTCGGTGCCCCACAGGAGGTGCGCGACGAGGAGGGCGAGGATGAGGCCGGCGGTGACACAGAGCTCCGCGACCAGGCGAACGACGGTGCGCATGTCGTGGGACGGTAGCCGGATGTCCCGCGAATGGGAAACGGCGATTCGTTGAATGAAACGTTTGCGTTTCGCCTTCGTCCCCGGCCTTGACACCGGTCCCTTGCTGGCGGTTCGCTAGGCGCACTTGCGAAACTTCGTTTCCCCTAGCGAAACATCGGAGCCCATTGCCGTGAGGAAGAGACAGGCCGCGCTGCGGGCCGTCATGGCCGGGACTACCGCGGTCGCGGCAAGCACGGTCGCGGCGGCCGCGCCCGGCGGGTCGGCCCTCGCGACGGACGGCACTGTGACCTACCAGTGCAAGATCTTCAACAAGACGTTCACGTACGCCGCGGAGATCAAGGCGAGCGGACCGCCGTCCCCTGCCGGGGTGGGCGACACCGCAAGGATAGAGGCCGACTTCTCTCCTCTGCCAGCCGTCGCGCCCCTGGACATCGAGTCGTGGAGCACCTCGGTGAAACTCCTCGCCTCGGGTTCGCAGACCGGGTCGTACGACATGACCGGCGGTCAGCGCAAGGGACCCGTCCCCAAGGGCGAGAAGCTCCCGATCGGCGAACTGTCCGCCGACGTGCCCCTGTCGACGGGCGGCACGGTCAAGTTCCGGCCCGGCAAGCTCGTCATCACCGCGACGTCCTTCGGCATCAGCGTCGACATCAACTGCACGCCCAAGGGGAAAGCGGCGGTCATCTACCAGCTGAAGGTACGCGGCGAGAGCGCCCCGGTGACCCTGCTGGCCGACCCCGTCACCGTCGCGCCCGGCACCCCGATCACGCTCAAGGGCTCGGGCTGGAAGAAGGGCCCCGTCGCGATCCACCTGTGCGACGCGGCGGGCAAGGCGTGCTCCGGCGAGAACCTCGACGACGTCACCGCGTCCATCGACGACGCGGGCGACCTCCTCGGCTCCGCCACAGTCAAGGCAGGGACCGCCGACGGGACCTACAAGCTGAAGGTCATCCGCGACCGCACCGCCAAGCTCGTCACCATCCAGGTGAAGACCGAGGTCGCGCCCGTCGACCCCTGCGAGGGCCAGGAAGCCGACAAGTGCACCACCCAGGACGTCACGGTGACCGTCACCGGCGGCCCGCTCACGCTCGCCAAGGAGCAGGGTGAGGTCGTCCTCACCCCGGTCACCCTCGACGGCACCAACAAGACCGCCACCGGCGCGCTGCGCGCCGTCACCATCGCCGACGCGCGCGGCGCGTCCACCGGCTGGACCCTCGTCGGCACCCTCACCGACTTCACCGGCCAGGCGGGCGCGGTCATCGCCGCGGGGAACCTCAGCTGGACCCCGCGCTGCGGCGCGCAGGCGGGCTCCACGCCGGTGATCACCGGGAGTCCCGGCGCGCTCGGCGAGGGCGGGGCGCTGCTGTGCTCCACCGCCGACAGCACCGCGGGACCCGTCGGCGGCACCTACGAGGCGGGCGCGGACCTGTCGCTGAACGTCCCGGCCGCGACGGCGGCCGGCGAGTACGACGCGATCCTCACGCTCACCCTCTCCTGACCCCCGCCAAGGCCCCTCCCGACCCCCGCCCACCCCGACCCCCCCGAAGACTCCCCGCTGGGCGAACGCGCCCGCCCGGCGGGGCCGGACCTCAAGAAGGGAGTGACCCATGCTCCGCGTGATCGCCGCCGTCCTCGTCGGTCTGTGCGCCACGCTGCTCCCGGGAGCTCCCGCCCTCGCCGCGCCGGGCCCGACCGGCAACGGCGCATGGGCCGTCGGCCCCGCGACGACCAGCAGCACGCTGACGCCGCGGCTGTACTTCTCCCTCGAGGGACGTCCCGGCGACGTCATCCGCGACACGGTCCGCGTCTGGAACCACACCGCCAAGAAGATGACGTTCCAGGTGTATCCGGCCGACGGTTACAACACCCCGCGCGACGGGGCGTTCGCGCTGCGGACCGCCGAGGAGGCCCAGAAGGGCGTCGGCCTGTGGACCAAGGTCGGCGAGGACGAGATCAGCGTCCCGGCTGGCCGCGCCCTCGACGTCCCCTTCACCGTCACGATCCCCGACAACGCCACGCCCGGCGAGCACATCGGCGGCGTCGTCGTCGCCAACAAGGCGATCGAGCGGGCCGAGCAGGCGGGCGGCGCGACGATCGGGCTGCGCCGCGCCGTCGGGGCCCGCGTCTACCTGCGCGTCAGCGGCACCCTCGTGCCCGGCGTGCGGATCGACGGGCTGCGGGTGGAGAACACCGAGCCGGAACTGCCGTGGGGCGGCCCTAAGGGGACGGTCATCAAGTACACGGTCGCCAACGTCGGCAACGTGCGGCTGACGCCGTCGATCCACGTCAAGGCGACCGGGCTGTTCGGCAGGGTGCTGCGCGACTTCCCCGCGCGCGGCCTCCCCGAACTGCTGCCCGGGCAGAGCCTCGACCTCGAACTGCCATGGGCGGGCGCGCCGCCCGCCGACAAGGTGACCGTCGTCGCCGAGCTGTCCACGCGCGGCGGGCTCCAGTCCGTCGCCCGCACCGGCTACACCACACTGCCCTGGCAGACGCTCGTCGCCGTTTCCGTCCTGGCGCTCGCAGTCCTCCTGCTCGTCCGGCTGCGCCGCCGCCTCACCGCTCGGAGAAAAGCATGACCGGGCCGCGCCTGCCCCGCCCGCTCGCCGCGCTCGCCGGTCTCGCCGCGAGCGCCGCGCTGCTGCTGACCTGCCTCGCCGCCCCGGCCTCGGCCGAACCCGGCGGCAGCGCCGCACCCGGCGAGGGCGCGCCGGGCACGATCGTCCAGGTGACCGGCGCGGGCTGGCCCGCAGGGACGTCGGTGCACATCGCGGTGTGCGGGCGGCTCGCGGTCAACGGCTCGGTCGACTGCGACGCGGCCGGAGCGGTCACCGCGCCCGTCGGCCCCGACGGGGTCGTCGCGGGCGGCCTCACCATCGGCGCGCCGCCCGTCGACTGCCCGTGCGTCATCCGGATGGCCACGCCCGCCAAGGCCGACCGGATGATCGTGGACGTCCCGTTCACCGTCCTCGGGCATCCGACGTCGGAGGTGGTGAAGGACGCCCAGCCCGTCCGGATCGACCTCGTGGACGCCGAGCTGCGCGGCGGCGGGTCGTGGAGCGAGCTGTTCGGCTGGCGGACCCGTCGGACGCTCGTGCTGACCGTGCGCAACAACGCGCCGGACCCGGTGAAGGACGCCCCGCTCGTCGTCGGGTGGGGCGAGGGCGCGACCGCCGACATGCCGATCACCGCGCCGCCCACCGGCACGATCCCGCCGGGGGAGACCGCGACGTTCCGGGTGCCGGTCGAGCTCCCGCCCGCCTCGTACGGCGACTTCGTCGTCGGCGGCAGGTTCGCGGGCCAGACCGAGTTCCAGGTCGCGTTCACCACCTACCCCTATCTGCTCTTCGGCGTGAACCTCCTCGCGCTGCTCGCCCTGCTCGCCGGGGTGCGCGCCGCGATCCGCCGCAGACGCCCCAAGACACGCGGGGCCGCCGCACCACAGCCCCCGGCCTCAGCCCCGGCGGCCCCGCGTCACCTCCAGCGGTCGGCGCTGCTCGCCCACCTTGACGCCGCCGCCCAGCGCGACGGCGACACCCTCGTGATCGACCGCTCGTCCCTGCTCACCTACCTCGACGGTCCGCCGCTGCTCGACACCGCGGCCCTCGACAGGTTCCTCGCGGTCGACGGCGACACCACGCCGCTCCCGCTGCCGTCCGACCCCTCGACCCCTGAAGGAGGCCCCGATGAGCCGCGCTGAACGCCGCTCCCGGCTCGTCGGCTCGGCGGCCGTCGCCCCGCTCAGCCTCGCCTCGCTGGTCCTGCTCGGCGACGGGCTCGGCACCGAGGTCGGCATCCCCGGCCAGGTCGTCGGCTACATGGCGGCGACCGGGCTGCTGCTCGGCATGGCGCTCGCGCCGCTGCTGCTCAAGGCCAGGCACAAGGCGGGCTTCCGGCACGGCGTCGCGCTGGTGCCGGGGGCGTCGCTGCTGCTGATGGCGCTCATTCCGGAGATTCCGGTCTTCGCCTCGTTCACGATGGTCGTGGCGGCCTGCGCGCCGACGCTGCTCGCGCTGACGCGTGGCGCTCCCGGCCGCCGTGCCGGGCACGCCGGGCTCGTCGGCGTGGGCGCTGCGGTGGTCGTCGCGGCGGTCTTCGCGATGGACCCGTTGAACGGGCTCGGGGTCGCGGGCGCGCTCGCGCTCGCCGCCGGGGTGTTCGTGCCCGGCGCGCCGCCCGCGCCCTCGGACTCGCGGCCCGTGCGCCGGATGCTGCCCGCCTACGCCGCCGTCGGGTGGGCGCTCGGCGCGGTCATCCTGCCCGCGCTGCGGCTGTGGATGTTCCGGTTCGAACTGTTCGGCAGCGACCAGATCCTCGCGCTGCTCGCCGCCGTCGCCGTCGGGTGCGCGCTCGCGTGGCCGTTCGGGCGGTGGGTCGGGGACGTCGCCTCGCTGCTGATCCTCGCGGCGGGCGGGCTCGTCCTGACCGCCACCGGGCCCAATGTCGTGCTGCTCGGGGTCGGCGTCGCCGTCACGTTCGGGGCGTCGATCGCGGCGCTGGCGCGGCTCGACCGTCAGACGGCAGGGCGGGGGGCGGCGCTCACCGCGTCGTTCGCGCTGCTCGGCGGCCTGCTCGCCTACGGGGCAGACCCGCTGCTGCGGTCGTTCGCCGGATCGGGCACCGCGCTCACCCTCTGCGCCCTGCCGATCCTCGCGCTCGCCCTGCTCGAACTGCGCCTCACCCCGCCCGCCGAACAGGACGGGCCGCCGCTGCTGCTGTGGCGGCTCAGCGACCGTGACCGCGCTGTTGACGGCGTCAGCCTCGCCGCCCGGCCCGGCGACGTGCTCGCGTTCTACGGCAAGGGGTCGCGCGCGCTCCTCGGGCTCATCGCCGGGACCAACCCCGCCGGGGGAGGGCGGCTGCTGTCCGACGGGGCCGACCTGACGCGGCTGCCCGCCGCCCGGCGCGTCGACCTCGGGCTCGCGCACCGCGCGCCGGTCGTCGCGAACGGGGACGCGCGGACCGTCGGGGAACGGCTCGCGGACGTGACCGAGCCGTGGCGGGCCCGTCAGGTGCTCGAGGTGTTCCCGGCGCTGGCCGAGCGGCGCGACGAACCCGTCGAAGGGCTCGACGCGATGGCCGGGCTGCTGCTCGGGCTCGCCGAAGCGCTCCTGCGTGAGCCGCGCGTGGTCCTCGTCGACGCCCAGTACTGCGAACCGTCGCTCAAGCCCGTCTTCTCGGGCCTCGCGGCCAAGGGCGCGGTCGTCGTGCTCGCCGAACCGCCCGCGCCGCTCGCCGCCGCGCTCGGCGCGCGCACCCACCTGCTCAAGAAGGGCCGCGTCGACGCCGAACTCGTCGCGCCGACCGAAGAAGAGCTCACCGAGAGCCTGGACCAAGGACGATCATGAGAAGCATCCCGCTCCTCGCGCTCGTGGCCGCGCTGGCGCTGCCCGGACCCGTCTTGGCGGCCGAGCCCGCCAAGCTGACGGTGAGCGCGACCGAAGGGCTCACCGACGGCCAGACCATCACCGTGGAGGGCAGCGGCTTCAAACCCGGCCTCACCGGGATCGCCGTCGGACCCTGCATCGAGGGCTACACCAACGGCCTCAACCACTGCGACCTCGACCACGGGGCCAAGTTCGTCAGCGCCGACGACAAGGGCAACCTCCCCAAGGTCACCCTTGAGCTGCACCCGCAGTTCAAGGAGTACGACTGCCTCAAGCAGCAGTGCGTCATCGGCGCCGCGCCGCTGCCCGACGCGGTCCCCTCCAGCGTGCTCAAAGCCAACACCGTGAACGTGCCCCTCATGTTCGAGGGCGCGACGTTCACCCCCACCGAGGCGGCGCTGCCAGGCGCGTCTGACGCTGCCGCATCAGACCCGGACGGCGTCGCCGGGCCCTCGGTACCCCTGTGGGCGGTCACGTTCCTCGCGCTCGTGGCCGTCACCGTCGTCGCCGCCAGGAACCAGTCACTCAGGAGGATCAAATGAAGATCAGCAAGCTCGCCGCGCTCACCGGCGCGGCCGTGCTCCTCTTCGCGCCGAGCGCCTCCGCCGCCGCGGCGCAGCTGAACATGAGCAAGACGACGGGACTGTCCGTCGGCGAGGTCATCACCATCAACTCACTCACCGGCCTTGAACCGAACCTCGCCTCGGTCGCCGTCGGGCAGTGTCTTACCGCGGTGAAGGGCCCGAACGACTGCAACCTGTCCGGCTCGCTGCTCGGCAAGGCCGACGCGAGCGGCAAGTGGGTGCCGCCGTCCAAGGGCAACAAGATCACCCTTGTCAAGTCCGTCGGCGGCACCGACTGCACGGCCAAGGCCGGCAACTGCATCATCGGCGTCACCAGCCTCATGAACCCCAGCGAGATCATCACCAAGGTCCCCCTCACCTTCGGCGGCGGCTCCGGCACCGGAACGGGTACCGGAACCGGCACCGGGACGGGCACGGGAACCGGCACAGGCACGGGAACCGGCACCGGCACAAACGCCGACCCCGGCACCCTCCCCCAGACCGGCAGCGCCGACGGCATCCCCACCTTCGCCCTCGCCGCCTCCGCCCTCGTCCTCACCGGCGCAGCCCTCCTCTTCCTCCTCCCCCGCCGCCGCCCCACCGACAACACCTAACAACTCCCCCACCCAGCAACCCAAAGGCCCCGGGACCCCTCCCGGGGCCTTCTCCGCTCCCGCCCGCGTCCCCTCCTCCGACGCCACAGCCCTGATCCTCCGCCGCCTCACCACCACCCAGTGATCCACCACGTCAAAGAGACCGACGACGTTCAGAGATCGACGAATACCGCGTCGTCGTGACCCGCGTGACATGGCTCTGACCACCGGACCCACCTAAATATCCGCCACCACGCGACGTGCCCGCGCGGGCCCCGGTGGTCCGGACGCGGACGTCAAGAGGTTCAACACCGCGATCATTCCTGGTCAGGAAACCCTCGCGGCGTTCGGACCAGCGTGGACTCAACTCGACAGCCTTGCTGAGCTGATCGAAGAGACCGAAGCGGCCCTCTAACAGAGCCCTGAATCGCTGTCGCCGGAGCGAACCCGGGCTCCGTCCCGGGCCGCCCGCTCGGCGGGGGCGATGTCCGAACGAGTTTTGTTCCCGGTTTTGCGTGGGTGATTCGGTGTTCATCTGCTCGCTGTCCCGGGGTTCGGACGGGGAGGGGCGGGGGTGTAGGCGCGGAGGAAGGTGCGGACGCCGGCGGTGATGATGGCGTCGGCTTCGGGGTCGGGGAGGGGGGCGTAAGCCCAGAAGGTGAGTTGGGCGAGTTCGCCTGAGGTGAGGAGGGCGAAGTGGCGGGCGGTGCGTTCGGGGTCGCCGTGCAGGTCGAGGAGGCCGAGGGCGGCGAGGGCTGAGAGGACGCGGGCGGTTTCGCGGGTGACCGTGCGGGGGCCCGTGTCCTGCCATGCCTCGCGGACGTCGTCGGGGATGTGCCCGATCTCGGCGTGGATCTGGCGGACCATGGCGAAATGGGCGGGGAACTCGGCGGTCAGGTTCGTCCAGGATCGGGCGAGCAGGACGAGGTCGCGCTCGAGGTCCTGCGGGCGGGGCGGGCGCTCGGGGTCGAGGTAACGGTGCAGCAGGGCGAGCTGTGCGTCGCGGACGTGGGTCGAGCTCCAAGCCATCACCGTGCGGAACAGCTCGGCCTTGCCGCCGGGGAAGTGGTTGTAGAGGGTGCGCGTGGACACCCCGGCTTCGGCGGCGATCGTCTCCATGCCCGCGCGGGTGTAGCCGTCGCGTCCGAAGACCTCGCAGGCCGCGCGCAGTACCGCGTCGACCTTCGCCGGCCTGCCTCGGCGCGGTGTCCGCGTGTCTCGCGTGCTCATCACGGCAGTCTCCCATCCCCGGTGCGCGCGGCTAACTGCAATAGGTATTGCAGTTTCTGCAATGATCATTGTACTTTGCCGGGGGTGGGCCGTCCGTGGTCCGCGCTCGAACTGAGGGGGCTCGGCCATGTCCGTTGGCAGTGGGGGAGGGGCGGCTGAGAAGCGCGGGATCGGGGGGTTGCTGACCGTCGTCGTGCTCGGGTCGGTCATGGCGGTGCTCGACGTGACCATCGTCAACGTCGCCCTGTTCCCGCTGGCCGAGGCGTTCGACGCGCGGGTCCAGGACGTCCAGTGGGTCGCGACGGGGTACACGCTCGCGCTGTCGGCGGCGGTGCCGCTGACCTCGTGGACGATGGCGCGGTTCGGGGCGCGGCGCGTCTACCTGACCGCGATCGTGCTGTTCGCGGTCGGGTCGGGGCTCGCGGCGCTCGCGCCGTCGATTCCCGCGCTCGTCGCGCTGCGGGTGGTCCAGGGGCTGGGCGGCGGGCTGCTCATGCCCGTCGGGATGGCGATGGTCATCGGCGCGGCCGACCGCGCGCGGATGGGCAGGGTCATGGCGGTGCTCGGGCTGCCGGTGCTGCTCGGCCCGGCGAGCGGGCCCGTGCTCGGCGGGTTCCTCATCGACGCGGCGTCGTGGCGGTGGATCTTCCTGGTGAACCTGCCCGTCGGCGCGCTCGCCCTCGTGCTCGGGCTGCGGCTGCTGCCGCGCGACGCCGTCCGCGCCGACCGGCCGCCCCTCGACGTGCCGGGCCTGCTCACCCTCTCGCCAGGACTCGCCCTGCTCCTGTTCGGCCTCGCCGAGGGCGGCTCGGACGGCGACTTCGTCAGGCCGCTCGCGTTGGTGCCGACGGCGTCGGGCGCGGTGCTCGTCGCGCTGTTCGTCGCCCGCGCACTGACGGCCAGGTACCCGCTCGTGCGCCTCGGCCTGTTCCGCGACCGCGCCTACGCGGCGGGCATCGCGACGGTGACGCTCTTCCCCTGCGCCTACTTCGGCTCGATGCTGCTCGCCCCCATGTACTTCCAGGGCGTGCGCGGCCTGACCGCCACCCAGGCCGGACTGCTCGGCATCCCCCTTGCCCTCGCCGTCGGGGTGTCCATGCAGGTCGCCACACGCCTTGTCGACCGCGTCTCGCCCCGGCTGCTCATCTCCTCGGGCGCGCTCACCGCCGCCGCGGGCCTCGCGCTGTTCACCGTCCAGCTGGGCCCCGACGCCCCCTACCCCGGCCTGTGCGCGGCCCTCATGGTGATGGGCACAGGCGTGGGCATGGTCCTGATGCCCGCCAACACCACGGCGACCCGCGCCCTGCCCGCCGCCGACGTCCCCTCCGGCAGCACGACCCTCACCATCCTCACCCAGGTCGGCGCGGCCTCCGGCACCGCCCTCATGTCGGTCCTGCTCGCCTCCCGCGCCGCCGGCCAACCCTCCGCGGCCGTCTCCTCCGACTTCCGCCACGCCTACTGGTTCGCCGTGGCCCTCCTGGCCCTCACGGTGCTCCCCGCCCTCCTCCTCCCCGGCCGCCGCCCACCCCTCACAGCAGCCCGAACGAAAGCCCAGACCCCCCAGGCAGAAACACCTCCTGCAGCCCACCCCGAACCCGCACCCTGAACCTCCCAGCCCCCGGCCACCCCACCGCGCCCCACGCGCCGAGCACCCGCTCCACCCTCTCCCAGATCCGCCCGTTCCCACCCTCCCGGACAATCCACCCGCTCTCACCCGGTGTCAGACACGCAACCGCTCCGGCGACGGGATCGATGAGCCAAACCCCGTCCCCGGCCGCCGCCCGAACCGCCGTCGGCGCGGCGAGCTGAGCAAGGAACGTGCTGTGGAACGTCTCCGCGTCCGTCGCGGTGATCGACTCCACCCCGTACCGCGCGACGCGCCCCGGCCCATCGAGCAGCTCCGCCCAGTCATGCGGATTCCTCGCCGAGGGCGGCAGATGCGGCCGCGCCAACATGAACGACACGGTCCCCGGCAGGAGCGGCCCCTCGGCGGTCCCGTCCGCCCCAACGGTGAGCAGCACCCGCGCAAACCCGTAGAGCCAGCCGCCCAACGTGGTCAGGATCTTCCCGCCCTCCCGCGTCTGCGCGATCCACGCCTCCGGTACGGCCCGCACCGAACAGGCAGCAACGATCCGGTCATAAGGCGCACAAGGCAGATACCCATACAGCCCATCGGCGTGCGCAAGCCCCGCCCGATAGCCGCCCCCGTACAGCGCTTCCCCCGCCTGCCGCACCCGCCTCGGATCCACATCAACGGACATGACGCTCCCCGCGTCCCCCAGCCACGCGCACGCGAGCGCCGTCGAGTACCCCGTCCCCGTCCCGACCTCCAGCACCGAGTGCCCTTCCTCAAGGTCGGCATCCACCCACATCCGCACCACAAGCGACGGCAACGTAGAAGACGACGACGGCCCGCCCCCGACCCGTCTCCCTGCCCGCCCCCAGTCCTCCTCCACCCCGTCGAACTGCGTCACCAGCGTCGCATCCCGATAACACCCGCGAAGCCACCGCTCAACATCGGTCTCTTCACTGACGGCCTCCCACACCGCCAACCCCGTCTCCGCGTCATCCCCCACCACCTCAAAGAACCCAGGCACAAACCGATGCCGAGCAACCTCCCCCACAGCTCGCCGCCACCCCTCACCCTCCAACACGCCACCCCTCGCCAACTCCTCAACCAACCCCCACCGCCCTCTCCTCCACCGAACCCGCCGTGCCCATCACCCTTCCTGAAGCAATGCCGCGAACGCGATGTCCTCGGCGTCCGGCAGAAACCCCCATTGCCCGTTCGGTTTGCACTCGATCCACACAAGGGTGCGAACGCGCCGGGCTCGTCAGGGGAGGGCTGGGCGGGACCGGCGTGCGGGGTCAGGGTCGGAGGGTGGTTTCCCGCAGCTGTTCGAGTTCGGTGCGGGCGGTGTCGCGTTCGTGGGTGAGTTGGGTGATCTCCGCTTCGACGCGGTCGAGGAAGTCGTCGACGTCGGGTGCGTGGTAGCCGGGTTTCATGCGGGTGGTGACGAACACGGTGTTCCGGACGGTTTCGGCGGTGAGCCGGTGCGGCATCGCCCGGTGGCGTGGTCTGGTCACGGCGATGGCCTCGGCGAGCTCGTCACGGAGCGCGGCGACCTGACGTGTCAGCTCCGCGATGGCCGCGTGCGTGTCCTGCTCAATGGTCATGGCCTTGTCCTAGCACGCGGCACAGTCGCCGCGCGCCTCATCCCGCAACGCCAGGCGGGCGAGGTAGAACCCGACGGCTTGCGCTTGTCGGTGGGGTGAAGGCCCGGGGGTTAGGGGTTCAGGGTGTTGGATTTGATGGCGGTGAGGAGGGAGCGGCTGGTGTGGGGGGTGAGGGTGAGGTGGCCGCGGTGGGGGTGTTTGCTGTCGCGGGCCAGGACGGTGCGGGGGGCTCGGGCGAGTTCTACGCAGTTGCCGCCGTTTGAGCCTGTGTAGGAAGATCTGCGCCAGAGCGGGCTTTCCACTTTTGTACCGTCCTTGCGATCTGCGCGGCTGATTCTTCCCTTGACAGGGCGTCTGCGCGGATAATATCAAATGTGCGGCGGAGCCGGGCGATATCCTCGGGGCGGTCGATAACGTCGCCGGTGAGTTGATTGTCCACGTAAGCGAACTGTCCCATGCGGGAATCGGCGAGCATGAAGCCGCTGACGAATTCGGCGCACACCGCCGCCGTCTCCGGGACCAGATGGACGATGACGTTCTCGCGTGCCGTGTGTTCCGCGAGGCGGACGCACTGCGCGTGCATCACCGCGGGATCTCCGACCATGTGCCGGAGTGCGCATTCGGCGATCAGGCAGACGAGCATCGGCCCGTCCTCGTCGGCAAGCGGGAGCTGCCGTTTCATCCTGTCGTCGACCATCTCGTCGAGGTCGGCGGCGTGGTTGCCGCTCTTCAGCACCGCGCGCGCGTAGTCGGGCGTTTGAAGGTGGCCGGGGATGATCAGCGGCTCGAAGGACCAGAAGGCGGAAGTGTGCTGCTCGATCTCTTTCCAGGGGCCGAACCATTCAATGGGGACGGCGGCGTCGACAAGGTCGGCGAGCAGGCGGGTGAGGATGCCGCCGGTGCCGAGGACCCTTTCTGCGTGGGTGAGGGTGTCGGGTCTGGGGAGGCGGCGGCCCTTCTCCCAGGAGCGGATGAGGCTTTCTGAGACGAACAGGGTCCTGGCCAGCGCCTCGGGGGTGAGGCTCTTGGCTTCGCGGGCGCGCTGGAGTTCGCGGGCGAGGAACGAGCGGGGCGTCATGCGGCTCGCGCTCAAAGCTCCGTACACCTCCGTACAGATCCGGACGACGGCGTGTCCGGCGCACTGCGCCGGATTCGCGCCCAAGCCTAGACCGCTTCCGTGACGCTGTGGGCACGGAAAGTCCACATCGGGGGAGAAACGGAGAGACGCATGAGCTTGGAGCAGGCCGCGGAGAGGCACCCGGAGTGGCGGCTGTGGCGGTCGGGCGGGGGAGGGCTGGTCGGGGCGACGCGGCGCAGGAGGCTGAGCGACGCCGAGCTCGACGCCGACCTGCACACGACGCTCATCGAGGACGACCTCGACGCCCTCATCGACCGGCTGCGCGAGCAGGAAGACCGGGAGCGCGCCCTGTGACCCTCGGACTGGCGGGCGCGCTGCTCCTTGCCGCCGTGGCGACCCCGCTCGCCGCGGCCCTCTGCCACATGACGCTCGACGGACGGCGAGGCCGTCACCGCTGACCAGGCAGGACCCCGCCGCCCAAGCCGGGGTCCTGCCTCAGGCGCCCGCGGCCGAGGCGGCGCTCACTTGGCGAGTTCGTAGCGGAGGGCGATGGCGCCGGAGGGGAGGTCGAGGCGGGCGGTGGGCTTTAGGTCTACGGGGTTAGTTAGGCCGGGGAAGAGGGTGGGGCCGTGGCCGGTGAGGCGGGGGTGGACGACGAATTCGTATTCGTCGATGAGGCGGAGGTCGGTGAGGGTTCTGGCGAGGGTGAGGCCGCCGACGAAGATGCCGTTGCCGGGTTGGTGTTTGAGGGCGGTGACGGTTTCTGCGAGGTCGTCGCGGATGAGTTCGGCGTTCCAGTCGACCGAGGTGAGGGTGGTGGAGACGACGTACTTCTTCGCCGCGTCGATGGTGCGGGCGAAGGGTTCGGTCCAGGCGGGCATCGCGCCCTCGGGGGCGGGGAGGCGCCATGCCTCTTCCATCATCTGGTAGGTGACGCGGCCGAACAGGAGGGCGTCGGCCTGTTCGAGGTTCCTGGCGTGGTGGAGGTGCAGTGCCTCGTCCGGGACGACCGCGCGGTGGTCGCAGCAGCCGTCGAGGGTGATGTTGATGGAGAAGCGAAGAGGACGCATCGAGCCAGGGTATGGGGCGGGGGCGTCGGGCAGGGGAGAAAAGGGGAAGGCCCCGAGCGGGCGCCTCGGGGCCTTGTCTTTGGGGGTTACATGCCTTCGCCGTCCCAGCGGCCGGTGGAGCGGGAGCGGACCGGGAGCGTCGACAGGATGGGGGCGGGGATGGGGTCGCCCTGCTTCCAGGCGCGGCCCGCGCCCCAGTTGTGGCTGAGGTGGTCGGTGCGCTCGTCGGCGTGCTCGAGGGTGCCGGGGTCGGGACCGAAGTCGACGGCCGGCACCTCGTGGTCATGCGAGTGGTCGTGCGCGTGGTCGTGGTCGTGGTCGTGCGAGTGCGAGTGGCCGTGCCCGTCGTGGCCGCCCTGGAGGGCCGCGGCGTCGAGGGCCTTGGCGATCGCGATGAGCGACTTGTCCGGGCCCGTGCCGTGCGGGAAGAACGGCGCGTCGATCTCGCCGACCGACGCCTGGTAGGCGACGGACGCGCGCAGCTCCTCGAAGTCCTTCTCGGTGCGGGCCGACGGGCCGAGGTCGTGCGACGACATCGACCACGCCATACGCCCGCCATTAGGTCCGTAGTTGACGGCCTCGCCGCCCCAGCGCAGCCACTCGTTCTGCGTGTACCAGTTCATGAGTTCGCCGTCGGAGCGCAGCAGCCATGTCGCGCCGCCCTCCTGGGTGGTGAAGTGGCCGTGCTTCACGCGCGCGGGACGGAAGAAGTAGGTGCCGAGGTCGAGGGTGCCGAAGTTGTACTCCATGTGCCCCTGCGTGGTGTACGCCTCCTCGTAGCACGGGTGGTGGGCGAGCCTGTGGTCGGTCCACCCCTCCTGCGCGTGTACGAGCCGCGTGTAGAACCCGGTGACGGGGTCGACATGCAGGTACTTGATGAACAGTCCCGGCATGGGCCCGGCGTTGGGCACCGCGTCCCACTGCATGGCCTCGGTGTCGAGGACGATGACTTCCTCACGCGCGTCGTCCCACCGGCGTGCGCCCTCGTCATAGCCGGCGTCGCCGTACTCGCGGTAGTGAAGCACCTTGCTTCCCTCGGAGAACACGAGCGCATCCGCCGGGACGCCCTTGGGGACGTACAAGTACGCGCCCTTGCCGTACTCGCGTCCGCCGTAGGTCATGGTCCCGTCGAGGACGTAGAACTCGGTGTTCGCGTGATGGACGCCGGGGCCGCGTCCCCACCGGGTGTGAAAGTCGACGCGCAGGGAGCACGAGCCGTCCTCCTCGTCCACCGAGAGCCGGCGCTCGCTGGCCCGGCCTTCGCCGCCGGGGAGCTCGGCGCCGTGCCAGACGTAGTCGTTCTCCTGGATCAGTTCGACATGAGGCCGCATGATTCGGTTTCAGTCCTTTCGCAGCTCGCGCTTGAGGATCTTGCCGGCCGCGTTGCGCGGCAGGACGGGGAGGAACTCGACGCGGCGCGGCACCTTGGGCCCGGACAGCACGGTCCGGCAGTGCGCGACGATCGCGTCGGGGTCGGGTGACGCGCCGGGCAGCGCGACGACGAAGGCGGTGACGCTCTCGCCCCACCGGTCGTCGGGCAGTCCGACGACGGCGGTCTCGGCGACGCCGGGGAAGCCGTTGACGACCTCCTCGACCTCCCGGGGCGCGATGTTGACGCCCCCGGAGATGATCATGTCCTTCTTGCGGTCGACGATGGTGACGAACCCGTCGGCGTCGCGGACGGCGATGTCGCCGGAGCGGTAGAACCCGTCGGACGTGAGCGCGGCGGCGGTGGCCGCTTCGTCCTTGAGGTACCCGTTCATCAGGAAGGGCGAGCGTGAGCAGAGTTCGCCCGGTTCGCCGGGTCCGACCTCGGCGTCGGCGTCATCGAGGAGCTTGATCTCGGTCATGAACCACGCGGGCCCGACCGATCCCGGCTTCGTCCGCGCGTAGGCGGGCCGGCAGTCCGTGACGATCCCGCCCTCCGTCGACCCGTACAGCTCGTGGACGCCGACCCCGGGGAACGCCTCGAGAACCCAGTCCTTGAGCGCGGTCGGCAGCGCGGCGGCGTTGAAGAAGATCGTGTCGAGCGCCGAAAGGTCGTACTCGCCGACGAGTCCCGACGCCCGCAGCTGGTGCGCGTGGGTAGGCACGAGGAAGACGCTCTGTGCCCGGCTCTCCGCGAGCGCCGCCAGCAGCCCCGGCGCGTCGAACGACCGCAGCATCGCGACGGTCCCGCCCGCGAACACCGGCGTGTACCCGAACGCGAACCCTGCCCCGTGGTACATCGGCGCGACCGCGAGGCTCGTCCTGCCGGGCCCGAGCCCCCATTCGAGCGCCGAGCAGTAGAAGGTGAGCGAGCGCGACCGGTGGCTGATGAGGACGCCCTTGGGCCGCCCGGTGGTCCCTGAGGTGTAGACGATGGTGAACGGGTCGCGCTCGCTCACCGGAACCCGGGGGTCCTCCGCCGACGCCTTGGCCAGCGCGTCCTCGTACCCGCCGTCGATGAGCCGGACGACGGGCGGCGGCGTGGCGATGTTGCCGAGCAGCGCCGCGTCGGCGATGAGGGCGCGTACGTCGGCGTGGTCGAGGATGTAGGCGTTCTCGGCGGCGGTGGAGCGGGTGCCGAGCGGGACCATGACGAGTCCGGCCTTGGCGAGCCCTGCCGCGATCTCCGGCCACTCGGCGCGGTTGCCGAGCAGGACGGCGACGCGGTCGCCGGGGTCGAGTCCGGCGGCGAGGAGGTCCTGGCCGAGGCGGCTCGACCTGTCGTGCACCTCGCCGAAGGTGAGCCTCCGGTCTCCGTCGATGACGGCCGTGGAGTGCGCGGCGCTCGCCCCGAACTCCCTGATGCCGCCGGCGATGGACAGCTCCACCCGGTCCTCCCTCATGTGTTTCCGGTCCCGTGTTCCCCGAGTCGGTTGTTTCGTATCGAGAAACAGTGTTTCATTCCTGGTGTGCAAGCATGGTCGCCGCGAGGCGGCCCCGTCAAGGTGTGAGGGGGCGCTGTGAGATCGGATCGGATCGGCACCGCGCGGCGGGGGTCGGCATGATCTCCCGGGCGTTCGCGGAATGGACGCCCGAGCCGCCGCCCAAGGCCGTCACCCGGCTGCTCGTGGACGGGCTCGGCTGCGCGGTCGCCGCCGCGCGGGCGGGCGAGGGACAGCCCGCGCTGACCGTCGCGCGGGCGCTCGGCGGCCCGCCCGAGGCGACGGTCCTGCCCGGCCCCACGCGGGTCTCCGCGCCCGCAGCGGCGTTCGCCAACGGGGTCCTGGTGCACGCGCTCGGCCGCGACCCCGTGCACGGCGAGGCGCTGGTGCATCCGGCGGCGGTCGTGCTGCCGGTGGCGTTCGCGGTGGGGGAGGAGGTGTCGGCGTCCGGGGCGGAGATCGTCGCGGCGGCGGGCGCAGGCATGGAGCTGATGTGCCGCCTCGCGCTCGCGGTGCCGCGCGGCTTCCACCGGCGCGGCCTGCACGCGACGCCCGTCTGCGGGGTGTTCGGCGCGGCGCTCACCGCCGCGCGCCTGTACGCGCTGGACGCCGACACGACCCGGCACGCGCTCGGCATCGCGGGAAGCCAGGCCGGCGGCCTGCTGGAGTGCGTGCGCGGCGGGACCGTCGAGCAGGCACACGCGGGGTTCGCCGCGCAGTCGGGGATCGTCGCGGCGCGGCTCGCCGAGGCGGGCCTGACGGGTCCGCGCGACGTCCTGGACGGCGACTTCGGCCTGTACCGGTCCCTGCTCGGCGAGGTCCCCGACCCGTCACAGGTCGTCGCGGGCCTCGGCGAGGTGTGGGAGATCGAGCGGGTCGCGGTGAAGCCGTACGCGGCGTGCCGGATGGTCCACGCGGCCCTCGACGCCGCCGCCCTGGTGCGGCGCGGGCTGCGGCGGGTCCCGATCGAGGAGGTCGAGGTCGAGCTGCACCCCGACGCGCTCCCGTTCGTGACCGGCCGTCCGCCGCGCACCCCGCACGAGGCGCGGTTCGACCTGGCATGGAACGTCGCGGCGATCCTCGTCGACGGCAAGGCCGACCCCACCCGCGACGCCGACGTCCGCAGGCCGGACATCCGCGCGCTCGCCGCCCGGGTCACCGCCAAGCCGGGCCCCGGCGACCACGCCCGTCCGGCCGGTGAGCAGCCCGCCCGGGTGACCCTGCGCCTTGCCGACGGCACCCGCCACGAGGGCTTCGTGCCCCGTCCGTCCGGCGGCCCCGACGACCCCGGCCTCGACGCCCTCATCCGCGCCAAGGCGTCACTCGGCCGTGCCGCCGCCCTCCTGGAGACCCTCCACACCCTCCCCTCCCTCACCCCGATCCTCCGCACCCTCGAAGACCTCCCCTGACCCTTACCTCCGGGCCTGCTCGCAGGCCCGGAGCGCGCAGGGGTCAGCCCTTGGGGAGGGCGCGGAGCAGGTCGATCGCTTCGGCGAGGGAGACGACCTCGGCGTACTTGTGCTTGAGGTCGAACAGCGCCGCCTCGTGGGGGCGGGGGTCGCGGTCGCCGCAGGCGTCGGCGACGACGTAGGGCGCGAAGCCGTGCTGGAGCGCGTCGACGCCGGTCGCGCGCACGCACCCGCTGGTCGACAGCCCGCAGATCAGCAGCGAGTCAACCCCGAGCGCGGTGAGGGTCGCGGCGAGGCTCGTGCCGAAGAACGCGCTCGCGTACTGCTTGGTGACGACGACGTCGCCCTCCTCCGGCACGAGCTCGGGGACGAACGCCCCGTACTCGCCGCCCTTCACGAACGCCCCGAGCGCGGGCACCTTGCGGAAGAACAGACCCCCGTCGGTACCGCCGGGCAGGTACTCGACCTTGGTGAACACGACGGGCACGCCCGCCTCCCTGCCCGCCGCGACGAGCCCGGCCCCCGCCTCGACGGCCTTCTCCACCCCGGCGTAAAGCGGCGATTCGGGCACGGTGTACGCCCGTACCATGTCCACCACCAGTACCGCGGGCCGCTTCCCGAACGGGAGGCTCCCCCCGAACCCGGCCGCCGCATAATCCTGTTCCAAGTCCATTACGCCTCTCCCGTCCCATTCCCGGTTCGTGTGGAGAACTGTATCCTCTGCCGAAACATTGTTTCCCGATAGGGAGTTGTCTATGCGACAGCGCACGGGGCGGGTACTCCTCGCCCTGGGACTGGCGGGGTCCGCCCTCGTCTCGGTCCCCGCTCCCGCGGCGGCGGCGGGGTGGGTGGACGATCTGTGCATCCGCGCCCAGAAGCAGACCTCGCAGTTGAACGAGGGGGCCTTCACCGCCGCGGGCGGCAGCATCACCAACGTGGACTACGCCGACTTCGAGGCATTCAAGGAGTCGAAGCCGCAGGCGCAGCCCTTGACCATCGGCTCGTACATCACGTACGAGGACGCGGCCAAGACGCAGCCGAAGCAGGTCCGCTGCAAGACCAAGACCTCGGACCACATCAAGACGGTGTACGGGGCGGGCACCGCGGGCGTGGAACAGGACTGCAAGGTCATCAACGCGGGCACCGTCGAGCAGGTCTTCGCCTCGCTCACCGACCAGGAGCGGGCGAGCCTGGTCTACCCGCGCAACAAGGTGGTCATCGGGTTCGACTGGCCCGCCTTCACCGGCGCGGACTGGCTGTGGGACTTCCCCGTGGCCTTCCTCGGCTGGGACGGCAAGCTCAACCTCCCCTCGCGCAACCTCAACGTGCCGTGGGCGTGGGCGATCTTCCCGGAGAACTTCCGGGGCCAGCACTACTGCACGCTGATCGCGCCGCAGTACCTGAAGCGCCTCATCCTCGGCCAGGCCCAGGTCTGACCCAATCCCTCGAGACCCCTCGAGGCCCCTCGAGCACGGCCCGGCGCCCCCGCGCCGGGCCGTCGCCGTCTCCAGGGGTCGTCATATTCCAGTAAAAACGCAGGTCCGGTGTGGTGTCGCGGTGGCGTCGGCGCAGGTCGGGCCGCACATACTGACGTCCATGCGGGATGGTTATCTCTCCGGGCACGGCGCGCTGCCCGACCTGACCGACGAGCGCATCGACCAGGTTCTCGCGCTGCTGGAAGGCCCGACCGTCCCTGAACGGCCGGGTCCGGCCGCGGTGCCGAGTCCGCCGCCCGAGGGGGCAGACACGGAGTGACGTGGGTGCGGGCGGGCACGAGCGCGTTGGTGCTGGGGGCGGGCGCGTTCGTCCTCGGCCTCTGTGTGTCCGTGTTGCTCGGCTATCCGCTCGAGCAGTCCGAGAACGGCGACATCGCGGACGCGAGCGCCCTCGTGGTCTTCCCGCTGCTGCTGTCGGCGGGGTTCCTGACCGGGCTGCTGCTGCTGTGGGCGGGCGCGCGCGGCGCGTTCGCGGCCGGTGACCTGACGATCTGGCGCAAACGGCAGCGCGGTTCGCTGGCGGCCTGCGTGATCGGCGGCGTCGCCGCCCTGTTCGTCGTCGTCGCGGCGGGCCGCCCCTGGACGGGCCTGTCGCCGGACGCGCGGATCGTCGGCCTCCAGCTGCTGGTGTTCGCCAGCCTCCTCGCGTTCATGATCATGGTGTTGCTGTCGGCCGAGGGCAACGGACGCTGAGCGGCGTCTGGTCGTAGCGCAGCACCGGCCCGTCGGCGCAGACCCTGACGGCCCCGGAGACGGCCTCGACCCGGCAGCCGCCGCACCTGCCCGTGCCGCACCGCAGCAGCTCGTGCGCGGCGATCTGGATGCGCTCGGCGGGCATGCCCTGGGCGTGCAGCTCGGCGGCGGTCCGCGCGGTCTCCTCGAGCGGCCCGGCGAGCATCGCGACTGTCCCGTCAGGGTCGAACCCCAGCGTCGGCGCGTCCGGCCCGCCGGGCGCGACGCGCCCCGACGCGACGGCCACCGGCCCCCCGGAAGCCGACCACACCGCCCCCGCCGCCCACACCCGGAGCTCCCGGTACCGCGCGGAGTCGGCGAGGACCCGTTCCACGACGGGCCGCAGCAGCCCGAGCCCGCGCTCCCAGCCCACGACCAGGACGGCCAGGCCCGCGGCGGCGTCGAGGTCCCAGCCGCTCCCGCGCGGCCCCGACAGCCCCACGACGTCCCCGATCGCGCACGTGCGCGGGCCGCACGGCAGCCGCAGCGCCCGCACTTCGACCAGGCAGCTCTCCGCGGTGCTCCCGTCGGCGTGCAGGCGCGGGGTGGAGACGTCGGCGGCGGGCAGCCGCTGGCCCGAGGCGGTGTGCAGCACCCAGAAACGGCCGGCGGCAGACGGGACGGACGCGCGCGCGGCCGTCCCGTCATCCCCTTCGGCGCCGTCGGCCCCCTCGGGGGCGAGCACCAGCGTCAGCTCGCCGGGCGCGGCGGCGTACCGGTCCACGATCCGGTAACGCCGCGGCGACGTGCTGCGCACCAGGTACCGCCCCGCCACGGGCCCGCCTCCTCGGCTCCGATCCACCCCCACAGCGTCCTCCGGGAGATCGGTCCGAGCCAGGGACGAAGGTCCCTGCGGCCTCCGGAACGGTCCTCACGGCCGGGGACGTGCGCCCCTGACGGCCGGGGGCCCGCGGTGGTGGGCTGGAAGCAGGACGAGACAACCGGGAGGCCGGTCATGGGCGTGGATGCGAAACTGCTTGCGGGACACGAGTTCTTCCGGGGGATGCAGGGCGGCCACCTCAGTGTGCTCGCCACGACCGCGACCCCCGTCGTCTTCCCCGAGGGCCACCGGATCTTCCGGGAGGGCGCGTCGGCCGACAGGTTCTGGGCGCTGCTGTCCGGACAGGTCAGGTTGGACCTCCTCACGCCGGGTAGGGGCCACATACCCGTGGACTTCTTCGGACGCGGCTCGATCCTCGGCTGGTCGTGGCTGTTCCCGCCCCGGACCTGGCGGTTCGGCGCGACGGCGACGATGCCGGTGACCGCCCTCGAGTTCGACGCGGCGCTCGTGCGGACGCACGCGGCGGCCAACCCGAGCCTCGGCGCGGAGCTGAACGCGAGGTTCACCCAGGTGATCCTCGGCAGGCTCCAGGCGACCCGGATCAGGCTGATCGACGCGGCCGAGCACCGCGACACGGCCCTTGAGGCGCATCACGCGATGTGAGAGGAGATATCCGTCAAACACGGGTATGCCACGGGAGAAGACGCAAGGCGGCGAACACGGGGGCGGAGCATGCGCGCACTGAAGCTGACGGCCTGGAAGAGCGAACCTGAACTCGTCGACGTGCCGGAGCCGGAGCCCGGCCCCGGCCATGTCGTGGTGCGGATCGGCGGGGCCGGGGCATGCCACTCCGACCTGCACCTGATGCACGACTTCGAGCCGGGCGCGCTGCCGTGGGGGCCGCCGTTCACCCTCGGCCACGAGAACGCCGGGTGGGTCCACGCGCTGGGCTCCGGCGTCCGGGGCCTTGAGGTCGGTCAGCCCGTCGCGGTCTACGGGCCGTGGGGGTGCGGCCACTGCGAGCGCTGCGCGGTCGGGATGGAGACCTACTGCGAGAAGCCGGCCGAGGCCCCGGTGCCCGTCGGCGGCGGCGGGCTCGGCCTCGACGGCGGCATGGCCGACTACCTGCTCGTCCCGGCACAGCGCCTGCTCCTGCCGCTGCCCGACGGACTCGACCCCGTCGTCGCCGCGCCGCTCACCGACGCGGGCCTCACCCCTTACCACGCGATCCGCAGGTCGTGGCCGAAGCTGACGCCCACCGCGACGGCCGTCGTCATCGGCGTCGGCGGGCTCGGCCACATGGCCGTCCAGATCCTCAAGGCCACGACCTCGGCGCGGGTCGTCGCGGTCGACACCCGCGAGGAGGCGCTGAAGCTCGCCGAGACGCTGGGCGCGGACCTCACGCTGCTGTCCGGCCCGGACACCGCCGCCGAGATCCGCAAGTACACCCCCGACGGGCGCGGCGCGGACGCGGTCTTCGACTTCGTCGGCGCACAGCCGACCCTCGACATCGCGGGGGCGGCCGCCCGGATGATGGGCGACGTGACGATCGTCGGCATCGGGGGCGGCGGTCTTCCCGTCTCGTTCAGCTCACCCGCCTACGAGGTGTCGGTGCAGTCGACGTACTGGGGCAGCCGTCCCGAGCTGGCCGAGGTCCTCGACCTCGCCGCGCGCGGCATGCTCGTCCCGGAGATCACGACGTTCCCGCTGGAGGACGCGGTGGCGGCCTACCGGAGGCTCGCGGCCGGCGAGCTCACCGGACGCGCGGTCATCGTGCCGTCCGCAGACCAGAGATAGTGCCCTTAACCCAAGCGTTTCCCAACGAAAGGGAGCCTGATCCACATGGCCGAGTCCCTCGGTGTCCTCGTCGGCTACGACGGTTCGGAAGGGGGTGAGCGCGCCCTGGCCTGGGCGGCCGACGAGGCCGCGGCGCGGCGGCTGCCCCTGACGGTCTCCCACGTCTGGCAGATCGTCTACCCGGGCTTTGTGATGATGCCGCTCGACGCGGTCGAGAAGTCGGCGGCCGAACTCGTCGAGGCGGCGGCGGAGAAGGCGCGGGCGGCGCATCCCGGTCTCGACGTGCGCACCAAGACCGTCAGCGGGTCGCCCGCGTTCAACATCGCCGACCAGTCGCGCGACGCGGTCCTCACCGTCGTCGGGAACGTCGGGATGGGCGCGTTCCGCAGGGCCCTGATCGGGACGGTCGGCAGCCAGGTCGCCACCCATGGCAGCGGGGCCGTCACCGTCGTGCGGGGCGAGGACAGCCCGGGCGGGCCGGTCGTCGTCGGGCTCGACGGGTCGGCGGTGTCGGGCGACGTGCTGCGCGTCGCGCTCGAGGAGGCCAAGGCCAGGTCGGCGCGGGTGCTCGCGCTGTGCGTCTTCCCGCCGCACGCCGAGGTCAAGGACACCCCGTTCGTGGAGGAGACCGACCTTCGCGACATCTCGCGTGAGCGGTTCGAGGCACTCGTGCGCGACGGCGTCGAGGCGTTCCCCGGCGTCGAGGTGCAGACGAGGTTCGTGGACGGCGACCCGGTGACCGAGCTCATCACCGCGAGCGAGGGGGCGCGCATCCTCGTCGTCGGCGCGCGCAGGCTCGGATCGCTGCGCAAGCGGCTGCTCGGGTCGGCGAGCGAGGGCGCGGTCCACCACGCGCTGAGCCCGGTGACGGTCGTGCACCCGCCCGAAGACGACTAGGACTAGGCAGGACGACTAAGCAAGGCGACAAGGCAAGCTCGCGGGGCGCCCGCCCGAGGACGCCCCGCGAACGCTAGCGGTCCGCCGTCAGCAGCGTCTCGGCGGCGAGCCTGATGGCGTCGGCCCGCACCTCGGGCGGCGCCTGCTCGAACGCCTCGGCGACGGCGATCAGCGACTCGGTGATCCGCGCGGTGCGCTCCTCGAGATCGCCGATGAGGGACTCGAGATGCGACGTGTTCACCGGGGCCGGCGACCCGCTGGTGGCCTCACTGGACATAACGCTCCTCGCCTCGGTTGCCGACAAGTCTCGTCCGGGCGCGGTCTTCGCCTTTAGGGGCGAAGGTCCCATGCGGGGGAGTCCTTCGCAGCATCCGCACGCCCGACACCGGTACCCGGTCGTGACAGAACGATCACGGAAGGTGACACTAGGGTCATGGAACCGAACAGCACCGGAGCGAGCGCCGCGGGCGCCGCCGGACCCGTCGCGGTCGCGACCGACGGGTCGCCCACGGCGGGCACCGCGGTCAGATGGGCCGCCCAGGAGGCGGCGCGGCGGCGGCTGCCGCTGCACATCGTGTACGTCCGCGAGCCGCAGCCCCGGTACGGGGAGGCGGTCCCGGACGGCGAGTCGGGCGCGGACGAGCGCGGCAGGGTGATCCTCGCGGCCGCCCGCGCCTCGGTCACCGGCCTTTTCCCCGGCGTCCCGGCCACCACCGAGGAGCTGCGCGGGCATCCCGCGCCCGCCCTGATCGACCTGGCGTCCGGCTGCTCCCTGCTGGTCATCGGGCACCGCGGCACCGGCAGGTTCGCCGGGCTGCTGCTCGGCTCGACCGGCCTGCGCGTCGCGGGACGGACCGCCTGCCCCGTCGTGGTCGTGCGCGGCGACGTGTCCGGCACGCGCGGCGCGGTCGTCGCGGGGATCGAGCTCGAGCGCGACAACGCGGCGGTGCTCGAGCTGGCGTTCACCGAGGCGCGGGCGCGGGGCGCGTCACTGCGGGCCGTGCACTCCTGGGACACCCCCGACCTCGCCGTTCTCAGCGCGGGGCCGCTCGACCGGATGGAGGCGCTGCTCGAGCCGTGGGCCGAGCGGTTCCCCGACGTCAAGTGCACCGGCGACATGCCGTTCGAGCACCCGGTCGCGGCGCTCACCGGCGAGTCACGCCACGCCGACCTCCTCGTCGTCGGCTCACGGGGCCTGGGCGGCTTCAAGGGCGCGGTGCTCGGCTCGGTGTCGCACGGGGTGCTGCACCACGCCGACTGCCCCGTCGCGGTCGTCACGGCACGGCCTGAGACGCGGGGTGGGGCATGAGCCAGATCGTCGTCGGCTTCGACGGGTCCGAGGGCAGCGAGCGCGCCGTGCGCTGGGCCGCGCGCGAGGCGACATCGCGCGGCGCGGACCTCGTGGTCTGCCACGCCTGGCACTGGGCGTACGCCGACCCGATGCACGCGGCGTCCTACGAGACGGTCCGGCGCTTCGCCGACCTCGAACTCGGCAAGGGCGTCTTCATCGCCGAGACGACCGCGCCGCGCGTCAAGGTGCGCAAGGCGCTGCTGCGCGGCCCCGCCGCGGCGACCCTGCTGCACGAGGCGGCCGACTCGGTGATGCTCGTGGTCGGGTCGCGCGGCGCGGGCGGGTTCCCCGAGCTGCCGTCGGGGTCGGTGGCGCGGCAGGTCGCCGGGCACGCGCTGTGCCCCGTCGTCGTCGTGCGGGATTCCGTCGCCGACGGGCCGGTGGTCGTCGGCGTCGACCTCTCGCGGGCCGGGGGAGCGGCGCTCACCCTGGCGTTCGAGGAGGCGGCGTTGCGGCGGAGCGAGCTCGTCGCGGTGCACGCGGCCGAGCTGCCGTCCGACGAGGGCGCGCACGAGGAGTTCAGCCGCGAGTCGGGGGCTCGGCTGCAACGCGAGATCTCCGCGTGGCGCACCAAGCACCCGACGGCCGACGTGACCACCCGGCTCGTCCACCGGCCCGCCCGCGAGGTGCTGCTGGAGGCCGCCGAGGGCGCGTCGCTGCTCATCGTCGGCGACCGCGGCGACGACGGGCACCCGAACCTGCGGCTCGGGTCGGTCAGCGGCGCGATGATCGACCTCGCCCCGTGCACGGTCGCGGTCGCGCGGCCGTTCCGCGATGAGTGAGCGCGCGCCCGTCGTCGCGGGGGTCGACGGGTCGGAACCGGGCTACGCCGCCGTGGAGTGGGCGGCGGCGGAGGCCGAACGCAGAAGGCTGCCGCTACGGCTCGTCTACGCCGTCCCCGCGCGGCTGCTCGAGCACACCTCGGCCCAGGGCGCGGAGACGATCCGCCAGGACCTGCGCGACGGCTGCCTGCAGGCGCTGCGGCGCGGCGCGGACAGGGCGGCGCTGACGGCGCGGACCGTCACCGTCGAGACCGAGCTGATCGCGGGCGGCGCGGCGGCCGCGCTCGTCGGCGAGAGCGAGCGGGCCGCGCTGCTGGCCGTCGGCGGACGCGGGCACGGCGAGATCACCGGGCTACTGCTCGGCTCGGTCACCGGGCAGGTCGCCGCGCACGCCGCGTGCCCCGTCGCGGTGGTCAGGCAGGCCGAGCCGCCGACGCACAACGAGGTGGTCGTCGGCGTCGACACCGCCGAGAGCGCGCGGGCGGCGCTGGACTTCGCGTTCGCCGAGGCCGCCGCGCGCGGGGCGCGGCTGCGCGCGGTGCACGCCTGGTCCCATCCGGCCTCCACCGGACGCGGCGAGATGCAGCCCGTCGTGTTCGATCCGGAACTCGTCGCCGAGGAGGAACGGCTCGTGCTCGCCGAGGCGCTCGCGGGCTGGGCGGGGCGGCACCCCGACGTCGAGGTCGTCTCCGAGGTCGTGCGGGGCAGGGCGGTGCGGGCGCTGTCGGGCGCGTCGGCGAGCGCGGACCTGCTCGTGCTCGGCAGCCGGGGCAGGGGAGGGTTCCCCGGGCTCGTGCTCGGCTCGGTCAGCCAGGCGATGCTGCACCACGCGCACTGCCCGGTGGTCGTCGCGCACGAACGCCGCTAGGGCGGGCGGTCTGGTACGGGCGGCGGCTCAGGCCGCCGCCTCCCACAGCCGCCTGCCCGAGATGTACCGGCCGGAGATGCGGATGTAGTGGTCGCGGCTGCCGCCCGCCCACACCCGCAGCGGCAGCGCCGCGAGCCGCGCCAGCTCGGCCGGGTCGGTGACCGTGCGGGCCTCGCCGAGCACGGTCACCGTCCACCCGGCGTGCGTCACCGGGTCGAACGCCCCAGCCTCGAACGCGACGACAGCCCGGCGCATCGCGATCGCGAGTTTCGACCCCCGCCCGGTGCGCAGCACCACGTCGGTCCCGTCCATCACGAAGTTGACGGGCTGGATCGCCGGAAGCGCCCGGTCGGTGAACGCGACCCGGCCGACCGGCACCGTGACGAGCAGGTCAAGGCACTGGTCCTCGGTCAGCGTCTCGGCCGCGCGTCGCTCTCCCGTCATACCGCCCATCCTCGTGCGCGGCGCACCCGCACGTCAGGGGCGAAGGTCCCGGACGCGGCGGCCCGACAGGATCTCGGGGACGATGCGGATGAACGCGTCGCCGGGCCCGTCGCCCCACGAGCGCAGGCCGAGGCGGCGCAGCGCGGCGATCGCGGCGGGGGAGTCCTCGCGCCGCGCGTGCCCGACGACCACGACGGACCACCCGGTGCGGCTCGGCTCGTCGAAGTCGTCGATCTCGAACGCCACGACGGCGTCCTGGACGGCCTGGGCGACCTTGGAGGCCGCCGGGACGCGGATCACCACGTCGTCGCCGTCGAGGGCGTAGGAGACGGGCTGGATGCGCGGCAGGGCCTGGTGGGTGAAGACGATCCTGCCGATCGGGACGCTCTTCAGCAGGACCCGGCAGACCGCCTCGTCAAGGGGTTCAAGGGCGCCGGGGTCGGGCTCGAAGGACGGTTCGAGGTGCGAAGGGACCGCCATCGGCTCACCCCTCGCGCGTGTCGTGCGCGGCGTCGGCCTTGAGGCGGGCGGCGAACGCGGCGGCCTGGGTGCGGCGGCGCATGTCGAGCTTGGCGAAGAGGTTCGACACGTAGTTCTTGACGGTCTTCTCCGCGAGGAACATCCGCTCGCCGATCTGGCGGTTGGTCAGGCCCTCGCCGATCAGTTCGAGGATCTGGCGTTCCTGCGCCGACAGCGCGGCAAGAGGATCTTTGCGGGTCTCGCGTTCGCGCAGCCGCTGGAGCATCTGGCCGGTCGAGCGCGGATCGAGCAGGGACTGGCCCGAGGCGACCGTGCGGACCGCGCCGACCAGGTCGGAGCCGTGAATCTGCTTAAGGACATACCCGGACGCACCGGCCATGACCGCGTCGAACAGGGCGTCCTCGTCGGAGAACGAGGTGAGCATCAGGCAGTTGATCTCCGGGTGCCGCGCCCTGATGTCCCGGCAGACCGCGACGCCGTCGCCGTCGGGCAGCCGCACGTCGAGCACCGCCACGTGCGGGGCGGCGGCCGGGATGCGGGCGAGCGCCTGGGCGGCCGAGGCGGCCTCCCCGACGATCTCGATGTCGCCCTCGGCTTCGAGCAGGGCCGCGACCCCCTTGCGGACGACCTCGTGGTCGTCGAGGAGGAAGACGCGGATCGGCTTTTCCGCGCTTTTGTCGCTGCTCATCGTGATCCTCCCGGAGCGGGCTGGTGGTGCCTTTCGACGGTATCCGGGCGGTCGGCCCCGGCCAAGCCGCGAACGACCGTTTCCCCCGGGACGAAGGTCCCGTTCCGCGACCCGGTTCCGGTGTACGCCCCGGCTCCGGCAGGATAGGCGGTGACGGCGTCCGACGGGAGGAAGCACTGTGGGAACGGAATCCAGGCCCGGGGCGGACCGGGCCCGGCTGATCCTGCCGCAGCTGCAGCTCGACGACCTCCTGACCGAGCTGCAGGCGCGGTTGGAGACCGTCCGCTCCACGAGGGACCGGGTCCACTCGCTGCTCGAGGCCGTGGTGTCGATCGGCAGCGACCTCGATCTGGAGACCGTGCTGCGCCGGATCACCGAGGCGGCGGTGACCCTTGTGGACGCCCGTTATGGCGCGCTCGGCGTGATCAGCGGTGACGGCGAGCACCTAGTCCAGTTCGTCACGATCGGCGTCACCGACGAGGAGATCACCGCGATCGGGCACTGGCCGCACGGCCACGGCATCCTCGGGCTGCTGATCAAGGAGCCCGTGCCGTTGCGGATGCACGACATCGCGGCGCATCCCGAGTCCGTCGGGTTCCCGGCGAACCATCCGCCGATGCACAGGTTCCTCGGAGTGCCGATCCGGGTCCGCGACGAGGTCTTCGGCAACCTTTACCTGACCGAGAAGAACGGCGGCGGCGACTTCGACGAGGAGGACGAGGTCGTCGTCTCGGCGCTGGCGACGGCGGCGGGCGTGGCGATCGAGAACGCCCGCCTGTACGAGGAGACGCGGCGGCGCGAGCGCTGGCAGCAGGCGCTGACGGAGATCTCCACGGCGCTGCTGTCGGGCACCGCGCCCGAGGAGGTCGTCGGGCTCGTCGCCAACCGGGCCCGCGAGATCTGCGAGGCCGACCTCGCGGTCGTGGCCACCGCCGACGAGGTCGCGGGTGAGTTCCTGGTCGAGGCGGCCGCGGGCGATGGCGCGGACCTGCTCTCGGACCTGCGGATGCCCTTTGACGAGGCGTTCGGCGCGGCCGTCTACGACAGCGGCGAGTCGGTATCGCTGGCCGACGCACGTCCGTCGGCGGACCGCGCGCGGATCTCCCGCGACGTCGCGATCGGGCCCGCCCTCCAGGTGCCGCTCGGCAGCGGCGGATCGGCGCGCGGGGTCCTTTCGGTGATCAACGCGCCGGGCGGGCTGCAGTTCGGCGAGCTGACGCAGCGGCTCCTTGAGGCGTTCGCCGCGCAGGCGGCCGTCGCGCTCGAACTTGCCGCGCGCCGCCGTGACCTTGAGCGGCTGTCCCTCCTCGAGGACCGCGACCGCATCGCCAAGGACCTGCACGACACCGTCATCCAGCGGCTGTTCGCAACCGCGATGACGCTGATGAGCGCGGTGAAGCTCGCCGACAAGCCCGACGTGCAGCGCCGCATCCAGCGCTCGGTCGACGACCTTGACGAGACGATCCGGCAGATCCGCTCGACAATCTTCGCACTCCAGGTCGAACCGGACGCCGAGAGCCTGCGCAGCCGCATCCACACCGTGGTCGACAACGCCGCCGTCCTGCTCGGCTTCGCGCCCTCGATCCGCCTCGACGGGCTCCTGGACACCGCCGTCGAGCCCGACGTCGGGGAACAGCTCATCGCCGTCGTCACCGAGGCGCTGTCGAACGTGGTCAGGCACTCCGGGGCCCGGCGCGTCGACGTCGTCCTCGACGTGCGCGACGACCTGATCCTGCGGGTCGAGGACGACGGGTCCGGCATCCCCGAGGGCGGCCGGCGCAGCGGGCTGCGGAACATGGCCGAGCGGGCCCGCGCGCTGGGCGGCGCGATGGAGACCCGGGAGCGCGACGGCGGCGGCACCGTCCTGTTCTGGCGGGTCCCGCTGCGCTGACCGGCGCTCTGCCAAGGGCCGGGCACGGGCAGGCCCGAAGAGGGCATGAGCCGGCCAAGGACGGCGCGCCGACCCCGTCACGGCCTTGCCGCGCCCCCGCGCCGCGACGCATGATCGAGTCATGAGCGAGCAGCCGACCGGGGCGGTCATCGCGGCGACGGACGGTTCCGCGCAGGCCGCGGCGGCCGTGCGTTGGGCCGCCGACGAGGCGGTCAGGTCGGGCCGTCCGCTGCGGATCGTGCACGTGCAGCCGTCGGCGACGTTCGGGCTGCCCGACATCCCGCCGCCCGAGGCCGACGAGGCAAGGTCGGCCGAGTCCCGCCGCATCCTCGCCGAGGCCGTCGGGGTCGTCGGCGACCGGCCGGGCCTCGACGTGACCACCGACAACGTGCTCGGCGAGGTCGCCCGGGTCCTGCGCGAGCTGTCCACGCCGCGCGACCTGCTCGTGCTCGGCAGGCGCGGCCGGGGCAGGTTCGCCGAACTGCTGCTCGGCTCCACGAGCCTCAAGGTCGCCGGGACGACCAAGGGACCGCTCGTCGTCGTGCGCGGCGACGCGCACGGGCCGCGCGGCGAGGTCGTCGTCGCCGTGGCGTTCGACCTCGACCAGACCGCGGCGCTCGAGTTCGCGTTCGACGCGGCGCGGCGGCGCGGCGCTGTGCTGCGCGCAGTGCACGCCTGGGACACCGGCGAGGTCTTCGCCCCCTACGCCGAGTCCGCCCCGGTCGTCGTGAACCCGATGGAGACGCTGTCGAAGCTCCTCGAACCGTGGCGCGAGGCCAACCCGGACGTCAAGGTCGCCGAGGAGGTCGTCACCGAACACCCGGCCGCCGCCCTCACCGAAGCCTCCCGCCGCGCCGACCTCCTCGTCCTGGGCACCCACCGCCGAGGCCCCCTGGGCCACTTCGTCTTCGGCTCCGTAGGCCACGCCACCCTCCACCACGCCCACACCCCCGTAGCCATAATCCCCTAACCCCACCCCCCCGCCCCAGCACGCCCGCAGCCCCTGCCACGTGGCCCCTCACCCTTCAACCGCGCCCACAATTCCGTCGGCGCAGCCGTCACCCCACGGTCCCGCTGGCGTAGTACCCACCCCGCAGCCCCGCCCACAATCCCCCGGCGCAGCCCTCACGCGCAGCTCGCTTGCGCGTGGCCCGCTTCCGCGCGGCCCTGCGGGCGTAGCCGCGCCCTGCGGCCCCGACGGCGTAACGCTCACCTTGCGGGCCGATTCGCAATCGCCCGGGCGTGGCGCTCGCCGAGCAGTCGCGCTGGCGTGGCCCGGCCTCAGCGCGTTGGGCTGGCGTGGATCGTCTTCGCCTCGCGATCGGGCTGGCGTGGCCCGCCCTCGCCTCGCGAGCGGGGTGGCGTGCGCGGCCTTACCCCGCAATCGGGCTTGGCGCAGCCCTCTCCTCGCAGTCCCGAAGGGACTGCGAGGGGGTCATGATTTTCTCCGGGTGGAATTCGCCATTTTGTGCAAACACCCTGGGAATTGTCATTCGGGTCAGGTGGGGTCGGTGTCGAGGGTGCGGAGTCGGGCGGCCAGGCGGGCGCGCATCAACTCGACGGCGCCGTGCGGGTTGGCGGCCTGGGCGTGGGCGCGGATTCGTCGGCCCCGTAGGCGGACGCTCACGCGGGCGCGGGCGGGTCTCGGGATCGCCCGGTCGGGGAGGACCGAGAGGCGGACCGTGGCGTCGAGGACGGGTTCGGGGAGGGCGTCGAGGAGTTCGGCGACCCGCGCGTGGGCGTGCGCGGCCATCGCCGGGGTGATGCGGTTCCCGGGATGGACGGTGACGGGGCCCATGATCCTCCTTGGCTCGGACGTGATCAGAGCCTTGCGCGCGGGAGGGGAGCGGGCCAGGGCCGTAGGGCGCGCCCGGTGCGGGACCTTGGGCCCTCAGGGCCGGTGAGGTGCGCAAATGAGAAAGCGGCACAGGGAGGATACGGGGGCAACCCTCCCTGTGCCGCACATCGGTGTTCCGACGGGGGCCCGGAACACCGGCAAGGGACGCCCCGACGGGGGACCGGAGCGTCGAGTACAAATCGTACACCGAAACCCCCCGGGTTGAGTCAAGAGATTGTCACGGAGACATTTCTTCGTCATACCCGGAATCTGTGTCATCTCCCGACTCGAGCATCCGGCGCGTGCTCACCCCGTCCTCCAGAGTGACCGCTTTCTCCGGGGTGCGTCCTGCGTTGGCGAAGATGACGCTGACGTACGGCAGCACGATCGCGCCGACGAGCAGCAGCGCCCCGATGATCCAGTGGACGTGCCGCCACAGCACGACGGCGAGGATGAAGCAGACGGTCCGGATGCCCATCGAGATGAGATAGCGCCGCTCGCGGCCCGCGACGTCCTCCGACAGGGGGCGGGCCGCCTCGGTGACGGTGTAGACGGGCGCCTTGCGGCGCTTGCTGAGCCTCACCCCTCCACGGTATGCCCGACCCGCCGATGCCGCCATCCGGGTGCCCCCGCCGCGTCCGGGTGCGGCGACGCCCTTCGGGGAAGGGGTGCGGGAAAGGCGGACAACAGGAGGAGCCCACCATGACCGACCGCACCTACCGGGTGACCGAGATCGTCGGGACGTCGCCGGAGAGCGTCGAGGCCGCGATCCGCAACGGCGTGCGCCGCGCGTCGGCGACCCTGCGTCATCTCGACTGGTTCGAGGTCCTGACCGTGCGCGGCCAGCTCGAGGAGGGCGAGGTAGCCCACTTCCAGGTGACGCTCAAGGTCGGCTTCCGGCTCGAGGACCCGGACGAGGTCTGATCCGGCCGCCGCCCGTGGGCGGCGGCCGGAACGGGACCTAGGACGCCTTGCTGACCGTCGACATGTTGTAGTCGGCGACCCGCAGCGGCGGCATCGACGCCCGCGTGAAGTAGTCCGACCACTCGCGCGGCAGCGTCGGCACCGCCGCGCCCGTCTCGGTCACCCGGGACAGCAGCCCGACGGGGCTCTCGTTGAACCTGAAGTTGTTGACCTCCGCGACGACCTCGCCGCCCTCGACGAGGTAGACCCCGTCGCGGGTGAGCCCGGTGAGCAGCAGGTTCTGCGGGTCGACCTCGCGGATGTACCACAGGCAGGTCAGCAGGAGCCCGCGCTCGGTCCGCGCGACCATCTCCTCCAGGGACGCCCCGCCGGGCGCGCCCTCCATCAGGAGGTTGTCGATCTCCGGCGTGACCTGCGCGCCGGTGAGGCCCGCGGAGTAACGCGTGGAGGTCAGCGCCGCGACCTTCCCGTCCTTGATCCAGTCGGTCGGGCCGAGCGGCAGGCCGTTGTCGAACACCGACGAGTTCGAGCCGGACGCCAGCGCCGTCACGAACGGCGTGCACTCAAGGCCGGGGGCCGACGGGTCGCTGTACAGGCGCAGCGGGAGCTTGGACAGCTCGGTGCCTGTCGGGTGCGAGCTGAAGACCGTGCGGCCGTCGTGGGCGTCGCGGGCCCCGGCCGTCCAGTACAGGTAGATCATCAGGTCGGAGACCGAGCTGGGCGGGAGCAGTGTCTCGTACCGTCCTGCGGGCAGCTCGACCCTGCGCTCGCCCCAGGCCAGCCGACGGCCGAGCTCCGCGCCGAGCGCGGGCACGTCGAGGTCGGCGAAGTCGCGGGTGCCCGCGCCGACCCACGCCGAGCTCCCGGTGTTCTTGGCGTTCAGCTCGAGCTTGCCGGTCGGCTGGTCGTGCCGCGCCCGCAGCCCCGCTGACGACCCCACGAACACCGACGACATCTCGTGGTGCGCGAACCCGTACAGCCGGTTCCCGCCCTCCTCGGCGCGCGCGAACTGCTCGCCGAGCGCGGGCGCGAACGCGGAGAAGACCGAGATGTCGGTGACGGCCGGCTCCGCGTCCCAGTCGCCGTGCGTCCCGGTGACGAGCGGGGCCGCGTCCTCGGCCGGCTCGCCCGCGCGTGCGATCTCCTCGGCGTCCTTGACGATCTGGGCGACGTCGTCGCGTCCCGCGCCCGCCCGGGACACCACGCCGACGGCCCCGTCCTGGATCGCCACGACGGTGAGCCGCCGTGACCTGCCGACGCCGTTGGTGGTGAGGGTGTTGCCCGCCCAGCGCAGGTTCGCGTCGCTGGACTCCTCGGCGATGACGACGCAGTCGGTCGTCGTGGACAGGGACAGGGCCCGCTCCACCGCTTCCTGGGGCCTCACTTGCCCGCCTCCTTCAGCGCGTTGAGGATGTTGACGCCCCGGAACAGCGCCGAGGGGGTGCCGTGGCTGACCGGCGCGACCTGCCCCGGCTGGCCCTTGCCGCAGTTGAACGCGCCGCCGAGCACGTACGTCTGCTCGCCTCCGACGGCCTCCATGGAGTTCCAGAAGTCCGTGGTGGTCGCCTGGTAGGCGACGTCGCGCACCTGCCCGGCCAGGCGGCCGTTCTTGATCTTGTAGAACCGCTGCCCGGTGAACTGGAAGTTGTACCGCTGCATGTCGATCGACCACGACTTGTCGCCGACGATGTAGATCCCGTCGTCGACCCGGGCGATCAGGTCGTCGGTCGACGGCGCGTCCGGCGACGGGTCAGCCGCCAGCGACACGTTCGCCATCCGCTGGATCGGGGTGTTGCCGGGGGAGTCGGCGAACGCGCAGCCGTTGCTGCGGTCCTGGCCGGTGAGCCTGGCGATGCGGCGGTCGGTCTGGTAGCCGGTGAACACCCCGCCGGTGACGATGTCCCAGCGCTGGGTGGCGACGCCCTCGTCGTCATAGCCGATGGTCGCCAGGCCGTGCTCGGCGGTGCGGTCGCCGGTCACGTTCATGACCTTCGAGCCGTACTGGAGGTTGCCGAGCAGATCCGGCGTCGCGAAGGAGGTGCCCGCGTAAGCCGCCTCGTAGCCCAGCGCGCGGTCGAGTTCGGTGGCGTGGCCGATGGACTCGTGGATCGTCAGCCACAGGTTCGACGGGTCGACCACGACGTCGTAGGTCCCGGCGTCGACCGTCGGGGCGGCCAGCTTCTCGGCCAGCAGTTCGGGGATGCGGGACAGTTCGGCCGCGAAGTCCCAGCCGGTGCCCGTCAGGTACTCGTACCCCCTGCCGACGGGAGGGGCGAGCGTCCGCATCGTGTCGAAGGCTCCGTCGACGATCTTGACCGCGTTCAGCTGCGGATGGACGCGGACCCGCTGCTGCGTCGTGACAGTCCCGTCGAGGGAAGCGAAGAACTTGTTCTCCTTCACCTGGAGCAGCGCCGCGTCGACATGGTCGACGCCGCCCGCGAGCAGCCCCCGCGACCAGCCGGCCAGCAGCTCGGCCTTCTCCCCGGTCGGCACGGTGAACGGATCGACCTCGTAGGCCGACACCCACACCCGCTCCCCGTGCGCGGGCTCGGCCGCCAGCTCCACGGGCTCACGGTTGATCGACCGCGCGACCTCCGCGACCGCGACGGCCTGCTCGGCGACGGCCACGGCGTTCTCCGGCGTGAGGTCGATACCCGAGGCGAACCCCCAGGTCCCGTCCTTCACGACCCGGACCGACAGGCCGACGTCGTCGGCGTCAAGGGCGGTCTCCAGCACGGCGTCCTTCAACCTGAGCGTCTGGCTGCGGATCCGCTCCAACCGGAAATCGGCGTGCGAGGCCCCGAGCTCCCTGGCCCGGGACAGCGCGGCGTCCGCGAGACGCCGCAACGGAATGGCGGTGAATGCCGGATCAATTTCATGCACATCCCGAACCTAGCGACTGCCCGGCGTTCCGGCATGCCGGTCAGGGCGTCCCGCGCGCCCCGGGGGCGTCCCGTGCCCGTCCCGGGGGGTTCGGGACCGGTACGGGACGCGGGCGGGGACATGCCTCCCTGTCCGTCCCGGACGGGCTTGCCTAGCGTTGCGCCCCGACCGGAAACACGTATTCGGAGGTGCGATGAGACAGAAGATCACCAGGACGGGGCGCGTGCTCGCCCGGATGGTCGGAGCCCTGACGCTCGCGCTGACGGCGCTGGCCGCCGCGGCGCCCGCTGAAGCGAGCGCCATGCGCGACAGCCTGCCCGGCTTCCACAACAAGGAGATCAACAACAAAATGGCCTGGGAGTGCCTGGACTCCGCGGGCGGCGTCGTGCACGTCGCGTTCTGCGACCAGAGCCCCACCCAGGCGTGGGACTCCGGCTGTATCTGGACTCCCGGCGTCGCCTGCCTGTACATGGGCATCAACAACACCGGAACCCGCGACTGCCTCGCGGTCACCGGCCCGCCCCCCGCCGAGGTGATCCTCGCGCCCTGCCAGTCGTTCCCGTCCACCCACGGCTGGCAGGCCACGGCCTCGCCTTGTCCGGCGGACCCTCGCTGCTCAGGTCCTACAAGACAGGGCAGTGCCTCACCCAGTGGGGCGACAGCGTGATCCTCGACGTCTGCCACACGCCCAACAGGCTCCCGCAACAGTGGGTCCTGCGCGAGCGCTGACGCGTCCCTCGCCACGGTCCCTTCCGTGCCGTCCGTTGCGCGGGAGGGACAAACCGGGGGGCCGGATCTTGTCGTCGTCGGCAGCTATCAGGACAGGGAGGGACCGGTAGTGTCGGCCGCGATGTGACGTCCGCTACCACTCGAACCCCTTCAGGAGGTCCCGCGCATGACGCGCTCAGTCCTGGTCACCGGCGGCAACCGCGGCATCGGCCTCGCGATCGCCCGTGAACTCCAGGCCGCCGGAGACGCCGTGGCCGTCACCTACCGGTCGGGCCAGCCCCCCGAGGGCCTGTTCGGCGTGAAGTGCGACGTGACGAGCTGGGAGGACGTCGACGCGGCCTTCGCCAAGATCGAGGCCGAGCAGGGGCCCGTCGAGGTCGTCGTCGCCAACGCGGGCGTCACCAAGGACACCCTCGTCGCGCTGATGAGCGAGGACGCGTTCACCTCGGTCATCGACACCAACCTCACCGGCTCCTTCCGGGTCGCCAAGCGCGCGGTGAAGGGCATGATGAAGATGCGCAAGGGCCGCATCATCTTCATCTCCTCCGTCGTCGGCCTCGCCGGGTCCGGCGGGCAGGTGAACTACGCGGCGTCCAAGTCCGGCATGGTCGGCATGGCCCGGTCCATGGCCCGCGAGCTCGGCTCGCGCAACATCACCGCGAACGTCGTCGCGCCCGGCTTCGTGAACACCGACATGACCGCGGAGCTTCCCGAGAAGCTCCAGGAGACGATCAAGCAGAACATCCCGCTGAAGCGGCAGGCCGAGCCCGAGGAGATCGCCGCGGTCGTGCGGTTCCTCGCCAGCGACGCGGCCTCCTACATCACCGGGGCCGTCATCCCGGTCGACGGCGGACTGGGAATGGGGCACTGACATGGGCATCCTCGACGGCAAGAACATCCTCGTGACCGGCGTCCTCACCGACGCCTCCATCGCCTTCCACGTCGCGCGCATCGCCCAGGAGGAGGGCGCGAACGTCATCCTGACGGCGTTCCCCCGTCCGACGCTGACCGCGCGCATCGCCAAGAAGCTCCCGTCCGGGCCGGACAACCCGCCGCCCGTCATCGAGCTCGACGTCACCAACACCGAGCACCTCGACGGCCTCGTCACCAACCTCGAGGCGCACGGCTGGGACCGCATCGACGGCGTCGTCCACTCGATCGGCTTCGCCCCGCAGGACGCGCTCGGCGGCAACTTCCTCAACACCCAGTGGGAAGACGTGGCGACCGCCGTCCAGATCTCGGCGTTCTCCTACAAGGCGCTGGCGATGGCGTGCCTTCCGCTGATGAAGGGCGGCGGCTCCGTCGTCGGCCTGACGTTCGACGCGCAGGCCGCCTGGCCCGTCTACGACTGGATGGGCGTCGCCAAGGCCGGCCTCGAATCCACCAACCGCTACCTGGCCCGCTACCTCGGCAAGGACGGCATCCGCTTCAACCTCGTCGCCGCGGGCCCCATCCGCACGATGGCCGCCAAGTCCATCCCCGGCTTCGAGGGCATCACCGACGGCTGGTCAAAGTCCGCCCCCCTCGGCTGGGACATAACCGACGTGGTCCCCACCGCCAAGGCCACCTGCGCCCTCCTGTCCGACTGGTTCCCCGCCACCACCGCCGAAATCCTCCACGTAGACGGCGGCGTCCACGCCATGGGCGGCCAATTCGACTAACCACCCCTCCCCCCACCTCCCGAGGCCCGGCCCACCAGCCGGGCCTCCCCCTTTTCCCCCACCCCCACCTGCCCTCGCTCCTAGGCCAGCCGGAGCCCCAGTCCCCCCGACCTCCCCTCCATCACCGTTCCTCCCACCCACCCTCCCCACCCGAAGCCTCGCAACCCCAGCCCCCTAACAGCCCAGCCCTCACCGAGGCCCAAGCCCCCACCCGCCCTCACAGACAGGCCCCTCCACCCCAAACCCCAGGCCGCAGCCGCCCTCTAACCCTCAAAGCCCCAGCTCCAGGCCCAGCCCCGCCAAACTTCGAAGCTTCATCCCAACCCCACCCACCTAACCCCACTCCCACTAGTCCTACAAAGCACAAACCCACCCACCCTCATCTCCCACCCGGAAAACCCCCTAGCCCGGGAAGCCCCCCTCTCACCCAAAGCCCAAGCCCGTCAGCCCACCCACCCCACAGACCCTTCCCACCCCCACACCAGCCCACTACACACGCACCCCCGCAACCCCACCCCCCAACACCCCAGCCCAAGCCCTCACCCCGCCCCACAGACAAGCCCCCTCCACCTCCACCCCGAAACCGCAACCCTCACCCCAGCCTCTCCCTCCCTCAAAACCAGCCACTGCCACCAAGCGCCCACCCAATCCACAGCACTCCCGCAACCCCAGGCCCTCAAGCTCCCCGGGCCCTCAAGCTCCCCGGGCCCTCAAGCTCCCCGGGCCCTCAAGCTCCCCGGGCCCTCAAGCTCCCCGGGCCCTCAAGCTCCCCGGGCCCTCAAGCTCCCCAGGCCCTCAAGCTCCCCAGGCCCTCAAGCTCCCCAGGCCCTCAAGCTCCCCAACCCCCTAACACCCCAACCCCCTAAATCTTCGTCGCCGCTTCGCGACGGCGCTTTGTTCAGGGCGGCACTCGATGTGCAAGCTCAGGTATCTGTCGCTTGTGCGGCTTGGCGGCGGACTCGACTCTTCGGCCGGCGGGCAGGCGAGAGGCGGAGTTTGTACTGAAGGCCAGATATGTCACGGCCTGATAGAGCCGGCGTGGTCTGCTCTGAAGTTGATGAGCTTGGACGGCATCTGGGGTTAGCGCTATTGGCTGGGGTTTTGAGGTACTAAGCAGAGTTGGTGGATCAGGGCGCCGTGGCCGAGGGAGAGGGCGTGGGCGTGGTTGAGGGGGAGCCAGAGGCATTCGAGGTGGGTGGGGGGTTGGAGGCCGTCGTGGAGTTCGGTGCTGGGCCAGCGGGGTGGGTGGGGGCCGGGGGTTCGGAGGTGGAAGAAGTGGCGGTGTTGGATTTCGGGGCGTAGGGGGGTGATGTCGTAGGTGGTTTCGCCTAGGGAGGCTGCGAGCGAGAGGTTGGGGAGGGAGGTTTCCTCTTGGGCTTCTCGGAGGGCGGCGGCTGCGGGGTCTTCGTCTGGGCGGATGGTGCCGCCGGGGACTTCCAGGCCGACTTGTTCGTAGGGGTAGTCGACGTGGCGGATGACGAGGAGTTCGCCTGCGTCGTTGGTGATGTAGGCGAGGGCTTTGGCGACGGTGGGCTTGTGGTGCATCGGGTGGGTTGGGTCCTTGGGCGGTAGTCAGGCCGGGCTGAATGACCGGCGGTCGCAGGGGTGTCGGGCTCACCGAAGGGAATCAGCGGACACGGAGGGGGAGGGAGTAGCGGGCTTTGGGGGTGGGGGAGGGGAGGGGGTGGGCGCCGGTTTGTTCTATGGCGGTGCGGGTGGGGGTGTCGTGGGCGGGGCATTCGAGGGTGAGTTCGGGGATGTGCTGGGCGGAGAGGAGGGGGATGACGGCGGCGAGGAGGGGGGCGGTGTGGTGGTTGGGGCGTTGGGAGGGGCGGATGGACCAGGTGAGGCGGGTTCCGGTGACCGAGCGGAAGAGGGTGACGCGGGCGATGAACTCGGGGCCGTCCATGCCGTGGTCGAGCCACCACCATTCGGAGCAGGTCAGGGGGCGCATGCCGGGGTGGCCGAGGGTTCCTTCGAGGAGACCCCGGATGTAGCCGGTCCAGATCGAGTCGCAGGCCAGGTCCGCCAGGGAGAGGCCGCCCGCGTCGGTGTGCCCGGTCTCCGCGACGTGCTCGCGCTGGGCCGCGAGGAACGACATGCGCAGGTGGCGGTCCAGACTCGGCACGGAAAGGAACGGCATGTCCCCACCTTGCCACCCGGTCAACGCCGTCGCTGGTTTCCGCGCCAGGAGTGCACAGCAGGTCGGCGAGGGCCGCCGTGATGGGCAATCCCGTTTGGATCTCGACGAATCCGTACTGGCCCGTCGGGTTGTTCTCCAGGAAGGTCCAGGTGCCCGTGTCTTCGTCCTCGATGAGATCGAGGGCGCTGTACTCCAGACCGTACGCGGCAACGTACGCCCGGAGAAGGTAGGCGGCTGATCTCGGCGGTTCGATGGGGGTGAGGTCGAGGCGGTCCTGCGCTATCCGCCAGTCGATGGGGTGTTCGCCTTCGATCCGTGCGGCGAAGATGTCACCGCCGATCATTGTCGCGCGGATGCCGTGGCCCCGGACGACCTCTTGGAAGATCCCGGCGCTACCGAGTTCGTTCGGAACCTCCTGTGGAGTGATCAAGGTAGCCGGGACCATGGCTCCCTCGCCTAGCCCGCCCGCGTGGAATGCCTTGTAGAGGATCGGGCCTCGCCGCGCGGCCCATGCCCGGACCTGCTCTCCGCGTGTGGTGATCAGCGTCTCGGGGACGGGAACGCCGAGACCGCGCGCGGTTCTGAGCTGTTCGGGTTTCCATGTGGCGGCCGCGGCGCGGTCCGGATGGTTGACCCATCGGACGTTCAGGGAACGCAGCATGCCGTACAGCGCGCGTTCGTTCTCCTTGGCGGCCCACTCAGCGGCGGAGTTCGCGGCCATAGGCCGTGAGGGGGTCGGCCAGCGCCACAGGACGCTGGTCACCTCGTTCAAGGTCGTGGCGCGGTGCTCGTCACCGATGAGTCCCTGCCATCCGCCCGTGGCGAGGGTGGCCTCCAGATGCAAGGTGTCCGAGCCGGGGTCGAGCCGCACCACCTTGACATCGCGCCGGTTCAACTCGTGGACGACGAGGTCGGAGCTGTAGTCGTCCCGACTGGTGATGACGAGCACCGTCGCCATGGTCGTCAGCCTCCCGCGTCGGTCTTGTTGTCGTTGCCTGGGGTGGTGCCGTAGGTGACTGAGCAGGTCACGAGCAGCCCGTCGTCTGAGACGAGCGGCTCCTGGCCGATCACGTTGAGCTGGAGCTTCGGGTCGTAGACGGCGTCCACGAGCGCGGGCGGCCGGACGAACGTGTCGGGAAGCCGCATCTGGTGACGCAGCCCGAAGGGAAGGGGGTCGCTCATCTGTCCTCCTGTTGTTCGGCGCGGGTGGATCGAGTGCCGGGCCGGGTCCGCGCCGTCAGGACCGGGTGTCCGGGACCTCACACAGAACTCGGCATGCGCAGTACGTGGCGGATGCGATCGGAGGCCCTCACAGGGTCGGTCACGGGCGCGACCTCGTCTCCCCACGACCAACACCAGGTCCAGCGGCCGTTCCGCTTCTCGGCCGAGATCCGCTCGCTGAGCGCGACGCCGGAGTGCGTGGCCGTCGCGGGGCTGTGGGGGTTGGAGACGGTGAGGGTGGGTGGGAGGTGGGTGAAGTCGGGGCGGGTGCGTAGTTCGGAGGTTCTGAGGGCCGTGGCGAGCGCGGCCAGATGGGATATGGCCTCGTCGGTCTCGGACGGCGCGCTCTGCGGGTGGAGGGAAGGGGGGTGGCTGGTGTCGGTCTTGTCTGGTGAGGGGTCGTTGCGCAAGCGGACCTCCAGTGGAGCGGCGTTGTTGTGCTAGCTCGCGTAGAGATTGTGTACTGCTACGTGAAGAGTACGCATGCTAGTACACGTTGGCAATGGGTGTTTGCTGGGTAGGCTGGAAGCGAGCTAGTACGCGAGGGGGAAGGAGGAAGTCGGATGTCGCCCAGGGTTGAGCGGAGTCGGCCGCCGTATCTGCAGATCGCTGATCACTATCGGAAGGCGATTCTTGAGGGGCTTCTGGTGGAGGGGCAGCAGTTGCCCTCGGTCGCCAGGCTCTCGGAGGAGTGGACGGTCGCCACGGCGACCTCGGCCAAGGCACTGAAGCAGCTTCAGAGCGAGGGGTTGGTCAGGGCGACGTCGCAGGGGACGTTCGTGTCGTTGGCGACTCGTCAAACGACGGGGCCTGACCGGCTTCAGCTCCTGCGCGCGACCGGTAGCGGCTACCGGCCGGGGGAGCGGGTGGAGATCGTCGGAGCCTCTCTCACGCCGGCTCCGGCTGACGTCGCGGAGGCGCTCGGGGTGGCCGAGGGGACGTCAGTGATCCGGCGTCAGCGCGTCTACCGCGACGATGACGGCGTCGTTGCGTTCTCGACGTCCTGGCTTCCCGGGGAACTCGCTGCGGCCGCGCCCGAGCTCGTTTCGGTCGACCCGCTGCCGAAGATGACGTTCGGGCTGATCGAGGAAAGGACGGAGCGCCGCGCGGTCCACCGGCGTGACGTCGTCTCCATCGAGTCGGCGTCCACCGCGGTCGCCGAGGTGCTCGGGGTGGAGCCTGGCACGAGCGTCCTGACGATGACGAACTTCTACTGGGACCAGCACGGCGATGTCACCGAGTACGCCAAAGACCATCTCGGAACCGGACGCGAGCTATCAGGCGAATACCCGCTCGGTTAGCTGAGGTCCTCGGGCGGGAGCGCTGGTGGGCCCGGTCTTGGAAGGGCCGGGCCTCCGGGCGCTCAAACGTCCGGGGGTCAGGGGGTTTGGCGGCGGAGGTGGGTGCCTAGGAGGGTGAAGTGGGCCATGAGGGCCGCGGCGGCGGCGGAGACGGCGGCGGCGGTCCAGAGGGCGCGGGTGGAGGGGGAGTGGGCGGGGGTCATGGCGGCGACGGGGGAGACGAGGTGGGTTTCGGGGAGGGCGAGGGTGGTGGGGGCGTCGGCGACCTTGGGTTCGGGGAGGGTCGCGGAGGCCACCTCGGGGAGGGGGTCGGTGTAGGTCTGGGGGGCGGGGATGCGGGAGGAGGAGGGGGCGGCGGGCGCGCCGGCGGGGGCGGGCGGGGCGACGGGCTTGGTGTTCTTGGGCTTCGGCTTGGGCTTGGGGGCCTCGTTCTTGCCCGTGGTGAGGTCCTTGGGCTTGTCCTTCGGCTTGTCCTTGCCCTGCATCTTGTCGAGCTCGCCCTTGATGTGCTCGACGTTGTTGTTCCACTGGCAGGTGATGTTGTCGATGGTCGTCTGGGGGTCGACGCCCTTGACGCACTCGTCCTCGGCGGCCGCCGCTGGGGTGGCCGAGAGGACGAGCAGGGCGCCCGTCGACACCAGGACGCTCGCCGTGCCGAGACGGCGGAGGGGACGTCGTCCGGGGTGCATGCTCCTCCTCGGGTGCGGATGGGAGAAAACACATCTCTCCGGACTTATTTAACGGATCATCGGCGTCCAAGTCACGCATCCGCAACAAACAAAAACGAACCGCGTTCTAGGCGAGGAGTCCGACGAGGCGGGTTCTGCGGGCGGGCGGGGTCAGGTCGGCGGCGGCGCGGGTGAGCGCGGGGCCGGCCGCCGTCACGATCGACAGGTGGGCGCGCGCCCGGGTGACGGCGGTCAGCAGCAGCGCGCCGGACAGGTCGGCCGCCGACGGGAACACCGCGACGACGGCGGGCCAGCGGGTGCCCGCGGCCTGCTGGACGGGGATCGCCCAGCCGTGCCGCAGCCGCGCGGCCCGCGCGAGCGGCACCCTGACCTCCGCGTCGGGGAACGCGACGGTGAGGCCCTGTTCGTCGGCCTCGGTGACGGTCCCGGTCTCGCCCGCCGCCGCGTCCCCGAACGGCACGGCCACGAGAACCCGGTCGCCGACGTCGAATCCGCCGAAGGCCCCGGGCCCGGGGTTCACGACGGCCTTGAGCGCCGCGTTGAAGGCGGCGGTCCCCGCGAGCCCGGGCGTCAGCACCTGGACGTCCCCGGTGGCGATCCCCAGCGCGCGCGGGATCGAGTCGGTGAGCAGCTGCCCCGCCCGGTGCGCGGCCTCACGCCCGTCCGCGACGGGCACGACGACGACCTCGCGCCCCGGCGCGCTCACCACGGGAAGGCTCCCCCCGCGCACACCCTCCGCGAGTTCGCTGAGCGGCCCGTCCAGCGGAGGAACCGAGGTCACCGGAACCGCCTCGGACGCGACGAGGTCGGCCAGCACCCGCCCCGGCCGCAGCGACGCGAGCCCGTCGGGGTCCCCGCACAGCACGAGGTGCACCCCGTCCGGGCACGCCTCGAAGAGCGCGGCCGCGAGTTCGACGTCGAGCGCCTCGGCCCCCGTCACGACCACCACGTCAGCTTCCAAGGGCCACTGCTCCCCGCGCGCGTATCCGAGCCCGCCGTGCCCCTCGCGCGCTTCCAGGAGCCGGTGCAGGCTCACCGCGCCGGGGTGCTCGCCCGCCGCCGTCGCGGTGACGGCGGTGACGGCGACCGCGAGCCCCGTCGCGGCGAGTTCGGTGAGCAGCACGCCCACCGGCCCGGTGACGACGCTGACGCCGTGGAACAGCGCCTGCGCCGCGGCCTCGCCCTCCGGCGGCTTCCCGTCGTCGGGCACGTCGAGCGGCGGCGCGGTGGCCGCGAGCCGCTGTACCCCCTCCGCGACGGTCTCCTCGGCAAGCCCATAGCGCGCTAGAGCCAGCCACTCCTCGGGATCGGGAAAGTCCTCGACGTCCTCGGGCACATCGGCCGGTTCCTCGAGGAAGAGCATCACGCGCGCCTCGTCCAGCGCCGCGTTGATCGCCGCGACGGGATCGGTGACGCGCATCTCGCGCAGAGCCGTCACCACCCTCTCGCCGGGCAGCGCGGTGTCGCCGCGCCGGGCGGCCTCGGCGAGCAGGTGCGCGACGAGCGCGCGGCCGCGTCGCGGGTCCTGCGGGTCGGCCCTTGGCAGGACGGCGAGCGCGAACCTGTCGGCCTGCGCGGGCGTCACGCCGGGCAGCCGCAGCAGCTCCCAGGGGTCGCCGCGCAGCAGGGCGGCGGCGTCGTCGCCGAGGTGGGCGGCCGCGCGCGGGGCGAGCGCCTCGGGCACGCCCAGGGCGACGAGTTCGGCAGGTGAGAAGTCAGAGGACATCGGATACGTCGTCCAGTGCGTCGCGGATCTCATCGGGCAGGGTCAGTTCGTCGGCGGCGAGCGCGGCCTTGAGCTGGGTGGTGGTGCGCGCGCCGACCAGCGGCGCGGCGACGCCCGGCTGGTCGCGGACCCACGCCAGCGCCACCGCGAGCGCGGTGGTGCCGAGGCCCTCGGCGGCGGTCGCGACCGACTCGACGATCCGCGCGCTCTGCTCGCCGAGATACGGTGCCACGAAGTGCTCGAGGCGGTCGCGCGCCGCGCGGGAGTCGACGGGGATCGCGTTGCGGTACTTGCCGGTGAGCACGCCGCGGCCGAGCGGCGACCAGGCGAGCACCGACGTGCCCGCCGCGACCGCCGCCGGAAGCACCTCGCGCTCCGGGTCGCGTTGCAGCAGCGAGTACTCGACCTGGTTCGACACGATCGGGCAGCGGCCAGGCCAGGCCCGCTGCCAGGTCGCGGCGGTGGCGAGCTGCCAGCCGCTGTAGTTCGACACCCCCACATAACGGGTCCGCCCCGACGCGACTGCCTCGTCGAGCGCCGCGAGCGTCTCCTCATACGGGGTCGCCGGGTCGTAGGCGCTGACCTGCCACAGGTCGACGTGGTCGACGCCGAGCCTGTCCAGGGAGCGGTCGAGCGCAGAAAGCAAGTGTCGGCGCGAGGAGTCGTAGCCGTGCGGGGTGAACCCGGCCTTGGTGGCCAGGACGAGTTCGTCGCGGTCCACCACGCTGCCGAGCAGGCTGCCGAGGATCTGCTCGCCGAGCCCGTCGCAGTACACGTCGGCGGTGTCGACGAGGGTGCCGCCGGCCGCGACGAACGCGGTGAGCTGGCGCGCGGCCTCGGCGGGGTCGGTGCCCTCGCCCCAGGTCATGGTGCCAAGACCGAGCCGGGACACCATGAGCCCGCTGCGGCCGAGCTGACGATGCTCCATGAGTCCTCAAGGCTATAGCGTCCGGTGGGGCGCGGGTGGCGGGGTCGTGGGCGTACCTGTGGGCCGGGAACGTGCCAGGAACCGGTGCGTCCGTTCTCGTCCGGTCTCTGTCGATATCGCCCGTCACAGGCTACTGTTCGGCTGTGGTTGATCACACGGCCGGGCCGCAGGGCGATCCGGGGTACCTCGCCTCGCTGCGCACCCCGTCCACGCTCGGGCACCTCCGCAGGTCCTTCCTCATGCTGAGCGCGATGCCCGTGGTGGTGCTCGCGCTGTCGCCGTTCATCGTCCGGATCGAGACGCACATCCTGGACACCCCGCCGCTGTGGTCGGCCGCCGTCGTGCCGGTGCTCGCGCTCGCGGTGCTGTGGCTCGCGCCGCGCCTGCCGCTGCCGCTCCCGCAGAGCGACGCCCTCATCGCGGACGTCCGCGCGGCCGAGGACGGCGCACGGGCCGAGCGGCGCGTGTCCGAGGCGTTCCGCGGCGCGCTGTTCCTGCGGTTCGCGCTCACCGAGGGCGTCGTGCTCGCGGGGCTGCCGCTGGCGATGGCGTCGGACTCGTTCGCGCCGATGGCGCTGGCGTTCGCGTTCGGGTACCCGCTGGTGCTCGCGTTCGCGCTGCCGACGCGGGGCACGATCGAACGTATCCGGGTCCGTCTCGGCCCGGAAGCCGACGGACGTCTGTGGGCGGCGTTGCTGTCGCCGTACCAGCCGCGCTTGGGGGTCGAATGAGCACGTCACGCGTGTACGCCGTCAGCGGCGGGGCGTCCGGGATCGGCGCGGCCACCGCGGAGCTGCTGCGCGGGCTCGGACACACCGTCGTCACGGTTGACCTGCGTGACGCCGACGTCGTCGCCGACCTCTCGACCGCAGAAGGCAGGACGACGGCTGTGGAGGGCGTACGCGCGCTCGCACCCGTCCTGCACGGGCTCGTTCCTTGCGCGGGCGTCGCGGGGCTCACCGGGGTCGACCCCGAACTGCTGGTGTCGGTGAACTACTTCGGCGCGCTCGCGCTCGTGGAGGGGCTGAGGCCCGAACTCGTCAGGGCCGAGGGGGCGGCGGTGGTGCTGCTGTCGTCGAACTCGGTCAGCTGCCAGCCGGGCTGGCCCGCCGCCGTCGCCGACGCCTGCCTTGCCGGCGACGAGTCCGCGGCGCGCGCTGTCGCGGCGCGCGTCGAGGCCGTCCAGGCGTATCCGGCGTCGAAGGCGGCGCTCGCGTACTGGCTGCGCCGCGAGGCGATCGCCGAGCGGTGGATCGGCGCGGGCGTCCGGCTGAACGCGGTCGCGCCCGGCCTCATCGCGACGGCGATGACCGACGCGCTGCGCCGCGACCCCGTCCTCGGCGTGTTCGCCGACGCCTACCCGACCGCGCTGGGCCGTCCCGGCAGGGCCGAGGAGATCGCCGAGCTGATCGCGTTCCTGCTGTCGGACGCCGCGTCACTGCTCGTCGGCTCCGTGGTGTTCGCCGACGGCGGCACCGACGCGATCCTCAACCCGCGCAGGCCCGCGCCCATGTAGCGCGCTACAGCCAGCCGCCGCGCTTGAACCTGCGGTACAGCATCAGGCACGCGCCGATCATCACGCCGAGCGCGAGCGGGTAGCCGATCGGCCACTTCAGCTCGGGCATGTGCTGGAAGTTCATCCCGTAGATCCCCGCGATCATGGTGGGGAGGGCGAGGATCGCCGCCCACGCCGAGATCTTGCGGACGTCCTCGTTCTGCTGGCGGCCGAGCAGCGCGAGATGGGCGGTGAGCACGTTGGTGATGAGCTCGTTGTGCGCGTCGATCTGCTGGTCCATGCGCAGCAGGTGGTCCTGGACGTCGCGGAACCTGTCGGACAGGTTCGCGCACAGCCTGATCCTGCCCTTGACCAGCTCCTGCATGACGGGAAGGAGGGGGTCCTCGGCCGTCCGGAACTCCAGGACCTCGCGCTTGACGGTGTAGATGTCCTCGGTGTGGTCGCCGCCGCGCCGGGTGAAGATCCGCCGCTCGAGGTCCATGAGGTCCGATTCGAGCTCGTGCGCGACGACCGTGTAGGTGTCGACGACCTCGTCGAGCACGGTGTACAGGACGGCTCCGGGCCCCTCGGACAGGAGCTTGCGGTCCTCCTCCAGCCGCGCGCGGGCGGGCGCGAGCGGGTTGGCGGGGCCGTGCCGGACGGTGATCACGAAGTCGGCCCCGACGAACAGCATGATCTCGCCGAGGGTGACCGACGTGGGCCGCGTGTAGGCGACGGTCTTGATGACCACGAAGAAGCTGTCGCCGTGCTGCTCGATCTTGGGCCGCTGGTGGCCCTCGGTGGCGTCCTCGATCGCCAGCGGGTGCAGGCTCAGCTCCCTGGCGACCTCGTCGAACTCGCCTTCGGCGGGCTCGTGCAGGCCCACCCACAGGAACGCGCCTGGCTGGTCCCTGACGGAGGCAAGGGCCGAGCCGACGTCCCCCGTCACGCTCTCGCGGAACCCGTCACGGTATATCGCGCAATCGACGATCACGCCGCAAGTATCCGGCACATCCCCCATCCCTGCACAGGGTTCGGCGGCGCATAAGGTGAGCCTGTGCCGACAGTTCTTCTTATCCGTCATGGTTTGACCGCGCAGACCGGGCCGGTCCTCACCGGCTGGACCCCGGGCGTCCCCCTCGACGCGCGCGGCCTCGCCCAGGTCGAGCGGACCGCGGCGCGCCTTGCCCCGCTGAAGCTCGACGCCGTCGTGTCGTCCCCGCTCCAGCGCTGCGAGGAGACCGCGCGGGCCGTCCTGAAGGGCCGCGCGCTCGGCCTGGAGACCGACGAGGCGTTCGGCGAGGTCAGGTACGGGGACTGGACCGGGCGCAAGCTCGCCGAGCTGGCCAAGGAACCCCTGTGGAAGGTCGTCCAGGCGCACCCGAGCGCGGTGACCTTCCCGGGCGGCGAGTCCCTGGCGGCCGCGCAGCACCGGGCCGTCCAGGCCGTCCGGGCGTGGAACGACAAGCTCGGGCCCGACGCCGTCTACGCGGTGTGCTCGCACGGCGACATCATCAAGGCGCTGGCCGCCGACGCGCTCGGCCTGCACCTCGACCAGTTCCAGCGGATCCAGGTCGACCCCGCGTCGGTCACCGTCATCCGTTACACCGAGCTGCGGCCGTTCCTGGTCCGCCTCAACGACACCGGGGGAGGGGTCGAGGGCCTCGTCCCGCCCAACCCGGGGAGCGGTGACGCGGCGGTCGGCGGCGGCGCGTAGGGTCGGATCATGCCGGTCATCTCCTACGACATGCCGGACCGGTTCGTCGCCGGTACCGTCGGCCAGCCCGGTCAGCGGGCGTTCTACCTCCAGGCCCGCGAGGGCGCGCGGGTCACCAGCGTCGCGCTCGAGAAGTTCCAGGTGGGGCTGCTCGCCGAACGCCTCGAGGAGCTGCTCGACGAGGTGCTGCGCCTGTCGGGCGGCAGCGCGCACGTGCCCGCGATCACCCCCGAGGGCCTGCACGACGACTCGCCCCTCGACCAGCCCGTCGAGGAGGAGTTCCGGGTCGGCTCGCTGTCGCTGGCCTGGGACCCGGAGACCGAGCGGATCATCGTGGAGGCCGCCGAGGCCGAGGACGCCGAGGCGGGCGAGGTTGACCCGTCGGGCGTCACGCTGCGGGTGTCGATCACCGCCGCGCACGCCCGCGCGTTCGCCGAACGGGCGCTGAAGCTCGTCGCGGCGGGCCGTCCCCCGTGCCCGCTGTGCGGTCTGCCCCTCGACGCCACAGGACACGTCTGCCCCCGGCAGAACGGACACCTAAGGACAATATGACGCGGTCTCTTGCGGAGGACGCCGAAGCCGCGGAACGGCTGCTCACCAGCGGGACCATGACCGTCGAAGGGCGGATCGTCCAGGCTTCCAACGCGACGCTGCGCTGCGACATCGAGCTCGACGGCGTGCGGGCCAAGTGCGTGTACAAGCCCATCGCGGGCGAGCGGCCCCTGTGGGACTTCCCCGACGGCACCCTCGCCGGACGTGAGGTCGCCTCCTACCTTGTCTCCCAGACGATGGGGATGCGGATCGTGCCCCCGACCGTCCACCGGGACGGCCCGTACGGGCCCGGCATGGTGCAGCTGTGGATCGAGCCCGACCCCGAGGTCGATCTCGTCGCGCTGTCGCGCGCCAACGACCCTGCGGTAAGGCGGGTCGCGGTGTTCGACGCGGTCGTCAACAACGCCGACCGCAAGATCGGGCACCTGCTCCCGGTGCCTGGCGGGCACGTGCACGGCTGCGACCACGGCGTCACGTTCTCCACCGACTACAAGCTCCGCACCGTCCTGTGGCAGTGGCGCGGCAAGCCGCTGAAGCCGCTCGCGCTCCAGGCGCTGGCCAAGGTCAGGGCCGAGCTCGACGGGTCACTCGGCGAACGGCTCACCGCGCACATCACCCCCGCCGAGGTGGAGGCGACCCGGCATCGTGTAGACCTCATGTTGAAGCACCGGGTCCACCCCTACCCCCCGGAGGACTGGCCCGCCGTCCCCTGGCCCCCGATGTGAGGTCCACGCCATGTGCACGTGCCTGCTGAGCTTCGACCCCGACTCACCGGTCCCCGTCCTGGCCGTCGGCGTCCGCGACGAGTACGCCGACCGCGCCTGGGACCCGCCCGCCGCGCACTGGCCCGACAGCCCCGGCCTGATCGGCGGCCGCGACCGCCTCGCCGGCGGCACCTGGCTCGCGGTGAACCCCGCCGCGCACCGGCTCGGCGTCGTCCTTAACGGCTGCGGGATCGCCGCCCCGGCCGAGGGCCGCCTGTCGCGCGGGGACCTGCCGCTGCGGGCCGCCGAGCACGGCGACCTCGGCCCGCTCGATCCCGCCCGCTTCGACCCTTTCCACCTGATCTGCGCCGAGCCGGGCAAGGTCCGCCTGTGGACGTGGACCGGCCTCGACCTCACCGACCGCTGGCTCGACCCCGGCGTCCACCTGGTCGTGAACACCGGCTTGGACGCCACATGCCCCGGCCCGTCCTCAATCCCCGAAGCGGCCCTCGAGGGCATCCGCGCCCGCCTGGCCCACTTCCGCCCCCTCCTGGAATCCACCCCCCGCCCCAACCCCGCCGACGACGCCCCCACATCGTCCGCTTGGGGCCCCTGGCTCCCCCTGGCCGACGGCGCCTCCCTCCCCTTCGACGACCCCCGAGCCCTCCTCCACCGCCACACCACAGACGACGGCCGCACCTTCGGCACAACCTCAGTCTCCCTCGTAGCCCTCTCCCCAGAAACCACCCGCTACGACTTCTCCGCCACCCCCGGCACCCCCACCGCCTGGACCCGAATCCTCCCCACCTAACCCCCACAACCCCACCGGCGCGCGGCGCGATCGGGTACGCCAGCTCCGACCCCGCCCGCCCGGCGACCCCGCCGCTTGGACCCGCATCCTGACGGCCCCACGACCCTGCCCGCGCGGGGTGGGCGATCACGTGCGCCGGGTCTGGCCCCGCCTGCGCATGCCCGGGGACTCCGCCGCTTGCACCTGCGTCCGGACGGCCCGGAGGCCCCGCTCGCGCGGGGCGGGCGATCGGGTACGCCAAGTCGGGCAGCGGCCCGCGGCCTTGCCCGCGCGGGGTGGGCGATCACGTGCGCTGGGTCTGGCCCCGCCTGCGCACGCCGGGGGACTCCGGCGCGTGGGCTCGCGTTCTGCCCGCATGGCCCCGCGCCCGCGCCCGGGTGGGGCGGGCGCGGGGCGGTGGGGTCAGAGTTCTATGCCTAGGAGGGTGTCGGTTAGGGCGCGGAGGTGGGTGGGGGCGGCGGGGTCGGTGCCGTCGGTGGTGGTCCAGCGGTCGATGGCGGCGAGGGCGGCGGGGGCGTCGAGGTCGGCGGCGAGGGCGGCGCGGACTTCGGCCAGGACGGGGGCGGCGGGGGCGGCGGTGGGGCGTTCGACGGCGGCGCGCCAGCGGGACAGGCGCTCGGCGGCGGCGTCGAGTTGCGGAGCGGTCCACTCCCAGTCGGCGCGGTAGTGGTGGGCCAGCAGCGCGAGGCGGATCGCCATGGGGTCGGTGCCCGAGGCGCGCAGCTTGGAGACGAACACCAGGTTCCCGCGCGACTTGGACATCTTCTCGCCGTCGAGGCCGACCATGCCGGCGTGGACGTAGGCGCGGGCGTGCGGGTGCTCGCCGGTGGCGGCCTGGGCGTGGGAGGCGCTGAACTCGTGGTGCGGGAAGGTGAGGTCGCTGCCGCCGCCCTCGACGTCGAAGGACATGCCGAGGTGGCGCAGCGAGATCGCCGAGCACTCGATGTGCCAGCCGGGGCGGCCCTTGCCGAAGGGCGAGTCCCAGGCGGGCTCGCCGGGCCGGTGCGCCAGCCACAGCAGCGCGTCGAGCGGGTCCTTCTTGCCGGGCCGCGACGGGTCGCCGCCGCGTTCGGCGAACAGCGGCAGCATCTCGGCCGCCGACAGCCCGCTGACCTCGCCGAAGTTCGGGTCGGCGGTGACGGGGAAGTACAGGTCGCCGTCGAGCTCGTAGGTGAGCCCGGCGGTCTTCAGCTCCTCGATCATCTCGACGATCACCGGGATCGCCTCGACCGCGCCGACGTAGTGGGCGGGCGGGATGACCCGCAGCGCCTCCATGTCGGTGCGGAACAGCTCGATCTCGCGTTCGGCGAGCTCCCGCCAGTCGACGCCGGTCGCCTCGGCCCGCTCGAGCAGCGGGTCGTCCACGTCAGTGGCGTTCTGTACATACAGGACGTCGTGCCCGAGATCACGCCAGACCCGTCCGACGAGGTCGAACGCGAGGTAGGTGTTGGCGTGGCCGAGGTGGGTGGCGTCGTACGGGGTGATGCCGCACACGTACATGCGGGCGACGGGGCCCGGGTCCGTCGCCTTGACCTCGCGCGTGGCGCTGTCGTAAAGGCGCAGGGCAGGGCCTGGGGAGGCCAGGCCCAGATCGGAGAGACGGGGGACCCGGGGAGCTGACCAGGAACGCATGCCGCAAGCTTACCGACGGACGAACCCGATCAGACGGGCGGTTCCATCCCGCGCCGCCGCAGGTACCGTTCGAACTCCCGCGCGATCGACTCGCCGGTCGCCTCGGGCAGCTCGGTGGCGTCCTTGGCCTCCTCCAGCGTGCGGACGTACTCGGCGACCTCGCTGTCCTGCTCGGCGAGCTCGTTCACCCCGTCCTCCCACGCGCGCGACTGCTCGGGCAGCTCGCCCAGCGGCACGGGGACGTCGAGGAGGTCCTCGACGCGGCGCAGCAGCGCGAGGGTGGCCTTGGGGTTGGGCGGGGACGACACGTAGTGCGGGACCTGCGCCCACAGCGCGACGGTCTCGACGCCGCCGTCCTCGAGCCGGTCCTGGAGCACGCCGAGGATGCCGGTGGGCCCCTCGTAGGACGACGGTTCGAGGGAGAGGTCGTCGCCGAAGGTCGAGCCGCCGCCCGAGCCGGACACCGGCACGGGCCTGGTGTGCGGGGCGTCGGCGAGGAGCGCGCCGAGCAGCACCGCGGAGCGGACGCCGAGCCGCGCGAGGTAGTCGGTGATCTCCCGGCAGAAGCCGCGCCACCGCATGTTCGGCTCGATCCCGTGCAGCAGCACGACGTCGCGCCCGGAATCGAGGCGCGCGACGAAGATCCGGGTGGTCGGCCAGACGATCTTGCGGCCGTCGCCGTCGCGTTCCACGCGCGGCCGCGTCACCTGGAAGTCGTAATAGTCCTCCGGGTCGATCTCGGCGATCTGCCGGGCGCCCCAGCTCTCGGCGAGATGGGCGATGACGGCGCTGGCGGCCTCGCCCGCGTCGTTCCACCCTTCGAACGCCGCGACGAGCACCGGACGGTCCAGCGCGGGCACGGAATCGAGTTCGAGCACTCGGCCTCCTACCGGGGACGACGATGGATGCGGATGAGGATCACGGTCAAGCCCAGCCTACGTCCTGGCCAACCCCTACCCATCCGAAGGCGGGTCATCCCTGTGCGGTAGGGATGAGGTGATCCGTCCTTGGTGCGGATCTCGTCACATGGACGTCACTTCCCGTCGGTGGTGTGCACGATCAGCACGTCGACCGGGGAGCGGTGGGAGAGGTTGGCGGGGACGGAGCCGAGGATGCGGCCGGCGAGGCTGTTGAGGCCACGGTTGCCGACGACGACGAGGTCGACCGACTCCTGCCTGGCGACCGAGGCGAGCACGTCGACGGCGTCGCCCTCGCGGGCCACCTGGTCGATGTCGGTCGCCCCGGCGGCCACCGCGCGGTCGCGGGCGGCGCGCAGGACGTCCTCGGCCGGGGTGGAGCCCTGCACCTTGTAGGCGAGGTCGCCCAGGCGGTCGGACGCCTCGTTGCGCTCGCGCTCGGGCATCGGATGGTAGGCCGACACGAGGATGAGGCGCGCGCCGGTGGCCGCGGCGAGGTCGGCTGCGCGGTCGACGGCCAGGAAGGAAGTCGAGGAGCCGTCGGTGCCGACGAGGATGGACCGGTACGTCATGGGGGGTGCTCCTTACCAGTCGGTAGTTGTCCGGGGAACGCTAGCGGGCCGGGCGGTGTTCCCGCCACGCCTGAGCGCATAGCCTTGGGTCACGTGACTCTTCAGGCTCTTGCTTTCGACCTCGACGGCACCCTCATCGACTCCGAGCCCGTCTGGCACTCGGTGGAGCGCGACGTGATGGCGTGGCTCGGCGGCCCCTGGGGCCCCGCGCACCAGGACGCCACGGTGGGCGGCTCCCTCTACGCGACGGCCCGCTACATGATCTCCCTCGCGGGCGCTGACGTGCCGGTGGAGGAGGTGGGGCGGCGGATGCTCGATCTCATGGTGGAGCGGCTGCCCACCGAGCTGGAGATCATCGCGGGGGCCAAGGACATCCTCACCGACGCGCGTGCCGAGGGCGTGCCCGTGGCGTTGGTCACCTCGACGTTCCGCGAGCTCGCCGAGGTGGCGATCGAGGCGCTCGGCCGTGACCTGTTCACGGTGACGGTGACGGGCGACGAGGTCGATCACACCAAGCCGCATCCCGACCCGTATCTGAAGGCGTGCCGCCTGCTCGGCTCAGAACCGGCCCGCACAGTGGCCCTTGAGGACTCCCCGACGGGCGTCGCGGCGGCTGAGGCGGCGGGCTGCGTGGTGATCGCGATCCCGAACGTGGTCCCGATCCCCGAGGGCCCGCACCGCCATGTCGTCCCCGCGCTCGCCGACCTCAGCCTGGCGCGGCTGCGGGAGATCGTCGCGGCCCGGTAGGGGCTTTCCCCTGCGCGCTCTCAGGGACGGGAACCCTTCTCGGGGAGGAGGAGGGCCTTGCCTTGGCGTGTGAGTATGGAAAGAGAGCCGAGTCCGGCGTCGTAAGAAGAAGGGGTGGCCGCCATGAGTGACGCGCTGCTGTTCACGGTGAGTATGGCCGTCACGGTCCTGGGGCTGCTGGCGAGCTGGCGGGTGGGGCGGAGCCGGGGCGCGGCCTCGGGGCTGCGCGGCGCGGCGTGGTCGCTGGTGCCGCTCGGCTTCTATCTGACGGGCCTGACGGGCTTCCTGGCGTCCCTGGTGTTCAGCCCGGCCAAGTGGGCGGGCGTGGCGGTCCTGGGGCTCGCCGGGGTCATGTACGTCGTCTCCGGGGTGCGGCTGCGCGCGACGGGCGGCGGCGGGACCAAGGCGCCCAGGGCGGTGCCGGGCAACGCCCAGGCGCCCGCGGTGGGCGGCGGCAAGCGCCCCGCGCCGCCGATCGACGACGAGATGGCCGAGATCGAGGAGATCCTGCGCCGCAGGGGCCTGTGACGCCCCCGCGCGCCGCGCGGCGCTGACCGGAACAGGGCCCGTCCCCTTGGGGGCGGGCCCTTTGCGCTGCCCGCCCATAGCCCGGGGGTTATGGGAAGCGGTATGCCCTCAGGTCTCCAGGGCCGGTCGAAGTACTCGCGAGTACGCATATTCTTCGGCCGCATCCCACTTGGACCGGTGCAGACGTGCGGCGAAGGACTCGGAACGGTAAATCTTCGCGTGCTCGGTCGGTACCCGTGCGGTTCATATCGGATGCACGTATAACATCTCTCCGCGCGTCCGAAATTGACGAAGACTTCATGGAACGTTCCGCTTCCCTGGGTCAGGCGTCGAGGCGGACGCGTCACGGGGTGGCAACTTTCTGTGAAACAAGCCATCCCTCGTGCCCGGAGGAAGCCGCACCCGCCGGTACAAGGGGCACGTACACCGCTACGCGGAGTGGCGGTGTCAGGTGGCGAGGAAGGAACGTGCGTGACCGCGCCGATCGAAGTGTCGAAGGGTGAGGCCGAGGCCCACCCCGAGGACGTCCTCAAGGGCGTCCGCCCCGAGGCGATCCAGGGCCGTTCCCTGGGCCGGATCGCCTGGACGCGGCTCAAGCGCGACAAGGCCGCGATCGGCGGTGCCGGCGTCATCCTGCTGCTGATCCTGCTGGCGGTGGTCGGGCCGTGGTTCCTCCAGGACCCGTACGCCTACCACCAGGAGCTCATCGACCCGACGATGCAGCGCCCGTGGGACGGCATCGGGCACTCGGGCATCAGCGCCGACCACTGGTTCGGCGTGGAGCCGACGACCGGCCGCGACATGCTGTCGCGGATCGTGCTGGGCGCCCGGATCTCCCTGATCGTGGCGTTCTGCGCGACGCTGCTGTCGGTCCTGATCGGCACCACGCTCGGCATCGTCGCCGGCTACTTCGGCGGCTGGGTCGACACGGTCATCAGCCGGGCCATGGACGTGTTCCTTGCGTTCCCGCTGCTGCTGTTCGCGATCGCCCTCGTCGGGGTCGTGCCCGACGACGTCCTCGGCCTCAAGGGCAACGGGCTGCGCATCGGCGTCCTGGTGTTCGTCATCGGGTTCTTCTCCTGGCCCTACATCGGCAGGATCGTGCGCGGCCAGACCCTGTCGCTGCGTGAGCGCGAGTTCGTCGACGCCTCCCGCAGCCTCGGCGCGGGCCACGCGCACGTGCTGTTCAAGGAGCTGCTGCCGAACCTGATGGCGCCGATCATCGTGTACACGACGCTGCTGATCCCCACGAACATCCTGTTCGAGGCGGCCCTGTCGTTCCTCGGCGTCGGCGTCATCCCGCCGATGCCGTCGTGGGGCGGGATGCTCAGCCTCGCGGTGCCGACGTACCAGAACACCCCGTTCTTCATGATCATCCCAGGTCTGGCCATCTTCGTGACGGTCATGGCCTTCAACCTGCTCGGGGACGGTTTGCGCGACGCGCTCGACCCCCGGGCCCGGTGACCCCCGTCAGGTGGGTTCGAGTTCCCTGCCAGTTCTGTAGAGAGGGTGCTTCCAGCACAATGAACAAGATCAAGATCGGTGCGTCGCTCGCCGCGTGCGCCGTGCTCGCCGCCGGCCTGACGGCCTGTGGCGGGGATTCGGACTCGGGAGCGACGTCCTCCTCCTCCACGGCGGTCCAGAACGCGGCGAACACCGCGATCCTCAACCCTTCCGACAAGAAGGGCGGCGAGCTGCGGTACGCCATGTCCAGCGACTGGGACTCGCCGGACCCGGGTGACACGTACTACGCGTTCTCCTGGAACTTCGCCCGCTACTACGCCCGCTCCCTTGTCACGTACAAGAACGCGCCGGGCGCCGAGGGCCAGGAGCTCATCCCCGACCTCGCCGAGGACCTGGGCAAGCCGTCCAACAACAACAAGACCTGGACGTACAAGATCCGCAAGGGTCTGAAGTTCTCCGACGGCACCGAGATCACCGCCCAGGACGTCAAGTACGCCGTCGAGCGGTCGAACTTCACCGAGGAGCTCCAGGGCGGTCCGAAGTACTTCAAGCAGTACCTCCAGGACAACCCCGGCGGCTACAAGGGCCCCTACAAGGACAAGTCGGCCAAGGGCCTTGAGTCCATCAAGACCCCGAACAAGTACACGATCGTGTTCGAGCTGAACACGCCGTTCGCCGAGTTCGACTACCTGGCCGTCATGCCGCAGACCGCGCCGGTGCCGAAGGCCGCCGACAACGGTCTGAACTACAAGAAGAACATCGTCTCCTCCGGCCCGTACAAGATCGACTCGTACGAGGTCGGCAAGGCGATGAAGCTGTCCCGGAACGAGAACTGGGACCCGGCGACCGACGACCTGCGCAAGGCGCTTCCGGACACCATCTCCGTCGCGCTGAACCAGAACCAGGACGACATCGACAACCGTCTGATGTCCGGCGCGCTCGACATGGACCTCGCCGCGGGCGGCCTCGCGACCGCCGCGCAGCCCAAGGCCCTCGGCGGCACCCAGAAGGCCAACACCGACGCCGCCTCCGGCTCGGCGCTGACCTACATGACGATCGACAGCCGCGTCGCGCCGTTCGACAACATCGCCTGCCGTCGCGCCGTCCAGTACGCGATCGACAAGGTGTCGGTGCAGACCGCGATCGGCGGCCCGATCACCGGCGGCGACATCGCCTCCACGGTGCTGCCCCCGACCGTCGTCGGCCACGAGGACTTCAACAAGTACCCGTCGGCCGACAACGCCGGCGACGTGGCCAAGGCCAAGGAGCAGCTCACCGAGTGCGGCCAGCCCAACGGCTTCACCACCAAGCTGACCTACCGCGCCGACCGGCCCAAGGAGGTCGCGGCCGCCGAGTCCATCCAGCAGAGCCTCGGCAAGGCCGGCATCAAGGTCGACCTGAAGGGCTACCCGTCGGGCGACTACTTCACCAAGTACGCCGGCTCCCCGTCGTTCCTCAAGAACAACAACGTGGGCATGGCGATGATGAAGTGGGCCGCCGACTGGCCGTCCGGCTTCGGCTTCCTCCAGCAGATCCTCGACGGGCGCAGCATCAAGCCGACCGGCAACACCAACATCTCCTCCACCGACCTGCCGAAGATCAACAAGCTCTTCGACAAGTCCACCAAGGAGGGTGACGCCGACAAGCGCTCCAAGATCTACGCGCAGATCGACAACCTGTCGATGGACAACGCCGACGTGGTCCCGCTCACGTACTCCGTGCAGCTCCTGTACCGCCCCTCGAACCTGACGAACGTGGTCGTCTCGGAGTTCATGGGCGGTCAGTACGACTACGTCAACCTCGGCCTCAAGTAAGGCCGGCTTCCCCACACCGCTCGTCATCACCGAAGGCAGGTGAAGGCCGAGTGGTGGTCCCGGCCCCCTCGCGGGGGCCGGGGCCACCGGGCCGTTCCTCGTGTTCGCATTCATCGTCAGGCGCCTCATGGGCGCGGTCGTCATGCTGGTGATCGTCAGCATGGTCACCTTCGGCATCTTCTTCCAGCTGCCGAAGCTGGCCGGGCAGACCACCGACCAGCTCGCCGCCTCCTATGTCGGCAAGGCCCCCACCGCGGAGGCCATCGCGGACGTCAAGGAACGGCTCGGCCTCGACGACCCCATCGCCGTGCAGTACGGCAGGTTCGTCAAGGGCATCGTCGCCGGCCAGGACTTCAGCAACGGCCCGAGCGTCGAGCACTGCTCCGCGCCGTGCCTCGGCTACTCCTTCCGCACCAACGAGCCGGTCCTCCCGACCCTGATCGACCGGGCGCCGGTGACGCTGTCGCTCGGCATCGGCGCGTCGCTCATCTGGCTCGTCGCCGGCGTCAGCATCGGCATCCTTTCCGCGCTGCGGCGCGGCACGGTCTTCGACCGGCTGGCCATGGCCACGGCCCTGGCCGGAGTGTCGCTCCCGGTGTACTTCACCGGTCTGGTGTCGATGGCCGTGTTCGTCTACTCGTTCAAGCTGTGGCCCAACGGGGTGGCCTACAGCGACTTCACCGCCAATCCCGGCCTCTGGGCGTGGAACCTCCTGCTGCCCTGGGTGACGCTCGCGTTCCTGTACGCCGCGACGTACGCGCGGCTCACCCGGTCGCAGATGCTGGAGACCCTCGGTGAGGACTACATCCGCACCGCGCGGGCCAAGGGCCTGCCGGAGCGGACCGTGATCGGCAAGCACGCGCTGCGCGCCTCGCTGACCCCGATCGTCACGATCTTCGGTCTCGACCTGGGCCTGCTGCTTGGCGGCGCGGTCCTGACCGAGAAGACGTTCAGCCTTCCGGGCCTCGGCTCGCTGTCGATCGACTCGATCCTGTCGGGCGACCTGCCGATGGTGATGGGCGTGGTGCTGCTCGCGACGGTCTTCATCGTGGCGGCCAGCATGATCGTGGACATCCTTTACGCCGTCGTCGACCCGAGGGTGAGGCTGAGTTGAGCACCGAGCAGCGGGCGTTCCTCGACGTCCGGAACCTGCGCATCCACTTCCCGACCGACGACGGGCTCGTCAAGTCCGTCGACGGCCTCGACTTCACGCTCGAGCGCGGCCAGACCCTCGGGATCGTGGGCGAGTCCGGCTCGGGCAAGTCGGTGACGAGCCTTGGCATCCTCGGCCTGCACAACCGGAAGAACTCCCGGATGGCCGGCGAGATCTGGCTGGACGGCAAGGAGCTGGTCGGGGCCGACCCGGACGACGTCCGGCGGCTGCGCGGCAAGCGGATGGCGATGATCTTCCAGGATCCGCTGTCCTCGATGCACCCGTTCTTCACGGTCGGCGCGCAGATCATGGAGGCGTACCGGATCCACCACGACGTGTCGAAGAAGGTCGCGCGCAAGCACGCGATCGACATGCTCGGCCGGGTCGGCATCCCCACCCCCGACAAGCGCGTCGACGACTACCCGCACCAGTTCTCCGGCGGCATGCGGCAGCGCGCGATGATCGCGATGGCGCTGGCCTGCGACCCGGAACTGCTGATCGCCGACGAGCCCACCACGGCCCTCGACGTCACCGTGCAGGCCCAGATCCTCGACCTGCTGCGCGACCTCCAGCAGGAGTTCAACTCCGCGATCATCATGATCACCCACGACCTCGGCGTGGTCGCCGAGCTGTCGGACCGGATCATGGTGATGTACGGGGGCCGCTCGATCGAGCAGGGCACCGTCGAGGAGATCTTCCACTCCCCGCAGCACCCCTACACGTGGGGCCTGCTCGGCTCGATGCCGCGTCTTGACCGGGCGCGTTCGGACCGGCTGATGCCGGTGAAGGGCTCGCCGCCGTCGCTGATCAACCTGCCGTCGGGCTGCGCGTTCAACCCGCGCTGCGCCCACACGCTCGGCCAGGGCAGCGCCTGCACGACGGCGCGTCCCGAACTCACCGCGACGGCCGCGCACGCGAGCCACAGGGTCGCCTGCCATCTGACCTCCGACCAGCGCCTGGACATCTGGGAGACCCAGATCAGGCCGAACCTCTGAAGAAGGTGAGCGCTTTGTCTTCCACGCCCCTGCTGGAGGTCACCGGTCTCCAGAAGCACTTCCCCGTGCACGCCGGCCTGCTGCGCCGTCAGGTCGCGGCCGTCAAGGCGGTCGACGGGGTGTCGTTCTCGGTCGGCAAGGGCGAGACGCTCGGTCTGGTGGGGGAGTCGGGCTGCGGCAAGACCACCACGGGCCGGATGATCATGCGGCTGCTCGACCCGACGGCCGGGAGCATCAAGTTCGAGGGCCGGGAGATCTCCGGGCTTTCGTCGGGGCAGATGCGTCCGCTGCGCCGCGACATCCAGATGATCTTCCAGGACCCGTACTCGTCGCTGAACCCGCGCAAGACCGTCGGGTCCATCGTCGGCGCGCCCTTCCACCTGCAGAACATCCAGACGCCGAACGGCGTCAAGCGCGCGGTGCAGGAGCTGCTTGAGCTCGTCGGGCTCAGCCCCGAGCACTACAACCGGTACCCGCACGAGTTCTCCGGCGGGCAGCGCCAACGCATCGGGATCGCGCGGACGCTCGCGCTCAAGCCGAAGCTGATCGTCGCCGACGAGCCCGTCTCGGCGCTCGACGTGTCCATCCAGGCCCAGGTCGTCAACCTGCTGGAGGACCTGCAGAACGAGCTCGGCCTGACGTACGTCGTCATCGCGCACGACCTTTCGGTCGTCCGGCACATCTCCGACCGCGTCGCGGTGATGTACCTCGGCCGGATGGTCGAGATCGCCGACCAGGCCGACCTGTACACCCGCCCGCAGCACCCCTACACCAAGGCGCTGCTGTCGGCGGTGCCGATCCCGGACCCGGCGGCCCGCAAGGAGCGCGAGCGGATCAGGCTCACCGGCGACGTGCCCTCGCCGCTGAACCCGCCGTCCGGCTGCCCGTTCCACCCGCGCTGCTGGAAGGCGCAGCCGAAGTGCGCGACCGAGGTCCCGGCGCTCACCGACCGGGGCGACGGGCGCAGCGTCGCCTGCCATTTCCCGGAAAGCTGACGGGTTCCGCGGGCCGTATTCCGCGGCCCCATAACACCAACCCATAACATCAGCGAAAAACCGATTGCTGTTACAGGAGAATGTCCCGAGGATTACCGTGGGAGCCGGACGGCCTGCGTCGATGGTCGTCCGGTGGAGCAACTGTTACGGCGTGCACGCCTGAGGTGCGCGCCGAGTGAGAACGGACATAAGTGGTTGAAAGCCACTTATGTCCGTTCTTTGTCATGGCATCATGCGTTTTCCATCTCGGCGAGATCACGATCCGGAAACGGGGTCTGGCGTGCCGACCGCCGCGCGGCGACTGTGCTTCACGACAGAGTTCAAGGCAGCCCCGCGCTGCGTGGAGGTTCGTGAGCGTGACCGCGCCCATCGAGGTGACCGGGTCTGACCTCGAGGCCCATCCCGAGCAGATCGTCAAGGGTCTGGGGAAGGCGATCGAGGGCCGATCCCTCTGGCAGATCGCCTGGATCCGCCTGAAACGCGACAAGGTCGCGATCGCCGGGGCGTTCACGATCGTCTTCCTCGTGATCGCCTCCCTGGTCGGGCCGTGGTTCCTGCCCGACCCCAACCTGTTCAACCAGGACCTCATCGACCCGTCGATGCAGCGCCCGCACGGCGGCTGGCTGCACTCGGGCATGAGCTGGGACCACCTGCTCGGCGTCGAGCCGACCAGCGGCCGCGACCTGCTGTCGCGCATCCTCATCGGCGCGCGCGTCTCGCTGCTCGTGGCGATCGGCGCGACCCTGCTGTCGGTGTCGATCGGCGTGGTCATCGGCGGCCTCGCCGGCTACTTCGGCGGAATCGTCGACACCGTCGTCAGCAGGTTCATGGACGCGCTGCTGGCGTTCCCGCTGCTGCTGTTCGCGATCGCCCTCGTCGGCATCCTGCCCCGCGAGGTCTACGGGATCGAAGGCAACGCCCTCAAGATCGGCGTGCTGATCTTCATCATCGGGTTCTTCAACTGCCCCTACATCGGCAGGATCGTGCGCGGCCAGACCCTGTCGCTGCGCGAGCGCGAGTTCGTGGACGCCGCCCGCACGCTCGGCGCGAGCCACTCCTACATCTACTTCAAGGAAGTCCTGCCGAACCTCGTCGCGCCGATCATCGTGTACTCCACGCTGCTCATCCCGACGAACATCCTGTTCGAGGCGTCCCTGTCGTTCCTGGGCGTCGGGGTGAAGCCGCCGCTGCCGTCGCTCGGCGGCATGCTCAGCGAGGCCGTCGGCAGCTACGAGAACACCCCGCTGTTCATGGTGTTCCCCGGCCTCACGATCTTCCTCACCGTCCTCGCGTTCAACCTCCTCGGCGACGGCCTGCGCGACGCCCTCGACCCCCGCTCCCGCTGACGGCGACCCGCCGGAGGCCCCCGAACCCCCCGCCCCCCACGAAAATCCAGATCAGGAAGAGGTAACCCGGTTGAAGACCAGGTTCACAGCCGTCGCGGCCGCCGCGGTGGCGCTGATGCTGTCCGCGGGCCTTTCCGCGTGCGGCGGAGGCGACGACGGCGACTCCTTCGACACGTCGCCTGCCGACTTCGCGCTGACCGGCATGGCCAACCCCTCCGACGCGAAGGGCGGAACCCTGCGGTTCGGCCACTCCGACGACTGGGACTCGCCGGACATGGGCAATACGTATTACGCCTACTCGATGAACTTCGGCCGCCTGTACAGCAGGGCGCTGACGACGTTCTCGCCGGAGCCCGGCAAGACCCAGGAGCTGGTCCCCGACCTCGCCGAGTCCCTCGGCCAGGTCAGTGACGACGGCCTCACCTGGACCTACAAGATCCGGCCGGGCATCAAGTACGACGACGGCACCCCCGTCACGTCCAAGGACGTGAAGCACGCGGTCGAGCGGTCGAACTTCACCAAGGAGCTCACCCAGGGCCCGCACTACTTCCAGGGCTACCTGAAGGACAACAAGGAGCCTTACAAGGGCCCGTATGACGACAAGTCCGAGAAGGGCCTCGAGTCCATCGAGACCCCCGACGACACCACCATCGTCTTCCACCTGAACCAGCCGTTCGCGGAGTTCGACTACCTGGTCTCCATGCAGACCTCGCCGGTCCCCGCGGCCAAGGACACCGGCCTGGACTACGAGAAGTCCATCCTGTCCACCGGCCCGTACAAGATCGACTCCTATGAGCGCGGCAAGGTGCTCAAGCTGTCGCGCAACCCCCACTGGGACCCGGCGACCGACCCGGTCCGCGCGAACAAGGCGCTGCCGGAGAACATCGAGGTCACCCTCAAGATCAACGCCGACGACCTCGACAACCGGCTCCTGTCCGGCGCGATCGACATCGACCTGCCCGGCACCGGCGTCCAGCAGGGCGCACAGCCGAAGGTCCTCGGCAACTCCGCCAACCGCGCCAACTCCGACAACCCGGTCGCGGGCTACCTGCGCTACCTGGGCGTCAACCCGAACGTGAAGCCGTTCGACAACGTGCACTGCCGCCGGGCCGTCCAGTACGCGCTCGACAAGGTCTCCACCCAGACCGCGCACGGCGGCCCGGAGGCGGGCGGCTCGATCGCCAGCACCGTCCTGCCGCCGAGCGTCACCGGCTACAAGGAGGCGAACGTCTACCCGTCGGGCGCCGACAACCACGGCGACCTGGAGAAGGCCAAGCAGGAGCTGACCGAGTGCGGGCAGCCGAACGGCTTCAAGACGACCCTTTCGGTCCGCTCCGACCGTGAGAAGGAAGTCGCGGCCGGTGAGGCCGTCCAGCAGGGCCTCGCGCGCGTCGGCATCGAGGTCGACATCGAGAGCGTCCCTGCGGGCGACTACTTCGGCAAGTTCGCGGGCTCGCCCAAGTGGATCCGTGACAACAACGTCGGCCTGCTGTCGATGGCGTGGGCGCCGGACTGGCCGTCCGGCTACGGCTTCCTGTCGCAGATCGTGGACAGCCGCACCATCCGCGACTCCGGCAACACCAACATCCAGGAGACCAAGCTTCCCGAGGTCGACAAGCTCCTGGACGACGCCGCCAAGAACACCGACATCGCCCAGCGCGAGGCGATCTACACCAAGATCGACGAGCTGGTCATGGAGGACGCCACGATCCTCCCGCTGATCTACGCCAAGATCCTGCTGGTCCGCCCGCCGCACGTCACCAACCTCACCATCACCGAGGGTTACGGCGGCATGTACGACTACCTGAACATCGGCGTCCGCTGACCGCCTGCCGCACGCTGGACTAGAAGGTAGGTGAAAGGCCCCACGGCCCGGCCCGTCCGTTCGCGGACGGGCCGGGTCCCGGCCGCCGCCCGTGTTGTCATTCATCATCCGCCGTCTCTTCGGGGCGGTCGCCATGCTCGTGGTCACCAGCATGGTCACGTTCGGCATCTTCTTCGTCCTGCCGAAGCTCGCCGGGCAGACGACCGACCAGATCGCCGCGACCTACGCGGGCAAGGCCGCGACCGAGGAGGTGATCGCCGACATCAAGGAACGCCTCGGGCTCGACGATCCCGTCGTCGTGCAGTACGCGCGGTTCGCCAAGGGCATCGTCGCGGGGCAGAACTACGACAACGGCCCGAGCGAGATCCACTGCCCGCCGCCGTGCCTCGGCTACTCCTTCCGCACGTCGCAGCCCGTCCTGCCGACCCTGCTCGACCGCGCGCCGGTCACCCTGTCGCTCGCGCTCGGCGCGTCGATCCTTTGGGTGGTGTTCGGCGTCAGCATCGGCATCCTGTCGGCGCTGCGGCGCGGCAGTCTCTTCGACCGCGCCGCGATGATCACCGCGCTGGCCGGGGTGTCGCTGCCGATCTACTTCACCGGTCTGCTGTCCTTGACGATCTTCGCCTACGGTCTGAAGCTCTGGCCGAAGGGCGTGAAGTACATCCCGTTGACCGAGAGTCCCGGTGAGTGGTTCTACAACCTCATCCTTCCCTGGGTCACCCTGGCGTTCCTGACCGCCGCCCTGTACGCGCGGCTGACCAGGGCGGGGATGCTCGACACGCTGGGTGAGGACTACATCCGCACCGCCCGCGCCAAGGGCCTGCCGGAGCGGACCGTGATCGGCAAGCACGCGCTGCGCTCCTCGCTGACCCCGATCCTCACCATCTTCGGCCTCGACCTGGGCGTGCTGCTCGGCGGCGCGGTCCTCACCGAGAGCACGTTCGGGCTGCCGGGGCTCGGCGCGCTGTCCATCCAGTCGATCTTCTCCGGTGACCTGCCGATGGTGATCGGCGTGGTCCTCGTCGCGACGGGTTTTGTGGTGTTCCTGAACTTCCTGGTGGACGTCCTGTATGCCGTCGTGGACCCGAGAGTGAGGCTGTCGTGAGCGAGGCGGAGCCCGCTGTGCCCGAGCCGAGTAGTCCGCCGGAGGAGGGGCGCAGGCCGTTCCTCGAGGTGGCCGACCTGCGCATCCACTTCCCGACCGACGACGGGCTCGTCAAGTCCGTCGACGGGTTGTCGTTCGCGGTCGAGCGCGGCAGGACGCTCGGGATCGTGGGGGAGTCGGGGTCGGGCAAGTCGGTGACGAGCCTTGGCATCCTCGGCCTGCACAACCGCAAGAACGCGCGGGTGTCGGGCGAGATCTGGCTGAACGGCAAGGAGCTGGTGTCGGCCGACCCCGACGACGTGCGGCGGCTGCGCGGCCGGGACATGGCGATGATCTTCCAGGATCCGCTGTCGTCCATGCACCCGTTCTTCACGGTCGGCGCGCAGATCGTCGAGGCGTACCGGATTCACAACGACGTGTCGAAGAAGGTCGCGCGCAAGCACGCGATCGACATGCTCGGCCGGGTCGGCATCCCGACGCCCGACAAGCGGGTGGACGACTATCCGCACCAGTTCTCCGGCGGGATGCGGCAGCGCGCGATGATCGCGATGGCGCTGTCGTGCGACCCGGAGCTGCTGATCGCCGACGAGCCCACGACCGCGCTCGACGTGACGGTGCAGGCGCAGATCCTCGACCTGCTGCGCGATCTGCAACGCGAGTTCAACTCGGCGATCATCATGATCACGCACGATCTCGGGGTGGTCGCCGAGCTCGCCGACGACGTCCTGGTGATGTACGGCGGCAGGTGCGTGGAGTACGGCGGGGTGGACGACATGTTCCACCGGCCCCTGCACCCCTACACGTGGGGGCTGCTCGGGTCGATGCCGCGTCTTGACCGGGCGCGGTCGGAGCGGCTGATGCCGGTGAAGGGCGCGCCGCCGTCGCTGATCAACCTGCCGTCGGGGTGCGCGTTCCATCCGCGCTGCGCCTACGCGGAGCTGACGTGCGGGCTGAGCGAGACCGAGGTGCCGGAGCTGCGGGTGGAGCTCGAGCCGACGCACCGGGCGGCCTGCCACCTGGACGCGGCCGAGCGCCGCCGCGTCTGGGACGCCGAGATCAGGCCGAAGCTGTGAAGGACGGCTCGGGGAGCGGGGAGAGCATGAGCACCGACATGAAGAAGGCACCTGCCTCCGGCGGGGCCGGTGAATCCGGCGGGGGCGCGTCCGACGGGCCGCTGCTCGAGGTGCGGGATCTGCGCAAGCACTTCCCGGTGCACGCGGGTCTGCTGCGCCGTCAGGTCGCCACGGTCAAGGCGGTCGACGGGGTGTCGTTCTCGGTCGGCAAGGGCGAGACGCTGGGGCTGGTGGGGGAGTCGGGCTGCGGCAAGACGACCACCGGCCGGATGATCATGCGCCTTGAGGATCCGACGTCGGGGAGCATCTCCTTCGAGGGCCGGGAGATCTCCGGGCTTTCGTCGGGGCAGATGCGTCCGCTGCGCCGCGACATCCAGATGATCTTCCAGGATCCGTATTCGTCGCTGAACCCGCGTAAAACCGTCGGTTCGATCGTGGGTGCGCCGTTCCACCTCCAGAACATAGAGACCCCGCAGGGGGTGAAGAAGGCGGTTCAGGAGCTGCTGGAGCTCGTCGGGTTGAACCCGGAGCACTACAACCGGTACCCGCACGAGTTCTCCGGCGGCCAGCGGCAGCGCATCGGGATCGCGCGGACCCTCGCGCTCAAGCCGAAGCTGATCGTCGCCGACGAGCCGGTGTCGGCGCTGGATGTGTCGATCCAGGCGCAGGTGGTGAACCTGCTTGAGGACCTGCAGAACGAGCTGGGCCTCACCTATGTGGTGATCGCGCACGACCTTTCGGTGGTCAGGCACATCTCCGACCGCGTCGCCGTCATGTACCTCGGCAGGATCGTCGAGGTCGCCGACCAGGCCGACCTCTACACCAGGCCGAAACACCCGTACACGACGGCGCTGCTGTCGGCCGTCCCGATCCCCGACCCGGCGGCGCGGGACGACAGGGCGCGGATCAGGCTCACCGGCGACGTGCCCTCGCCGTTGAACCCGCCGCCCGGCTGCCCGTTCCACACGCGCTGCTGGAAGGCGCAGGACGTGTGCCGCACCGAGGTCCCGCCGCTCGCCGACACCGCGCCGGGGCACGCGGTGGCCTGCCACTTCCCGGTGCCCGATCCCGTGCCCGGCCCCTGAGTCCGCGACTGCCGCGGACGCGTGACCCTGACCGTCCGCCTCCGGGGTATGCCGGGGTCGTGTCCTCCTCCGAAAGGAGGGGGTCCGGTTCGGCATCCCGGAGGGGGCGGGCACTCCTGGACGGGGCCTACTTTTAGGGGGTGACCACCCCGATCCGCGACCTCAGAGCCCGGGCAGCCCGCCATCCGGAAGCCCTCGACGCGCTCGTCGCACTGGTGTTGGCCGCGCTCACCCTCGCCGACGTGTCCGGCGGCGGCGGTTCCTCGTACGCCGCGCCGGGCCCGCTCGCCTACGCCGTCCTCGTCGCGGTGACGGGCGCGGTGGCGCTGCGGCAGCGGTTCCCCGTCGGGGTCCTCGCGGTCGTCCTGGCCGGGGAGGTCTACCTGGGCGCGGCGGGGCAGAAGCCGTCGGGCGACATCGTCGCGCTGCTCATCGCCGTCTACACCGTCGCCGCGCACCGGCCCCTGGCCAGAAGCGTGCTGGCCGGGACCCTCGCGTTCGCGGTGTCGGCGGCCTTGCTGGCCACCGCGACGCCCGGCGTCCACGCGGTCTCCCTCACCCTGTACCTGGCGCTGCTGGCGACGGTGTGGTGGGTGGGCCGCAGCACCCGCCTGCGCCGCTCCTACCTCGCCGAACTGGAGGACCGCGCGGCCCGGCTGGAGAAGGCGCGGTTCGCCGACGCCCGCGCCGCCCGCGTCGAGGAGCGCTCACGGATCGCGCGCGAGCTGCACGACGTCGTCGCCCACCACGTCAGCGTCATGACCGTGCAGGCGGGCGCGGCGCGCCGCATCATCGACCGCGACCCCGACCTGGCCCGCGAGTCGATCGCGACGATCGAGCAGGTCGGCCGCACCGCGCTGTCGGAGATGCGCAGGATCGTCGGGGTGCTGCGCACCGACCGCGACGCCGTCGCGCCGGGCTCGGAGCTGTCCCCGCAGCCGGGCGTGGAGGACCTGTCCGGCCTGATCGAGCAGGTGCGCGAGACGGGCCTTGCGGTCGAGCTCGACGTCGCGGGCCGGGAGCGCCGCCTGTCGACCGGCGTCGACCTCGCCGCCTACCGCCTCATCCAGGAGGCCCTCACCAACAGCCTCAAGCACGCGGGCCCGCACGCCCGCGCCTGGGTGCGCCTCGACTACGGCGACCGGAGCCTCGTGGTGGAGATCTGCGACGACGGCCGCGGCGTCATCGACGCCTCGGCGGGCGGATCCGGCCACGGCCTGGTGGGCATGCGCGAGCGCGTCGCCCTCTATGGTGGCGAACTGCGGATAGGCCCACGCACCGGCGGCGGCTTCCGGGTCCGCGCGACGTTCCCCTTGGAGGCATGACTTGAGCACGGCGGCCACGCGAATCCTGCTGGTGGACGACCAGCCGCTGCTGCGGGCCGGGTTCCGGCTGATCCTCCAGGCCGAACCCGACCTGACCGTCGTCGGCGAGGCGGCCGACGGCGCGGCCGCGGTCGAGGCGACCCGCACCCTCCTGCCGGACGTGGTGCTGATGGACATCCGCATGCCCGGCGTCGACGGCATCGAGGCGACCCGCAGGATCGTGCGCGACCGGGCCGCCTCCCATGACCCGCGCGTCCTCATCCTCACCACCTTCGACCTCGACGAGTACGTGATCGAGGCGGTCAGGGCCGGGGCGAGCGGCTTCCTGCTGAAGGACGCGCCGCCCGAAGACCTCGTCACCGCGATCCGCATCGTCGCCGACGGCGACGCGCTCATCGCGCCGAGCGTCACCCGCCGCCTCATCGACACCTACGCCGCCCGCCTGCCGGCCGTCCGGGAGGAGGCCCCGCCGCCGGGCCTCGACCACCTCACCGAGCGGGAGCGCGAGGTGCTCGGGCAGGTCGCGCGCGGCCTGTCGAACGCCGAGATCGCCCGTGAGCTCGTCGTCTCGGAGACGACCATCAAGACCCATGTGGGCAACGTGCTGGCCAAGCTCGGGCTGCGCGACCGCGTCCAGGCCGTCGTGTACGCCTACGAGACCGGGGTGATCCGCCCCGGCAACGGCTGAGGCGACCCTGAGACGCCTCGGGCGCGATCCCCGAGAAGCCGGGGGCGGCGTCTCGGGGGACCCCCTCCTTCAGGGGGAGGATCACCGGGCCCCTCCTCCTGCGCCCGGGGGAGCGGCAAGCCCGTCCCCCAGGCCGATCCGCGAAGGCACCCCTTTTCCCTAACGTTGTGCGTATCACCGCATCCATAATGTTCTGGGAGATCCCCGTGTCGCACACCCCCGCCGAACCCGTCCCGCCCGCCAAGGACCTCGCGGCGCGCGTCCTGCACGTCACCAAGTCCTACGGCTCGGGAGACGCCGAGGTCAGGGCGCTCGACGACGTCACCACGGGCATCAGGCGCGGCAGGTTCACCGCCGTCATGGGTCCGTCAGGTTCGGGCAAGTCGACCCTCATGCACTGCATGGCGGGCCTCGACTCGGTCACGTCCGGGCAGGTGTTCATCGGCGACGCCGACCTGACCGGCATGAACGACAACGCCCTCACCCGGCTGCGCCGCGACAAGGTCGGGTTCGTGTTCCAGGCGTTCAACCTCGTGCCGACCCTGACCGCGCTGGAGAACATCACGCTCCCGCTCGACATCGCCGGCCGCAAGGCCGACAAGGAGTGGCTCGACCGGGTGGTCGACACCGTCGGGCTGCGGCCGCGCCTCAAGCACCGCCCGTCGGAGCTGTCCGGCGGCCAGCAGCAGCGCGTCGCGTGCGCCCGGGCCCTGGCGTCCCGGCCCGAGATCATCTTCGCCGACGAGCCGACCGGCAACCTCGACTCGCGCTCCGGCGCGGAGGTCCTGTCGTTCCTGCGCTCCTCGGTCCGCGAGATGGGCCAGACCATCGTCATGGTCACCCACGACCCGGCGGCCGCCGCCTACTCCGACGAGGTCCTGTTCCTGCAGGACGGCCGCATCGTCGACACGATGGACGACCCGACCGCCGACACCGTCCTCGAGCGCATGAAGGGCTTCGACCTGCCGGAGGTCGCGGCCCGATGATGACCAAGGCCCCCATGACCCGCGTCACCCTCCGCAACCTCGCCGCGCACAAGCTCCGCCTCGTCCTCACCGCCCTGTCGGTGATCCTCGGCGTCGCGTTCGTGTCCGGCACCCTCATCTTCACCGACACCGCGAACAAGTCGTTCGACAACCTGTTCGACGACCTCTTCGAGCACACGACGGTCGCGGTGCGGGCCGAGCCGTCCGTCGGCGGCCAGGACGAGGCGGTCCGCACCGGCGTGCCCATCGCCGAGAACCTCAAGGACGAGATCGCCAAGGTGCCCGGCGTCGTCGAGGCGCGCGGCGAGGTCAACGGGTTCGCCGCGCTCATCGACTCCTCCGGCGACCTCGTCGGCGGCGGCGGCCCGCCCCAGATGGGCCTCGCCTGGAACGGCGACCCGTCGACCCCGCTCACCAAGGGCGCGCCCCCGACCAAGGCGGGCGAGGTCGTCCTCGGCGAGAAGACCGCGGAACGCGTCAAGGCCGACGTCGGCGACAAGGTGCGCGTCGCCGTGCAGGGCGGGCAGGAGGAAGCCGTCGTCACCGGCCTCGCGGGCGGCGACGACCTCGGCGTCACCTTCGTGTTCTTCGACACCGCGACGGCCCAGAAGCTCCTGCTCGAGCCCGGCCAGTACTCCCTCATCTCCGTCAAGGGCCAGGACGGGATCACCCAGACCGAGATGCGCGACAGGATCGCGCCGCTGCTGCCCGCCGGGCTTGAAGCCGTCACCGCCGACCAGCTCGCCGACGAGAGCCGCAGCGAGGTCGACACGCTGCTCGGCTTCCTGCGCAACTTCCTGCTCGCGTTCGCGATCGTGTCGATCGTCGTCGGCTCGTTCAACATCGTCAACACCTTCACCATGCTGATCGGGCAGCGCACCCGCGAACTCGCGCTGCTGCGCGCCATCGGCGCGTCACGCCGCCAGATCACCCGCGCCGTCCTCGGCGAGGCGGTCATCGTCGGCGTCGTCGGCTCCACCCTCGGCATCCTCGTCGGCGCGGGCATCGCCGCGCTGCTGAAGTCGGTGTTCGGCACCCAGGGACTCGACCTCGGCAGCGGCCTGTCCCTCACCCCCGCCGCGATCGGCTGGTCCTACGCCGTCGGCATCCTCGTCACCTGCGCCGCCGCCTACTTCCCTGCCAGGCGCGCCGCCAAGATCCCGCCCGTCGCCGCCATGCGCGACGACGTCAGCCTGCCCCAGCGCGGCCTGCGGGTCCGCGCGGTCATCGGCACGGTCCTCGCCGCGCTCGGCGCGGGCTCGCTCGCCGCGGGCCTCGCCGGAACGGGCGGCACCGAGGAGACCCTCGCGCTCATCGGCGTCGGCGTCCTGCTCGTCTGGCTCGCCGCGTCGGTCCTCGCGGCCGTCATCGGCAAGCCCGTCATCCGGGTCCTCGCCGGGTGGTACCCGAAGGTGTTCGGGGTGTCGGGGCGGCTCGCCCGCCAGAACCCGCAGCGCAACCCGCGCCGCACCGCCGTCACCGCCGTCGCGCTCATGATCGGCCTGTCGCTCGTCACCACGGTCAACGTCCTGGCGTCCTCGATCAAGGCGTCGCTGTCCGACGTCGTGGACAGCCAGTTCGGCGCGGACTACATCGTCCAGACCATGAGCCCGGCGGGCCTCGAGCCCGGCGCGGTCAAGGCGGTCCGCGACGCCTCGGGCGTCACCTCCGTCGTCGAGATCGGGCAGGGGACCTTCACCCTCGACGGGAAGGACGCCTTCTACGTCAGCGGCGAGCCGCAGGGCATGCTCGGCGTCCTCAACCGCGACCTGGTCTCCGGCACCGCGCAGACCGGACGCGACGGCATCCTGCTGTCGGAGACCAAGGCCAAGGACGACGGGCTCAGCCCCGGCGACACCCTCACCGCGGCGTTCCCCGACGGCAAGACCGAGACGCTGCGCGTCGCCGGCGTCTACCAGGACAGCCAGTTCATCGGCAGCTACCTCCTGGGCCCCGAGGCATGGCGCGCCCACACCCCCAAGGCGCTGCCCGTCCTGCTCGCCATCGACACCACCACCACCGGGGCCGCCGTCCACGACGCCCTCGACGCCGCCGTCGACCCCTTCCCGGGCGCGACGGTCCTCGACCAGGCCGACCTGAAGGAGGAGACGATGGCGCAACTCGACGGCATCCTCATCTTCTTCACCCTCATGCTCGCCCTGTCCGTCATCATCGCGATCTTCGGCGTCGTCAACACCATCACCCTGTCGGTCACCGAGCGGACCAGGGAGATCGGGCTCCTGCGCGCGGTCGGCCTCAGCCGTCGCCAGACCCGCCGCATGATCCGCCTGGAGTCGGTCGTCATCGCGGTGTTCGGCGGATTCCTCGGCATTGGCCTGGGCCTGGTGTTCGGCATCGCGCTGCAACGCAGCGGGGGAGAGGAGATGGCGATCCTGTCCATCCCCTACGTCTTCCTCGGCGTCTGCGCCCTGTTCTCCGCGCTCGTCGGCATCCTCGCCTCCCTGTGGCCCGCCTGGCGCGCCGGACGCATGGACGTCCTCAAGGCCATCGCCACGCAGTGACAGAGGTTCCCTGACGGGTGGGTCCCTGACGGGCCCCCGGCGACGCCGCCGGGGGCCCGTCCCATGCCCGGCCCGAAGCGCATTGACCGTTTCGTGGCGGTCACCGCCGGTTGGCTTGGGGCGGCGCGCGGCATCCCTGGAGGAACGGCCCAAGATCGGGGGAACGGCGATGATCGAGACAATCGCGCGCCACTGGTGGCTTGTGCTCCTGCGCGGCGTCATCGCCGTCCTGTTCGGCGTGATCGCCTGGGTGTGGCCCGGCATCACCGTCCTCGCGCTGGCGATCCTGTTCGGCGCGTACGCGCTCGTCGACGGCATCACCGCCCTGTACTACGCGATCAAAGGCGTCCCGGGACAGTCGCGCGGCTGGCTGGCGTTCACCGGCGTGCTCGGCGTCCTCGCCGGGCTCATCGCCCTGTTCTGGCCCGCCATCACCGCGTTCGTCCTGCTGATCGTCATCGCCTGCTGGGCCATCGTCACCGGCGTCTTCGAGATCATCGCCGGGGTGTGGCTGCGCCGCCAGATCGACGGCGAATGGTGGTACATCGTGGGCGGCGTCCTGTCCGTCGTGTTCGGACTGCTCCTGCTGATCTGGCCCGGCGCGGGCGGCCTCGCCCTCATCTGGATCATCGGCCTGTTCTCCATCCTCGTCGGCCTCGCCCTGATCTTCGCCTCCTTCCGACTGCGCTCCCTGCGCGGACCCGGGGAACTCCCGCCCGGCCCACCCCCGGCCACAGCCTTCTGACGCCCCGCGCGACGGAGTTCGGGCGCGGGCGCGGGTCGCGGGCGCGGGGCGCGGGGTTCGGGCACGGGGTTCGGGCGCGGGCGCGGGGCGTGGGGTGCGGGCACGGGGCTGCGGGGCGCGGGGTTCGGGCGCGGCCGCAGGCGCGGGCGCGGGGTTCGGGCGCGGGCGCGGGGTTCGGGTGCGGGTGGGGGAAAGGGTTTGCCGGGAAGGCGTGGATCTGGCACCTTGACGGGACCTTTCCCGTCCCGTCCTGGAGTCGTGCCATGCGTCCCGGTACCGTGCTGCTCGCCGGAACCGTCGGCTCGACCGCCTACGGGCTGGCGACCCCGTCGTCCGACCTCGACAGGCTCGCCGTATACGCCGCCCCCACCTCGGCGTTCCACGGCCTCACCCCGCCCACCGGACGGCGCGCCTCACACGTCACCTCGGGGCCGGGCGGCGACGACGTCACCCTGCACGAGGCCGCCAAGTACGCCGCGCTCGCCCTCGACGCCAACCCGACCGCGACCGAACTGCTCTGGCTGCCCGACCGGCTCTACGACGTCCGCACCCCGCTCGGCGACGCCCTGACCGCGCTGCGCGGCTCCTTCCTGTCGGCGGGAAGGGTCCGCGACGCCTACTTCGGCTACGCCGCCGCCCAGTTCCGCCGCGCGGAGGCCGGGAAGGCGGGGGCCCGCACCGCCAAGGCCGCCCGCCACCTCGCCCGCCTGCTCCACCAGGGCCTCGACCTGTACCGGACCGGCCGCCTCACCGTCGAACTCGCCGACCCCGAGGCGATCCGCGCGTTCGGCGAACGGTTCGCCTCCGGCGACACGAGCGAGGCCCGCGCGCTGCTCGCCGCGACCGAGGACGCCTTCGCCGCCGCCCGCTCACCCCTGCCCGACGCACCCGACACCGAGGCCGCCGAAGCGTGGCTGCACGCCGTCCGCGCCGCCCACTACACCGCGCCCACCCCGCCCGGCGCGCGCCCCTGGCTCGTCGACCTCGACGGGACGGTCGCGCTGCGCGACCAGGCCATGGAAAGGCCGCGCTCGCCCTACGACATGACCCTCGTCGGCACCGACCTGCCCAACGAACCCGTCATCACCGTCGTCCGGGCCCTCGCGGCCGCCGGACACCCGATCGTCTACATGTCGGGCAGGGGCGAGCGCGCCCGCGCGGCGACGTCGGCGTGGATCGCCCACCACATCGCCGTCCCCGGCCTCGACCTGCTCATGCGCGCCGACGGCGACCACCGGCCCGACGAGACCGTCAAGTCCGACCTGTACCGCGACCGCGTCGTCCCCGCGTACGGGCCCGCCGCGGGCGTCATCGACGACCGCGCCAAGGTCGTCGCCATGTGGCGCGCCCTCGGCCTCACCGTCCTGCAGTGCGCAGAAGGCGACTTCTGACCCGCGACCCCCCGCGGGATCAGCGGACCCCGTCCCACACCATCAGGTTCTGCAACAACTCGGCCTGCTCGATCGCGTCGTCCAGCGCGTGATGCGTGTGCGGCCGCGCCGACAGCAGCCGACGCGGCATCGAACTCTTGACCGCGTCACGGATCTGCGCGCCCGCGCGCGCCGCGTACAGCGTCTTGATGTCCAGCGCCCGCGAGTGCCCGAACGGCGACCCCGCCTCGGCGAACCGCAGGAAGTACCAGTACATGAACATCCAGTCGAACCCCAGCGGATACGCCGCGAACACCGGCACCGCCCCCGCCTCGCGCGCCCGCGCCCGCACCCACGCGCCCGCCGCCGTCATCGCCGCCCGCGGGTCCTGCCCCTCGACCGCGAGCCGCTCCCGGTCGAGCCCGCTCACCGCCGCCGCCTCGGGCACGAACTCCGCGCTGATCGGCTTCAGCTCCGCGTAGAACGTGTGCTTGGCCGGCGGGTAGGGCGTGAACGCCCGGCCGTCGAACACCCCCGCCACCGACAGCCCGAAACTCGACATCGAGTACGGCCCCGGCACCGGACCGTCGGCCTCGACGTCACACGAGAAATAAAGATCGGGCGCACCCATACCCGCACCGTAACGGACGCGACCCCCCGGTGACCGAAACTCACACGTCGTCGGAGAAATCCCGCTGCGCCGGGATCACCCCACCTCCCGCCGCGGCCCGCGCCCCCTCCGGCAGTGGCGGCAGCACACCCCCGAACTCAGGACACCGCTCCTTGTGATCACACCAGTCGCACAACCGCCCGGGACGCGGCCGCCACTCACCCGTCTCCGCCGCCCGCGCGATCGCCCGCCACAGCGCCTCCAGCTTGCGCTCCGTCGCCCGCAGATCAGCCTCATCCGGCTGATACCGCAGCACCTCCCCGTTCCCCAGATACATCAACTGCAACAGCGCGGGCACCCGCCCCCGCGACCGCCACAGCACCAGCGCGTAGAACCGCATCTGGAACAGCGCCCGCGCCTCAAAATCAGCGCGCGGCGCGGACCCCGTCTTGTAGTCGACGATCCGCACCTCACCCGACGGCGCGACGTCCACCCGGTCGATGTAACCGCGCAGCTTCAACCCCGACTCCAGCACAGTCTCCACAAAAAGCTCACGGTCGGCGGGCTCAAGACGGCGCGGGTCCTCCAGCGTGAAGTAGCTGTCCACGAGCTCGTGCGCCCGCGCCAGCCACGCGTCACGCTCGCCCTCCGGCTCACCCTCGAACAGCGCCTCGAGCTCCGGCTCACGCGCCACGAGATCCGCCCACTGCGGCTCGAGCATCGCCCGCGCCGCGTCCGCCGTCCGCGCCTCCGCCGGAAGGTCGAACAGCCGTTCGAGCACCGCGTGGACCAGCGTGCCCCGCACCGCCGCAGGCGACGGCCGCTCCTCGATCCGATCGATCACCCGGAACCTGTACAGCAACGGACAAGTCATGAAATCGCCCGCGCGGGAGGGCGACAACGAACCGATCACCAGGGGCTCAGAACCGGTCGAGGAGGTCATGGCGAAGAGACTAGGGGACACGTACGACGGAACCGCCCCACCCGCTGGCTAGCATCGACAACGTGCGAAGAGACGAAGAACGCCCGCCAGGAATCACCCTCGGAAAGATCCTCGGCGTCCCCGTGTACGTCTCCCTCAGCTGGTTCCCCATCGCCTTCCTCATCACCCTCGGCTTCCTGCCCGCCGCCGAACGCGTCGCCCCCCAACCCGCCGCCACCGCCCTCGCCGCCTCCTTCGCCCTCCTGCTCTACCTGTCGGTCTTCCTCCACGAAGTCGGCCACGCCGCCACCGCACGCGCCTTCGGCCTCCCCGTCCGCGCCATCGTCCTGCACCTCCTCGGCGGCGTCACCCAACTCGAACGCGAAGCCGCCCGCCCCGGCGCGTCCTTCCTCATCGCCGCCGCAGGCCCCGCCCTGTCCCTCGCCCTCGGCGGCACGGGAGCCGCCGTCCTCATCCTCACCGAACCCGCCCCCGTCCCCGCACTCCTCCTCCAGGCGCTCACCCTCACCAACCTCATCGTCGGCGTCTTCAACCTCCTGCCAGGACTCCCCCTCGACGGCGGATTCCTCATCCGCGCCATCGTCTGGAAGATCACCGGCCGCGACCGCACCGGCACCGTCGTCGCCGCCCACACCGGCCGCGTCCTGGCCGCAGGCGTCCTCCTCGGCGGCACCTGGCTCGCCACCCGCACCCCCGGCATCGACTGGATCACCGTCATCTGGGCCGCCTTCCTCGCCTCCTTCATGTGGATCGCCGCCACCCAGTCCCTGCGCGCCGAACGCCTCCGCGACCGCCTCCCCCTGCTCACCGCACGCCGCCTCGCCCGCCGCGCCGCCACCGTCACCGCCGACACCCCCCTCGCCGTCGCCCTCGACCAGGCACGCGGCGCGGGAGCCGGCGCACTCGTCATCGTCGACGGCCACGGCCGCCCCACCGCACTCGTCAGCGAACACGCCGTCGAAGCCGTCCCGCCCGCCCGCCGCCCCTGGACCACCGCCGGCGAAGTCGCACGCGGCCTCGACGCCACCACCACCCTGTCCGCCGACATCTCCGGCCAGGAACTCCTCGAAGCCGTCCAAACCTCCGGAGCCACCGAACACCTCCTCCTCGACCGCGCCGGAGCCGTCTACGGCGTCCTGTCCACCGCCGACCTCCACCGCACCCTCACCGACACCTGACCCCCGCGCCCACCGCCCCCGCGCACCGGCCTGAAGACCCCCACAGGACCGATAACCTGGCCCGATGAGCGCGACCCACGAACCCGGCCCCCGCACCCCCCACGGCACCCTCCGCGACGGGGACCAGGTACAGCTCACCGACCCCAAGGGCCGCATCAACACCCTCACCCTCGCCGCAGGCAAGCAGTGGCACGGCCACAAGGGCTACCTCCAGCACGACGACATCATCGGCCGCCCCGAAGGCATCGTCGTCCGCTCCACCGGAGGCGTCGACTACCTCGTCTTCCGCCCCCTCCTGCAGGACTTCGCCGTCCGCATGCCGCGCGGCGCGGCGGTCGTCTACCCCAAGGACGCCGGCCAGATCATCGCCATGGCCGACATCTTCCCCGGCGCGCGCGTCGTCGAGGCCGGAGCCGGATCCGGCGCGCTGTCCTGCTTCCTGCTGCGCGCCGTCGGCGAACACGGCACCCTGTCGTCGTACGAGCGCCGCGAGGACTTCGCCGAAGTCGCCCGCAAGAACGTCGAGAAGTTCTTCGGCGGCCCCCACCCCTCCTGGAAGCTCACCGTCGGCTCCCTCGAGGACGCCATCACCGAGACCGACGTCGACCGCGTCGTCCTTGACATGCTCGCCCCCTGGGAATGCCTCGACGCCGTAGGCAAGGCACTCGTCCCCGGCGGCCTGGTCTGCGCCTACGTCGCCACCACCACCCAGATGTCCCGCGTCGTCGAAGGACTGCGCGAACACGGCTCCTTCGCCGAGCCCTACGCCTTCGAGACCATGGTCCGCTCCTGGCACGTCGAAGGACTCGCCGTCCGCCCCGACCACCGCATGGTCGGCCACACCGGCTTCCTCATCACCGCGCGCCGCCTCGCCGACGGCGTCACCCCGCCGCTGCGCCGCCGCCGCCCGGCCAAGGGCGCTTACCCAGAAACCCCCGAAACCGAACTCACCCGCGGTAACGAGAATGCCTTCCCCGCCGGCCCCGCGAACGTTACGGGCGGAGAATCGGAAATCGGTTCGCCTCCGGCGTAATCGACCCCCGCCTGCCGCGACACGCCGTGATTTTTCTGTTTCACCGACGTTTCTTTAGCCGTCCCGACCGTCCCGACCTGCCCGAACCGCGCGCCGTAACTGGACCGCCACGGTAAGGAAATGCAATAGTCAGGTTACGGATCCCCGCCAGATAGGTAGGGTCAGAGTAGGTCGTCGGCTCTTCGTGAGGAGGTGACGGGGCGTGGCCGCTCGTGATGACGCCGCAGGGCGAAAGGCGCACGACAGGGAGGTTCGTGACCTCCAGACGCAGCTCTCTTTCCTGGAGGAAGAGATCTCCGTTCTGCGTCGGAAGCTCGCGGAATCCCCCCGCCAGACGCGGGTGCTCGAAGAGCGCCTGCATGAGGCACAGGCGAATCTGGCAACAGTGACAGGCCAGAACGAGCGACTGGTGTCCACACTCAGAGAGGCACGAGAGCAGATCATCGCTCTCAAGGAGGAGGTCGACCGGCTGGCGCAACCGCCATCCGGCTACGGCATCTTCCTCAGTGCCCGTGAGGACGGCACCGTCGACATCTTCACCGGGGGCCGCAAGCTCCGGGTGAACGTCTCTCCGGCGGTGGAGGTCGACGACCTCCAGGTCGGTCAAGAGGTCATGCTCAACGAGGCCCTCAACGTGGTCGAGGCCCTCGAATTCGAGCAGCAGGGTGAGGTCGTCGCCCTCAAGGAGGTGTTCGCCGACGGCGAACGCGCCCTTGTCGTGGCGCACGCCGACGAAGAACGGATCGTCAAGCTCGCCGAACCCCTGCGCGGACTCACCCTCCGCGCCGGAGACTCGCTGATGCTCGACACAAGGTCCGGCTACGTCTACGAGAAGATCCAGAAGGCCGAGGTCGAAGAACTCGTCCTGGAAGAAGTCCCCGACATCGCCTACGAGGAGATCGGTGGCCTCGGCCCCCAGATCGAACTCATCCGCGACGCCGTCGAACTTCCCTACCTGCACGCCGAACTGTTCCGCGAACACAAGCTACGGCCCCCGAAGGGCGTCCTGCTGTACGGCCCGCCAGGCTGCGGCAAGACCCTCATCGCCAAGGCCGTCGCCAACAGCCTCGCCAAGCAGGTCGCCGAGAAGACAGGCCAGGAAGGCAAGTCCTTCTTCCTCAACATCAAGGGCCCAGAACTCCTCAACAAGTACGTCGGCGAAACCGAACGCCACATCCGCCTCGTCTTCCAACGAGCCCGCGAGAAGGCGTCCGCCGGCACCCCCGTCATCGTCTTCTTCGACGAGATGGACTCGATCTTCCGCACCCGCGGATCCGGCGTCTCCTCAGACGTCGAGAACACGATCGTGCCCCAGCTCCTGTCCGAGATCGACGGCGTCGAGGGACTGGAGAACGTCATCGTCATCGGCGCCTCCAACCGCGAGGACATGATCGACCCCGCGATCCTGCGGCCCGGCCGCCTCGACGTCAAGATCAAGATCGAGCGCCCGGACGCCGAAGCCGCCAAGGACATCTTCTCCAAGTACCTCATCCCCGAACTGCCCCTGCACCCCGACGACCTCAAGGAACACGGCGCCGACAACCAGCACACCGTCGACGCCATGATCCAGCGGACCGTGGAACGCATGTACGCCGAGACCGAGGAGAACCGCTTCCTCGAGGTCACCTACGCCAACGGCGACAAGGAAGTCCTCTACTTCAAGGACTTCAACAGCGGCGCCATGATCCAGAACATTGTCGACCGCGCCAAGAAGATGGCCATCAAGCAGTTCCTCGACACCGGCCAGAAGGGCCTGCGCGTCCAACACCTCCTCGACGCCTGCGTCGACGAGTTCTCCGAGAACGAAGACCTGCCCAACACCACCAACCCCGACGACTGGGCCCGCATCTCCGGAAAGAAGGGCGAACGGATCGTGTACATCCGCACCCTCGTCTCCGGCACCAAGGGCGCCGAATCCGGCCGCAGCATCGACACCGTCGCCAACACCGGCCAATACCTGTAAACCCCACACGCCACACCGGCGAACGAAACGGCGGGCACCCAGTGTGCCCGCCGTTTCGCGCGTTCACACACCGGCAACCCCCGTCTCACACAAGCGCAACGCAAAAACGCGCCGAACCGCCCTCCGCCCACCGAGATCCGCGAGAAGCACACTAGGCTCGGACACATGAGCGTTCGGCGGGTCATGGGAACAGAAACCGAATACGGCATCTCCGTACCGGGACAACCCGGGGCCAACGCGATGGTGACCTCGAGCCAGGTCGTCAACGCGTACCTCGCGGCATCAGCGGCACGGGCCCGCAAAGCCCGCTGGGACTTCGAAGAGGAGAACCCCCTGCGCGACGCGCGCGGCTTCGACCTCGCCCGCGAAGTCGCCGACCCCACCCAACTCACCGACGAGGACCTCGGCCTCGCCAACGTCATCCTCACCAACGGCGCACGCCTCTACGTCGACCACGCCCACCCCGAATACTCCACCCCCGAGGTCACCAACCCCCTCGACCTCGTCCTGTGGGACAAAGCAGGCGAACGCGTCATGGCCGACGCCGCGGGACGCGCCGCCCTCGTCCCCGGCACCCACCCCATCCAGCTCTACAAGAACAACACCGACAACAAGGGCGCCAGCTACGGCTGCCACGAGAACTACCTGATGAAGCGCGAGACCCCGTTCTCCGACATCGTCCGGCACCTCACCCCCTTCTTCGTCACCCGCCAGGTCTTCTGCGGCGCGGGACGCGTCGGCATCGGCGTCGACGGCCGCGGCGACGGCTTCCAGATCAGCCAACGCGCCGACTTCTTCGAAGTCGAGGTCGGCCTGGAGACCACCCTCAAGCGCCCCATCATCAACACCCGCGACGAACCCCACGCCGACCCAGAGAAATACCGGCGCCTGCACGTCATCATCGGCGACGCCAACATGAGCGAGATCTCCACCTACCTCAAGGCCGGCACCACCGCCCTCGTCCTCGCCATGATCGAAGACGGATTCCTCACCGCCGACCGCGGCATCGAATCCCCCGTCGCCTCCCTGCGCGCCATTTCCCACGACCCGAGCTGCAAACACCTCATCACCCTCAAGGACGGCCGCAAGATGACCGCCGTCCAACTCCAGATGGAATACCTCGAGCAGGCCCGCAAATACGTCGAGGACAAATACGGGACCGACACCGACGAGATGACCCTCGACGTCCTCACCCGCTGGGAATCCGTCCTCACCCGCCTCGGCGACGACCCCATGCAGCTGTCCCGCGAACTCGACTGGGTCGCCAAACTCGAACTCCTCGAGGGCTACCGCACCCGCGACGGCATCGACTGGGGCCACAGCCGCCTCGAACTCGTCGACCTGCAGTACTCCGACATCCGCCCCGACCGCGGCCTGTACAACAAACTCGTCGCGCTCGGCCGGTTCGACCGCCTCCTCACCGAGGACGACGTCACCCGCGCCATCGAGGACCCGCCCGAGGACACCCGCGCCTACTTCCGCGGCCGCTGCCTCGCCCAGTACGCCGACAGCGTCGCCGCCGCCAGCTGGGACAGCGTCATCTTCGACGTCCCCGGCCGCGAGTCACTGCAACGCGTCCCCACCCTCGAACCCCTGCGCGGCACCAAGACCCACGTCGGCGCGCTCCTCGACCGCTGCCGCACCGCCGCGGACCTCCTCGCCGTCCTGGCCGGCCAGGGCTGACCCCGGCCCCCAGACGGCCCCTCAGGGCCCCGCACACACCCGTGTGCGGGGCCCCGGCGCTTCCCCCGGGCCCTTGACCGCCACCGCCGTCAGCAGCCGGGCCGCCTACCCCCCAACCCCACCCCGCAGTCCCTTCGGGACTGCGGGGAAGGCGATCTCCCACCACACCTTGATGTGCCCTTTACCCCGTTTCGGCAAGCCGCGTAAGGGCGATAACGGTAGGGACCCCTCCGGTCACTCTGCTCAGGGCGGAACGCCACCTACGCCAGCCCGTAGCAGCCCCGGGTAAGGTCGCCGTACACGCGGCACATACGGGAGGAGCCCTCATGGCCACCAAGGACACCGGCGGACAGAAGCAGACCACCCGACAGACCGAAGAGGTCGAGGAGACCACCACCGAGACCTCCTCCGACGTCCAGGAGCGCACCGAGAAGCTCTCAGACGATGTCGACGCGATCCTCGATGAAATCGACAATGTCCTAGAAGAGAATTCTGAGGAATTTGTCCGTGGGTACGTGCAAAAAGGCGGAGAGTGATAGTATGTCCGATTTGTTCCTGGGGTAAATTCGGGCAATTAGGAAAGGCTCGTACGCGGTTTTAAAGAACTGCGGACGAGCCTTTTGTGTTGGCCTTAATACCCCCCGCATGACGACAAAGCGCTGCCGCGACTGCGGCGAGTCCAAGGCCATCACCGAGTTCGGCCGATACCGACAGTCCCCGGACCGAATCCACCTTTACTGCAAGGTGTGCATGAGCGACAGGAACGCCGCCCGGTACCGGGAAAGGCAGGCGAAGGCGGGCAAGACGGTCCGCCCCTTCCGGCGTCACCTCGACGTCCCCGCGGGCCAGAAGTACTGCCCCGCGTGCCAGGAGATCCAGCCCGTCGCCAACTTCGGGAAGAACCGCGCGGCGAGGTCCGGCCTGACGGCCTACTGCCTGCCCTGCCACAACCGGATCTCGAGGGAGAACGTGGTGAAGCGGCACGGGAGTACCCGGGACTTCCACCTCAAGCGCCGCTACGGGGTCACGTCGGCGGGGGTCCGGTCGATCGTGGCGCGGCAGGGCGGGGTCTGCGCGATCTGCCGCCGTCCGGAGCCCGACCACGTGGACCACTGTCACTGGACCTCGATGGTCAGGGGTGTCCTGTGCTTCACGTGCAACGGCGCGCTCGGCCAGTTCGACGACGACCCGTGGCGGCTCCGTCAGGCCGCCCTGTACCTGGAGGGTCGGGTGGAGTGGCTGAACCAGGTCGTCGAGGAGCTCGAGGTGTCGGGGGTTTCCCGGCTGCTCCCGCGCAACCGGCCGGGTGAGGGGAGCAAGAGCAGGCGCGAGTACAAGCTGCGGCACAAGTACGGGGTCAGCGAGCCGTGGGTGGACGGCTTGTCCAGGCTCCAGCACGGCAGGTGCGCGATCTGTATGGAGGCGCCGATCACGCACGTGGACCACGACCACGGGACCGGCGTGTTCCGGGGCCTGCTGTGCACGGGCTGCAACTCCGGCATGGGGATGCTCGGCGATGATCCCGAGGTCGTGAGGTCGGCGGCGTTCTATTGCACTGCGGAGTTCGCGCGTCCGTGGGCGAGGCTCGATGAGCGCGGTATGTGGTGTGCGATCAGTGGTTAGGGCGTCGTGGGGTGGGGCTGGGTGGGGGCCGTGGTGGAGACGGGACCGCTGGGGCGGGGAGACGAGTTGGCTTCGTTCGGTCGGGGTGGGTGGGGGATGGGGGGTTGGTGGGGGAGTGCTGGTCGGGGGGTGGGGGTGTGCGGGGGTGGTGGGGAGGTTGGGGGTGGTTTGGCGGGGGTTGCTTGGTCACGATTTGGGGGTCGGGGGAAGTGGGGGGCGGGTGGGGGGTTCGCCGAGGGCGGAGCGAGGGAAGATCTCGCGGCATGCGGAAGACGGTCGAATGTCAGTAGGGTCGAGACAGTTCTACCGGCGTGCTGGGGAAGGAGTCGCATGGCGTCTGTGCCGATGGGCGGGGGTCTTCCGGGGGTCTTCATGAACTCGGGACCGTCGTCGTTCGCTGACTTTCTGGGGGCCTGGCGGCCCGAGTTGCTCCCTGGGGGCCGGATGGTGTCGGGGAGCGCGGAGCATCTGAACATCCCGCACGCGACGACGATCGTGGCGGTGACGTTCCCGGGTGGTGTGATCATGGCGGGTGACCGCCGGGCGACCGCGGGGAACGTGATCGCGCAGCGTGACATCGAGAAGGTGTTCCCGGCGGACGAGTACTCGGCGGTGGCGATCGCCGGGACCGCGGGGATCGGGCTGGAGATGACGCGGCTGTTCCAGGTCGAGCTTGAGCATTACGAGAAGATGGAGGGTCGGCTGCTTTCCCTCGAGGGGAAGGCGAACCGGCTGGCCACGCTGATCCGCGGGAACCTGGGGATGGCGATGCAGGGCCTCGTGGTCGTGCCGCTGTTCGCGGGTTATGACCTGGAGCGGGGTGTCGGACGGATCTTCTCCTACGACGCGGCGGGCGGCAGGTACGAGGAGCACGACTTCCATTCGATCGGGTCGGGTTCGGTGTTCGCCAAGGGCGCGTTGAAGAAGTTGTGGCGTCCTGACCTGTCGGAGGACGACGCGCGTGTGGTGTGCGTGCAGGCGCTGTACGACGCGGCGGACGACGACTCGGCGACGGGCGGGCCTGATCTGACGCGTGGGATCTTCCCGGTGCTGGCGTCGATCACCGATGACGGGTTCCGGCGGGTGCCGGACGAGGAGGTCGGTGACGTGGCCCGGGCCGTCGTGCAGGCGCGGTATTCGTCGCCGGGCGGTCCGAACGCCCCCTTGCGGTAATCGTCCCGGGTCAGGCTGGAGAAGGGTCAACAAGCGATGTCGATGCCGTTTTATGTGGCGCCCGAACAGCAGATGAAGGACCGCGCGGATTACGCGCGCAAGGGCATCGCCCGGGGTCGTTCTGTGGTGGTGCTGCAGTATGACGACGGGATTCTGTTCGTGGCGGACAATCCGTCGCGGGCGCTGCACAAGATCTCGGAGATCTACGACCGGATCGCTTTCGCGGCGGTCGGGAAGTACAACGAGTTCGAGCAGCTTCGGTTGGCCGGGGTGCGGTACGCGGATGTGAACGGGTACATGTACGACCGGTCGGATGTGACGGCGCGGGGTCTGGCGAACGCTTACGCGCAGAGCCTCGGTGCGATCTTCACGGAGCAGACGAAGCCTTATGAGGTGGAGCTGGTCGTGGCGGAGGTCGGTGATGACGCGTCGAGTGACCAGATCTACCGGTTGACGTTCGACGGGTCGGTGGCCGACGAGCACGGGTTCGTGGCGATGGGCGGTGCGGCGGACGCGGTGGCGACGGCGTTGAAGGAGGGGTATCGCGACGGCGAGACTCTTTCTGAGGCGTTGCGTGTCGCGGTGCACGCGTTGCAGCAGCAGGACTCCGAGAGGGTTCTCGAGGCGGAGAAGCTCGAGGTCGCGGTGTTGGACCGTAACCGTGACCGGCGGTTGTTCCGGCGGTTGGTGCCGTCGCGGATCGACGCGCTGCTGGCGGAGTCGGCGGGGTCGGCCGCCGCGTCGGGCGAGGCCGAGTCGCTTGAGTTGCCGGAGCCGCCTGCGGAGGGTTAGCCGGGCTGTTCGCAGCGGGGTCGCTTCGAGGGTTGAGTCCTCGGGGTGGCCCTGTTGTGCTTGTTGTGTGTTTTGTGCGATGGGTCGCCCACGAATCGTGAGAATCGTGGGGTGCGGAGACTGTTGGTCGGGGCTTTGGGCGCATAGGGTCATGGTGTGGACAGGCGCATTTTCGGGCTCGAGAACGAGTACGGGGTCACCTGCACCTTCCGCGGGCAGCGGCGGTTGTCACCTGATGAGGTGGCGCGTTATCTGTTCCGCCGGGTGGTGTCTTGGGGCCGGAGCAGCAACGTGTTCCTGCGAAATGGGGCGCGGCTCTACCTGGACGTCGGCAGTCATCCTGAGTATGCGACGCCTGAGTGCGACAGCGTGGTCGATCTGGTCACGCACGACAAGGCGGGGGAGCGGATCCTCGAGGGTCTTCTGGTGGACGCCGAGCGGCGGCTGCGGGAGGAGGGGATCGCCGGGGACATCTATCTGTTCAAGAACAACACGGATTCCGCGGGGAACTCCTATGGGTGTCACGAGAACTATCTCGTGGGGCGGCATGGGGAGTTCGGCCGGTTGGCTGATGTGTTGATTCCTTATCTTGTGACGCGGCAGATCATCTGTGGCGCCGGGAAGGTGTTGCAGACGCCGCGTGGTGCGGTGTACTGCGTGTCGCAGCGGGCCGAGCACATCTGGGAGGGTGTGTCGTCGGCGACGACGCGGTCGCGTCCGATCATCAACACGCGGGATGAGCCGCATGCTGATGCCGAGCGGTTCCGTCGGCTGCATGTGATCGTGGGTGACAGCAACATGTCGGAGACGACGATGTTGTTGAAGGTCGGGGCGACCGATCTTGTGTTGCGCATGATCGAGGCCGGTGTGGTGATGCGGGATCTGACGTTGGAGAACCCGATTCGGGCGATCCGTGAGGTGTCGCATGACATGACGGGCCGTAGGAAGGTGCGGCTGGCGAACGGTCGGGAGGCTTCGTCGCTGGAGATTCAGCGGGAGTACTTCTCGAAGGCGAAGGATTTCATGGATCGGCGTGGTGCTGATCCGTTGGTGCGCCGGGTGTTGGATCTGTGGGATCGGACGCTGACGGCGGTCGAGACCGGTGATCTTGACATGGTGGCGCGGGAGATCGACTGGGTGACGAAGTACCAGTTGATCGAGCGGTATCGCAAGAAGTACGACCTGCCGCTGTCGTCGCCTCGGGTGGCGCAGTTGGATCTGGCGTATCACGATGTGCATCGCAACCGTGGCCTGTACTACCTCCTGGAGAAGAAGGGGGCGGTGGAGAGGGTCGCGCAGGATCTTGCGATCTTCGAGGCGAAGTCGGTTCCTCCGCAGACGACCAGGGCGCGGTTGCGGGGTGAGTTCATCAAGAAGGCGCAGGAGAAGCGGCGTGATTTCACGGTGGACTGGGTGCATCTGAAGTTGAACGATCAGGCGCAGCGCACTGTGCTGTGCAAGGATCCGTTCCGTTCGGTGGACGAGCGGGTGGACAAGTTGATCGCGGGGATGTGACGGCCGTGGTGTGACGGTCGGGTCCGTGGTGGGGGCGGGTGTCCGTCTTCCGGTTCGTAGCCTCTTTTGCGGGGACTTACTGATCGGTAGGGTGGGCGCCCGTCCTTTTCGTTTGTCCTTAAGGGTTGTTGTTGATGCGTCGTCTTCTCGCGGTTTTGTCAGCCTCGGTGTTGGTGGTCTCGTCGTCGGCGGGGTGTGGGGGTGGGCCGGGGGAGCCTGAGGTCGAGGTGTCGGGGGAGTTCGGGGTGGTGCCGTCGGTGGAGTTCCCGCGTGGGGGTGCGCCGGGGGAGGAGTTCGCGGTGGAGACCGTGGTGGAGGGTGAGGGGCGTGCGGTGGCGGAGGGTGATCTTGTGGTGGCCGATTATGTGGGTTACACGTGGGCTTCGGGTGGGGCTTCGAAGTTGATCGGGAACAGTTTTCAGGGGGGTACGCCCGCGGCTTTTCCGTCGTGGAATCTCGTGCCGGGGTTGAAGCGGGCGTTGGTGGGGGCGAAGGCGGGCAGCCGTGTGGTGGCGGTGATTCCGCCGAAGGACGGTTATGGGACGCAGGGGTCGGAGCGGTTGGGGATCGCCGCCTCTGACTCGCTGGTGTACGTGCTCGATGTGCGGGGGTCGCATCCGAAGGGCGCTTCGGTGGCGGACGCTCCGGCGTTCGCGGGCGGGGACGGGCTGCCTGAGGTTTCGGGGGGTGACGTGCCGGGGGTGCGGGTGCCGAAGGCGTCGCCGCCGAAGAAGCTGACGGTGGAGACGGTGAAGACAGGTCCTGGCCGTGAGGTGAAGGCGGGTGATCTGCTCGCGATCCAGTATGTGGGGGCGCTGTGGCGGGACGGGAAGGTGTTCTCCTCGTCGTGGTCGGACGGGAAGGTGTACGCGGCGGTGATCGGCCAGCAGCAGGTGATCAAGGGCTGGGATGAGGCGCTGGTCGGCAAGAAGGTCGGGAGCAGGCTCCTTGTGGTGGCTCCGCCGGACATGGCTTACGGGGCCAAGGACATGGAGGTGAAGGGCCTGCCGAAGTACGGGATCAAGGCGTCGGACACGTTGGTGTACGTGATCGACGTGCTCGGCGCGTACTAGGGCGTCACAGGAGGGTCGCGGTGTGGCGGCCCGCGGCGGCGCAGGTGAGGAAGTACTCGAGGTCGCCGTCGAGGCGGCGGCCCATGGTGGACATGCGCACCCCCCAGGCGCTCTCGTCGGCTCTGAGGGCCGCTTCGAGGCCGTCGAGGGGGATGGTGAGGAGCCGGTGCCGGTCGGGCAGGGTGGCGGCCTGCTCGGCGACGCGGGCCCCGAACGGACCGGGCAGCGCGGGCACGGGCACGTCGGCGGGGGCGAGGGCGACCCTGCCGTAGGCGGTGAGGCTGTGGTGCGAGACGCCGACGTGGCGTTCGCGGGCGTCGCCGGAGGAGACCCGCAGGGACGCGACGGCACGGCCGCCGAGGGCGGCGGCGGCGTTGACGGCCTCGCCCGCGGTGACGCCGGAGAAGCCCCAGCGGGTGCCGGTGCCGAGGTTGCCGGGGCCCTGGGCGACGATGGCGACGTCGGCGTCCAGGACGCGTCGGGCGGCAAGCAGCCCCGTGTGGACGGTGACGGTCTCCAGGTCGCCGCCGAAGGACTGCCCGGTCGTGACGCACGCGGCGAGCACCCCGGCGGCCTTGAGCTGCGCGATCGACATGGAGAACCAGGCGGGCAGCGCCCCGCCGTCGGGCATGACGTAGACGACTCGGGTGCCCGGCCGGTCGAGCAGGAGGCCGGAAAGCAGGGCGGGGAGCGCGGAGTGGAGGTCGGCGATGAGGACGGGCATGCCTTCGAGGTCGTCGGCGTCGGCGAGGGCCGCGTGGTGGGGCGAGTCCTGTTCGTCCGCGCCGAGGACCGTCGCCTGTAGCGGCGTGTAGCGGGCCTTGACGAGGTGGCCCGGCCCTTGGGGGTCGGGGGGGAGCCGGTCGGGGACGGCGACGACCATGGCGTAGCCGCCGGTGCCGAGGCCGAGCGCCAGGGCGTTGGTGTTGAGCAGGACGGTGTCGCCGGGCTCGGGTCTGCCGACGAGTTCGGGGTAGGCCAGGGCCCTTGCCCCCTGCCCGTCGACTGTCACGTCGAGTTCGACCGCGCCCGGCCATTCGCGGCGGACGCCCTGCACTGTGCCTTTACGCCATCGGATCACGGGGAAGACGGTAGCGTTTCACCGCGAGGGAGGTGGCGCTGGAGATGTCGCGGCGCAAGACCGACCGGCTGCTGCATCTGGTGGTGTGCCTGCTGGCGACCAGGCGGTATCTGTCGGCGGAGCAGATCAGGAGGGCGGTTCCGGGATATCCGGACTCGCCGGAGGCTTTCAAACGCATGTTCGAGCGGGACAAGGACGAGCTGCGTGAGCTCGGCATTCCCCTCGAGCTCGGCTCGGACGACGACAACGAGGTCGGCTACCGGATCCCGCCGCACGCCTACGAGCTGCCGGACATCCATCTGACGCCGGACGAGGTCGCCGTGCTCGGCCTCGCGGCGCGGGTGTGGCAGCAGACGACGATGGCCGAGGCTGCCTCGGGCGCGCTGTTCAAGCTGCGCGCGGCCGGAATCGACGCCGATCCCGGCGGCTCGCCGGTGCTGGAGTCGCGGGTCGCGGCCGACGACCCTGCCTTCCCCGCGCTGTATGAGGCGGTGCGGGACGGGCGTCCCGTGGCGTTCGACTACGTGAAGATGGGCGGGTCGCAGGCGCAGCGGCGGGTCGTGGAGCCGTGGGGGCTGACCTCGCGGCGCGGCCGCTGGTACCTGGTGGGCTTCGACAGGATGCGCGGCGCGCACCGGGTGTTCCGGCTGTCGCGGGTGGCGGGCGCGGTGGCGTCGGCGGGCCCGGACGGGTCGGTGAAGGTGCCGCCGGGCACCGACATCCGGGCGCTGGCGTTCGACTTCGGGGAGCGGCCCGCCGAGCGGCGCACCGCCCGGGTGCGGCTGCGCAAGGGCGGCGCGCAGGGGGTGCGGCGGTGGGCGTCGGACGTGGTGCCGGTGGACGAGCAGTGGGAGGAGGCCGACCTGAGCGTCTGGGACGCCGAATGGACCGCCTCGAGCCTCGCCCGCTTCGCCGACGATCTCGTGGTGCTCGATCCGCCGGACCTGCGTGACGCGGTCATCCGGCATCTGAAGGGGGTGCTGTCGTGACGACGACGTCGTCGGACCGGCTGTCGCGGCTGCTGGCGCTGGTGCCTTACGTGGTCTCGCGCGACACCGTCAGCGTCGCGGAGGCGGCCGAGGCGTTCGGGGTGACCGAACGGCAGCTGCGCGACGACCTGAACCTGCTGTGGTGCCTTGAGCTGCGCTCGCCCGACCCGTACTGCCCGATCGACCTCAGCTACGAGGGCGGCGACATCACCGTCGCCGAGGCCGAGTCGATCAGCCGTCCGCTGCGCCTGGGCGCGGACGAGGCGGCGGCGCTGCTCGTGGCGTTGCGGATGCTCGCGGAGCTGCCGGGCGCGGCCGAGCGCGACGCGCTGAGCCGCGTGGTGGCCAAGCTGGAGGCGGCCGCGGGCGGCGCGGCGGAGGCGGCGCGTCAGGTGTCGGTGGAGGTCGACGTCCGCGCGGGCGCGCTCGGCCAGGTGCAGGAGGCGTTGCGGACGGGCCGCCGGCTGTTCCTCAGCTACTACGTGGCGGGCCGCGACGAGCACACCGAGCGTGAGGTCGACCCGATGCGGGTGCTGGTCGTGGACGGCCGCACCTACCTTGAGGGCTGGTGCCGTCGCGCGGAGGCGGTCCGGCTGTTCCGGATGGACCAGATCACCGCGGTGCGGGTGCTGGAGGCCGCGTCGTCGGTGCCGGCCGGCGTGCGCGGCCGTGATCTCGACGGCGGCCTGTACCAGGGCACCGCCCAGGACGTCCTTGCGACGTTCGAGCTGACCGTGCAGGGCAGGTGGGTGGCCGATTACTACCCGTGTGAGAGCGCCGAAGAGATCGGCGAGGGCAGGCTGCGGATCGTGCTGCGCGCGTCGGACGCCCGCTGGGTGCGGTCGCTGGCACTGCGCCTCGGCGACCAGGCGCGCCTCGTCGCCCCCGCCGAACTGGTCGACGGGGTCCGCGCCGACGCCGAACGCGCCCTGGCCCTCTACACCTAGCCCACCCACCCCCTCCCCCCCACAGTCCCGAAGGGGACCGCGAGGAACGCCCGGCCCGCCCGGTACATCCGTCCTCTTCCTCGCAGTCCCGAAGGCGGCCGCGGGGAATCCCTGGCCTGTGGGGTGCGTCTGATCTCTTTCGCGGTCCTGAAGGGGACTGCGGAATGCCCGGCCTGTCGGGTGCGTCTGGTCTCTTCCCCGCAGTCCCGAAGGGGGCCGCGGGGAGTGCCCGGTCTGTCGGGTGCGTCGGGCTCTTTTTCTCGCAGTCCCGAAGGGACTGCGAGGAAGGGCGGTGTGCGGGGTCGCGGGGGGTGGGCGGTGTAGGTTGGGGGGTGTGGGGTGGGCGATGACGTGGGTGGCGCTGACGGCCGTTGGCATGTGTGTTGTGGCGTTCGCCGGGTTCCGTCTGTTCGCCGCGGTGCGGGAGCTGGCGTGGGCGGTGGAGCGGACGCGGCGGCGGCTCGATCCGAAGCGGTCGCGGCTTCAGCGGAAGCTCGATCGGCTGCGGGAGCGCCTCCGCGACAGTTAAGGATGTCCGTTAAGTCCTGGTTTCGGGTGTGCTGTCGGGGGACGTGGGCGGGTCGGGGAGAGTAGGGTGTGGCCTGAGTTCACCGCTGGTGAATAGGTAAGAAAGCTTAGGGTTCACCTCTTTGGGCCGTTACGCACCACGGCATGCGGGGCGTAGCATCAAGGAGTCACAGCCCTGCCCCGCAGTGAGGACAGAACATGCCGAATTTGGGTTGGCCCGAGCTCCTGCTCATCGCCGTTGTGGTCTTGGTTCTCTTCGGCACCAAGAAGATGCCCGACGCCGCCCGCTCCCTGGGCCGCTCGCTGCGGATCTTCAAGTCCGAGACCAAGGGCCTGGTGAACGACGACAAGGACGACGTGCCCGCGCAGCCGCAGGCCGCGCCCGCGCAGGAGATCCCCGCCCCCAAGGCCGACGGGACCACCATCAGCGGCGTCCCGGTCAGCCCCGACCAGGTGAACCGCACCTCCTGAGCGCCGGCCCTTCCCCGTCACCAGACAACACCCCGAGGATGAGGACATGAGCGGGGCAAACCCCGATGGCCGCATGCCGCTCCTTGACCATCTGCGCGAGCTGCGCAACCGCACGGTCAAGGCGCTGCTCGGCCTGCTGGTCGGCATGGTCATCGGCTGGGTGCTGAAGGAAGAGGTCTGGCAGATCCTCCGGGAGCCGTTCTGTTCGGTCCCGCAGTCCACCGACCTCAAGGGCGACGAGTGCTCCCTTGTCGTCAACGGGATCTTCTCCTCGTTCTTCCTGAACGTGAAGATCGCGTTCCTCGTCGGCGTGGTGCTGTCCTCGCCGGTGTGGCTGTACCAGCTGTGGGCCTTCGTCGCGCCGGGCCTGCACCGCAAGGAGAAGCGCTGGACGCTGCTGTTCCTGACGCTGGCGCTCCCGCTCTTCCTCGTCGGCGCGGCCCTTGCTTACCTGACGGTCGAGCGGGGCATCGCGCTGTTCCTCGGGTTCACCCCCGACAACGTCGCGGCCCTGATCACCGTCGACGAGTACCTGCGGTTCGTGATCACCATGCTGCTGGTGTTCGGCCTCGCGTTCGAGCTCCCGCTGTTCGTGTCGATCCTGAACCTCGCGGGTGTGCTGCCGCACGCGGTGATCAAGAAGTGGCGGCGCGGGATCATCTTCGGGATCTTCGTGTTCGCCGCGGTCGCCACGCCGAGCGCCGACCCGATCACGATGGTGTCGCTCGCGATCCCGGTGATCATCCTGTTCTCGATGTCCGACGGGATCGCCTTCCTCGTCGACAAGAGGCGCGCCACCCAGCCCAGCCTGTACGAGGGCCTGTCAGACGACGAGGCGTCGGTGATCGACGACGAGCCGTCCGACATCGGCGAGCCCGAGCCGATCGAGGACCGGCGTTAACGACCGGAAAACCGGGTGGGAATCGGCTCCCGCGAAACCATAGGCTGGAAGCATGAGCAGTCCCGCCGAGCGTTACGCGGCCCACCAAAGGAACGTCACCGAGAACGGGCCCGCGCTGCGGGAGTTCCGCGGCCTGTACGACTTCGACCTTGACGGATTCCAGCTTGAGGCGTGCCGGGCGCTGGAGTCCGGCGACGGCGTCCTGGTCGCGGCCCCCACCGGATCGGGCAAGACCGTCGTGGGCGAGTTCGCGGTCCACCTGGCCCTGCGGGAGGGCCGTAAATGCTTCTACACCACCCCCATCAAGGCGCTGTCGAACCAGAAGTACGGTGACCTCGCCAGGCGGTACGGGGCCAAGAACGTCGGGCTGCTGACGGGCGACAACTCGGTCAACGGCGAGGCCCCGATCGTGGTGATGACCACCGAGGTCCTGCGGAACATGCTGTACGCGGGCTCGCAGACCCTTGATCGGCTCGGCTACGTCGTCATGGACGAGGTCCACTACCTCGCCGACCGGTTCCGCGGCGCGGTCTGGGAAGAGGTGATCATCCATCTCGCCGACTCGGTGCGGGTGGTGGCGCTGTCGGCGACGGTGTCGAACGCCGAGGAGTTCGGCGAGTGGCTGAAGGCCGTGCGCGGTGACACCACGGTGATCGTGGACGAGCACCGGCCGGTGCCGCTGTGGCAGCACATGCTGGTCGGCACGCGGCTTTACGACCTGTTCGTGGAGGACTCCCGGGAGGGCCGCGCGAAGGTCAACCCCGAGCTGCGCAGGATCTCCCTTGACGACGTCCGCAAAGCCAAGATCAACTCCGGGCGGCGGTCGGGACGCCGCCGCGACCACCGTCCCGTCAGGTTCCGCCCGCCGTCGCGGCCCGACGTGATCGAGCGGCTCGACCGGGCCGGGCTGCTCCCGGCGATCACGTTCATCTTCTCCCGCAACGGCTGTGAGGCCGCCGTCAGCCAGTGCCTGCACTCGGGCCTGCGGCTGACCTCGCGTGAGGACGCCCAGCTGATCCGGCGGATCGCCGAGGAGCGCACCGCCGACATCCCCGAGGCCGACAAGGTCGTGCTCGGCTACCACGACTGGCTGAACGGCCTCGAGCGCGGGATCGCCGCCCACCACGCGGGCATGCTGCCGGTGTTCAAGGAGGTCGTGGAGGAACTGTTCGCCAAGAACCTCATCCGCGCGGTCTTCGCCACCGAGACCCTCGCGCTCGGCGTGAACATGCCGGCCCGCACCGTCGTCATCGAGAAGCTCGACAAGTGGAACGGCGAGGCGCACGCCGACCTCACGCCCGGCGAGTACACCCAGCTCATCGGACGGGCCGGGCGGCGCGGCATCGACGTCGAGGGCCACGCGGTCGTGCTGTACCAGCCGGGCATCGACCCGGGCGCGGTCGCGGGCCTGGCCGGAACCCGGACTTATCCGCTGAACTCGTCCTTCCGGCCGTCGTACAACATGGCGGTGAACCTCGTCGGCGCGGTCGGCAGGGAACGCGCCGCGACCCTGCTCGAGGAGTCGTTCGCGCAGTTCCAGGCCGACCGTGCGGTCGTCGGGCTGGCCCGTCAGCTGCACAAGTCCGAGGAGGCGATGGCCGGGTACGCCGAGGCCGCGACCTGCCACCTGGGCGACTTCATGGAGTACGCGGCGCTGCGCCGCGCCCTGTCGGACGCCGAGTCGCGGCTGTCGCGCGACCGCGCGGGCGCGCGCCGCCTCGAGGTGGCCAGGTCGCTTGAGCGGCTGCGGCCCGGCGACGTGGTGATCGTGCCGTCCGGGCGGACCCAGGGCGTCGCGCTGATCCTCGACACCGGCATCGCCAAGCGCTCCGACGGGCCCGCGCCGCTCGTGCTGCTGGACAGCCGCCAGGTCAAACGGCTCACCCTCGCCGACTTCCTCGCGCCCGCCGAGCCGGTGGAGCGGGTGAAGATCCCCAAGTGGTTCTCGCCGCGCAACCCCCAGCACCGCAAGGACATGGCCGCGACGCTGCGCAACAAGGTCCCGCACGCCGAGGCCAAACGGCACAGGGGCCGCGGCGGGGCCGGCGAGGGCGACGACGCCGAGATCCAGCGGCTGCGCGCCCAGCTGCGCGCCCACCCCTGCCACGGCTGCACCGACCGCGAGGACCACGCCCGCTGGGCCGAGCGGTACTTCAGGCTCGAGCGCGAGGCGGCCGGGCTGCGCCGCCGCGTCGAGTCGCGCTCGCAGGTCATCGCGCGGACGTTCGACCGGGTGTGCGGGGTGCTGGAACAGCTCGGCTACCTGAAGGACGGCGCGGTCACCGACGCCGGGCGCAGGCTCGGCCGGATCTACTCCGAGCTCGACCTGCTGACGGCCGAGTCGCTGCGCGAGGGCCTGTGGCAGGGCCTGTCGCCGGCCGAGCTCGCCGCGTGCGTGTCGGCGCTGGTGTACGAGTCGCGCCAGCCCGAGGACGCCGCCCCGCCGCGCATCCCCCCGGGCAGCCGTGACGCCCTGACCGCGATGGTCAGGCTGTGGCGCGAGCTTGAGGGCGTCGAGAAGGACAACGACGTCGCCTTCCAACGCGAACCCGACCTGGGCTTCGCCTTCGCCGCCTACCGCTGGGCCGGCGGCGAGGACCTCGACGAGGTCCTCAGCGAGGCGGGCATGACCGCCGGCGACTTCGTCCGCTCCGTCAAACAGCTCATGGACCTCCTCGGCCAGATCGCCGACGCCGCAGGTGACGGCGAAGTCCGCACCACCGCCCGCAAAGCCGCCGAAGCCATGCGCCGAGGCGTAGTCGCCTACTCCTCCGTAACCTGATCCCCCGGGGAAACGGCCCACGGACCGGCCGTTTCCCCGTTTTCGGGTACATCTCGATCTTCCATCAATAGACCCGTGATTCTCCGACTTTCCGGTCGAAGCGCAGTGAACCTTGCGATGCTGCGTCGTGGCGGAGGGAGAGCGCGGTGGAGGGGTGGACCCGCGAGGACGTGCTCGCACTGCTCGGCGTCGTGGCGACCGTCGCCGTGGCCGTCGGCGGGCCGGTGCTCGGCTTCATGCTGCTCGCCAGGAACGGCCTGAACAGGCTGCTCGGCAGGTCCGGACGGCGCTACCGGAGCTGGTTCATCGCCGAGTACCGCGTCGTCTACAACGTGTACCTGCGGGAACGCAGCGAGCTCGACCTCGGCACGACCTACGTGGCGCTGTCGGCCGTCGGTGAGGACGCCGACGGCCGCCGCGTCGCCACCGAGGTGATGGGCGACGCCGACAGCCGCCGCCTGGTCATCACCGGCGACCCGGGATCGGGCAAGTCGACGCTCCTCAAAGCCTACGGCGTCGCCATCTGCCGGCCGCCCCGCACCCTCGCCGATCGGTCGGACCTGTGGCACATCCGGCGCGGCAAGGAAACACCGTTCTTCGTGCCGCTGCGCCGCTTCGCCGAAGCGCTCGACCGCGGCGGCGACGACCTCGGCAGGTTCCTCGTCGAGGAGATCCTTGTGCGGCGGGCACGGTTCCCGCGCGGACAGGCCGAGGCGTACCTCGCGGAACTCCTGAAGAAGGGCGGCTGCCTCATCCTCGCCGACGGGCTGGACGAGGTGCCCGACGACAAGTACGAGCGTGTCCGCAACGCCCTGTACGCGTTCGCCGAGAACGGCGACCCCGACAACCCGACCGAGAACGCGCGGATCATCGTGACGTGCCGCCGCCAGAACCTCATCGGATGGCGGGGCGAGTGGATTCCCCGCTTCGCCGCGCACGAGCACACCCTCAACCCGCTGCGCGACACCGAGATCCTGCGCTACCTCGACAACCTCCGCCCGCTGTTCGCCGAGCCGCAAAGCCCCGAGGCGTTCTTCGGCGCGGTCCGCGAGTCCGCCGAGACCCTCGACCTGCACCGCACCCCGCTCATCCTCGCCATGTCCGTCGGCCTCTACCTTTCGCGGCGGCCGAGGCTCGACATCCCCGACACCACGCTCGAACTGTACGGGCAGATGGTCGCCGAGATGCTGAAGCGGCACGACTTCACCGACGACCCCGTCGCCAAGTCCAACCGCTTCCAGGCAAGGGACAAGGAACGCTTCCTCCGCGAGTTCGCGTTGGAGATGGCCGAACGCGACGGGGCGTTCGAGGACTTCACGCGCGCGGAACTCGTCGCGGCGGCGCGGCGGCTCGCGCCGTCCCTGCGGGAGGTGCGTGAGGCGCAGGCCGAGGACTTCGTCAAGGAGATCTTCGACAGGTCGGGGCTGCTGGCCGACGTCGGCGACGACGCCAACGCGACGTTCGCGCACCGCTCCATCCAGGAGTACCTGGCGGCGGTCCAGCTGCACCGGCTCCCCGACGGAGCAGAACGGCTCCTGGCGCGGGCGGGCGACCGGGCGTGGCGGCTGGTCACCCTGTTCTACGCGGCGGGCGACCAGCCGCAGATCGGGGAGTTCCTGGAACGGCTCGCCGGACGCGACCTCGATCTCGCCGTCCGCTGCCTCGCCGGAGCCGACACCGACGACGTCAACGCCCTCGGCGTCCGTATCCTCGACGCCTACGCCCCCGAGTGGGCCGGCCCGGCGGACATCGAACCGGTGCTCACCGCGATCCTCCAGGCGTGCCGATCGCCCCGCGCGGTCGTGCGCGACCGCGCGGTCGCGCACGCCGAAAGCCTGCTGCTCGGGGTGCCCGACCACGCGCTCGTCGGCTGGCTCGGCGGCGACGAGAACCTGCTGCGGGTCCTCGGCGCCGTCGCCGGGACCAGCACCGCGCGGATCGCCTCGCTCATGCCGAGGTTCAGCGGCGGGCTGGCCGACGACCCCAGACTCGTCCCGATCCTGTGGCAGTGCCTGGCGAGCCCCGGGATCGAGCGGCAGCCGGCGGTCGCGCACATCCTCCAACTGCTGCTCGACCTCGCGGTCGACCCCGACGGCTTCGCCGAGCTGGAACGGCAGCCCGCTTATGCGCCCTCCTTCCTCACCGAGCTGCGGCGCCGGGCCTACCCCTTCGACCGGGCGCTCCCGCACGACCACAACCTCGTCACCCTGCTGGCCTGGGCGCACCACATCGGCGTCGCTCCGTCGCGGCCCAGCAGGTTCTTCGAGGCCGCCGACGCCGCGCACTGGTTCGAGGCGCTCGAGCGGGACGAGCGGCGCGGTCTCAGGTTCAGTCTGTTCCCGTTCGCACGGTGGACGAGCATCACCGCGACCGTGTGCTCCCTCGCGCTCGTGGCGTTGACGCTGGCGACGGACCCGGGACCGTTCCTGGAACCGTTCGGCTGGCGGACGCCTGCCGTGCTCGTCGGTGTCAGCGTCTCGGCGGCGCTCGGCGTTCTCGGGCTCGCCGTCACCGGCGAGGAGCGGCCGGAGATCCCCGAAGTCCTCGGCCCCGCCGAAGGGGATGCCGGGAGACTCGCCCTGGGATGGATGGTCGGCTGGATCGTACGGATCTCCAGTAGCGCCAACCCTTACCTCGACGTCTACCGGCATCCGACGAGTGCGCACTGGCTCGGCAGACGACCCGGGGAAGGTTAGCGGTCGGGGGTGGTGGTGTGGGTGTGGAGGGCGGCGGGGTTGCGGAGGATGGTGCGGCGCCAGCCGGTTTCGACGAGGCCGAGGGCGCGCCAGTCGCGCAGGGCGCGGGCGACGGTTTCGCGGGAGGCGTCGATGCAGCTGCCGAGTTCCGACTGGGACAGGGGCGGGATGAGGACGCCGCCGTCGGGGAGGCGGCGGCCGTTGTCGGCGGCCTGACGCAACAGGAAGGCGGCGAGGCGGCCGGACAGGTGGGTGCCGCCGCCCGCGGCGAAGCGGTGGTCGGACTGGGCGAGGCGCAGCGCGACCGTCGAGGACAGGGTGGGCCAGCCGTCGGGGTCGTCGTGCAGGAACGCGGTGAAGCGGACGCGCGGGACCGACAGGGCCTGCAGGGCGTGCAGCGCGGTGACGGTCGCCGAGCGCGGCGCGCCGGTGATCAGGCCGGCCTCGCCGATGAGGTCGCCGGGGCCGCGCACCGCGACGACGACCTCGCGGCCGTCCTCGCCGGTGACCGACACCTTCGCCCACCCCTCCCGGATCACCAGGACGTGGTCGGGCTCCTCGCCCTGCCGGCACAGGTGCTCGCCGGCGCGGAACCTGCGGTGGCGGCCGCCGCGCAGCAGGACGAGCCGGGACGGCTCGTCAAGGCTCGTCCAGAACGTGGGGCGGGGTGAGTCCTCGGCCATGGCGCGGTCTCCAGTGCGCGGGGGATACAGCATCCAGGAGAAACCAGGACGTGTCGGTCTGGCAAGACCGGCGTCCCTCCGTCGTCGCAGGCTCGCGACAGGGCGGGGGACGCCGGGGGCCTCAGCGGGCCAGGAACTGGACGCCGACCGTCCAGAGGCAGAACGCGGCGGCCGTCCCGTAACTCCACAGCCTCGCCTGGAAGGTCCACATGCTGCGGGTCTCCAGCCCGGCGAGGATCTGGCTCGCGTTCGCCGCCGCGCCGAGCGCCGCCGACGCGCGGTCGAGCAGCAGCACGATCCGGCTCCCGGCCGCCATCAGCGGAATCAGCAGCACGGTCAGCGCGAGCTGGGCGAAGGACGGTTCGGCCGAGGCCAGCAGGCCGACCTGGACCAGGACGCCGACCGCCATCATCGCCACGGTCCACGACGCCAGCGACGTGTCATGGTTGGAGGCTCGGACGGCGGCCGACAGTTCGTCGTCGGAGTAGGGGCGGTCGGGAAGAGCGGCGGGGCGGCTGTGGATGAGAGCCATGGGGGCGACCTTCCGGATTGGGCGTCGGCGGGGTACCCCAAAGGGAACACCCGTCCTTGCCTTCAGAGTGCGCCGACTCGTGCGCTCACCGTGTGCCCGTTGACACAGCGACCGAGAATCTCGATCACAGTGCGGCGAGAAGCCGGTTCACCGGTGACGCGAGGTTCCACCGGTCCGCGAGCGCCACGAGGGCCTCGGGGTCCTTCGGTTCCTTGGGAAGCGCGTCCTCGACCGTCAGCGGGAGGTCGGTGACGACCCGGCACACCAGCTCGGCCGGGCCGAGGTAGGCGCGCGCGGCCTCGATCCGCTTGCGGCTGCCCGCCGGGAACCCCTCGGTGACGCCGGAGTCGACGGCCTCGAGGATGCCCGCGAGGGACCCGAACCGCGTCACCAGCGCCGCCGCGGTCTTCTCCCCGACGCCGGGGACGCCGGGCAGGCCGTCGCTCGGGTCGCCGCGCAGGGTCGCGAAGTCCGCGTAGGCCCTGCCGGGAATGCCGTACTTCTCCGACACCTCGCGCTCGCCGAACACCTGGAGGTTGCGGATGCCGCGCGCGGTGTACAGCACCCGGACCTCGCGGGCGTCGTCCACGAGCTGGAACAGGTCGCGGTCGCCGGTCACGATGTCGACCGGGCCCGCGTCACGGGCGGCGAGCGTGCCGATGACGTCGTCGGCCTCGTAGCCGTCGGCCCAGGAGCGGGCGAGGCCGAGCGCGTCGAGGACGGCGTCGATCACCGGGAGCTGCGGCAGCAGGGTGTCGGGGGTCTCCTCGACGTCGCCGCCCGGCCGCTCCTCGGCCACCCGGTGCGCCTTGTACGACGGGATCGCCGCGACCCGGAACGCCGGCCGCCAGTCGGCGTCGAAACAGCACACGAGCCGCTCGGGACGCCGGTCGGCCACCAGGCGGGCGATCATGTCGATCAGGCCGCGCACCGCGTTCACCGGGGTCCCGTCGGGGGCCTTCACCGACTCCGGCACCCCGAAGTACGCGCGGAAGTACAGCGAGGGGGTGTCGAGCAGCATCAGACGGGACATGCGCCAAGCGTAGTGCAGGGGGGTGACAGCGCCCGGCCGCGTGATCGGCTCGGCTACCTTAAGGGGATGGACAACGACGCCCGCGACAGTGCCGCCAGCGAGAACGTCGTGACGACGACGGCGCTGTACCCGCCCGAGCGGATCACCCGGGTGCGCGAGGCGGTGGGGAGGGCCGGTCTCGACGCGGTCGTCCTCACCCCCGGCCCCGACCTGCGCTACGTCACCGGCTACGACGCGCACCTTTCCGAACGGCTCACCTGCCTTGTGGTGCCCGCGCAAGACGAGGCGTTCCTGGTGACGCCGCGCCTTGAGCTCGCCGTCGCCGAGGCTTCCCCGGCCGGGGGGCTCGGCCTGGAGATCACCTCATGGCAGGAGACCGAGGACCCGTTCGCGCTCGTCGCCGCGCGGCTCGCCGGGGCAGCCCGCGTCGCCGTCGCCGACCACATGTGGGCCGCGATGGCGTTCCGGCTGCGCGACGCGCTGCCCGGCGCGGCGCTCACCGCCGCCGGAGGGGTGCTGCGCGAGCTGCGGATGCGCAAGTCCGGCGCGGAGATCGAGGCGCTGCGGCAGGCCGGCGCGGCCATCGACCGGGTGCACCGGATCGTCCCGCAGCTGCTCAAGGCGGGGCGGACCGAGGCCGAGGTCGGGCGGGACATCGCCGAGGCGATCCTCGCCGAAGGGCACGTCAGCGTCGACTTCACCATCGTCGGCTCAGGGCCCAACGGGGCGAGCCCGCACCACGAGCTGTCGGACCGGGTGATCGGACGCGGCGAGCCCGTCGTGGTGGACATCGGCGGCACCATGCCGTCGGGGTACTGCTCGGACTCCACCCGCGTGTACAGCGTCGGACAGCCGCCCCAGGACTTCCTCGACTACTACGCGGTCCTGCGCGACGCCCAGGAGGCAGCCGTGGAGGCCGTCCGGCCGGGGGTGACGCCCGAGGCCGTCGACGCCGCCGCCCGCGACGTCATCGCCGCCGCGGGATACGGCGAGTACTTCCTGCACCGCACCGGCCACGGGATCGGCCTGGAGACCCACGAGCACCCCTACATCGTCGAAGGCAACACCGAGCCTCTGGCCGAGGGGATGGCGTTCTCCATCGAACCCGGCATCTACCCCGGCGCGCACGGTGCGCGCATCGAGGACATCGTCGTGTGCACCGGGACGGGCGCGGACCGGATGAACCTCACCCCGCGCGACCTCGTCGTCATCGACGGATAAGCAGCATCGAGTAAGGGCCAGCAAAGCCGTCGGCCCGGCCGCCCCCCGAGGCGACCGGGCCGAGACGGGTCGGTCAGACCTTGGCGACGCCGATGCGCGCCGCGGTCGCCACCGCGTCCGGGTGGCCGATCGAAAGGCCGGTGGCCGGGTCGAAGAAGTGCAGCCGGGTGCAGTCGATGCCAAGCTCGAGGGTGTCGCCGGGACGGGCGTGCGAGCGGGCGTTCACGCGCGCGGTCCACAGCGTCTTGTTCTCCAGCAGCGGCAGCGCGCCGTCGCCCTCCTCGCCGTCGGTGGCGTCGCTGGCGAGGTCCGCGGTGTCCTTGTGCTGGACGGGCGCGGCGTCGATCGGGAAGATCACGTTGATCTCCGAGCCGAGCTCCTCGGTGACGCTCGCGGTCACCCGCACGCGCGGCCACTCGGGCCTGGCGTGCTCGGTGTCCTCGAAGTCCGACGGGCGGATGCCCAGGATGATGTCGCGGCCGACGTAGTCGGCGAGGCCCACCTTGGCCGCGAACGCCTCGGCAGGGACCGGCAGCCGGAACCCGGCGAAGTCCACGCTGCCCGCGCCCGAGGCGTCACGGCCGAGCCGCGCCGTCACGAAGTTCATCGACGGCGAGCCGATGAACCCGGCCACGAACAGGTTGACGGGGTTCTCGAACAGGTACTGCGGGGTGTTCACCTGCTGGAGCTTGCCGTCGCGCAGCACCGCGACGCGGTCGCCGAGCGTCATCGCCTCGATCTGGTCGTGCGTCACGTAGATCGTGGTGACGCCGAGGCGCTTGTGCAGCTGTGACAGCGACGCGCGCATCGACACGCGCAGCTTCGCGTCGAGGTTCGACAGCGGCTCGTCCATCAGGAACGCCTGCGGCTCGCGCACGATCGCGCGGCCCATCGCGACGCGCTGGCGCTGACCGCCCGACAGCGCGGCGGGCTTGCGCGACAGGTACGGCTCAAGGCCCAGCATCTCGGCGGCCTCGGCGACCCGCTTCTTGATGTCGGCCTTGGGCGTGCCGCGGAGCTGAAGGCCGAACGCCATGTTCTGCTCGACCGTCATGTGCGGGTACAGGGCGTAGTTCTGGAAGACCATCGCGATGTCGCGGTCCTTGGGGGCGAGGTCGTTGACGACCTTCTCGCCGATCGCCAGGGTGCCGCCGGAGATGTCCTCGAGGCCGGCGATCATCCGCAGCGCGGTGGACTTGCCGCAGCCCGACGGGCCGACGAGCACCATGAACTCGCCGTCCTGGATCTCCAGGGACAGCCCGTCGACGGCCTTGACCCCGCCCGCGTAGATCTTGTCGATGCCGTCAAGGACGATCCGCGCCATCGTGCGGCCTTCTTTCTCGCGTCTGTCCGGTCGCCGCACCCGGAGTGGAAACGTTTCCAAGCTGGCTTGCGGCGGTCTGTCGCCCTATGTCTAACCCCAGCAGGGGTGGTTGTGCAAGAGAATGTGGGGCTATGGAAGATATGGAAACGTTTCCAATTTGGCGTCGGGGCGGTGCGTGGGAGGATGGGGCTCGGAGGTGGCCGGTGGCCGGAGTGACCATCAAGGACGTGGCCGCCGCGGCCGGCGTCGGCGTCGCCACGGTCTCGCGCGTCATGTCGGGCACCGGATCGGTCAGCGCCGCGACGCGCGAGCGCGTCCAGGCCGTCGCGGCGTCCATGGGGTACCGGCCCAGCGCGCTGGGACGCGGGCTCAAGACCCAGCGGACGGGCGGGATCGGGCTGATCATCCCCGACGCCGCCGACCCCTTCTGCGCCGAGTTCGTCGCAGGGGTCCTCGACACCGCGCGGTCGGAGAACTGCCACGTGCTGCTCGACGCGGCGGGCGAGGACCCGGCCCTGGAGGCAGAGATCGTCGACAGGTTCGCCCAGCAGCGCGTCGACGGCGTCATCGCCATGCCCGTGCTCGGCGACGCCGCCATCTGGCAGGCCCTGGCGAGGATCGACGTCGCCGTCGTGTTCGCCGGGCGGATTCCGCCGGGCCTCACCGGCATGCCCGCCGTCCTCGCCGACGAGGCGGGCGGCGTCCGCACGGCCGTCGACTACCTCACCGGGCTCGGCCACCGCCGCATCGCCCACCTCGACGGCGACGCCACCCTCGGCGGGGCGCGCGAGCGGCGCGAGGCGTTCCGGGCGACCCTCGAAGAACACGGCCTGGCCCCCGACGAGGGGCTGCTCGTGCGGGCGAGGCCGTCGGCCGACGCGGCCTACGCCGCCGCCGCGGGCCTGTTCCAGAGCCGTCCCGACCTCACCGCGATCGTCGCGGGCGGCCACCGGCTCGGCGAGGCCGCCATCCTCGCCGCCCGCGAACTCAACCTCCGCATCCCCGCCGACGTGTCGATCATCGTCGTGGACGACGTGCCGTGGGCTGAGCTGTGCGATCCGCCCCTCACCGTCGTCACGCGGCCCGCGCGGGCGATGGGGGAGCGCGCGTGCGAACTCGTCCTGCGCGCGCCCGCCAGACGGCCGGGCCGTCCCGTCGTCCTGCCGACGGAACTCATGGTCAGGGCGAGTTGCGGTCCGGTCACTCCTTCCGCCCGACCCGGGCGATCACGGTAGATTTCTCCCTGTGGAGGACACCGACCGGCAGATCCTGCTCCTGCTCGCCCAAGACGGCCGCATGAGCTTCACCGACCTGGCCAAGGAGACCGGCCTGTCCGTCTCCGCCGTCCACCAGCGGGTGCGCCGCCTGGAGAAACGCGGCGCGATCCAGGGCTTCACCGCCCGGCTCGACCCCGACCAGATCGGCCTGCCCCTGACGGCGTTCATCTCCATCAAGCCGATCGACCCCGCCGCCCCCGACGACGCCCCCGAGCGCCTCGCGCACCTCACCGAGATCGAGGCGTGCCACTCCGTCGCCGGCGACGAGAACTACATCCTCAAGGTCCGCGTGGCCACCCCCGCCGCCCTCGAGGAACTCCTCAAGCAGATCCGCTCCGCCGCCAACGTCAACACCCGCACCACCATCGTCCTCAGCACCCCCTACGAGGCACGCCCACCTCAGATCTGACGGGGTTACGGCAGGCGGGCGGCGAGGCCGTCGAGGAGGGTCTCCAGCCCCCAGGTGTAGGCGTGGGCGGGGGAGTAGGCGGCGTTGAACTCCGCGCCCACGGCCGAGCCGACGCGGGCGGAGACCGTGAGGTCCGGGTCGGTCATGACCTGGGTGAGCGCCGGGGTGACGGCCTGCCACCACTCGGCGTCGGACATGCCGGTGGACGCCTCCACGCCGGACATCGAGCGGGCCGCGCGGGCGGAGCTGTCCACGTGGGACAGCACGAGGGTGAGGGCGGCGTCCATCTCGACCTCGGTGAGGCCGATGCCGTCCAGGGGGCGGAGTTCCGCCTCGTACTTGCGGCTCGTGTGCGGGCCGAGGTTCGGGCGTGACGGGCGCAGGTCGAGCAGCCACGGGTGGCGGGCGTACAGGTCCCAGTTGCGGGCGGCGACGAGGCGCAGGCCGTCGCGCCAGTCGCCCGCGTCGGCCGGAACTGTGACGTCGTCGCCGTACAGCTCGGCGTAGACGGAATCGACCATCAGGGCCGTGAGGTCGTCCTTGCCCGGAACGTGCCGGTACAGCGACATCGCGCCCACGCCAAGGCGCTCGGCGACCCTGCGCATCGAGACCGCGTCGAGGCCCTCGGCGTCGGCGATCTCCAGGCCCGCCGCGACGATGCCGGGGACGCTCAGCCCCGAGCGGCCCGGCGCGGGATGGTGCCCCCACAGCAGGTAGACGCTGCGGGCGAGGTCCTGGACGGGCGGGCGCGGAGGCAACGAACCGACTCTTCCCTGATCGACTTGCGGGTTGCGTACACCGTACCCTAGTCTTCTTGCGTACGGCGTACTCTACGCCGTACGCAACCCTGGGAGCTGCCCATGACCCCGGCGATCCTCGCCGAAGGACTGCGCAAGTCCTACCCGTCGGGCCCCGCGCTCGACGGACTCGACCTCCACGTGCCGCGCGGCGAGGTACACGGCCTGCTCGGCCCCAACGGCGCGGGCAAGACCACGGCCGTCAAGATCATGACGACGCTGCTCGCGCCCGACTCCGGCGTCGTCCGCGTCGCCGGACACGACCCGGTCCGCGAAGGCGGGAAGGTCCGCGCCCGCATCGGGCTCGTCGGCCAGTACGCCGCGCTGGACGAGGACCTGACCGGCGAGCAGAACCTCGTCCTGTTCGGCAGCCTGTCCCGGCTGTCCCGGCGCGCCGCGCGGCGGCGCGCCGCAGAACTCCTCGAACGGTTCGGGCTCGCCGACGCCGCGGGAAGACGCGCGGCGACCTACTCGGGCGGGATGCGCCGCCGCCTCGACCTCGCCGCCGCCCTGCTCGTCGCGCCCGAGGTCCTGTTCGTGGACGAGCCCACCACCGGCCTCGACCCGGCAGGCCGCCGCGAGGTCTGGGACACCGTCCGCGCCCTCGCCGACGGCGGCACGACGGTCCTGCTCACCACCCAGTACCTGGAGGAGGCCGACGCACTCGCCGACCACGTCTGGCTGCTCGCGCGCGGCACGATCGCCGCCGACGGGACCCCCGCCGCGCTCAAGGCGCGGATCGGCGCGGACCGCCTCGACCTGCGGCCGCGCGACCCCGCCGACCTCGGCCGGCTCGCCGCGCTCGCCGGACCGCACGCCTCGGGACCCGTCGAGACCGGGGACGGGCGGGTCAGCGTCCCCGTCGCCGACCGCGCGCTGGCCGTCCCGGCGGTGGCCGCCGCCGTGCACGCCGACGGGATCGTGCTCGCCGACCTCGCGGTGTCCGCGCCGACGCTTGACGAGGTGTTCTTGCGGCTTGTCGGACCCGACGCCGAGGCCCGTGTTGCGAAGGAGGAGGCGCGATGAGCGCGGTGACCGTGGCGGCGGAAGGGCCGTCGGGGGTGCGGCGGGTCGCCGTCGACACCTGGACGATGACATGGCGGCAGCTGCTGCACTGGCGCAACCGGCCAGGGCTGAAGGTGTTCGGGTGGTTGTTCCCCGTGCTGATGATGGGCATGTTCAGCGCGCTGCTCGGCGGGGCGCTCAGCGCGGGGACGGGCGGGGACTACCTCGCGTTCGTGATGCCCGGCGTCCTCACCATGACCGTTTTCTTCGGGCTTGAGGGGACCATGGGCGGGGTGGCGGCGGACGCGTCCAAGGGCGTCACCGACCGGCTGCGGTCCCTGCCCGTCGGAGGTTTCGCCGTCGTCGGCGGGCGGGCCGCCGCCGACCTGCTCGACTCCCTGGTCTCCCTCGCCGTCGTGGTCGCAGCCGGACTGGCGTTCGGATGGCGGCCCGATACGAGCGCGGGCTCCCTCGCCATCGCCCTCGGGCTGCTGCTTCTGCTGCGTCTGGCGATGCTGTTCCTCGGCATCCACCTCGGGCTGAAGGCGAAGACGCCGGAGACCGTCCAAGCCGTCCAGATCGCCGTGTGGCCCGTACTGTTCCTGTCGAGCGTGTTCGTCGACACCTCGACCATGCCCGGCTGGCTCGCCGTCGTCGCCGACGCCAACCCCCTGTCCGCCACTTCCACCGCTCTGCGCGACCTGCTCGGCGCGCCCACCCAGGCCGCGTCCTGGCTCGCCGGGCACGCCATGCCCGCGGCCGTCCTCGGGCCCGTCCTCCTGCTCGCCCTCCTCGTCCCGCTGTCGATCCGCACCTGGCGCGACGCGGCACGCTGACCCCGGCGGCCCGGGGAGTCCCCCGAAGGCTCCCCGGGCTCAGCGCGGCTGACGGCGTTCCGTCGCCAGCCGGTACAGCCGTCCCGCGCGGTAGGACGAGCGGACCAGCGGACCCGACATGACGCCGGCGAAGCCCATCCGCTCGGCCTCCTCGCCGAGCTCCACGAACTCCTGCGGCTCCACCCAGCGCTCGACCGGGTGGTGCCTGGGCGACGGCCGCAGGTACTGGGTGACCGTCACCAGCTCACAGCCCGCCGCGCGCAGGTCGGCCAGCGCCCTGACGGCCTCGTCACGGGTCTCGCCCATGCCGAGGATCAGGTTCGACTTGGTGACCAGGCCCGCCGCGCGCGCCTCCTCGAGCACCCGGAGAGACCGCTCGTAGGAGAACGCGGGACGAATCCGCCGGAAGAGGCGCGGCACCGTCTCGACGTTGTGCGCCAGCACCTCGGGCCGCGAAGCGAAGACCTCCGCGAGCTGGTCGGGCAGCCCGTTGAAGTCCGGGATCAGCAGCTCGACGCCCGTGCGCCCGGCCGGACGCGACGCCGTCGCCTCATGGATGCGGCGCACGGTCTCGGCGTACAGCCACGCGCCGCCGTCGGGAAGGTCGTCGCGGGCGACGCCGGTGATGGTCGCGTGGTTCAGGTCCATCGAGCTGACCGACGCGGCGACCCTGCGGGGCTCGTCGCGGTCGAGCGGGCCGGGTTTGCCGGTGTCGATCTGGCAGAAGTCACAGCGCCGCGTGCACTGGTCTCCGCCGATCAGGAACGTGGCCTCCCGGTCTTCCCAGCACTCGAAGATGTTGGGACAGCCCGCCTCCTGACAGACCGTGTGCAGACCCTCGTCCTTGACGAGCTGCGTCAGCTCCCGATACTGCGGGCCCATCTTCAGCCGTGTCTTGATCCACGCGGGCTTGCGCTCGATCGGCACCTGGGCGTTGCGGACCTCAAGACGCAGCAGCCTCCTGCCGTCCGGGGACACAGCGGACACCTGCGGCTCCTTTCCACGGGTGGGCCGCGACGCCCCGAGGGACGTCGCGGCCGGAAGACGGGCTACAGCCCGAGCTCGCCGTCGAACCCGGCGGCCTCAATACGGGTCCGCAGGTCGGCGAGGAAACGCGCGGCGTCAGCGCCGTCCACGATCCGGTGGTCGTAGGACAGCGACAGGTACACCATGTCGCGCACCGCGATCGTCGGGCCCTCACCGGGGACCTCCCAGACGACGGGACGCCGGACCGTCGCCCCCACGCCGAGGATCGCGACCTGCGGCGGCGTGAAGATCGGGGTGTCGAACAGCGCGCCCCGCGAACCGGTGTTGGTGACGGTGAACGTGCCGCCCGACAGCTCGTCGGGGGTGATCCCGTTGTTCCGCGTCCGCGCGGCAAGGTCGGCGATCCGCAGCGCGAGACCCCGCACGTCGAGGCCGCCCGCGTCACGGATGACCGGGACCATCAGGCCGCGCTCGGTGTCCACCGCGATCCCGACGTGCTCGGCGTCGTGGTAGACGACCGTGCCCGCCTCGGCGTCGATGCTCGCGTTCAGGGTCGGGTGCGCCCGCAGCGTCTCGGCGGCGGCCCGCACGATGAACGGCAGCGGCGACAGCTTGACGCCCGCGCTCTGTGCGAACGCCGCGCCGAACTCGGCACGCGTCCGCATGATCCCGGTGACGTCGACCTCGATCACCGTGGTGAGCTGCGCCGAGGTGTTGAGCGCCTGCACCATGTTGGCGGCGATCACCTTGCGCATCCTGCTCATCGGCACGGTCCGCCCCCGCAGCGACCCACCCGCCGCACCCGGTGCGGCGGCCGA